>NZ_PJZI01000006.1 GCF_002858805.1 Chimaeribacter arupi
CCGGCGGGATGCTGCTGCTGGTGTTATCGGCGGTGATCGTCGGCCGCGGCGGGCGGATTTGGTGGACGGCGTCGCGGGGCTAAGGCGCCGGGCGATGGCACCCAATAAAAAAGCCGATGCCCTGGGGCATCGGCTTTTTTCTGCCAACCGGAAAATCAGGCGGTCGGCAATTGTTGCGCGGTGGTTTCCACCAGTGCCAGCAGCGTTTTGATGTCGTCCAGCGTGACCGTTGGGTTGAGCAACGTCATTTTCAGGCAGGTGACGCCGTCAAATTCCGTGACGCCCACGTTGGCACGCCCGGAGTCCAGCAGGGCATCACCGATGCGCTGGTTGAGCAGCGCGATGGCGGCATTGTCCGCACCGGCAAGCGACGCCGGACGGTAGCGGAACAGCACGCTGGCCAATTGCGGCTGCATCACCAGCTCCAGGGCCGGTTGCTCAGCCACATAGGCCGCAACCTGCTGCGCCAGCGTCACACCGTGATCGATGATCTCAGCGTATTGCTTCTGGCCCAGCGCTTCCAGGCCCATCCACAGTTTCAGGGCATCGAAACGGCGGGTGGTCTGCAACGACTTGGAGACCAGGTTCGGCACGCCCTGCGCTTCATCGAACTCAGAGTTCAGGTAGGCCGCCTGATAGCGCATCAGCTCATAGTGGCGTGCTTCCTTCAGCAGGAAGGCGCCGCAACTGATGGTCTGGAAGAACTGCTTGTGGAAGTCCAGGGTGATGGAGTCCACCAGCTCAATGCCGTCCAGGTAGTCGCGGTACTTCTCAGAGAGCAGCAGCGCGCCGCCCCAGGCCGCATCGACGTGCAGCCAGATGTCGTGCTCGGCCGCCACCGCCGCGATGTCACGCAGCGGGTCAATCGCACCGGCATCGGTGGTGCCGGCGGTCGCGACGATCGCCAGGATCTGCTCGCCGTTGGCCTGCGCCTGCGCCACTTTCTCTTTCAGATCATTGAGATCCATACGCGCAAAGCGGTCAGTTTTCACCAGCGTGACGGACTGGTAACCCAGGCCCAGCAGCGCCATGTTTTTCTGCACCGAGAAGTGGGCGTTTTCAGAACAGAAGACTTTGATCTTTCTGAGGTTGCCTACCAGCCCATCCTGCTGGATGGAGTGGCCCTGGCGGGCGAAGAAGGCGTCACGCGCCAGCATCAGGCCCATCAGGTTGCTCTGGGTGCCGCCGCTGGTGAACACCCCGGCATCGCCGGGCTGGTAACCGACCTGGGTACGCAGCCACTCGATCAGCTTCATCTCAATGATGGTGGCTGACGGGCTCTGGTCCCAGGAGTCCATGCTCTGGTTGGTGGCGTTGATCAGCACTTCAGCCGCCTGGCTGACAACCAGGCTCGGGCAGTGCAGGTGCGCCACGCACTGCGGGTGGTGTACCGACAGGCTGTCTTTCAGGAAATACTCAATCGCGCGTTCAATCGCGGCCTGGTTGCCCAGGCCCTGCGGGTTGAAATCCAGCGTGATGCGCTCACGCAGTTCCGCCACGCTTTTCCCCTGATACATCTCAGGCTGTTGCAGCCACTGCACGACGGCCGCGCTGCTCTGGGCGATGGCCTGCTGGTACGCCTCAGTGCTTTGCGCAGAGGCGGCCAGAATCGGGTTTTGCCGGGTCATTCTTTCTCTTCCACTCAAACCGGTTTAACACCGGCAGCCAACAGGGCGTGTTCAAATTTATCCAGGAAAATCTCCAACTCGTCGTTGGTGATAAGCAGGGAAGGCAGCAGACGCAGTACGCTGCCGTGACGCCCGCCACGCTCCAGGATCAGCCCCGCTTCGAAGCATTTTTTCTGCAACAGGGCAGACAGCTCGCCGTCAGCCGGGTAGCAACCCATGTGATCCTGCGCTTCGCCCGGCTTCACAATTTCGATGCCGATCATCAGGCCCAGGCCGCGTACGTGGCCAATCACCGGGTAACGTTTTTGCAGGTCAGCCAGTTTGCCTTTCAGCCACTCACCCTGGGCGGCGACTTTGTCAGCCACCTGGTTGTCTTTCAGGTACTTCAGGGTGGTCAGGCCGGTGGCCATCGCCAGCTGGTTGCCGCGGAAGGTGCCGGTGTGGTGGCCCGGTGCCCAGGCGTCGAACTGTTTCTTGATGCCCAGCACGGCCAGCGGCAGGCCGCCGCCGACCGCTTTGGACATCACGATGATGTCCGGCTCAATGCCTGCGTGCTCGAAGGCAAACAGTTTGCCGGTACGCGCAAAGCCGGCCTGCACTTCGTCGATGATCAGCAGGATGCCGTGCTCCTGGGTCACTTTACGGATGCGTTGCAGCCACTCGACCGGGGCCGGGTTCACGCCGCCTTCGCCCTGCACGGCTTCCAGGATCACGGCTGCCGGTTTGCGCACGCCGCTCTCGACATCGTTGATCAGGTTTTCGAAGTAGTAGGTCAGCGCTTTCACACCGGCTTCACCGCCGATACCCAGCGGGCAGCGGTACTGGTGCGGGTAAGGCATGAACTGGACTTCCGGCATCATGCCGTTGACGGCTTCTTTCGGAGACAGGTTACCGGTCACCGCCAGGGCGCCGTGGGTCATGCCGTGGTAGCCGCCGGAGAAGCTGATCACGCCGCTGCGGCCGGTGTGTTTCTTGGCCAGTTTCAGGGCGGCTTCTACCGCGTCCGCGCCGGACGGGCCGCAGAATTGCAGGCAGTACTCGCTGCCCGCGCCCGGCAATAAGGAGAGCAGGTATTCGGAGAACTGATCTTTCAGCGGAGTAGTCAGATCCAGTGTATGTAACGGCAAGCCGCTGGTAATGACATTTTGGATGCTTTGCAGTACATCAGGGTGATTATGGCCGAGCGCCAGCGTGCCTGCGCCTGCGAGGCAATCAAGATATTGATTGTTTTCAACATCGGTGATCCAGACGCCCTGGGCTTTTGCGATCGCCAACGGCAATTTACGTGGATAACTCCTGACATTCGATTCGAATTCAGCCTGACGCGCCAAATAAGTTTCATTGTTACTGTTTAATGAATTAGCACCTAAAGTATCAATACGGACTTTATCCGTCATCATATCACTCCTACAACCAGGGTTATTGTTAACGCCCAGGTTGAATAATTGAATTAAAAAAGTCGTTACCGTGGGTAAAGCGCGGCCAATATAGGGTTTTTTACCCCGGTACTCAATACTTAATTTTGTTTAGATTTGTTTACATTTTTTAGCCTAATAATCAACAGGTTGGTGGATTAATCATCACCCCAGTTGTTATCATTATGTTACATGTTTTTTTATAGCCAATAAAACGCCGCATTTTATTGTCTGCGGGGCATGAAAGGGCGCGGCAACCTGCCGGACGCATTGCCGGTAAAAACGCAATAAAATCCAATTTATTATTGCCCTTGAACAACGGCTTAATTAAACACCCCGGTTTCCGGCAAGGAAAAGCACAGGTCTGTTGCCCCTGTTAGCGGCTGGCTGCCGGTACGTGGGAGGCGTGCAGGGGCCGCCTGTTTTTTGCGGCCCCCGGTGGGTTTAGCGGCTTGCGGCCTGCTGCCGGTGTACGGCAATCTGCTCCGCGTCGTGCAACAGCGCCTGCAAATCCTCTTCATCAATATCCAGAAATTGCCCCGCAAGCAGCGCTTCATGCAGATCCTCCCGGGTTATCGGCACCGCAAAAGAGATCGGGGCGGGTTTGCTTTCAGCAGCAGATAAAGGATGGGGATAACGCCGCCCGGCCAGATTGTTGAACACAATCGCCAGCACCGCGAGGCACAGCGAGTTAACCAGAATAGGGCTGAAAACGTAGTAAAAGCCCTCCTGGTGGATCCCTGCCCCGCCCACAATGGCCGTCAGCGCCACTGCCCCACCGGGCGGATGCAGGCAACGCAGCGCATACATCAGGGCAATCGCCAGCCCCACCGCCACCCCACAGGCGATGGCCGGCTGGGGAATGCACATGCCGACGGTAACCCCAATCAGCGCGGAAAAGACGTTGCCGCCGATAATCGACCAGGGTTGTGCCAGCGGGCTGTTGGGCACGCCAAACAGCAACACCGCCGAGGCCCCCATCGGTGCCACAAACCAGGGATTGACGTCGCCCAGTAACCAGCGGCTGAACAGGCTGGTCAGCACCAGGCCAATGGCCGCCCCCAGGCTCGCCAGGATAATCTGTTTTTTGGCAACCACTAACGGCTGGGGCCAGAGGCGGCGCAGCCCCCCTTTTACGCGGGCCGGCCACGTGTGTTGACGATGTTCATCCATTTTGCAGGTCACTCATTATTAGTCAGTTCTTTTTATGTGGCCGCGATTCTCCCTATTCAGTGCCCCGCTATCAACTTTTTATCCCGCCTGCCCAACATGCCACCCTACACCACCGGAACCGCACAAAAAAACGCGATTTAACGTCCTGTTAAATAAATAAAAACATCAGCAGACCCAACTGGTAACAGCTTGTAGTATAAATTGCCGCGCGCAACCGGAAGGCTTCTGGCAGGATACGCGCCACTCAGCGTGCATTGGTACGATCCTTCCATGAAGTGGCTTTCTAAAAACGCAGTTCTGTTCTCTGTAAAAACCTGTCTTGCCGCCTTTCTGGCCCTGTTTATTTCCCTTGAACTTAACCTTGAAAAACCGGCCTGGGCCTTGACCACGGTCTATGTTGCCTCACAGCTCTATTCCGCCTCGACCCTTTCCAAATCGGTGTTCCGCCTGTTGGGTACCCTCCTGGGTGGGCTGTTTATTTTCCTGATTTACCCCATCACGGTGCAAAGCCCGGTGCTGTTCAGCCTGTGCGTCTCGCTGTGGGTGGCGGCCTGCCTCTATCTTTCGCTGCATGACCGCACGCCGAAAAGTTATGTGTTTATGCTGGCGGGTTACAGCGCCGCCATTATGGGCTTTCCCAGTGTGGCGTCGGCCGGCTCCATCACGGACACGGTGATTTCCCGCATTGAAGAGATCACGGTGGCGATTGTCTGTAGCTCACTGGTGCACCGGCTGGTCTTCCCGGTGTCGATGCGCAGCCTGCTGGAACAGAGCGTCAGCGTCTGGTACCAGAACGGGCGCAAACTGTGCAGCGAGCTGATCACCGTGTTGCCGAAAGACAAATCCCTGGCGCGGGAGGACATCCTGATCCAGATGGCGAACTTCCCGCTGAATGTCGAAACGCTGATCACCCATTGCGTGTATGAAGGCGATGCGGCGCGCAAGCTGATCCGCCTCGTCAGCGTGCAGTACCAACACCTCTCTTACCTGATCCCGACGCTGACCGCCATTGAGGTGCGGCTGAACCTGCTGGGCGAACAGCAGATCCGCTTTCCCGAGCCGGTGGCGCAGACATTCCGGCAGTTTCTGCACTGGCTGAACGGGGGTGACATCCTGCATGAGATTGATGCCGTCAAAGAGGCGCTGCACACCTGTCAGGCCGGGCTGCAACAGGCCTGGCAGCGCCGGGCGCTGGGCACGGAAGAGAGCATTTTGCTGATTGGCCTGCTGGAGCGGCTGGCGGATTTTGTGCGCATTGCCGGGGCGTACCAGAGCGTCAGCGTGCTGGTCAGCGATCTCTCCGGGGATACGCGGCTGGCGAAAAAGGCCCGCGCGCACCGCCACATTGATAAAGGCATGTTGCTGCTCTCGGCATTGACGGCTTTTCTCGCCACGTTCGGCTCCTGCCTGTTCTGGATTGGCAGCGGCTGGGCGGACGGGGCCACCGCCCCGATGATGGCGGCGATCCTCAGCTCCTTCTTTGCCGGGGCCGACACACCGCTGACGCCGATGAAACTGTTTATCAAAGGGGTGCTGTTCGCACTGGTTGTCAGCGTGCTGTATATCGCGTTGCTGATCCCGCAGGCCGTGACCTTCGAGGCGCTGCTGATTTGCCTGACGCCGGGGCTGATGGCGCTGGGGCTGGTGATCGCCCGGCCTGCCACCAACATGATTGGGCTGAGCGTCGCCACGCAGTTGCCGGGGTTTATCGGCATGAGCCACCACTTTGCGCCCAATCTGCCGGGGGTAATCAACACCGCGATGTCTGCGATGGTGGGGATCCTGTTCGCGGCCACCATTACAGCGGTTATCCGTAACAAGCGCCCGGCCTGGACGGCCAAACGCGCACTGCGCAAAGGGCTGCGTGACCTGCTGCGGTTCATCAAAGAGATTGAGCGCAACGCCTCGTCGCTGCTGGCGCGCCAGCAGTTTATCGCCCGTACGCTGGACAGGGTGAACATTATCCTGCCGCGCAAACGGCTCGACCCGGAGGCGGATCTGGAATCCGGCGGGAACCTGATTGCAGAAGCGTGGATGGGGGCCTACTGCTTTGATTTCTATGCACGTGACCGTGAGGTGCTGGTGCAGTACCACATCGACAGCGGGCAGATGTTTCACGAGCTGGGGTTATACCTCAAGCGGCGTATGAAATCGCTGCACACCGCCCCGCACCCGGCGTTGCTGGAGGAGCTCGATTTACTGCTGTTCCGGCTGGAGATGCTGGCAAGCCGGGATGAGCGGGCGTTTAAGCCGCTGTTCTACTTGTTTAACATCCGGTTATTGCTGTTTCCACAATTGCGTTGGCCGGGCCATGAGCACGACGCCGGTGACCCGGTGTGAAGGTGCTCAGGAAAAGTCATAAATCAGCCTGAAGAAATTCTCTTCATTAAAGGGCGTGACGTGATGCGGTTTCTGATGGTCAATGATCGCCCAGTTTTCAAAGTTCGCCCGGCTGTCCTGCATCCGCAGTTCAAACAGTTTTCTGTCACTGCGGTCATTGCCCACGGAAACCAGGATACAGCCTTTCGCCCCGCCAAAATAATAGAGGCCCTGCGGCACAATAAAGAGGGTCTTTTTGCCGTTGGTCAGGCGCAGTTCCTGAACCTGGTAGCGGGCGTAAGGCGCATTCCCGGCAGTCAGAAACGTTTCTGTCCTGTCACAGCGGACGCTGCTGTCCTGGAACCATAACTCGATGTTTTCGAACAGGAAGGCAATTTCCCGTTGAAACATGGAGATATCCTCTTTCACGGCCTCAATCGCGGTTCTCTCTTCTTCCACGTTTTCACGCATCTTTTTGAAAAAGTCATCTTTGGCTGTCATTGGGTGCTCCTTTATTTATCACAATGCCGCAGCAGGTATTTTTTGAGCGTATCACCCGGCTGCACAGGGTGCATTTTTCCTGCCATCATTTTATCTCACCGACTTATTTCCCCGCGCTTCGCTTTCTCACTTTTCCTTATTGAACAAAGAGAGCACATTCTTATTTCCCGTGGTGCCCGGCCGGGGCATACGGCGGATAAACCGCCCGGTGTCATTTTTCATAAAAAAAATCAGTGATGGCCCTGCACCGCATGGCTGCCGCGGCTGCATGGCGGGCGGAACCCGGCGCGGAAAGGGGTTGCCGGGCCCTGCCGGCGGGGGGTGTGAAAAAAGGTTCACCGTTGCGTGGTGGTTTTCTGTTATTTAACAGGGGGTACGGAAAACAGCCTGAAACCGTTATTTCCGCCTCTCTCATAAATCATCATTTTTTAAAAAAATGGGTTGACATTATAGCAGCGAATACTACATTTAAGGTGACGATGAGATGACAAATGATCAAGGCATCAGGCGAAGGGTGCCGCTGTTTATATCTTGTTGTTGCCATGCAGTTATCTGTATGAAGAGATGTGCGATAAAGGCCACGAAGTGAATGTTGTATGGGAAGGTTACGCCCGGCGTTTATTCCTGGGGTGTATTTACGTAACCACGCTTTCAGGCCACGTAATAGCAGTTGCTCATCGCACGCAGGGGGAACTACCGCGATAATCAGGTTCTTTATTGCCGTGGGTTCTTTAGCGGCGCGGTTATATTACGCAACGGCAGTTATCAGGCCGTGAAATAAAGAATGCCTATCGCAGGGCGGTGTACTGAGCCGGCTGCGCATCCGGGCTGGCGGTATAGCGGAGTATTTCCTACGCGTCAGTGTCATCAACGCGTTATACAGGAGGACATAGTTATCGGGTGTCATATATTCCTGTTATTACAGTGCACCTCATCAGATGTGCAAACCGAAGTATCATGTTGTTAAGTCAGTAAATGTTAATGTGTCAATCTGCAGTACCCTAAAGGCTCCCGCTACACAGTGGGAGCCTTTTTTGTTTTTCCTGCCTGCTTTGCTTTCCCTCCAATCCGGTTTTGCTTATCCCTTCAATATTGTGTGCCTTTTGGTTAAAAACTGCATCAGGATATGTGGTGACGGCTGCCGGGCCGGGTGAGGTTATGCCGCACTGCTATAGTGTGAAGGCAATATAGTGTGAAGGCTATAACGCCTGCCGCCGATGCCGGGGCAGCCTCACTGCATCCCTATTTTCAGGAGGAGAAGTCATGAAGACGTTGCATCATGCCATCAAGATCGCGGCCCCCTGCGCCGCGGTGTATCGCGCACTGACCACCCCGGAGGAGATGGCCGTCTGGCATAAAGGCCAGGTGGAAGGCGATATTGCCTCCGGCCGGATCCTGACCCTCACCCCAAAGCCCGGCCTGCGTTTTGGCTGGCGCACTGACCAGCTTGAGCCGGACCGGCTGATCGCCCAGACCTGTGTGGAAGGCCCCGGCAACTCCCGCGACAAAACGCTGACCCTGACCCTCTCGGAACCGGCCCCAGGCGTGACGCAGGTGACCCTGGCGGACGGTGAATGGCAGGAGGATGACCCCCACCTGCCGTTCTGCAACAGCTATTGGGGGGCGGTGCTCTACCGCCTGAAAATCCACGCAGAGAAAAAATAGGGAGTACCGCGCCATGCCTCAGAAACGCCCAGCACATTACCATGTGGTCAATCCCGGCGATGCCCACCCCCAGGGGTGGGACGTGCCGCCGGTCAACGATTTACGCTCCGCCATCGCCTTGCTGAAAACCCTGCCGGGCCACTACCTGGAAACAGACCGCGAGACGGACCCCATCGGCGAACTGGCCGGGGTCTACCGCCATATTGGCGCCGGCGGCACCGTGATGCGCCCTACCCGCACCGGCCCGGCGATGCTGTTTAATAACATCAAAGGCTTCCCGGATGCGCGGGTGCTGGTGGGGATGCTGGCCAGCCGTGAACGGGTCAGCGCTTTGCTGGGTGCACCGGTACGTGAGCTGGGTATCCAGATGGCGGAAGCGCGCAGGAACGTCACGCCGCCGGTGATGGTAAAGCAACAGGATGCGCCCTGTCAGGAAGTGGTGCACCGCGCTGATGAAGCGGGCTTTGACCTGCGCAACCTGTTGCCTGCGCCGACCAATACCGCCGAGGATGCCGGCCCCTATTTCTGCATGGGGCTGGTGCTCGGCAGTGACCCGGATGATCAGGACAACGCGGATGTCACCATCCACCGCCTGTGCGTGCAGGGTAAGGATGAGCTGTCGATTTTCTTTGCGCCGGGGCGGCATATCGATGTGTTCCGCCAGAAAGCAGAGGCAGCGGGCAAGCCGTTGCCGGTCTCCATCAATATGGGGCTGGACCCGGCCATCTATATCGGGGCGGAGTTCGAGGCACCCACCACCCCATTCGGGTTTAATGAACTGTGCGTGGCCGGTGGCCTGCGCGGCCAGCCGGTCGAGCTGGTGGAGTGTTTGACTGTGCGCCAGCGGGCGATTGCCAGGGCGGAAATCGTGATTGAAGGGGAAATCCTGCCGGGTGTCCGCGTGGAGGAAGATCAAAACACCCATACCGGTAAAGCGATGCCGGAATTCCCCGGTTATACCGGTGAGGCGAACCCCTCGTTGCCGGTGATCAAGGTCAAGGCCGTCACCACCCGCAAAAACCCGATTCTGCAAACGTTGGTCGGGCCGGGTGAAGAACACGTCAGCCTGGCCGGTATCCCGACCGAAGCCAGTATCCACATTGAGTGCCAGGATGCGCTGCCGGGGCTGGTGAAAAATGTCTATGCCCACAGTGCAGGCGGCGGCAAGTTCCTGGCCATTCTGCAGGTGCAGAAACGTCATGACGGCGACGACGGCATGACCCGCCAGGCAGCACTGATTGCGCTGGCCGTGTATCGTGAGCTGAAAAACGTCATTCTGGTGGATGAGGATGTCGACTTATTCGATACCGATGATGTGCTCTGGGCGATGCAGACCCGCTTCTCAGGTGACATGGACGCGATCTTTGTGCCGGGTGTCGCCGGGCATGTGCTCGACCCGTCACAAACACCGCAGTATGACCCGCGCGTCACCGCCAAAGGCACCACCACCAAAACAATTTTCGACTGTACGGTGCCGTTCCACCTGAAAGAACACTTTGTCCGCGCGCAGTTCCAGGAGGTTGACCCGAGCCTCTGGGCACCTTCCCTGTTTGGGAAAACCAAACCGTCAGACGCGTAATTCCCTCTGGCCCCTGTTTACTGCGGGGGCCTTGCCGTACGGCCCTACCCTGTTCTCAACTCCTTGAAATCGCAGGGTTATCCTCATCCCCTCCCCTGCTCCGCGATAAGCCTTGGGTGATCTTACTCACAGATTTATATCAAGTTTTTCCTGCCGGTGCCGATTTAGTGAGCCTCGGCGAGCGTAAAAAAAGCCCTGGTGCCTGTGCGCCGGGGCGCTGCCGGTAAGCCAGCGTACTTGGGCGTTATCCGGGCATACCCGGTATTAAGGGATGGCCGCGCTGCCGCATTCTATTTCAAAGGGGAAGAAGTGATGGTTTCTGTGAAAAATATGAGAGTGGGCCTCCGTCTGGGGGCGGCATTCGGGTTAGTCATCCTGCTTTTGATCATCGTCAGCACCACCGCCATCGTCAAAATCGGCAACATCAACTCCGCCGTGGATGGCATCGTCAATGACCGCTACATCAAAGTCCGGCTGGCGTTTGATGTCCGGGACGGCGTGAACGATCAGATCAAATTCCTGCGCGGCATCGTTATTGATACCGCGCGGCCGCAGTTCAATGAGAAACGGTTTAAGCAGCTCGCGGCCGCCACCACCCAGACCAACGAGGCGATTGAGAAAATCGCCCGCCTGCAGACCACCGCCGTCGGCCAGAAAAAAATCAGTGGGGTGAAAGCCGCGGCAGAGTCGTTTGAAACCCAGAAACAGGCCCTGATCGCCCTGGTGCGCGCCGGTGATGAGCTTGCCGCCGCCGAATATGTGCTGCTGAAAATCACCCCGGCGCAGAACGCGTTTCTCGACAGCGCAGTGAAGTTCGCCGATTCCCAGTCCGGCCAGTTGCAATCTGAGGGTGCGCAAGCGCTCAAAGACGGCTCCACCGCCATCAATGTCACGCTGATTTTCTCCGCGCTGGCGATCCTGGCTGCGGTGCTGCTGGGCTATCTACTGACCCGTTCAATCGTCAGCCCGCTGCGTGACGCCGTCAGCGTTGCCGAAAATGTGGCGGCGGGCGATCTGCGCACGGTGATCCGCGTCACCTCGACGGATGAAACCGGCCAGCTGATGCAGGCGCTGAAAAACATGAACGAAAACCTGCTGAAAATCGTCAATGAAGTGCGCAGCGGCACTGACCTTATCGCCAACGCCTCCGGTGAGATTTCCGCCGGGAATATGGACCTGTCAGTCCGCACCGAACAGCAGGCCAGCTCACTGGAAGAGACCGCCTCCGCCATGGAGCAGATGACCTCCACCGTGCGGCAGAATGCTGACAACGCGCGCCAGGCCAACCAACTGGCGGCGCAGGCCTCCAGGGTGGCGACCGAAAGCGGCGACGCGGTGAAGCAGGTGGTCAGCACCATGAATATGATCAACACCTCGTCGAAGAAAATCGTCGACATCATCAGCGTGATTGACGGCATCGCCTTCCAGACCAACATCCTGGCGCTGAATGCCGCGGTGGAAGCCGCGCGTGCCGGTGAACAGGGGCGCGGGTTTGCCGTGGTGGCGTCTGAAGTGCGTAACCTGGCACAACGTTCCGCCTCCGCTGCCAAAGAGATTGCCCAGCTGATTGAAGACTCGGTATCGAAAGTGGATGAGGGCGAGAAGCAGGTCGCCAAAGCCGGTTCGACGATGGAAGAAGTGCTGGCCAGCGTGAAAAGCGTGACTGACATCATGGGTGAAATCACCCTGGCCAGCGCGGAACAACGCAGCGGTATTGAAGAGATCAACACCGCCATCACCCAGATGGACCAGGTCACCCAGCAGAACGCCGCGCTGGTGAACGAGTCCGCCGCCGCTGCCCAGTCGATGCAGGAGCAGGCGCACCAGTTGGCGCGTGCCATCCGCGTGTTTAAGGTTGAGGCGTAAACCCCGGCCGCAGCGTCAGCGTTCACCCAAGCCAGTCAGTTGACCGGCTTTTTTATGCATAAAAACACCCCGGATTATTTTTAATCTTCCTGGGTGGGGTAAGCCGTTGTTTAGCGGCGGCTCTTGTCACAGCCCGCCTTTTTTTGAACCAAAAAGGTACTGTAACAGTGTTTTTTTTACATTTTTTTAGTACTAAAAGAGTGTCATTACGGCACATTGGTTATACGCTTATCAGCAGGCCTTTTCCCGCCGGGCCAGGCAAAAAGCGTCTCCTTTCCCGCCTGCCCTGCCCGCCTTCACATGTACATAATTTGACCTACCCACTATCTTAGTAGATGTCACTAAGCATTCCTGCACCATCCATAAACAACAATAGTCACAACACGTTATTACCGTGCGGCGGCGCGTGACCGGACGATCCCCGGCCTGCGCCCTATAGCCTTAACTTTGATGTCGTTTGACGAACACAGCGCCTGGTTTTCCGAACAGGAAAGAAGAGTGGCCCCGGTCACTACGTTATGGGACAGCCTGCCGATTGCCACAGGCTGCATCTGTGAATCACCTAACACGCGAGAGTCGCTATGTTCTATCGACGTTTAGAAAGGTTGATTGATATTTTCCAGGCTGCACCCAGTGAGGCGCCCCCGAATAACGTCTCGTCCTATTACCTCTACTACCTGCGCCAGGTCTGGCCGAGCTTTACCGCATTGATGATTGTCGGCCTGATTGGCGCGCTGATTGAGGTGATCCTGTTCAATTACCTCAGCCGCATTATCAACATCGTCAGCAATACTGCGGCGGTGGACTTGTTTGATGAGTACGGCGGCGAGCTGCTGTGGATGGCGGTGGTGGCGCTGGTGTTGCGGCCGCTGTGCGTAGGGCTGCATGACATGCTGATCCACCAGACCATCAGCCCCGGCATGGGCAGCCTGATTTGCTGGCAGAACCACAACTATGTGATCAAACAGAGCGTGGACTTCTTCCAGAGTGATTTTTCCGGCCGCATCGCCCAGCGCATTATGCAGACCGGCAACGCCCTGCGGGACTCCGCCGTGCAGGCGGTAGACGCCGTCTGGCATGTGATTATCTTTATCGTCAGTTCGATGATTCTCTTCGCCTCTGCTGACTGGCGGCTGATGCTGCCGCTTACCACCTGGCTGCTCTGTTACACCCTGACCCTCTGCTATTTCATCCCGCGGCTGAAACAGCGCGGCGTGAAATCCTCCGCCGCCTATTCGCGGCTGGTGGGCCGCATTGTCGACAGTTACACCAACATCACCACCGTCAAACTCTTTGCGCACACCTCGCTGGAACAGCAATACATCCGCAAAGCTATCAGTGAGCAGACCCAGAAAGCGCAACAGGCCGGGCGGCTTATCACCGGCATTGACCTGCTGATCACCGTGCTGAACGGGCTGCTGATCGTGGCGACCACTGGGCTTGCGCTCTGGCTCTGGACGCAGTCTTTAATCAGCGTCGGGGCGATTGCGCTGGCGATCGGGCTGATGCTGCGGATTGTCAGTATGTCCGGCTGGCTGATGTGGGTGGTGAACGGCGTGTTCGGCGGCATCGGCGTGGTGCAGGACGGCGTGAAAATGGTGTCGCAACCGATCAATGTGGTTGACCGCCCGCAGGCACCGCCACTGGCGATCCCACGCGGGGAGATCCGCTTTAACAACGTCAGCTTCCGCTATGACAATTACAATGCGGTGATCCAGAACTTCAACCTGACCATCCGCCCCGGTGAAAAGATTGGCCTGATTGGCCCATCCGGGGCCGGGAAATCCACGCTGGTGAACCTGCTGCTGCGCTTCTATGACGTCGCGGACGGCGCGGTGCTGATCGATGACCAGAACATCGCCGATGTCAGCCAGGAGAGCCTGCGCGCGCAGATCGGCATGATTTCTCAGGATACGTCCCTGCTGAACCGCTCACTGCGCGAGAACCTGATGTACGGTAACCCGTCGGCCACCGAGGAGGCGATCATGCAGGTGTTACGGCAGGTGCATGCCGATGAGTTCATCGAACGGCTGTGTGATGCCGAAGGGCGCACCGGGCTGGCGGCGCACGTCGGCGAACGCGGCACCAAACTTTCCGGCGGCCAGCGCCAGCGCATCGCCATCGCGCGCGTGCTGCTGAAAGACGCGCCAATCCTGATCATGGATGAGGCCACCTCCGCGCTCGATTCCGAAGTCGAGGCCGCGGTGCAGGAGAACCTGGAGCCGATGATGCAGGGGAAAACGGTGATCGCCATTGCGCACCGTCTCTCGACCATCGCCCGCATGGACCGGCTGATTGTGCTGAACCAGGGGCAGATTGTGGAGATGGGCACCCATCAGGAGTTGCTGGCGCAAAACGGCCTCTATACCCGGCTCTGGCAACACCAGATCGCCGGGTTTGTCGGCGGGCCATAACCCCATTTTCGGGGTATCATCATGACACTCTTTTGATATAAAAAAAGTACTCTTACAGCACCTTATTAGTACCAATAAGGTGCTTTTTTTTACACCTTTCAGCTCTCTCTTTCTGCCTGCGTCCGGGCTTTGAAAAAGTCGATAAACGCCCGCACTTTTTCCGGTATGTGGCGGGTATTCGGGTAGAGGGCGGAAATCGCTTGCGACGGGAAGCGATGATCGGGCAACAGAACGGTGAGCCGTTGCTCCCTGACCAGCGGCTGTACCAGCCAGTCCGGCAGCAGTGCGACCCCACTCCCCGCCAATACAAAGGTCAGCAGGGCCGCAGCGCTGTCCGCCAGCCAGGCTGCGCCGCCTGCGACGTCAAAGGCCACGGTGTGGCCTTCCGGCGTTTTCACCGGCCAGTTCAGCGGCGACGCCAGGCGTGAATGGGCTATCCAGTGCGCCTGCGCCAGGCCGGCCAGATCCTGCACCGGATGGCGCGCCAGATACGCCTTTGCGGCCACCGGCAAAATGCGGAAACGGCCAATCCGCGCCGCATGGTGGCTGGAGTCCCGCAGGCTGCCAAGACGGATTGCCACATCCACGCGCGCGGCGACAAGATCGGTATGCTGGGAGGAGGAGCTGTGGCGGATGCGTAATTCAGGGTGATGGCGGGCAAAGGCCGCCAGCGCCGGGACTACCGCGTGCGCACCGTACTCCGGCGTGCTGGCAACATGCAAGGTACCCTGATACCCCTGATGCTCTCCGCGCACCTCTTCCAGCGCCGCCTCAGCCGCGCGCAGCAACTGTTGGCTGTGGGCATAAAACCGCTCCCCGGCATCCGTCAGCGCCAGCTGCCGGGTCGTGCGGACCAGTAACGCCACGCCCAGTTCTTTCTCCAGCTGTTTCAGGTTAACGCTGACCACCGCCCTGGTCTGGCCCAATGACTGGGCGGCACCGGTAAAGCTGCCCGCTTCCACCACCGCGACAAACATCGCCAGACGTTGCAAATTCAACATAGAAGGCCATCCCTGCTCAAAAGAGCCGGCAGTATACGCAGTTGCCGGGCAGGGATCCTACCCCTGCCTTCTGCACGGCAGATGCCGGTGCGTGGATTGTCAAAATTCCATTAACACTCTGGTCGCCTGCTGCGGCGTTATCCTGCCCTCGCTCAGCCGCTACACTGGCCCCCTATTACAGGAGGCCCTATGCCCTACCGCATCCGCGTTGCCGTACTCTATCTGCTGGGATTTTTTGTCGATTTAATCAATATGTTCAGTACCGGTGTCGCTTTTCCGGCTATCGGGCGAGCGCTGCATGCTTCCCTGGCTGAGCTTGCCTGGGTCAGCAATGGCTATATCCTTGGCCTGACCGTGGTGCTCCCGCTCAGCGCCTGGCTGATGCAACGGGTAGATGCCCGGCGCATCATGCTGTTATCGCTGGCCCTGTTCCTGCTGGCGACCCTGGCCGCCGGTACTGCTGCCCGCATTGAGACGCTGATTGGCTGGCGGATTGTGCAGGGGCTGGGCGGCGGGCTGCTGATCCCGGTCGGGCAGACGCTGGCATACCGCCTCTATCCCCGCCATGAACGGGCCAGGCTGTCGGCTGCCATTATGCTGGTGGGGTTGCTGGCCCCGGCGCTCTCACCGGCGTTAGGCGGCCTGATTGCTGACCAGTTCAGCTGGCGCGGCATCTTTTTCGCCAGTTTGCCGCCGGCACTGTTGGCCCTGATCCTGGCCGCCTGCTGGTTACGCCCCACCCCACCCCCGGCGGAACGCACCCCGCTGGACTGGCATGGCCTGCTTACCTTCAGCGCGGCCGTGGCGCTGTTGTTGCTCGGCCTGACCGGGCTGGCTGAACACAGCATGCGCTGGCAACCCTGGGTGCTGGTCGCCGCCGGTGCGCTGCTGCTGGTGAACGGGATTCATCACAGCCGCCGCCACCCTCACCCGTTGCTGGCCCCGGTGCTGCTGCATGACCCGCTGTTGCGGATGGCTATGCTGATGTATCAGGCGATTCCGGGGTTGTTTATGGGGGTGAACCTGCTGGCAATGCTGTTTTTGCAGGCGCAGTTGTTAATGACTGCCGCTCAGGCCGGCGCCATGATGGTGCCGTGGGCGCTGGCCTCTTTTGTCGCGATCCTCACTACCGGCAAACTGTTTAATACATTGGGCCCACGCCCCTTGCTGGTTGCAGGTTGTCTGGCGCAGGGCGCAGGTATGCTGCTGCTGGCCCAGATCGCCGGCACCGGGCAAGAGACGTGGCTGTTGGCCGCGTTTACGCTGATGGGACTTGGCGGCAGTTTGTGCAGCAGCACGGCCCAGAGCAGCGCCTTTCTGACCATACCTGACAGCCGGCTGGCGGCAGCCAGCGCACTCTGGAACATTAACCGCCAGCTCAGTTTCTGTCTGGGCGTCACGCTGGTCAGTATGCTGTTCGGTGTGTTGCAACAGCATATGGATCTCTTGCGCGCCAGCCACGGCTGTTTTTATCTGGTCGCGGCCAGCACGCTGTTACCGCTGGCGGGCGTATTACGTCTGGATAACCGCGGCATTGTGCGGCGGATTGCCTTGTCTAAGGAGAGCTAATGAACCCCTATTTTCAACACGTGATTGATCTGCACATCGCCATTGAGCAGTGGCTTGGCAAAGGGACGGGCGAACTGCCCGCGCTGCTGAACTATTTTACGGACGATTTTTCGATGGTGACCCTGGGCGGCAGCACACTGGATAAACCGGCACTGGCCACGTTTTTCACCGCCCACGGCAACGCGCGGCCGGGGCTGGCGATTGATATCGAAGAGATGGCGCTGATTGCGCAATGGCCGGAGGGTGCCGTGGTCAGTTATCAGGAGCGCCAGCGCCTGCCCGGCCAGCCTGCGCATTTGCGCCGATCTACCGTGGTCTTCAGCCACACAGAGGCCGGGTTACAATGGCGGCATCTGCATGAAACGCCGGTAAGTGGGGCCTGACAGGCTGCGTTTCACCCACACTAAAATCACACCTATTTAGTACCAAAAAGGCACCTTGGCGGTGCCTTTTTAATTCCTCTTCAGTACCATATTAGTGTATAGGGCTGAACACAGCGAGCACCTGACAACGGCCATTTGGATCATTGAAATGGCTCTCTGAGCGCATTCTGCCAGGGATAGACAATGTATAAACAACAGGATATTATTTAACCATATCTACTGGGGAGGTAATGATGGGTACGGTCAGAAAATGGGGTAACAGCGATGGTGTCATACTTAACGCCTTCCTGATGCGCGAAGCCGGTATCAGCCGTGGTGATGTGGTTGAACAAAAAGCGGTTGAAGGCGGCATTATGATATTCAAAGCCGCAAAGAAAAAACTCACTCTGGAAGAACGGCTGGCAATGTGTGACCTGGAAGCCCCTGCATTTTCTGAAGAAGAAGCCTGGGGAACAACGCTTGAATTTGTAGGCAAGGAGAAGCTTTAATGGCAGCAGCCGGCAGGATCCCCGACCGCGGTGATATCTATTCTATTGATGTTTCACCAACACGGGGAAAAGAGTTACAGGGAGGCAGCAATGACCGGCGCTATGTACTGGTACTTAGCCATCAGTCCGTGAATCAGTTGGGGACAACATTATGCGCGCTCATTACCCAGGGCAGTGTTCCCGCCCGTGAAAAAGGGTTTACTGTGACACTGATGGGAAGTGGTTCAGCGACACAGGGTGTCGTCACCCTTTGCCATGTCCACACGTTTGATTTTCAGGTACGGGGTGCCCGTTTTATTGAAGAAGTTGATGACGTGGTGGTTGAGGAATGTCTTGATGTATTGGACGTCATGACGCACTGACCAGTCCGTCCTTTCTCATTGCCCACACTAAAATCACACCTATTTAGTACCAAAAAGGCACCTTAACGGTGCCTTTTTTGCTCTAATTCAGCACCACATTAATGCGAAGTGGTGAACGAGGCGAGCACGAGACGGGTCGCGGTTGCCAGCACGTCGCGGCGGGCTTCGGCATCCGCTTTTGGCTGCGTAAAGTAGATGGCCAGCACCAGCGGTTTGCCGTGCGGCGGCCAGATAACCGCCAGATCGTTGGTGGTGCCGTAGTCGCCCGATCCGGTTTTATCCCCGACGTCCCAGCCTGCCGGCACCCCGGCGCGGATACTCTTCGCACCGGTCTGGCTGTTCTTCAGCCAGCCAATCAGTTGCTGTTGCTGGGCCTGGGGCAAGGCCTCGCCCAGTGCCAGGTGTTGCAGGTTACGCGCCATCGCCCGCGGTGTGGAGGTGTCGCGTTCATCACCGGGAATGGCGGTATTCAATTCCGGCTCCCAGCGGTCAAGGCGGGTTTTGTCATCCCCCAGGCTGCGCGCCAGTTTGGTAATGCTCTGCGGCCCGCCGATCTCGGTTAACAACAGGTTGGCGGCGGTGTTATCACTCCATTCAATCGCCGCTGCGCAGAGTTCTGCGACCGTCATCCCCTCTGCCAGATGTTTGCCGGTGACCGGCGCGTAACTCTGCAAGGCGGCGCGATCGTAACGGATGCGTTTTTCCAGCAACGCCGGTTGCGTGACGCTGCGTTGCAGTACCGCACCCGCCGCCAGCACTTTAAAGGTGCTCGCCATGGCGAAGCGCTCTTCACCGCGGTAGGTGATTTCCCGCTGGCTGCCGGTGTCGATCAGCGCGACCCCAAGCCGCCCATTGGCGTTGCGCTCCAGTTCCGCCAGTTGGGCCGTCAGCGTATCGGTGGCCGCAGCGGCCTGAAAAACAGCGCCGGAGAGCGCCAGCCCGGCAGCGAACAGCAGAGTACGGCGGCAACGTGACAACAGATTCATCTATTAAATTCCTTATTAATAAGTATAAAAACAGCATCAAAAAGGTGTTTTTTTGGTACCACTAAAGCACCTTTCCGATACCGTAACGCGCCTTTATACAGGTTATCTTTCTGGTGCGCCTCTCCCGTTTAGCATTTCAGGATTATCCTTATGAGAGGGTGGTATCACATCATCCCCCCGATTTTTTTTAACGAGTTATCGCTATGAGTAAGAAACCGTCCGATCAGATCCAACTGCTGACCTCACCCGGCGGCGCGCCGGTAAAAATGTGGACGCAGGGTGTGCCCGTCGAGCCGGAAGCCAGGGCGCAATTACAGAACACCGCCAAAATGCCGTTTATCTTTAAACACCTGGCCGTGATGCCGGATGTGCACCTGGGCAAAGGCTCCACCATCGGCAGCGTGATCCCCACCCGCGGGGCAATTATCCCGGCGGCGGTCGGTGTGGACATCGGCTGTGGGATGATTGCTGTGCGCACCTCGCTGACGGCAACGGATTTGCCGGACAACCTCGCCGGGCTGCGCAGCGCCATTGAGCAGGCCGTGCCGCACGGGCGCACCACGGCGCGTTCCAAACGCGATAAAGGCGCGTGGGATCGTACGCCGCAAGAGGTGGACAACCACTGGTCAACGCTCGCCCCGCGCTTTAAACGCCTGACCGACAAATACCCGCAGTTGCTGAAAACCAATAACCACCAGCACCTCGGCACGCTGGGCACCGGCAACCACTTTATTGAGATCTGCCTGGATGAGCAGCAACGGGTATGGGTGATGCTGCACAGCGGCTCGCGCGGGGTTGGGAATGCCATCGGCACGCTGTTTATTGCACTGGCGCAGAAAGATATGCAGCGCCATATCGCCAATTTGCCGGATCGCGATCTCGCCTATTTTGAAGAGGGCAGCCGCCATTTTGAGGACTATATGGCGGCGGTCGGCTGGGCGCAGGATTTCGCCCGCCACAACCGCGAGGTGATGATGTCGCGGGTGCTGGCGGCGCTCTCCCGGGTGGTGCCGAAACCCTTTATGACCCAGCAGGAGGCCGTGAACTGCCACCACAATTATGTGCAGCGGGAGAGACATTTTGGCGAAGAGGTGCTGGTCACGCGTAAGGGCGCGGTGTCAGCCCAGAAGGGCGAGATGGGCATTATTCCCGGTTCAATGGGGGCGAAAAGTTTTATCGTCCGGGGGCTGGGTAATGCAGAAAGTTTCTGTTCATGCAGCCACGGCGCCGGGCGGACCATGAGCCGCACCGCCGCCAAAAAGCGTTTCAGCGTGGCTGACCAGATCCGTGCGACAGCCCATGTCGAATGCCGCAAAGACAGCGAAGTGATCGATGAAATTCCGATGGCGTATAAAGATATTGATGCGGTGATGGCGGCGCAATCCTCGCTGGTGGAGATTGTGCATACCCTCCGGCAGGTGGTGTGTGTGAAAGGATAAACAACACCAAAAAGGCACCTTAAGAGTGCCTTTTTGGTACTAATGAGGCGCCTTTTTTACACCAAAAAAACAGCCAGCCTGCACAGGCACATTATAGTGGTGTGATTTCCCCGCTTTGCAGATTAACCCGGAAATTTCGGCTGGGTTGGCCGTGCAGGTACTTATCCAGCACCCGGAAAAGGGTGCCGAACCGCAGGCGAAACACCTCGTCGAATCGGCTTTTGTCGTTAATTTTTTGCGTGGCCGGCGGCAGGGTGGCGGCAAGGCTGCCGGTTAACAGGTGGTACTGCCTCAACCGCGCCGCAGAGATATCCCGTAGCGCCAGTTCATCCGCATTACGCAGGCGATAAAAATCCACGGCCAGGTCAAATCCGTTCCAGCGAGCAAAGTCCTCCAGCGTCAATCCCGCCTGCTGGGCCAGCGCCTGGGCTTTTTGCCGGGCGTTTTCCCAGGCCTCCGGGTTTTCCTGTGAATAGCGCCGGGTGATCTCCCCCTTGCGCGGCGTGCTGCCGGATGCGCACTGCGCAGGCGCGACGCCCGGCGGCCCGCCCAGGATATCGCGGTAGGTTATCTGCCCCGCTGACTGGCTCAGGATAAGCATCTCTTTGCCGTTCAGGCTGAACAGCATTTGGCGGATGTCACACGGCCACTCTTCGGGCAGAAAACGCAGGCGTGTCAGCTCGGTGATATGCCAGTCAGTGAAGGCGTAATAGTCCGGCGCAGTGAGAATGGCTTTATTCCAGAGATGCGGCGAATGGCTGGCGTTCAGGTAATCCCACTCTTGTTGATAGTGTTCAAAAAGCTCGTTGAAACGCGGCACACTCCCGAGGATCACCGTCTGAACCTCCATCTCTGTGCGGTTTTTAATACTGAGGATCTTATAGGCCGGGACATAAGCCGCCAGCGACGGTGCCTGAATATTGACCAACACACTGCCGTCCGGGTAGCGACGGACGCCGGTATCATTGAAGTGCATATGCCCGCCGACATGAACGCCAATGCCGGTTTTCGCCAGCGCATAGCTGGTTTCCTGACGGGGCGCCCGCGTAAGTTGCAAGGTGCCTTCACCAAACAGCGCTTCCATATCCTGCATTGCGCCGTTATCAAACTCCACCATCGGGAAATGGCTGAACGTCACCAGCGTTTTATGTTCTGCTTTTGCGCGCTGCGCAACAGAGGCCATCCAGGCCACAGTCTGCTGTTTATGCGTCAGCATTTTGTTGTAGCCTGCCTCACCGGAGCCGGCAAAATTACCCGCCGCCCCAGGTTTTCCGGCATCCGCTTTTTCGTCCGGCACATACACATTCGCATCAACAGCCAGTAACCAGAGGCCGGGAACAGGCTCGACCAGATAGCTGCTGTCCGCCACCATAAAGCACGGGCCATAGCCCGGCTGCTTATAACGCCCACCGGTACCCTGGGTACAAATTTCATACTGCCGGCGACCAAAATCACTGGCCTGCAATGCAGCCTGATAACGGTAAGGTTGCTGGTGGTAATCAGAGTAGGGGGTTTCCCAGTAACGGTCGGCAGGCGAAGGGGTAAGGCCAAACGGCCCCATCGCCTTCATCACATACTCATACCCCCGGCTGGCCATTTCCTCGCTGCACAGGGTAGGTAACCCGGCCCCGGTGTTGATGAGGGCGGTACGGCCCGCATACCCGCTGCACTCTTTTGCGCCCCGGCTGAAAATACGTTGCGTTTGCCCGCCCTGGCCGAGGAAATCCTCTTCGCCGCCTGGGCTGTCAAACGGGCGGTTGGGATCATGGTTGCCCGGCGTGGCAAAGAAACGCATCCCATAACGTTGCCCATACTCCTGCAACAGCGAGACCAGCCCGCGAAGGTGCAGCGACTGCCCGTCATCGCTGAAATCCCCCGGCAGCGCGACCAGCGTAATCCCTTTGCGGCCGGCGTCATCCAGGGCGGCCCGCAGCGCGAAGTAATTTTCATTAAACAAACGCGTGGAGGTCAACTGCGCATACATAGTCCGGATCACCGCCGGGCGGCCACTTTTGCTGTTTTTCAGGCCGGCAAAGGCCCCGTCGGCAAATTGCCCGTACACATCATGAAAGTGGATATCCGGCATAAAGGCGATGCGATAGGGAGAGGTGTCGGCGGCAGCCACACTGCCGGTCACGACAGCGAGCAGCGCCAGATAACGCTGAATGATTTTCTTCATTTTATGTTGCTCCATGCAACAACCTGTTCTGTTGCGAAAAGGGCGTTTGCCCGGTCAATTACGCCTGCGCTGCCCCGTCCCCATAGCCCAACTCCGTTTCCAGAAAGGCCACCAGCGCCTCTGGCGTGGGCACATTCATCAGTTGTTCACGAAAATCGCTGTGCATCAGCTTGCGTGCCAGCGTGGAAAAGATGCGCATATGCTCAGTCTGTGCCTGCGCCTTCAACGCCAGCATGATAACCAGCCGGACATCCACCCCGTCGCCCCAGGGCAGCGGGGTTTTCAGGCGCAATACCGCGAGCGTGTTGTGGAGGATGGCGGGGGACTGGCAGTGCGGGATCGCCACGGAAAAGCCCAGCGCGGTGGAGAACACCGCCTCACGCTGCCAGATGGCGCGCTCCGCCTCCACGCCGGACGCGGCACGCTGGTCACTTTCCAGCCTGTCGGTCAGCTGCTTTATCACCTCATATTTATCGGGAAGGGTGTCATCAAGCTGTACCAGCGCAGGTGTGATCAGCGGCCGCGGCGCGGCCGTTTCCTCACGCCACTGAGGCCGCGGTTTATCACGCTCCAGCGTGAACCATCGCCCGGCCACTGCATCCGGGTCAGCAACCAGCACCCCATTGCGCGCGTCCAGCAGCACGCGGGTTGCCTGCTGCATCTGCGGGTGCGCCCCAGGCGGCACGCAAAGCAACGGTATGGAAAACGCCCGCGCAAGAATGGCGGTATGGGAAGTTTCCGCGCCCGTTTCCATCACAATGCCGTGCAGGTGGGGGCCGCGCAGGGCCAGCAATTGCCCCGGCGTCATCCTGCCCCGGCAGAGCACAATCGCCGCCTGTGTCAGCGCCGGTACTGCCAGTTGCGGATCGCGCGAAAGGCACGCGGCCAACCGGAACCCCAAATCTTGCATATCCAGCTCGCGCTGGCGCAAATAGTCGCTGTCGCTCTGCCGGAACGGCAAACGCAGCGCATCGAGGGCGCAGGCGAGGGCGGCCAGCGCATTGGCCGCGCCCTGTTGGCTGAACAGCGCCTCTTCCACCGCCTCATCCCCCAGCAACTGGCTATGCGCGTCCAGGATCTGTGCGGCCTCGCCCTGGGCAGCGGCGGCGTCGCGTTCAAGTTGCGCACGGGCGCGGTGCCACGCCGCCAGCAGGTGCTGATGCTGCGTAGCGTGGTCGGTGGCAGGCTCACGTTGCGCCAGCCGGTGAAGATCGGCAGGTGTGAAACTCACCGGCGCCCCCAGCGCTATCCCCGGGCTGACGCCGTTCCCGCGCAGCACCGGGGAGGCCGTGCGTGCGAGGAAAACCGGCAGTGCACAGTCTGTGCCCGGCGCGTGCGCGGCCGGTGGGGTATCGCACCCGGCCAGCTCATGCAGGATAAAATGGCTCAACGCCTGATGGGCCGCCTGCGCGTCCGGCCCGTCAATCTGTAACCGGCACGCATTTCCCAGGGCGACATCCGCCCCCACCAGCGCCAGCGCACTTTTGGCATTGGCCTGGCGCGCGTTATTGCCGTTCACCAGCGTCACAGACGAGGTAAACCGTGCGGCGCAGCGCGCCAGTGCACCGGCAGGGCGGGCATGGAGGCCATGCGGTAACGGGTAATGGAATGAAAGGGTCAGCATCATATTCTCCTCCTGTGGCATCAGTCGATTAACCAGGAAACCGGCGTACCGGCGGTCACCACGTCATCCGTTACCGCGCTGGGCGTCTCGGCCAGGGTGACCCGGCGGCACGCCCCCTCAGCCACCGGTTGCCCGCAGTGAAGCGGCGTGAGGCCGGGGTTCCAGCCACGCAGCAGCAGCGCATTGCTGTGCTGCGCTTTTTTGAGGGTGCTGAAATGCAGCGCGCAGTCCCATGACAGCAGGCTGTAACGCGCCGGAAAGTGCAGCCCATGTGGGTTGGTGCGAAAGCGTGACCAGCCGCTCTCAAGATAGCCGGCGGCCGGGGTACGCCACTGCTCAACCGCCCGCCAGAAGGCCGCATCTTGCCCCTGCGCCATCGGCAGTACCGCGAAATGGGCGCGATACAGGCCGGGAAGCTGCGAATCGGGCGTCGGCAGGGCCATGCCGGACGCACGGCCCGGCCGCCACAACAGGTCAGGTTTTCCCAGCCAGCCGACACTGCGGAACAGGGTGATCGCCAGCGTCTGTGGCTGTTGGGCCGGGATTTCATACTCCCGCAACCCCTCGGTAACGACGCACACACCGCGCGTCTCGTTATGCAGCATCACCAGGCTTTGCATCGGCCAGAGTGACGCCGGGGCCTCGGCCCAGTTTTCCGCCTGCCAGCGCTGCAACGCGGCAGGCTGGTTTTCCCGTTCAATCAGCCCAAACGGCTGATCGGCGAAGTGAACGGCCTGACTGACCCCGACCGGGATTTCCACCTGCAACCGGTGGTCGCGCAGCGTATTGTTGACCTCAATCTCCACATCCAGCCACGGCCGGTCATGCGGGAGCGACAGGATCAGGGTGACCTCCAGCGCGGCATTACACTGCCTGGCCTCGCGGGCGGCGGCGTCCAGCGGGGCAGGGATGCGCCAGGTGAGCGTCAGGGTATCGTTCAAAGGCCCGCGCACCCCGTGCAGGCCGGTCAGGCAGCCGTCGCTGCTGATTTTCCAGTCTTCCGGCGGGGGCGAATAGTTGTAGTTATCCCCGGCGTCGCCGCCGTCCACCAGCCGCAATACACCGGGATAGCGCTGCCCGCTGCGTTTATCCTCCAGCGTAAGCTGCCCGTGCTCGACCACCAGCCGTAACCAGCGGTTCTCCAGCCCCTCCACCGCGGCCGGGGTGGTGTCAAACCCGGCTGCCCGGCCCTCCTGCAACATCAGGGTCTGGTAACCGCAGGGCGGCAAGGCCTTCACCTCCAGCAGGATGTCGCATTTGCGATACCAGGTGGCCGTGGTGCTGTTTGACAGCTCCTGCACGATGAGCGACATATCCTGCGGGGCTTCATGCAGCAGTTGCCAGCGGCAGGGCGCCCCGGCCTGATCCACAATGCAGAAATCCTGTTCGGGCGTGTAGAGGGTCAGGCGGACATGCGCATCGCGTTCGTGGGGCAGCGGGTTGAACACGATGATTTTCTTGCCCTCGCCGTTCAGCGTGATGCCTGCCGCCAGCATGGCCATGTTCAGTTCATAAAGCTGCCGGGCGCTTTCCAGCCCATCGCACAGGCGCGCGTTGACCATGCTGTTTACGCGGTCTGCATTGCAACCGCCGATGCTGTCATGCGCCTGCGATTTCATCGCCCCACGCCAGATCTGTTCCAGCACCGGTTGCGGGTAGGGCAGCCCCAGCCGGGCATTCATCGCCAAAAGCGGCTCCAGCGTCTGGCTGACAAACTGCTCCAGCCGGGCGTTCCGCTGTTTTATGTCCATGCGGGTGGAATAAATCCCGCGATGGACACGCATATATTTTGCGCTGAGCAACTCGCCGCGCCATACCGGCAGCGCGCAGCCGGTGGCCTGCAACGCGCTGAAAAAGGCAGTAAAACTGCTGCGCTTAAAACGGTAAGCCTGCTGGCGCAGGTTCAGCGTATCCAGCATCGCAGGCACTGCATATTCGAAGGGGGACTGGTCGTTGCCGTTAGGCAGCAACAGGTGATCGGTCAGGGAAAAACGCGCCTGTTTGTCGAGGATTTCAGGCAGGCGTTGCGCCGCCTGCGTTGCCTCCCCCGGCAACCCTTTGGCACAGCCGTAGCCCCAGGGCAGCACCGCGGTGGTCACGCGGCTGCCGTTCTGGGCGCACCAGGTAAATTCGCTGGCAGGGACATCATGCTCGCACCAGCCGCGCCAGATCACCGCGCAGCCGATGCCGAACTCGCGCAGAAACAGCGGAAGCTGGGCGCTCTGCCCAAAAGAGTCCGGGACATAGCCGACCGGCATGTAACCGCCCCACGCCTCGCAGTCCGCTTTTCCCAACAGCAGGTTGCGGGTGATCGACTCCGCCCCCACCACCAAAAAATCGGTCTGGGTATACCAGGGGCCAATCAGGATCCGCCCCTGGCGGATCAGCGTTTGCAGGCGTTCACGGTGTTCCGGGGCGACCTGCACATCATCCTCCAGCATCACCGTTTGCCCATCCAGCACAAAAGGCCCGAGGTCAGGATCCTGTTCCAGGCGACAGAGCAGATCCTGCATAAAATAATAGAGCAGCGTTTTTGACTCATTCTCAGTGAAATACCACTCGCGATCCCAATGCGTATGCTGAATGACATGCACGGTTTTCATGATTATCCCTTTTCCTGTGTCAGGGGTTATTCAGGGTGGGCGGCATCCCAGAAAATGGGCTTTCTGCTGACGCCTCTCGTCTGAAATAAATAAACCGGGTCGTGATTACCGGCCCACTTTGAATTTCGGTGCCGCGGGCGCTTTTTTCGCCTCCGGCATGGCTTCTCCCCGGAAGATCAGCAAAGAGCCGGCGGTAATCATCGCCGCCCCCGTCGCAATGGCGAGCACATACACCAGCCAGTTTTCCACCGCCAGCCAGCCATAAAAGCCGGAAATCGGCGCACGGTTCACCGCACCCAGCCCTACCGCCATCGCGGCACCCACGGCGGAGCCGATGACGTTGATCACAATGATTTTGGGGTTGGCCAGCGCAAACGGGATCGCCCCTTCTGACACCCCGATAAGCCCCATCAGCGTGGCGGCTTTCCCCGCTTCCCGCAGGGAGGCCGGAAAACGGTTGGCCCACAGCAACGTCGCCAGGCCCAGCCCGATCGGCGGCACAATGATGGCGACCTGGGCCGCCGTATTCGGGGCATAAATCCCTGACGCCAACAGCGCCATCGCTGTGGTGACGGCCGCTTTGTTGACCGGGCCGCCCAGATCGAACCCGACCATGCCGCCGACCACCGCCGCCAGGATCACCGTGTTGGTGCCTGACATCGCCAGCAGCCACTGTTCCATGCCGTGGTTCAGCGCGGCCAGCGGCGTGCCGATGACAAACGCCATCACGCTGCAGGTCAGCAGCGTGCCGCCCACCGGCAGGATAAAAATAGGCCCGGCCGAGGCCAGTGCCTTCGGCAGGGTGACCATCGTCGCCAGCGCCCGCACGATATACCCGGCGACAAACCCCGCCGCCAGCGCGCCGAGAAAGCCGGTGCCCAGGCTGTTTGCCAGCAGGCCGCCGACCATGCCCGGTGCCAGCCCAGGCTTGTTGGCCAGCGCAAAGCTGATATAACCGGCGACCACAGGCAACATCAGCGACAGCGCCATGCCCCCGAAGCCATCAAATTTATGCAGCAGCTGCACCACCAGGCTCGCGGCCTGTTCATGCCCGGCATCCCAGATGTTATCGATGCCGTACAGCGAGGCTCCGATGCGTGAAATGCCCATAATGACCGCCCCGGCAATCACAAAAGGCAGCATCCATGACACCCCGGTCATGATGGCGGTTTTGATCTCCTGGCCCGCCGCCGGTGCGGTGCTTCCCCCGTTTCCCTTAGCCATGCGTCACCTCCTGCTCCAGCGCCTCAAATATCGCATCGCCAAACTTAATCGGGTCGGCGACGCAGCACTCCAGTTTGATCAGGCCGTTAAACCGCTCTTTATTGAGGATGGCGACATCCGCCGCCAGGATAACGGCATCGGCGCGTGCCAGGTCGGCGTCCGTGATGGCGTTCTCCACCCCCATGCTGCCCTGGGTTTCGACTTTTATTTCATGGCCGCGCTGCTTGCCGGTTATTTCAAGGGCTTCCGCCGCCATATAGGTATGGGCCACCCCGGTCGGGCAGGCTGCAACACAAATAATGAACATAACAACTCCTTACAGGGGTCAGTTTCAGGCAATAAAAAAAGCACAATGGCGAAAGGCGCATTGTGCTTTGCAGGAAGAGAGCGAAGGGGAAGGCGGCATCGTCGGCCTCGCCACTGGCGTGGCGGCACAGGATTAACTGATGCAGAGAGCGGGTGCGGAACAGGAAAGCCAGCTCGTGGCGTTTATGGCTGCGCAGCCGGACAGGTGACGCGGCAGGACGCCGGTTTTTTGCAACGTGGGCCGCTACAGAGGCACCGGGGCGGCATAATTTCCCGGCGCTGCACCATAACTGTGCCCAGCCCGCGGCAATCTCTTCCCCAGCGTCCTGAGACACTGAAGGTTCTTCTTCTGCCAGGTCAGCGAGAGACGTAAAACAGCACATCGCGTTCAGCCACGTCTTGCTCTTGCTGTCCACTGACAGCCACCATGCAGTGATGATGGAAAAAACCCGGATGAGATAAGCAGGCATGGTTTCCCCTCAAAAAACTCAGGCTGAGTATAGGACAGGGGTAAAATAACGAATGTGACTTTCCACACGTTTATTAACCGGAATCAACGTTCCATTTAGCGATGTAAAAAAGGCACCTTAACGGTGCCTTTTTGGTACTATTTATACACTCTTTTTACACCAGAAATAGGGATTACCCGTAAAACTTACCCGTTATCTGTCAGGCAGGCGGCATTGATGATGCAGTCCCGCCCGGCGCGTTTGGCGGCATAAAGCGCGGCATCGGCGGCCTGTTTCAGGGTGGTGGCGTCATCCCCGGCGGTGGATGTGCTGATCCCGGCGCTGAGCGTGATGATTTTATCGGGCAGCAGGGAGGTATGGTGCGGCAACGCCGCGTTGTGTATCGCATACCGGATGCGTTTTGCCACCTTTTCCGCCTCATTGGCCGGGGTGCCCGGCAGGATGACCGCAAACTCCTCCCCGCCGTAACGCGCCACCACATCAGTGCTGCGGCGCGGCAGGTATTTCAACACATCAGCCACCCGCCGCAGGCACTCATCCCCCGCGACGTGGCCGAAGGTGTCGTTGTAGCTTTTGAAAAAATCGATGTCGCACATAATCAGTGACACCGGTGCGCCGGTGAGGGACGCGCGCGCCAGGCACTGTTCCAGGTAAATATCAAACTGGCGGCGGTTGCCCAGCCCGGTCAGGCTGTCAATCAACGCCAGATCCTGAAGCGTCAGGTTGACGCGGGTCAGCTCATCCTGTGTCTGCATCAGCTCCCGCCGGTGCCTCACGGTTTTACGGAACTGTTTCAGCACCAGCATCCCGAACAGGGAAATGGTCATCAACAGCAGCACATTGAGGCAGATAATCGCCAGGTTGTTTTTAATCCACTGGGTTTTCAGCAGATCGCGGTCAATGCCGACCGCCACCACCAGCGGGTAGCTCTGAAGCTGGGCATAGCCGAAAATACGCGTGACGCCGTCAATCGGCGAGTGCCAGGTACCGGCGCCCTGGGGCGAGGCTTTCAGCAGGCTGCGGTAGAGCGGGGTGTCCGCCATACTCTTGTTGATGATGCGGTCTGAAAACGGACGCACGTACATCACCGTGGCATCCAGATGGGTCAAACCGAGAATGTCTTTGGGCGACATCTCATAGTAGCCGTAAAACTGGCGGAAAAAATCGACCCGCACCGTGCCCAGCACCACCCCGCGGAACCGGCCCTGATCGTCATTCAGCCGCAAAGAGACCGGGATAATCAGGTCACCGGTCGAGCGGCTGTGGATCACATGGCCGACATGCACCCGCGCATCGTTATGCGTCCGGTGCCAGATAAAATATTCACGGTCGGCATTGTTGGCCTGCGGGTACATCCGGCGGCCGGAAGTCGCCAGCCAGTTCCCTTGCGCATCATAAACAAAAAGCCCATGCAGTTGCGGCAACCGGCTTTTTTGCACCCCCAACAACCCCTGCGGGCCGAGGTAGCTCGCCGGGTTCGCGAAGATATCATCAACGTGGCGGACAATGTCTTCCAGCGTGATCTGCACTTGCAGGAAGGTATCCTCGGCCTGGCGGGACAAGGAGATCGACTGGTTTCTGGCCTGCTTTTCGGTGTCCTGCAACGTGTGTTGCCAGGATTGCCACATTGACCAGCCCACCACGAAGACCACGGCAACCGCAATAATAAGCAGGAAAACCGCCATGACGCGATCAGGCGATTTAAAGCGGGATAAAGCCAAGCACTCCTCCGGTCAGGTTAACGGTGTTGCGGCATCAGTTTACGTGATTCCCCCCGGTGCAAAGGGCAGATAAACCGCCCTGCAGAGCGTTAATCTCCCGCGCCCCGGCGGGGGACACTTCAGGTTTACTGATGCATAAGATGATTTGCGTTTAATCACTTTATCAGAGATAGCACCGCAGACTGGTAGGTTGAGCAGAGCTTCTCCCGAAGTTATCCACCGTTTCTGTGGATAACCTTGAGTTTGCGCCCAGCCCATCAGCCAGGAAAAGGATAATTTCAGGGGGTTAAAACGGGATAAAAACGGCACCTTTGCAGCACAATAATAGTACCAAAAAGGTATTTTTTTAACACTATCCCGACACCTTTTTGACACGTCCTGTCGTTAGCCTGGCCGCAGCGCTTCGTTAAACGAACGAAAACTGTTTTTACCGCGGTGTTTTCGCTTCAGCCGGGGTAATGTGGGAAAGAGAGACCGCGTAAAAAAGAACAGAAAGGTGAGAGGGAAGAAACAGGCTGTTTGTACCGGCGGAATAAAAAGCAGCATGTCACATAACTTTTTTGCAGGCGCATTTATAGCGCTGCCAATCAATAAGGCACCTTAACGGTGCCTTTTTAGTACCATAAAGGTGTCAAAACAGGATCACTGTAACTCGTTCTGCCCATGTTCGGCATAAAAGGCCAGCGCATAGCGGATCATATTCAGTTTGGAGCGCTGTGTTTTTTCACATAACGCTTCAAGCTGCGCGAACTCATATTCATTGAACGGAACGCGGATAGCTTTGTAATCACGCTTGGCGTCTTTATCGTGCGTGGGTTCGGCTGCCACACTATGGTCAGCCTGGGCTGCAAAGGCTTCTATTTTTTTATCGACCGGGATAGCCGGCGCTTCTCGGCGTTTTACCATGAGATCAACTCCTGTACCAGACACTGAATTTCCGCTTTCGCTTTGCCGTTATCCATTTCCACCACGCCTTTACCCTCAGACATACAATCGCGGTAAATTTTGCGGTCACGGATCACGGTATTCAGCAGGTTAAGGATTGGGAAATCAGCCAGGTAGTCTTTGGCTTCCTGCGTTTCATTGATCACCGGATTGGTCGGGGCCATCGTCAATACGGCACAAGGGCGCAGCGCCTCGTTGATGTCCAGCGCCTGGGTGATGATGTCATTAAGCTTCGGCAGGGTGTCCAGATCCGGCTGTGACGGGCGGAACGGCACCAGCAGCACATTGGCGGCCGTCATGCCGGTACGCAACTCGCGGCTGTCACGCCCGGCGGAATCGACCACCACATACTCATAGCGCTTGGCCAGGTCGAGCAGCGTTTCGCGGATATTGTCAAATTTCTGGATGCTGTGAACCACCGGCAGATCCTCCTGCCCGTTCCGGTCTGTGACCCAATTTGACGCGGTACCCTGGCGGTCTGCATCCACCAGAATGACATCTTTGCCCTGACGCGCCAGCTCTGCACAGATATTGGCCGCCGTGGTTGACTTGCCGCATCCGCCTTTCTGGCTGCCGATGAGTATAATCATGATACCTTCCTGGAGTTAATTAAGTGCTGAATTGGTACCAATTGAATATCAAAACGGAACACAATTCAACCCTGTTTTCAGTGGGTAAGCAAAGCCGGCCATGCCCGCCCGCCGCCTCAGGGAGCCGGGTGATCCAGCGCCTGGCAGAACCAGCTCACCACCCGGCCAATCACCGCCGGCTGGAACCAGTGCAGGTCTGCATGTTCCGCGCCGTCAATGATCACATACTCAGCCTGATTGCCGCGCGCTTTCAGCGCCTCGTACAGCTGTTGGCTTTGCACCGGCGAAACCAGCGTGTCTGCGCTCCCGTGCATAATAAGGAAAGGTGGCTTTGGCCCCTCAAGGTGACCCATCGGGCTGGCCGCCAGCGCCCTGGCCGGATCAGCCGTGATTGGCGCGCCCCCATGTTCTTTAAATGCCACGCCGTTGATTAACAGTGCCTGGGTGATGGCCGGCGAACGCTGGATGGCCTGCGCTTCGGGAGAAAACCCTTCAGTAATATTAAGCAGGTTGGAAATGCCGTACAGCGTGGCGGCGGCCTGGACATCTGACGCGTGCTGTAAGTAACGTCCTTTATCAAAGGTGCGCTGCCCGTTGGTCATGGCCATCATTTGTGCCATATAGCCCCCGGCGGAATCTCCCACCACGCCGATGCGGGCGCTATCAATGCCGTACTCTTCAGCATGTTCCCGCAGAAACCGCACGGCTGCTTTGCCGTCTTCTATTAAGGAAGGGTAGGGGTTCGGTATCACCCGGTATTCCACGGCCGCCACCACAAACCCGGCTTTCGCCAGTGCATACCGCATACCGATATATTTTTCATGGTGGGCGGACATAAAGCCCCCACCCGGAAAATAGAGGATGGCCGGTTTTTTCTGCTCACTGCGTGGGATAAGCAGTGACATTCTCAGCTGCCGGATTTCTGCCACGCTTTTGACCTGTGAGTAGATAATATGGCTGATGGCATCAATCTGTGTTTCCCGGCTCTCAACCCGGATCACCTCTGCGCCGTCTGTATAGCCGGGCAGTTCGTTGAATGCGGACATGATTCTTGCTTTCCTTCTTTTATATGTCGTGAAAGATAGGTATAGCGAAGATTTCCCGGTCGCAGCGCAGAATCAGAACGTCATCCAGGGAAACGTGATAAAAATTGCGGTGCTTTTTTGGTACTAAAAAGGAGTGTTTTAAGTGTCTTAAACATACTGTTAAGGCATCAAAACAGCACCAGAATTGCGGCGTTGAGGCAGTATAAACGTGATAAGATTTGCGGTGCGGAACGTGTGTCTTAACAGGTTGAGAATCCGGCATTTTATAAAATGCTGGGGAGATGAGGCAGATCAAGGAAGTGTGATATTGAGTGGGCTGCACTTGAAAATTGCCATAGAGATAAAGTGCAGGAATGGGTGGCGTTCCGGTGCTGCCAGACCGGCCGTAATTCCGGCAAACCGCACTTTTTTCTGCCCTTGTGGCGATGTTTCCTTACCCCTTTTCATCCGGCCCGGCATCGTGTTGTCGCCGTTTTTCTCAGTCAGTATCAAAAAGGCATCAAAATCACGCCTTTTGCGGGTGTTTTTAGTACTAAAAGAGTATCCATTTGGCACTGCTTTTTATCTTAAGGTGATAAGATTTGCGGTGGGATTTCTCACTCATTTCACGCCAGACTGCGATCGGGCTTCCAAACGTGATATGTTTTCGGGAGCGTTTACCTTTTGAGTTAAAATAGTTAATTATCAGTGGTTTATATTAATACCCCAGCCAGGTGAAACGTGATAACTTTTGCGGTTCATCAGGGCGCTTTCAGGCAAAGGAAAATCCATACGTGATACGTTTTGCGGTTCATGAGAAAGGGAAACCTATTTCGCTGGGTGATGAGTCGCGATCCTGCAACGGCGATCCGGTTGTGCAGGAGGATCCCGTGGGCTGATCGCCAAACGTGATAAGATTTGCGGTCTTAGTTTCCATATTATTTATTACAAAACAATAAAATAGCGTATTACTTCTTGTTGAATAGCCCTGTTTTGCAATTATGCTGAAGTTGATTGATTTCACATTATTCAGATCTTAAAAAACAAAGCGAAGCTGCGTTAGTTTGTTTTTTTCTTTGTTTCTATGTTTCTATGTTTCTTGTTTCTAGGGGTGTTTTTCCCTATCTGCTTCAACGGGTTACAAAGGCATACGTGATAAGATTTGCGGCTTAACGTGATAGGATTTGCGGTCTGACGTGATAAGATTTGCGGTCTGACGTGATAAGATTTGCGGCTAAACGTGATCTCAGGATCTGTTGATAACTCGGTTTTTAAGGTGATATATTTTGCTAAAATATCACCTGTCGGAAAGCACATGGCTAAGCTGGACGTTAAAAAACTGTATGTTACGCAGGATAACAAGTTACTTGAAGGTGCCTACAGCGCCACGCTCGATGAGATGCGTCTGCTCTACTTAGCCCTGGTCCAGATTGACAGCAAAAAAGTACAGCCGGATGGTCTCTACACTCTCTATCCTGCTGATTTTGAAAAGATGTTTGGTGTCCACCCTTCGCATACGCATCAGCAGCTCAAGAAGGCGGCTGATTCACTGGGCAGCAAACCGATCATCACCTACGAGTGGGATGAGAAGAAAAAGCGCCTGGACAAGGTCAAACGCTTTTGGTTTTCTTCGATTCGTTACGATGCCTCAGACAATACCGCGGACGTCACCATCCGTTTCTCCCCGGACGTTGTTCCCTATCTTTATGATCTGAAGAAAGAATTTACTCAGGTCGATTTTGAGCATGTGTCCCGCCTGGATACGCCTTTCGCTTTCCGGCTCTACAGCTGGCTGGTGAAGTTCCGCAACCTGGCGCGCAATTCCCGGCAGAATGGGATCATCGAAACCGATCCTTTCGAGATCGACTGGATGAAAGAGCGCACCGGGCTGGTGGGTAAGTACGAGGAATACCGCTTCTTCAAGCGTGACGTGCTGGTTCCCGCCATCGAACGGATCAATGCCAATACCGATATTTCCGTGAGCTGGCAGCCGGTCAAAGTGGGACGATCCGTCACTGCGATCAAATTTTTCTACGTGATCGAATCAGGCCAGCGCGCGGCAAAACCTCTGCGTCCGCGTTTGCCCCGCCGGCCCCACGCGGTGGCCGGATCGGATCTGGAAGGAAAATGGGCACGCCGGTGCATCAGCCTGATGAAAGAGTACCGCCAGAAACTGGAAGCGTTTGATGCTTCTGAGAAAATTACCCTGGCTGACCTGCGGAAATGGCTGGACTGGTACACGATCATCGGTGATGCGGCCAACATCAAATTGTTACAGGCAGAGATTAAAAAGCGCAGTACCCGCAAAAAAGCCGCCTAAAACGCGCTGGAACGCACGCAGAGCGGCGAGACGATCATTTTCGATCCATCCTTGGATCGTCTCACGGAACGCCGTAAAACACGTTCTGCGGCGTTTTAGCCACTAATAACATGCTGATAACATCCGGCTTTCCCCGATCTGTTTTCCATGCTGGATCCTGCTGATAAGCCAGACAGGATCGCACCAGAGGATCTTCCGGGCTTGTTTTTGCAGGCCGCTAGAAACCGGATCGCTGATGAATACCGGGAAACCGTTGGGCAGATGGCGTTCTGCACGGGCAATCACCGCATCGGTTTGCGCGGCCAGCTTTATCCGCCAGAGAGGATAAAACAACACTTATCCCCTAAAGGGGATAATCAGGGTTTTTAGATGAAATTAACGCAATCATGTCGATAACTGTTTGAAATAAACAGTATCTTTTCAGGTGTCAGGGCTGACGTTAACCGGCCGTCAACCGGCGTAATAATCCGGCCACCAGCGGCAATTCACTAAAGCCGTCCCGGTCAAGAAAATGCCCGCTTTCCGGCAAGCCATAGAACGGGGCATTGAGCTGCTGGCTGAGGCGCAACGTCAGCGCCGGCGGCACAATCTCATCGTTCAATGAGGCCACCACTATCCGCTGGGGAATATGCCGGATGAGCTGTGCGGCGTCGAGAGGCGCGCGGGTAAACGCCTCCAGTTCCGGCAGGGCAGGCACCGCGTCACTGAACCCGGACACCATAATCACACCCCCGGCAGGGCGTCCGGGCGGTTGTTGGTCCAGGTAGCGCAGGATGGTGATGCAACCGAGGCTGTGCCCCACGAACCAGGTGTCGCCATCCGGCTCCCCCACTGCGGCCTGCAAGGCAGAAAGCCATGCGGTTTCATCCGGTGCCATCGGGTCAGGCATTGCCGGGATGTGAACCGTCATCCCCAGTAATTCAGCCTCTTTTTTGAGCCAGCCAAACCAGTGATGATCGGGGCCTGCCATAAAACCGTGCACAATAAACAGCCGTTTTGACGCCATGCTTTCCGCTCCTTGTGAAATATTCTCCCTGAAACGTAACGTAATTCGCAGGCCGTTTCATCTGAATACTGAGCATCAGCACCAGGCCCGAAGCGCTTTTAAAAGCGGTCAAACCGGTACAGCGACGGATCGATAAGTGGCGGATGGCCGGACACCAAATCCGCCGCCAGTTGCCCGGCAGCAGGGGATGTGCCGAAGCCGTGCCCCGAGAAGCCGGTCGCGAGCGTCAGGCCGGGCAGGGCGGCCACCGGCCCGATCACCGGGTTCGAATCCGGCGTGACATCGATTACCCCGGCCCAGGTTTCTTCAATTTTCGCCTGCTCAAACGCCGGCCAGGCCGCCCGGAGGTTGGTCATCGCTTCCGTGTTCAATACCGGGTTGGCCTGCGGATCCAGGGTACGGACACGTTCAAACGGTGAGGTTTTTTTCGTGCCCCAACGGCGCGGCAGGGCCAGATCTTTCAGGAACGCTTTCCCCAGTGAGATACGCAGAAAATCCCGCTGGGTACGGAGCTGCGGCAGGTAACGCGGCCCCAGCAGCAGATGATCCAGCGTCAGGGAGGCATCAAGCGCGCCCCGCTGGGTAATGATAAAGCCGCCATCCTTGTGTTTGCGGAACGAAAAATCCGGCGCACCCACGGCGATCTCAGTCGGCCCCGTCATGGGCGCGGTACGCAGCACGGAGCAGATCAACGGCAGCGTCGGCAGGGAAATGCCGAGGTTGCCGAGAAAACGCCGCGACCACAGCCCGCCCGCCAGCAACACCTGCTCACAGCGGAGCTCCCCCTGTTCCGTGACCACGCCGCTGACTTTCCCGCCTGAGGTGACGAGGCTGCGTACAGCGCAGTTCTCCACAATCACCGCCCCTTTGGCGATGGCCGCCGCCGCAATCGCGCTGGCCGCCAGCGACGGCTCCGCGCGCCCGTCACTGGCGGTGTAGATCCCACCGGCCCATTGCCCGCGCCCACCAGGCACATGGGCGGCGATCTCCGCCCGGCTCAGCAGGCGTGAGCCGAGCGAAAGAGGGCTGACCGATTCCAGCCAGTGCTCATGCATCGCCATCTGCGCCCCGGTGCGGGCCACAAACATGATCCCGGCCTGCCGGTAACCCACATCGCGGCCCACGCGTGCCGGCAGGGCGGCCCAGAGCCGGTCAGCGGCCAGCGCCAGGGGAATGTCCCCGGCGTGGCGGCTGGTTTTACGCACCCAGCCAAGGTTGCGTGATGACTGCTCCCCCGCCAGGCGGCCTTTTTCCAGCACCACCACCGGAATGTTGCGTTCAGCCAGCGTCAGCGCGGCGGTCAGGCCAACGATGCCGCCGCCAATCACGACAACATGGGTGGCAGAGGGAAAGCCGGTGGCGGTGCGAACCGGCGTGATTGCGGGTGCCATAACATACCTCACTCAGGAACGGGTTAAGGGCTACAGGGTGACGGTGACCGCCTCGACGGCGGCGCGTGAGGCACCGCGGTAAGCCGTGACTTCAATCTCCACTTTGTAGACCGTTGACCCCAGCGGCGGGCAGGTCACGGTGGAGGCAGGGTTAATGCCGTGGAACTTGTCGCCGATGATCGCCATCACCACCGGGACGTCGGCCGGGTCCTGGATAAAGACCCGCGAAGCGATGACATCGGCCAGCGTGGCATCCACCGCCGCCAGTGCCGCCTCGATATTGGCAAACACCTGGTGGGTCTGGTCGGTGACGGCCTCCGGAATAATCTGGGTGCGGGGGTTGCGCCCGGCGGTGTTGGAAACATAAATCCAGTTATCGACGGCCACCAGGCGTGAATAGCTGGCCTTTTGCTCGAAAACAGAGCCGGTCGTGACTTTAACAATCTTGGTCATGGTGTTTTCCATCAGGTAAAAAGGGCAGCGCCGCGCACTGCCGGAGGTGATATCAGCAGGGTTGCCCTTTCAGCTCAGCGCCGGGGATTCCCACAAATTAAGGGTGACGCCGATGCCCTGTTTCCGGGCGTTGCGGTAGACCACCGTGCCCCAGGCCACATCCTCCACCGGCATACCGCCCACCGACATCAGGATGATTTCGTCATCGTTCAGGCGGCCCGGCGCATCACCGGCGACGATTTTGCCGATATCCTCCAGCTGGTCGCGGGTGATTTTCCCTTCGGCCAGCATGTCCATAAACCGCACGCCGATGACCGGAATGGTGTGGTGTGCCGGCTTCGGCACTTCGTCATACCAGGCCTGGTACAAGCCGGTGTTGTCCAGCACCTTGCGCACGTCGGGCTGCTCCATGCCTTCATCGATGTTGCACAGGGCCGGCATGGCAAGAAAGGCACCCGGTTTCACCCACTCGCGTTTTACCAGCGGGTAGGTGGCCGGATCACCGACTTCACCTGAGCTGCAATAGGTGACGATGTCCGCCCCGCGCACTACCTCTTCCAGCGTATCCACCACCCGTACCTGGGTGATCTGCGGGTAGGTCTGGCTGACCCAGGAGAGGAAATCATCCAGGCTTTTGCGGCTGCGCCCTTTCACCTGGAGGGTATGGATCTGCGGGCAGACCGCCATAAACGCCGCGACGGCGGTTTTCCCCATCACACCCGGCCCCAGCAGGCCGATGACGCCGGCATCGCGGCGCGCCAGGTGGCGTGCGCCCACCCCCGGTACCGCGCCGGTGCGGTAGGCGGAAAGCAGGTTGGCGGACATAAACGCCAGCGGTGCGCCGGTGTCAGCGTCACTGAGGGTGAACATCAGGATGGAGCGCGGCAGCCCTTTCTGCCGGTTCGCAATATTCGAGCCGTACCATTTCACCCCGGCAGTACAGAAATTGCCGCCGAGGTAGGCGGGCATCGCCATCAGCCTGCGGTCGGCAGTGGGTTTCGGCATGGCGGGAAACGGCGAGTGCTCAGGAAACGTCACCATGGCCCCGTGTGAGTCGTTATTCGGCCCGGCCATGCGGTAATCCCCGTGGTAGAGCAGGCCGAACATCTCTTCCATGGTATCCACGCAGGCTGCCATATCCGTGACCCCGGCGCGGATCATGTCCGGTTCAGAAAGGTAGATAAAATCAATGTGCGTCGAATCTGTCATCCCGTTACCCCTGTTTCAGTGGAATGCGCCCGGTCAGCGCGGTGAACGGGGTTATGAATAACGCGGGCGGCGGGCGGCTGTATTGAAGATTTGCGACAACGCAGGGCGCGGCGGCTGGCATCCGGCTTGCATGGCATATGGCTATCTTCCCGCTACCCGAGAACCAGACGATGCCAGATGCCCTGCCACTCCGCCGCGATACCGCTATCCACCCTGAGCAGCCCTGGTTTGTGCTCAGTGCTGCCGGACACTATGCCGTGATGGGGTCTGAGAACCCGGCGATCTCCCATTTCTACCGGTTTGACCGGGCCTCAGCGGCCGGCATGACGCTGGCTGTCCCGGACGGCTGTGTGGACATCCTGTTTGACTGTGACGACACCCGGCCGATGGCCAGGGTGTGCGGCACCACGCTTGAGGCGCGCAGCGCCGAGCTGAAAGCGGGGCATCACTATTTTGGCGTGCGCTTTGCGCCCGGCGTGATGCCCGATTTCCTGGACATGATGGCGGAAGAGCTGACCGACCGGGAATTTGGCTTCCTGGAGGTGACCCCCGGCGCGCGCCCGGTTTTTGAACGCATTGTGGAAAACCCGCTGTTTTCACAGCAGGTTGCGCTGTTTAACCACTATTTCACCCGGCGGCTGACCCGCCGCGCCTCCGCCGTGACCGCGCAGAGCCTGCGCGCCATCCGCGGGCAGCGGGGCAACATCCGGGTTGAGCAACTGGCGGCGCTGACCGGGTACACCTGCCGTACCCTCCAGCGCCAGTTCCGGCAGGACACCGGCCTGTCACCCAAAGCGTTCAGCCGCATTATCCGCTGCCAGTCCGCACTGAGTTGCCTCCACCAGCCGGCGGCACCGGCCTGCTCCGATCTGGCGCTGGATCTGGGCTTCAGTGACCAGTCGCACTTCCTGCGGGAGTTCAAAAAGCTCGTCAGCACCACGCCGCTGGACTACCAGCGCCGCATCCTGCTTGAGGCATACCGGGAGCGCCTCTGCTACCACTGATGCCCTGAAAGGGTGCGGCGGCTGCACCCCGGCGCTGTCCGATTTTTTCTATCCCGGCCGTCAACGCTGATGAATGATTCCGGTGAGTCACCTGCCTCAGGAACCCAATGCCTGAGTAACTTCTCACTGACAGGAAAGGCACCGGCGATGAGCAATTCACTTGATGTAGCGAAAACAGCGGAGCCGGGCATCACCGGCGACGCGCAGGCCAGCGGCGGTTTACGCAAAAACACGCTCGGCCTCTTCTCTCTGGTCTTCTTTGTGGTGGCCGCCGCCTCGCCCCTGACCGGGGTGGTCGGCGGCCTGCCGGTGGCAATATTTACCGGCAACGGCGCGGGCATCCCGGTGGTGTATATCGCGGCCTGCCTGATCCTGATGCTGTTCTCGGTGGGCTACATCGCCATGAGCCGCCATGTAAAAAGCGCCGGGGCGTTTTACACCTACATCGCCACCGGCCTGGGCGAGCACTGGGGCGGCCCGGCATCGGTGCTGGCGCTGCTGGCGTACTGCGCCATCCAGACGGCGGTGGTGGCGATGCTGGGCTTCTTCAGCGCGCTGTTTCTGGCCGAACACCTGGGCGTGCAGGTGCCCTGGTGGGCGCTGAGTATGCTGTGTGTGGTGATCGCCTGGGTGCTGGGGATCAAGCGGGTGGAGGTCGGCGGGAAGCTGTTGGGCGTGCTGATGCTGGCGGAAGTGGCGATTGTGCTGCTGACTGACGTCATGCTGCTGGTCAACAAGAGCGGGCCGCTGACGCTCGCCTCCTTTGAGCCGTCGGTGTTCCTGCAGGGCAACATCGGGATCGCCTTTATCTTTGCCATTGCCGCCTTTATCGGGTTTGAGTCCACGGCGATCTATGCCGAAGAGTGCCGCGAACCGCAGAAAACGGTGCCGCGCGCCACGGTCTGTGCGCTGTTACTGATCACGGCGTTTTTCTGCTTTACCAGTTGGGCACTGGTACAGGCGTACGGTTTTGACGAACTGGTGGCGATCGCCCGCCGCGACCCCGGCAATTTCGTGTTCGACATTACCCGCCGGTATGTCGGCCAGTGGGCGGTGGACACCATGTCGGTGCTGCTGATCACCAGCCTGTTCGCTGCGGCGCTGGCTTTCCATAACAATATTTCCCGCTATATCTTCAGCATCAGCCGCGACGGCCTGATCTGGAAAGAGCTGTGCCGCACCCACCCGGCCAACGGCACACCGCATAACGCCAGTCACCTGCACAGCGTGCTGCTGCTGTTGCTGCTGGCAGGCATGGGCAGCGCCAACCTGGACCCGATGGTGCACATTTTCGCCTTTGGCTCGGCGATCGCCACCCTGTGCATCATGGTGCTTCAGGTCGGCGTCTCGGCGGCGGTGATGGTGTTCTTCCGGCGTACCCACGCGCCGGGCGGCGGTGCATGGCGCACCTTCTGGGCGCCGCTGCTCGCGCTGCTCGGGATGTCCGCCACTCTCATGATGATGGTCACCAACCTGCCACTGCTCAGCGGCAGTGACGCCCCGCAAATAGAGCTGATCCCCTGGGGAATTGCCGCCTGCGCCGTCGCCGGGTATGTGCTCTCCCGCCGCCGCCGGGTCAGTGCCCGGCCCTGATTTTCTCCCTCCTGCCTACCGGGCGCTGCCTCTGCATGGGGCACGCCCGGTGCGTGTTGATAAATCAAAGATTTGCGAAAAAGAGTCTGGTATTCTCCCTAAGATTATTCCTAATATGCCGCGCCTGCGGCCGCTGTCATCTTCCTTAGCCTGGAGCTGTACCCATGTCCTCTGTGCCCGAGTCCGCTGTCCCTAACCTGCTGAACCCGCAGGATATCCGCATCCAACGCCTGTTCGTGACGCCGCTGGCGCTGGTCGAGCACCCGGCGGCGGAGGCGCTTAATGAGGCACTGAAAGCGGAGATTGCCCAGCGGCAGGCTGAGGACAACCTTGGCGTGCGGCACAGCAATGTCGGGGGCTGGCAATCGGCTGCTGATTTCACCGAGTGGCCGGGCATGGGCGCCAGGGCGTTGACGGCGTTTGCCCGCGCGCTGGCGTATGAGCTGACGGCGGTGCAGCACCCGGAACAGGGGCTGGTGCTGCCGGAGTTTGACTGGAAGATCAACGCCTGGGCCAACGTAAACCGGGCCGGTAACGCCAATGCGCTGCACGCCCATCCCGGCGCGTTCTGGTCTGGCGTTTACTGGGTGGATGACGGCCACAGCGGAGAGGAAGAGACAGCGACCGGCGGCGAACTGGAGTTCCACGACCCGCGCGGCGTGCTGCCCTCCATGTATAACCCGGAGCTGCGGATGCGCATCGCCGATTGCCTGAGCGCCGGGTTAACCACCGCCATCACCCCAAAAAGCGGCACGCTGGTGATGTTCCCCTCTTGGCTGCAACATGCCGTGACGCGGGTGACCGCTACCCGCCCGCGCATCTCCATCGCGTTTAATTTCAGTGTGTAGAGGGGCGCAGGCCGGGCTTTTTACCCGGTATTGCGTTGACGGATTGCCGCCCGGCATTAACACTCCCTGCAACCGCCTTGTTGACGTGGCGTGAAAATCGGTTTCGCCTGAAAGGGGCTGAACAACAGGGAGAAAAGAGTGCTGATGGACATCAATTTACCGGGCTTTATCCCCGCTCTCCTGCCGGTGGTGCTTTCACCGGGCGCCAGTTTCACCCTCGCCATGAACAGCGCGCTCTCCGGCGGCCGCCGGGGGCTGGCCTCTACCCTGACCGGCACGGCGCTCGGGATCTACACCCATGCGCTGCTTATCGGGCTGGGCATTACCTCGCTGCTGGTCGCCTCGCCCTGGTTGTTTGGCCTTCTGAAAGTCGCCGGCACGCTCTACCTGCTCTGGCTGGGCGGGCAACTGATCTGGAGTTGTATTAACGCGGAAACGCTCACCTTTGGGCGCAGCGGCCCGGTGGTCTCGGTGAAAGCGGCTTATCTGGCCAATGTGCTGAACCCCAAAGCCATCCTGTTCTACCTGACGGTGGTGTCGCAGTTCGCCGGGAAACAGGGCGAGTTCAGCCACTACCTGATCCTCGCGTCCGTGCATATCGTGATCATGGTGCTCTGGCTGACGCTGGCCAGCCGGGTGCTGCTGCGCTCTGCCGTAAACAGGGACACCCGCCTCCTGAAAAAAATCATTGATGTCGGCGGCGGGCTGGCACTGGTGCTGTTTGCGCTGTTCAGCGCCTTTTCCTGACGCGGCGCTAGAGTTTCCCTAATACGCGGAACCAGGCGTAATCCAGCGGCAGCAACACCAGAAAAGTGACCACCGCCAGCGCGAGGCACAGCAGCATACCGGCGCGCACCGGCACCTTGCCCAGCGCCATTGCCACCACGATCGGCGAGGCCTGATAGGGCAGCAGCGGCGTGGAGTAGCCCAATACCTGGATCATGATCACCGACAGCAGCGGGAAGCCGGTGGCATCCGCGAACTGTTGCGCCAGTGTGGTGTAAAGCGCCGGCACGCCGTTGGCGGTCATGATGAAGTTCAGGGCAGAGGTGATGCCGGTCAGCGCCACAAAACTGGTGAACGGGCGCGCCGGGTCCAGCGGCAGGGCGTGCAGCAGCGCCTGCCCGACGGCAGTGCCGATGCCGGTATGTGTCACGGTCACCGCCAGCCCCAGGATCCCCGCCACATAAATGCAGGTTCGCAGGTTCACGCCGGAGGCGAACTCCTCGCCGGTTATAAACCCCACCCGCGGCAGCAGCGTCACACAGGCGGCAGCCAGCCCCGTCCAGGCCGGGCCGATGCCGTGCCAGCCCTCGGTGACCCACATCCCCAGCACCGCCGCCAGCAGCCAGGCCAGCCGCTTCTCTGCCCCACTCATCGGCGCAGGCGCGGCGGTATGGCGCGGGGGATGCGGCTGCCCCGGAAAGAGGCGGTGAATAAGCAGGATCAGCACCAGCCCCTTCAGGATGCCGAGCACCGGCGTGTGCAGCAGCAGGTAAGAGAGGTAACCAAAATGCAGGCCGAATGCCCCCTCTGCCGCGCCGCTCATCACCAGATTAGGGACGTTGGCGGGCAGAATGGTGGCGGAAAGCTGGAAGGTGCCGAACCCCACCGCCAGCGCCAGCCCATACCAGGCGCGGGTGCCCTCCTGAATACCGGCGCGTGCACCCATCGCGGCCACCACCGGCATCAGCAGCGCGATGCGCCCCATATTGGACGGCATCACAAAGGCCAGCGCATAGCTCAGCAACACCACCGTCGCCACCATCCGCAGCCAGGAACCCGTCAGCCCCGCTGACAGTGCGCCCGCCACCCGGTCGGCCAGCCCGGTTTTACGGATCGCCACGCCCAGCACAAAGCCGCTGAACACCAGCCAGAACGCCGAAGAGGCAAAGCCGCCGAAAATGACCTCCGGCGGCGCGATGTGTGCCGCCATCGCCACAGTAAAAAACAGCAGCGCGGTGAGGAATTCCGGCAGCAGCGAGGTCGCCCACAGCAGCAGGGTGACGCCCACCACCGCCGAGGGGAGAAACAGAGGGTGTGATAACCAGAGTGACATTTCCGTCCCTTGTCTTTTTTCCGTGGGGTAAGCGGGGGTCAGCAGCCGAAACAGTGTTGCAGGGCCAGGTGGGGGCTGGTCAGGGGGCGGCGCGGCGGCGGGAAATTGCGCACTGCCGGGGTCATTGACACTTGCGCCAACGCCACATGCTCCGCGCCTTGCCGGTAAGCCTGTTGCGCCGCCTCCGCAATCTGGGACAGATAGCGCGCGTGGTGGCCCGCTTTGAACGCTTCCCAGGCACCGGCGATCAAGTTCACCTCCGGCTGCTGTTCCGGCGCGAGGCCGGGCGGGCAGAACAGGGCGGTGGTGGACGCCAGCGTTGAAGGGGCGGCGCACAGCACCACGGATTTTCCCGGCAGGGCGTGCAGGGCATCTGCCAGCAGTTTATCGGTTCTGAGCACCGGGCAGGGGCCGGCGGGGATATCCTCCACCACCGGCCCCAGGGTGGAGCAGGTTATCAGGATGGCATCGAAAAAGGGTGTCAGGTTTTGCAGGAAGCCGGCCAGCCTGGCCCGTTGTTCTGCCGTCAGGCCGCCGCTTTTTTCCGCCTCCTCCAGCCAGTGCGGCACCACAATATGGCTGAGGCGGGTAGCGGGAATGGCAAGCGAATTCGCCGCCTCATCAAACACAGCGATATTGCCGGCAGCGGTATGTAAACAGGCGACGGTCATGGGCTCTCCCTAAAATACGGCATGTTTTATCGGTTAACGACACTATCTATTAGCAGAAAACATCACCGCCCGCCGGTTTGTTTTACCGTTATGTCCGGCAGGTCTCTTTGGCGATCCACTTGCCGCGCAGGGCGTCCCACACCCAGTTCCACGCCAGGGTATAGGGCAGGAAGAACAGGAAAAAGGCGACTTCAATCAGGAAAGCCTGCCATAACGAAATCGACAGCATATACGCCGCAATCGGCAGGCCGATCAGGATAAACCCGCCCTCGAACCCCATCGCGTGGCAGGCGCGCAGCAGTAACCGGCGTTTGTTGGCCGGTGGGAAGAAACGGTCAAACAGCGTGTTGTAAATCATATTCCACAGCATCGCGACCGTGGAGAGCGCAATCGCCAGCGCCCCCATATCAAACAGGGGTTTATCCATCACCCAGGCGGCCAGCGGCGACACCGTAAGAATCGCCGTCACCTCAAATCCCACCGCGTGTAAAATCCGCTCTTTCAGTGAACGTGACTGCATAGCCTCTCCTTACACTCATCAGGGGGGCTATATTCATCGTTTTTTATGCAAGAATAAAATGAGTTCCCATCGAAAAAAGCGATAGATGATATGCGGTATTCACCGGAAGCGTTAAGCGCATTTGTACAAGCTGCTGAAAGCGGCTCATTTTCCGCAGCGGCGCGGGCGTTGGGGAAAAGCCAGTCCACCATCAGCACCGCGATTGCCAATCTGGAGATCGATCTTGGCGTGCTGCTGTTTGACCGCTCAGGCCGGAAACCGCAGCTCACCGAGTCGGGGCAGCGCGTGCTGGCGCAGGCGCAGGAGATCCTTCAGGCGGCGCAGCGGCTGGATGAGCTGGCGCTGCGGCTCGGCGGCCAGGTGGAGCCGAGGCTGAGCATGGCGATCTCGGATTTCTGGCAGGCCGATCACCATGAGCTGCTGCTGCGCCGTTTTTCCGAACGTTACCCGGACATCGAGTTTGAATGCATGATTGCCGAAGATGAAGATGTGCTGGCGCTGCTGCAACAGGGCAGGGCACACCTCGGGGTGATCCGCAGCCAGGCGCAGCTTCCCGGTGATATCGCGACGGCCAGGTTGCAGATAAAGCCGGAAATCGCTGTCTGGCTGCATCAGTCGCACCCGCTGGCACACCAGCCGCAGGTGGAGATGGAACAGCTGAAAACGGTACGCCAGTTGCGCCTGAACACCTGGCTGCATAACTGCCGCCAGGAGACCACCGGGCGCGTCTGGTCTGCGCCCTCCTACCTGTTATTGCTGGAGATGGCTGAACAGGGGTTTGGCTGGGCGGTTTTACCGCGCTGGCTGGTGGAGCAGTTTGGCCATAACGTCTTAAAGGCATTGCCGATGCCCGGCTGGCCGCAACAGATCACGGTGGATGCCGTCTGGAGCCGCGTGACCCCGCCCGGCCCGGCAGGCCAGTGGATGCGTGATCAGCTCTGCGCGCAGCGCGCAGAAGAGGCCGGGCAGGGCAACTGAGGCGGGTGCTTCAATCACTCAGGCGATTGCCATGCCGTCACGCGGATGCCGCCGCCGTGGCAGCGAGGCAGTTAAGGGCGGTGGCCTGTGCCTTACTGCCTGTTATCTCAAGGGGGAAAAGGTTTTTTGCGGAGGTGGTATGCGAACGGCCGGGTTGTGCCGGGCGCGGATGTTGCTGACCTGGCTGCACATAAACATACAGATATCGGTTCTCCTGATATCTGTATGCGATGTTTTTATTCATAATGTTAAGGGATCCGGGCGATGACCTTTATCTCAAAATCAAAGCCCGCCAGCCAGTTAATACCCACGGCTGTCCAGTTCGGATACGGCGGCGTGGGGAAAACGGTTTGTTTCACCTGCATAACGGTGGGGAATTGATTCTCCGGATCGGTATGAAAGGTTGTCACATCGATAAGATCGTCAAACGTACACCCTGCAGCGGCAAGCGTGGCCTTGAGATTATCAAAGGCACGCTCTACCTGCGTTGCAAAGACGGGCTCAGGTGTACCGTCCTCCCGGCTACCCACCTGTCCGGAAACAAACAGTAAATCGCCTGAGCGGATCGCGGCAGAATAACCATGCTTCTCATAGAGAGCATGGCGATTTGCAGGGAAAACGGGTTGCGGCTGGTTCATAACGTCTCCTTTTTGCGGTTGTGCGACAGCGGATGCGCGGCATAAACAAATGAATTAATATACGCGGCGTATGTAAACTTAATCACACATACGCGGCGTATGTCAAACTACTTACGCTGCGTCTGCTGCAAGGAGACCGCATGGCTGCCAAACGCCGCGCCGAAACGATGGAAGAAACCCGCACCAAGTTGATTGCGGCCGCACGAAAAGCCTTTGCCGAAAAAGGGTTTGCAGCCGCATCAATGGATGATTTGACCGCCAGTGTCGGGCTGACCCGTGGGGCCCTGTACCATAATTTTGGGGATAAAAAAGGGTTGCTTGCTGCGGTGGTTACGCAGATAGATTCTGAAATGGCGCAAAGCGCTAAACGTGCAGCGGCACATTCCGGTGATGACCAGCAAAAGCTGCTGGCTGAAGGGATAGCCTATATCAAGATGGCCCTGGATGAAGAAGTCCGGCGCATCGTGCTGCTTGATGGCCCGGCTTTTCTGGGGGACCCGACAAAATGGCCGAGCCAGAATAACTGCCTCGACGCCACTCGCGAAAGCATTTCAGATCTGATTGAACGCGGCTTAATCAAACCGGTAGATGTCGATGCCACCGCCTGGCTGTTAAATGGTGCTGCACTGAATGCCGCCCAGTGGGTGGCCGCCAGCGCAGATCCGCAGCAGGCATTACCTAAAGCGATTCAGGTTTTTACCCTGTTGGTGAATGGCCTGCTGGAGGGTGCCACACGGCCATAACATCCCATGCGCACCCTGAATGGTCGTTAATAAGCATACCGAGGGTTGATGAAATTAAGCCGGACATGTCATGGGCTTACGTGTCATTGGCCCTGTTTCTCCCGTTATGAGCAAAACAGATGCTCAACCTCCAGCCAGCTGCCTACCCGCCGAAAACCGCTGACCTGCCGGTTATGAGGGGCAGAAAATAAGATCCCTTCCCCTCTGAAATGCTCAAAATGGCGCGCATTATCATCAATCAGATAATCTGCGTTCAGGATGCTTTTATTACCACAGAAGACGATATTCATCGGGCTGATAAAGGAGAAATGTTTGGCCAGCCACTGGAATTTGGCATTAAACGACAGCGGAAATTCCATCGCCGCGGTGGTGATAAACACCTCATAGGTTTCGGTCAGTTTTTTGATGACCTCCTGGCTGTGCGGTATGACATCCAGATCGGCAAAAAAGCCCGCTTCGCCGATCATCTCTTCAACCTGCTCTCTGAGTTCCGGATGGAGTTGCTGGATGGTTAACCCCTCCAGGTCAGCCAGGCTGATTTGCAGAGCAAACCGGCTATTAAAGCTCGGGATTATCTTGCTGTTAAAGTCAGCAATCACCTCATCCATATCAATCGCAATTCTCTTCATTGGATATCCTCTGTTTTCAGACCCGCAACGAGAAAAATAGGGTGGCAGACATCACGCATTGGATGCTTATCAGGCATTCCTTTACTGCTGTTCTCCCGCCTGGACGCGGAAGCGGTTAGCGTTTCCCCATTCGCAAAGAGGTTGTAACGCCTGCGCCAGTGTACGTCCAAACTCAGTAATGCTGTATTCAACCCTGGGCGGCACCTCCTGGAAATCGTGTCTTATCAGAATGCCATCTTCAGTGAGCGCTTTAAGTTGCTGAATCAACACTTTTTCACTGATGCCTGCCGTCAGGCGCTTGAGTTCGCCAAAGCGGCGCGGACTAAACTGTAAATGGAACAACAGCAGAGGTTTCCATTTCCCGCCAATATAATGCAACGCCACATCAAGGCCGCAGACCGGCTCCATAACTTTTCCTTCATACTTACCTTTTGGTAGGTACTATTATATATGAAAGTATAGCGTTACTCTCTTCTTCTACTTCGCAACCGGGATAAAAACATGGGCAAGCTGGAAGGAAAAGTCGTGGTCATCACTGGCGCTAACAGCGGTATTGGACTGGCATCGGCAAAGCGTTTTGCCGCGGAGGGCGCGCAACTCTTTATGACGGGGCGCCGTGCAGGCGAACTTGAAAAAGCGGTTTTTGAAGTAGGTCATAATGCGGTCGGGATACCCAGTGATATCTCGAAAATGCAGGATGTGGAGGCGTTGTTTCAGGAAGTCCAGCGGCAGGCCGGGCATATTGACGTACTCTTCGCCAACGCCGGCGGCGGAGAGTTCGCCCCTTTGGCAGATATTACCGAAGCGCATTACTACCGAATCTTTGACACTAATGTTAAAGGCACGCTTTTTACCGTACAGAAAGCGCTACCTCTACTGAAAGAGGGGGCTTCTGTCATACTGACCGGTTCCACCAGCGCCACGACCGGTGTGCCGGCATTTAGCGTCTACAGCGCCAGCAAAGCTGCCGTGCGTAATTTTGCCCGGGCGTGGATCCTGGAACTGGCGCCGAGAAAGATTCGGGTCAATATCCTGGTGCCGGGCGCAACCTCAACACCGGGCTGGCATGGCCTTTCGCCTGACGAGACATTAAACAGTGAAATGCTCCGCGCGGTTGAATCCACAACGCCTCTGGGCCGGCTGGCTGAACCCGCGGAGGTGGCTGCCGCGGCACTGTTCCTGGCATCGGATGACAGCAGTTTCGTTAATGGAAGCGAAGTGTTTGTTGACGGCGGCTCAGCGCAAATCTAGCGATTACCTGCACTCCCTCGGCTTTTCAGAGGCCCGGTTTCGCCGGGCTTCTGTCTCTGAAGAAGAGCCGGCCCTCTCTGATAACCCGCTTCTGACACCGCTTCCTGGCGTAATGTCCTCTCCCTGCTCAACGCGGACAGGGCCACGCGCCCGGCAGCCTGGTGCCGGAAGCGGACGTGGTTGAATTCACTGTCCGGATACGGGCCTCAAGACATTAATATTATCCGTTCACCTCAGTGGTTCTGACGTTCTTCTCACCCCAGTAGGCTTTTGTCTCCACAATCTCTCCCGCCTCATTGAATTTCATTACGTCGATAACGTCGATAATGACGTTTTGCCCTCCCAGTTCTGTATGAATGGAGAACGCCATCGCAGCAGATTTCCCCTGCGTTGCCCGTACAGGTGCATTGAGCTCTACCCTGGAAGCCATCCCGTTTTTTACAAAAGACGCCAGGTTTTCTAACCCTGTAATCGGTGCTGTGCCTACCGGATCCTCACCACTGAAATCCTGCGCAAACAAACCCAGAAAGGCATCGACATCTTTATTATTGATATGATCGAGATAGGAATGCAGCACACCTCGCATATGAGCTTCCGTAGGTGGTCGTAATGTATTGACATCAGGCATATATTTCGGAAGAAACGTCTCTTTTTCACCCTTAATAATTTGTATGTCATCCACACCCCAGTGAGCGTTTAGCGCCACAATTTTACCGTCTGCATTAAAGCGCATTACGTCTACCACCTGGATAAGCACTTCGTGGTCGCCAAAATCCATGTTAATTGTGAAAGCCATGGCCGCTGACCCACCGGGAGATGTGCGAATCGGAGCAGATAATTCCGCTTTTCGCATTGCAGACAGCCCCTCCCTGACGAAGGTTTCAATATGACGTTTCCCGGAGACAGGATTTGCGCCCACCGGATCAATAATCACTGCGTCTTCCGCGTACATATCCAGGATTTTCTGAGGGTTCTTCTGGTTTAAGGCGTCAATATATTGAGTCAGAACCTCGTGCATATAGGCTTCAGTTGGAGAACAGGGGACCGACTCGCCTTTCATATATGCCTGAAGCACAACCTGCAAATCGGGTTGTGAATGCCCGCTATCTTTATTCATCACGCTATCCTCGCTAATTTTCATAGAGCCACCTTCCCGCTTTCGGTAGAACATGTCGGCACCATCAGCAATGAAAGATCACTATGTGGCCTCGTACTGTGCCACTGTCTCCTCAATACCGTTTATATCGTCATTACGAACAGTTGCTCACATTATGCACGGTTAACATGCCCCACCTATTTACCGGCGGTAGCCGTAAATGAGCCGTTTCAGAATATACCTTTATCAAAAAGAGGAATAAATCGGCAAAAATAAGAAGATACTTCCCATATTTGGAAGGTTAAAGGGGGTTAAGCGCTGCCAGGCTGAAGCGGAAATGTCCGCTCCTCGCTCATAACGACCATAGGTTTATGCGGCGGTCTGTTTTGTGTCAGAAGCGGACGTTGGCTGAATTGAAAAAAATCGTGATGTGTTTTCATTAACGCAGATCGCCAAGGCCTTGGGTGCATCGGTGGCCGCAGAGGCGATGGACGCAGTGCAAACGATCGGTGCGGATGCCGTCCTTGGCTATAAGCAGCCGGTTCCAAAGACGCTGGACAGGCAGTACGCACGGCAGCCTGACAGTCGCGGATTGCGGCAGGCTCGTTAAGTCGGGCGGCGTCATTCTCGACATCACCCGTCGCCATCAACGCTGTTCCGCATATCCTTTCCCCCGGCCGAAAATTTGTGATGGCAAAGCAGCACATCGCGACGTTACATCCCTTGCAGACTGCGTGCGTTTAAATACGATGTGGGCGCGTGGCGAAGAAGACCACCGCGGCGCCGAGAGCGACGATGAGCGTATCTTCAATCAGGCCGCTCTTGGTCTGCCCCATCGCTGCCATGGCCTTTTTGCGTGCCGCAAGCGTTGCATAGGCAAGTGGCACAGCGGCAGAGACAGCGATCGCTGCCCCGGTTTTTTCTTCTCCGCGGGGTGCCAATGCGGCGCCCGCAATCCCTGCACTGGCCACGCGTGCTGACAAGCCCAAAAATACGGTGCGGTCCGGCGCTGACTTCATCTTGTCGCCAAAGAGTTCACCTACGCCCATCGCTAACGCGCCGTATTTGAATAGCGGACGGTCCAGCAGCAGGAGACTGCCCGAGGTGTCGCGCCCGGCAGCGCGTGCTGTAGCCAGGGCCGCCATCGGCGTCATGGAACGGCAGCTGGCGACAAAGCCAATCAGGGCGGAATAAACAAAATCGGTTATTTTCATTAGTTATCTCCCGGATAAACAGAGGTTTTTCCTTTTAGCGCTGAGTCGCATCCTGCAATGCCACAAGGATTTTTGCAGCCGGTGCGCGCCAGGCCATTCACTGTGCGTGGCCTCGTCGGCAAATGACTATTGCAATAGTCAGTATAGATGAACGGTTTGAGACGGCTGAAATGCCGGAAGTGGGAGGCGGAGGAACGCGGAGCGCACGTCATTGCCGGGCCAAACCTCAGTGATAATCATCTGGCCGTCAGGACGAGCGGCTACAGGCTTACTCCCTTCATCGGCATGACTGTTCACCAGGAAGAGCTGATGCCGGACGGCCGCCCTCCGCTCATAACGGGCATCGGCTTATGTGGCGGCCCGTTTTGTGCCGGAAGCGGACGTTCATTAAGCCTGAGTGTGCCGTTCATCGCGTTTACTGCGGGCTGGTTTTTATCGTGATTATGTGTGAAAGACTCTTTGAAAAGGGATGATTTCACGGTAACAGAATGATGCGCCGCGTTGTTTGTAAGGCACAGCGCATCGGGTGTAAGGTGAAAAACAGGTAGCTTAACTACGCTGATTTTTGAGGCACTATGTTTGACTGGGAAGACTTACGCTATTTTTCAACTTTTGCGCAGACAGGTTCACTGGCGTCAGCGGCAAGGAAACTGGGTGTTGATCATGCCACGGTTGCCCGGCGAATAGCGTCGCTTGAAGCCTCTGTTAACCTCAGGTTGGTAGACCGGAGGCCGCGCTCCTATACCCTGACGGAAGATGGTCGCCAGGTGGCCCGCTACGGTGATCAGATGAGTGACTCTGCATACTCATTAGAGCGGTTTTCCGGGGCAGAGCAGGGTGTAGTGGAAGGTGATGTGGTTATCGCTGCACCTCACGTGTTCATGGGCAACCTTATTGCTCCGCACATTGGCAGCTTTTACAAACAGTATCCGCGTATTCGTTTAAGCCTGACGGGAACCAAAGAACGCCTTTCTCTTGCCCGTCGTGAAGCGGACATAACCCTCGGTCTGGTTCGTCCCGTCGAGTCAGCAGTCATAACCAGACGACTCGGCCAGGTGAGTTTTACGCTTTACGGCAGTGCCGGGTATCTTGCATCAGGGCAGGAATTAAGTGTTATCGCTTACGATGATTCAGTAGCAGACACCCCACAGCAGGCGTGGCTGAAAAAGCATTGTGCAGGACGCCCCGTTGTATTTTTCAGCAATGATTTGCGTATACAGGCTATAACGGCAGCCGGTCATGCGGGTATAGCTCTGTTGCCCGATTATCTGGCAAAAGAATATCATCTTGTGCCTGTTCAACCAGACGGTCCCGTTCTTACTCAAGACATTTGGATGAGTGTACATAAGGATGTGCGCCATGCCCGCCACATCACCCCCGTAATGGGTTTTTTAAACAGTTGCATTGAACCTGCTTATGGCTTGTGAATTTTTGCATAACTGAAGTGTAGTAATGCGGAATATTACACAATCTGGTCTCTGACTATAATCGCCCCGCCTGAATAACGAATGGTCAGAACGTTTCCGGTTACGCCTGGCCCGTTATCGTTTTTGTTCCCTGTCCCCCTAAAGGAAACCTTTTATGATCAGTAATATCAGTGGAAAAGTCGTTGTCATCACAGGCGCCAGCAGCGGTATTGGCGAAGCCACAGCCCGCCGGTTAAGCGCAGCCGGGGCCTGTGTCGTGCTGGGCGCACGTCGGCTGGACAAGCTTAATGCCCTGGCTGAAGAAATCACTGCGGCAGGAGGAAAGGTTGAAGTAGCGAAGACGGATGTGGCAAATCTTCAGGATGTTGAGGCATTGGTAAATAAAGCGGTTGAGGTATTTGGCCGGGTCGATGTGCTCATTAATAATGCCGGTATCATGCCAAACTCCCGTCTTGATGAGCTGCAAGTTGATGACTGGAACCGGGCGATTGATATCAACCTGAAAGGCACGCTTTATGGTATTGCTGCGGCACTTCCTTTTATGAAAGCGCAAAACAGCGGACATATTATCAACGTTTCCTCGCTCTCAGGACATCGCGTCCGTCCGACCACAGCCGTTTATTCCGCAACTAAATTTGCTGTCAGAGCCATATCTGAAGGCCTGCGCATGGAAATGACACCTTATAATATCCGCAGCACGATTATTTCTCCGGGGCCGGTCGATACCGACTTACCGTCCAGCGTGACGAATGCGGCGGTAGCAGAGCAGGTCAGGAAGATACATGAAATAGCAATTCCTGTAGAAACGCTTGCCGACACTATCGTATTTGCGATTAGCAAGCCGGAAACGGTCGACATCAATGAAATTGTTGTTCGGCCGACAGCCATGGAATAGCCCCGCAGGCACGCCGCAGTTCAAAATGCCCGGTTTGTTTTCCGGACCGGGCAGATATGAGTCAGAGCAACCAGCCCGACCATTGTCCGCTGTTCGCTCACAGCGGACATTTTGGCATTCGTCAGGCTGCTCTGTGCCAAAAACGGACATTGCCGTTTCACTATCAGTATATATCTGTGCGCTGCTGGCAGCATGGCAACAGAAAACGCTGTAATTCAGCCGTGACTTCTTTTGGATTTTCCTCGGCCATATGGTGACCGCTGGCTATCGCCTTGCCCCGGACATCACGTGCCCAGGTTTTCCAGATACCTAATACATCGCCATATATATCTTCCAGATCATCATATTTTGACCATAAACAAAGCGTTGGGCACATAATCAGGTTTCCTTTCTGACGATCCTGAAGCTCATGTTCTTTATCAATGCTAAGACCGGCACGATAGTCCTCGAGCATCCCATGGACAGTTTCCGGATCATGAATAGCTTTTCTGAACTCAAGGTACTCTTCATTTCCCATTGTTTCAGGCTGCCCGCCATACCATTTGTCAGGATCAGCGAGTATTGCCCGCTCCGGTTTTTCTGGCTGAGCAAAGAAGAACCAGTGATACCACTGCCGGGCAAACTTCTCATTACACCGGTTGAGGGCTTCAAGTATTGGAATGCAATCAAGTACGGCAAGCCGTGTGATTCGCTCTGGATAGTCAAGAGCGGCTCTGTAAGCTGTGTAACTTCCTCTGTCATGCCCAACAAGCGCAAATTGCTCAAAACCAAGCTGACTCATCAACTCAATACAATCTTTTGCTTTAGCTCTTTTAGAAGAACCCGCATGATCGCGCTGATCAGCCGGCTTTGACGATTGGCCGAACCCCCGCAAATCAGGGCATACGACGGTAAATGATTTGGCTAGCTCGGGAGCCACTTTTGACCAGGTTACATGGGTACGGGGGTGTCCATGCAATAACAGAACAGGTGGCCCATTCCCCCCATAGCGCACATTGAGCTCTGCTTCTGAAAGGCTGACCCGTGTATGTGTAAATCCTTCAAACATATGCTGCCTCCCACGCCACTAGTGTGGGGATAATTATAGGCTGCTGTGTAGTTGGGCACGTTGCTACATAAGGGGTTGGGCAGAATTCACCTTTCATTCGATCTGCCTGTTGGTCTGCTCTGTGCCGGAAGTGGGTGTTCGGATAAGCTCGTTATCGATACAACTGTTAAAAATGATGACGAATAGTGTTTATTTTTATAGGGTAACGGAGGATTCTAAAACCGGCGAGGAGTGGCATGGAAGGTATTCAGAGAAGATTACGCATCGCAGCAGGACAGTTTGCGCCGGTGCGCGGCGGTATCGATGAGAATATGCATTATCACGACATGCTGATTAAGTCCGCAGCATCCGCAGGCGTTAACCTGATCATCTTCCCTGAACTCTCTCTGACAGGTTATGAACCTGACATGGCTGAAGAGCTGGCTCTGGCTGATGAAGCCTGTCTTAGCCCACTTCAGGTATTGTCTGACAGATACGATATGACGATTATCGCAGGTGCACCGCTGCGTGTTAAAGAGGGAAAACCGGCCATTGGTGCCTGTGTGATTTCTTCCGGGCGGCCTGTTTTCTATTACCGAAAAATGCATCTTCACCCTGGGGAGTCCGACTATTTTTCAGTGGGTCATACGGAGTGCATTTTTAAGGAACAGGCATTTAATGTAGGCGTAGCGATATGCGCAGATGCAGGACAACCGGTGCATGCAGAACGCACGGTACAGCAGGGTGCTGACGTGTATCTGAACTCCGTGTTGAGCGCCGGTGGGTATGACAAAGATGCCGGGCAGCTTCAACATTACGCCAGACTTTACGCAATGCCCACGCTGATGGCCAATTACTGTGGCCCGTCAGGTGGCTGGAAACCGGCAGGTAAAAGCGCCGCGTGGGATGCCAGGGGTGAACTTATCGCGCAGGCTCCGGAGGATTGTGCTGCCCTGGTTATCATGAACATTCAGGGCGGAGAGTGTTCGGGCGACGTCATCCGTCTCAATACATAAAAGTAAGCCAGGGAAGTCCACTGTGCCTTTTAGCATTCACTTAAGAAGTGAAAAGAGACATGTCCGCTTTTCGCTCAACGCGGACGTTTATTTTCAGCGCGCACGAGTGATACGCACAAGAACGTCCTGCCAGTGGGCGGGTGGCTTACAGGGTGGCTATAAAACAGGATCACAATTCCTGCAGAGACTGGAGGATCGTCTCGTTCATTTCGCGCACTGCCTGGTCGCGCCGGCGATAGTAGGTCCATTTGCCTACTTTGCTGGCTTCAAGCAACCCGGCATCATGCAGCGCTTTGAGACACAGCGAGGTGGCGGGCTGTGACAGCCCCGCCTTGTCCTGGATAAGACTGGCACACACACCGTACTGTTCGAAAGGGTAGAGCTGAGAATAGCCAGCAAAAGCTTCATCAGGGGCTCTAAGCCATTTCAGCACCGCAACCCGCGTAGGGTTGGACAGTAATTTAATGGCGTTTTCTGGTGACATGCCATCTCCAGGTGTCAGGAAGAGTAAAAAGGATAATCAGTATAACCTTTTCGGGTCCCGCCATACAGCGAGGCTGTCTCTACTTTATTCAGCGGGTAGCCCGCGTTAAAACGCGCAGGTAAATCCGGATTAGCGATAAACGTGCGCCCGAAGCCGAACAGATCTCCCCAGCCCTTTTCCAGCATACGTTCGGCTTTTTCCAGGGTATAGCGGCCAGAATACATAATCGGTGAACGGAAGGTTTCCCGAAGCGCAATACGAAAACTCTCCGGCATATCCGGGCTATTATCCCAGTCAGCTTCGGCGATTGACAGATAACCCACGCCGAGTTCGTTCAGGAGCTGCGCTGCACGGATGTAGGTGGCATGCGGATCGCTCTCAACCAGCCCCAGATAGACGCGCTCTTCATCCGTACTCGAAAACAGGGGAGCAAAGCGCACACCGACGCGGTGACTCCCGAATACGGCGCTGACTGCCTCAGTCACTTCACGCAGGAAGCGCAGGCGGTTATCAAGTGAGCCGCCATATTCATCGCTACGGAAGTTAGTGTGTTCAGAGATAAACTGATTGATCAGATAACCGTTGGCTGAATGAAGCTCAACACCGTCAAAGCCCGCTTTTTTTGCGTTCTCCGCGGCGGTACGGTACATCACCACAATCTCTTTCACTTCCGCCGTCGTCAGTTCGCGCGGCGTGCTGGGTGCAGTCAGGATGCCGGCACCGGGCCCGGTTTCAATAAATACCCTGACGCCGGTAGCGGTAACCGGGGAGGGTGCCACGGGGGATTGCTTTTCCGGCTGAAGTTCGGTGTGGGAAACCCGGCCGACGTGCCAGAGCTGACAGAAAATGGTGCCGCCCTCTTCATGAACCGCATCGGTGACTTTTTTCCACCCTGCGATTTGCGCTTCGCTGTGTATACCGGGCGTCCAGGCATATCCCTGGCCGCGGGGTTCAATCTGCGTGCCTTCGGTGATCATAAAGCCGGCGCTGGCGCGCTGGCGGTAATAATCCACCATCATTTCCCCAGGGATGTTGCCGGGCTGCTCACTGCGGCAACGGGTCAGCGGCGGCAGGGCAATACGGTTACGGAGCGGGTAACCACCCAACTGCAGGGGAGCAAAAAGCGACGACATAAGTAAAATCCTTCGATAAATAAGAGGGGGCATTATATTTAAAGATTTAAATATGTAAATGTTTAGTTTGTGCTGTTTTCCAGGCAGCCCCGGCGTGTGTGCTTCCCCCTCGCCGCCATCCGCTGGTCAGCCTTATGGATAAACCACCCTGTAACCGTTCTCAACCCTGAGAAGGCGGGCAAACCCGGCATGATTAAGATGCATTCCCGCAATAAGCAGTTTTTCCCTGACAGCCTGTTCAAGGAATTTTTGCCGTGTTTCTCTGGCCTGAACGAGATCAACATCAAATGCAATGCCCACCGACGGGCAGGCTGACTGGACATGGGGAAAATGAACGAGATCGCCCCATATCATCAGGCTCTGGTCACCTGAATCAATGCGGAAGCCCATATGCCCAGGCGTATGGCCCGGCAGCCATACAGGGCGAATCCCCGGCGTTATCTCTCTCTCACCAGCCAAACGTATCTTTCCGGCATAGGCGTTTAAAACCTTACGCGCCAGAATGAAATTACGTTTGCCGCGCTCGTTGGCGCTTTGCTGTTTTTCATCATCCAGCCAGTGTTCAACTTCAAGTGGATGAAGATAAAGCTCAGCCTTTTTGTAGACAGGCCCTCCGCGTTCATCCAGCAAGCCGCCAATATGATCGGGATGGCCGTGCGTCAATAATATTGTGTCAATCTCATCAGGGTGGATGCCAAGCATCTCTTGTTTTTCCCGGAGTTGCCCGCCTACGTGGTTATGCCCACCTGCGCCGGCATCTATCAGGATAGTGCGTCCACACCCACGGATGAGGTAACAGTTGATATGGATGTGTCCATAATTCGCTATCCCGGCGCTGCGCTGGATACTTTCAGCTTCAGCGACCTGAATGCCTGACAGTAAATCCAGGGTTGCTTCCATTGTGCCATCGCTCAGCGCGATGACCTCATAACTGCCGACCTGACAGGACGGAAAAAGAGCTGATTGCATACATACCCTTAAAGAGTGAAAACGAGCAATAACGTGGAGGATGACTTTTCATCATGCTAAACAAGGTATTCCTCTGTTAAAATCGATATTATTTCACTGCTTAGTGATATTTTGTCACTGAGAATAAGGCCTGCACAGGCATTCAAGGCTGCTATCATGCCCATGAAAATCCCCAGTAGCCGCGCTCTGCTTGTCTTTGAGGCCGCAGCAAAGCACGGTAATTTCGCCCGCGCTGCGCAGGAATTGTCACTGACCGAGGGAGCAGTCAGCCGGCAGGTAGCACGCCTTGAAACCATGCTGAATTGCAGGCTGTTTGATCGTACCGGCAGTCGCGTTAAGCTCAATCCGATTGGCGCCCGCTACGCACAACAGATACGCGAAACGCTTGAACGGCTCGAAAGGGATACCCAATCCATCATGGGTATGCCGGAAGGCAGTACCAATCTGGATATCGCCGCACTGCCGACGTTTTCATGCCGCTGGCTGATCCCCCGCCTGCCCGGCTTTTACCTTCAGCACCCTGATATCACAGTGAACATTGCCGCCAGAACCGATCCTTTTATTCTTGCCGGCAGTGGCTTTGACGCAGTGGTGCATTTTGATCATCCTGCATGGGCAGGCATGCATATGCAGTTTCTTTTCCAGGAAACGCTATTGCCCATCTGTCATCCAGCACTGGTTGAGAACAAAACAGATAACGCGGAATTAAATGCGCTTCCAAGGATCCACCGTCGCCAGAATCCGCAGGCATGGCAACACTATGCGCAGGAAACCGGGATCGTGCTTGATAAGCCGGCGCAGGGCATTCGCTATGATCTCCATGAAATGTCGATTGCCGCTGCGCTGTCAGGGCAAGGCGTCGCAATGGTGCCGCGCATGTATGTAGAAAGGGAATTAAATAACGGTGAGCTTGTTGCACCCTGGCCTGAAGCCACATCATTAAGCAAAAGGTTTTTTTTAATTAAACCGGCCGAAACAAGCATTAATAACGCGGCGCTGCACGCCTTTGAGCGCTGGCTATTGGCAGAGATTAAGCAAGAAACATAACCTCGCCGGTACGGATAAACGCTACCCCCGGATCCATGTGCAGCCGTAACACCTCTTCCAGGCCACCCGCCACCCGAAGAGGGGGGCGTTAAGGCCCAATAGACCGCTTCCCGCTCCTGGCGGACATTGCACCCGCCCCAGGCGGTTCTGTGCCGGAGTGGGCATCGATCATAGAAAATGTGCCATTCTGAGCGCCCGGCGCGTATCCTGCCTGACATAATGACCCTGCGATGTGCGTACTTCTGAGGATGCCGACATGACCGCTTTTCATCAACTGACAGCCACCAGCCTGCGTGGCCAGCTCATCCCAATGGCCGACTACGCCGGCAAGCTGGTTATCGTGGTGAATACCGCCAGCCATTGTGGATTCACGCCACAATACGCAGGCCTTGAATCGCTCTACCAGAAATACGCTGAAAAGGGGCTGGTGGTGCTTGGTTTTCCCTGCAACCAGTTCGGTAAGCAGGAACCCGGCAGTGCTGATGACATCGCGCAGACCTGCCACACCAACTACGGTGTGAGCTTCCCGATGTTCGGGAAAGTGGAGGTTAACGGCAGCTCAACGCACCCGGTGTTTCGTTACCTGAAAGCCGAGTTGCCCGGCGTACTGGGCAGGCGGATCACCTGGAACTTTACCAAGTTCCTGATCGGACGGGACGGTAAACCACTCAGGCGTTTTGCCCCGATCACCACCCCGGAGAAAATGGAAGCCGCCATCCTTACGGCACTTCAACGCTAAGCGTTTCCCGGCACTGTTTGCGCCATGCAGCCTGTCGCACGGCGGCTCAGCGTGGATGCCGGGTCAACATGTTGAATGAGTGTCAGCTTGCGACTGCACATGGGCGAACATCGGGCGGCACTTTGGCATGAAGGGCCGTACCCGTACGTCAACCCTGACAACAATGACACTCCTGTCATGACATTCTGCAACACGTCGAACAAAGGGCGATCCCTGCCACAGGACCGTCAGCCCCCGGATAACCTGTTCACTGGCTTGCCGGCATAGCGGGTTACATCGACATCTGCTGGGCGGATTTCAGGTGCTGTTCAACCACCGGCGTATGCGCCTCGGCCAGGGCTTTCACATCCGGGTCCGTGATGTTTTTGGCGTCACTCTGTAGTTTCGACAGCACCATCTCGTGGTCTTTAGTGCCGGCGTTTTCCATGTACATCTTGTCAAATGCGCTGCCGCTCTGCGCTTCCAGCTTGGTGGCCATGGCTTTGTGCTCGGCGTCCGGCTCAGTCGGCAGTGCGATGCCTTTTTGCTGGGCGACCGTCTGTACTTTGGTCAAGGCACTGCCGTGGTCTTCAATCATCTTCTGGGCGAATGCTTTAACGTCACTGCTCTGGGCTTTACTCAGCGCGATCTTGGCGGCGGCGATTTCGTTAATATTGGCCTGTGCCATGTCCTTCACCGCTTTTTCATCACCGGCGCTGAGTTTGGCACCCGATGCGGCCTGGCCTGCGGCACTGGTCTGCGCGGCGCTTGCCGGCGCCTGGGCTTGCACTGCGGCAGTGCTGAACATTGCGGCGACTGCCGATGCGACGAGCAGCCCTTTCAAGGTTTGGCTCTTTTGCATGTTATTCTCCTGATGGTCATGGGGAGGGTAGGGGTCAGGTCATTAACCGTGCGCAACCTTGCAGGCAAATGACAACGGCACTATTCAGTATAGATGAACAATCCGGGGCGGCAGGAATGGCGGCAGCGGGAGGCTGAAGCTGACGTGATAGATGCCCTGAACGCTGAGAATGACAAAAAACGGCCTGAGCAAACCCAGATCAGAACAGCGCGTTTTTACCGGCGGGGGCATCATTCAACATGACGTTATCGGTAAGAGGGTTTCACGGCCGAGGTAATGCCCCTTTTTGGGCTTTTTCAAAGCCCTGTTTGTTTATCCTCATTGGCGTCACCGGCATACCATAAAAATCAAACGCCTCTCCGGTAATGTCCCCGCCAAGCTGGGTAATAATCCTGACCGTTGTATCCCGGGCTTCGATGATTATCTCGTTATTGTGCTGGAAGCATTCTTTTAACGAGGTGAGGGCTAACCGTTTGCCTATCCCCATGCCTCTGTATTCCGGCTCAACGGCAAAACGCCCCCAGTGGCACTGATCATTTTCCTGCCAGCAGGCTACGGCGCCCAGCAGATATTCTCCCGAACGCGCTACCCACCATTTGCCTGCGTATTCTTCAGGGATGCTGATGAGATGGTCAGGAATTTTCTGTTCATCAAAAAAGGTTTCACGTAAAAGACGGTCAACCTCTGAACGTTGGTTTTCCCGCAAACGCTCAATCAGGATCCTCTCCGGATTACGCGCACAGTTGCGGCGGAATGCCCCTTTACGGAACGTGCTTAAGCCTTTAACAAGGGCTTCTGCTTCATTATTTTCCATGTGCACATTGATAAAGCTCAGGTCTTTATCGGCTATGCTATTGGCTTTTGATAATGTTGCCTGGCCTGCCGTTGTGATTCGGAAGTGTTTAACCCGTTTGTCTTTTGATATAAAAAGCGACTCAACATAATCCTTCTCTATCAAAGCCGTTAACATCCGGCTTAGCGAGGCTTTATCGATAGTTAACTGAATTTGAAGCTCATTGAATGACGTTATTCCGTTTTTGAACAAATAGGTGAGAAGATGAGCCTGCGTCAATGACAGTCCCGTCCCAAAACAGTTTTTATCAAGTAACCCCAGCTCTCTGACGAGATAGCGTAATTCAGCCCGGATGTCATGAATATAAGACATAAATTCCCTTATTGTTGATACTATCAATTTTTTATTTAACATGGGGTCGCAATGTTGTCAATAATATTGGTTGATAGTATCAACAAAGTTGAATAACGGGTCTCCTGTGGCGGTGAAGCCTGTCTCTGCCTACATCTTTTGGCGATCTGCGCCGTAGGCCACGGCTTTCAGTGCGTGCAGCGCGTCCAGGCGCATCTGCAATGCCGCGTCAATATTGTCATAGGCGGTGCTGCCGAGCGGCAGGCGTAACGGGGGGCCGGCAGCATCAGCCGCGGTAATTATCGCCGTAACGCATTTTTGCGCATCCCCCTTAATCGCAAACTCACCGCTCATCAGCGCTGCCCGCAGTTTTCCTGCTGCCGTCTCACGGTACACGGGTAAGGCATCAGCGATATCCAGCCCCGCACCAAACTGCGTCGCCGTCGGCCCCGGCTCTACCAGCAAGAAGTCGATGCCGAACGCCGCCACTTCCTGCCGCACCGCTTCGACAAAACCTTCTATGCCCCATTTAGTGGCGTGATACACACTGAAACCGGGGTAAGCGATTTGGCCCCCTTCCGAGGAAACCTGCACGATACGGCCGCCGCCCTGTTGCCGCATAAACGGAATCACTGCGCGAATCAGCTGGATTGAGCCGGTGAGATTGGTCGCGATCTGCCGTTCAATCTGTCTGTCGTCCAGTTCTTCCGCTGCGCCAAACAGTCCATAAGCCGCGTTGCTCACCACCACATCAATGTGCCCCGCCTGAGCAAATGCCGCTTCAACGAGGGGCCTGATGGTGGCCGTCTTGCTGATATCAAGCACCACCACCTGCAAATTATCACCGTATTGCACGCGCATATCCTCTAATGCCGCTTCACGCCGGACACTTGCCACGACCCGATCGCCACGGGCCAGCAGGTTTTCACACATCAGGCGGCCCAGTCCGCTGGATGCGCCGGTAATCAGCCAGGTTTTCATGATTTTCATCTCCGTTTAGTGAACTGACGTTCAGCTTAAAACAAATGATTGATGGCATAATCTCCCCAAACCGGCATGAGATGGTGTGAAATATTCAACAATGAAACGCCCTTCCTGGAACGAATTACTGGCAGTAAAAACAGTGGCCGACCAGCGCAGTTTTCGCCGCGCTGCCGATGTGCTCGGGCTGAAACGTTCAACGCTCAGCCATACGATCAAAGGGCTGGAGACGGCGCTTGGCGTGCGGCTTTTCCACCGGACAACCCGAAGCGTGGCATTGACCGAAACCGGCGAAATGCTGATTGAACGCCTGGCACCGCTGCTCACCCAGATGGATGAGCTGCTGAACGACGTGACCGCCAGCGACCATCAGCCCTATGGGACACTGCGCATCAGCGCCAGTGATGCCGCGATCAGCCTGCTGCTGGAAGCCATATTGCCGGCATTCATCCAGAAATATCCGGGGATTGAAATGGATGTCGTCGCGCAAGGCCAGTTGGTGGATATTGTGGAGCAGGGGTTTGATGCAGGCATACGGCTGTTTGAAGATGTGCCTAAAGATATGGTGGCCGTTTCCCTGAGCGGGCCGTTGCGCTTTGTTACGGTGGCCTCGCCTGATTACCTGGCCTCGCGGCCTGAAATTCAGCATCCACAGGATGTCATGCAGCACACCTGCTTACGGCAGCGCCTGCCGGGCGGGAAACGTTACCATTGGGAATACCAGCAGGATGAGCAACGGTTTGCCCTGGATGTTCCGGGCAGCCTGACCCTTAACAGCAGCGCGTTAATGGTTGAGGCGGCTGTTGCCGGGATGGGCCTGGCCTACGTGCCGGAGCGCTATGCCCGGCCGTGGCTGTCAACCCAACAACTGGTAACGTTGTTAGACGACTGGACGATAGCGTCACAAGGTATGGCGCTCTACTTCCCGCAGAATCGTCATATGCCCGTCGCGTTACGGCTGTTTATTGATACGGTAAACGCGACCCTGCGCCCCCGCCATTGAGTTCCGGCCCTGGTCATAAAATCACACGGGTGAAAAGGGATACCAGGCCCTGACAGGGGGCCGCTTTGTGCCGGAAGCGGACAGCAGGGCGGGCTAACGCAACCCAAGTGCCTCAATCACCGCGGCGATCTCCGCGCAATCCTGGGCAGAGAGCGGCTTCAGCGGGCGCGGTAAGCAGGTGGGGCTAACCAGCCCCAGCACCCCTGCCGCTGCGGCCATTACGCGGAGGCTGCCGCCGTGGCGGCGGAACAGCGCCCACAGCGGTGCCAGGCGCTCAGTGAGGGCAGTAACCTGGGCCTTGTCACCACGGGCAGCGGCGTCGGTGATGGCTTTTGCCGTCTGGGGGAACAGCCCGCCACACACCGAGTACCAGACCTCGCAGCCCGCGTTCAGCCCCAGGCCCGCAAAGGCATCCCCGCTGATCCCGAGGGTCACCGTGGCCGGGATCTTTTCGCGCAGTTGCTGTACGCGGGCGTTGGCCGCGGCCGCTTCCGCAGGCACGCCGGGGATCTTGATGGAGCCAATGCGCGGCAGTGCGGCGATGCGGCCGTGCAGCTCATCAGAGAAGGTGAAATGGGTGGTGCCGGGGTTGTCATAAACGCAGACCGGCACGGAAACATGGCGCGATACGGTGTCAAACAGCCCGTAAACCTCCTCCTCCGTCAGCGTCTGGTAAGACATCGCCGGCAACAGCAGGCCATCCGCCCCGGCGTGCTGGGCATCATCCGCCAGATCCAACACCTGGCGGGTGCTGACCGCCCCGATAGAGACCATCATCGGGATCGCCCCGGCCTGCGCTTTCGCCAGCGCCGCTACCCGTTTGCGCTGTTCACGGGTCAGGTAGGCGTAGCTCCCGGTTGAGCCGAGCACGCCCAGTGAATCCACCCCCGCGGTGACCAGGCGTTCCAGAAGGCGCTGGAACCCGGCATCGTCGATGTCGCCGTCCGGTGTGAACGGCGTCAGGGGGAAGGCACTTAATCCGTTGAACATGGCAAACTCCTTCTTTTTTCGTGAGATGGAAAAGCGGGCGCGGGTCAGCGCCCTTTTTTCTTGCGGCCGGGCTGGGTAAAGCGCTTGCGCCCGGCCGGTGCGCCGCCGGATTTGTCCGCGCTTTTCGGCGCGCTGCCGGCGGGCTTTTTCACCTGCGGTTTGGCCTGCACTTTTTTCGCCGGTTTATCTTCGGAGGTGGAGTTTTCAAGCAATTTGAAAAGGTCGATCAGCTCATCGTCGGTCAGGTCACGCCATTCGCCTTGCGGCAGCCCTTTCAGGCTGATGTTCATGATGCGCGTACGTTCCAGCCTGGTGACTTCATAGCCAAAGTGCTGGCACATACGGCGGATCTGGCGGTTAAGCCCCTGCACCAGCGTGATGCGGAACACAAACGGTGCCTCTTTTTTCACTTTGCACTTTTTGGTGACCGTGCCGAGCATCGGCACCCCGGCGCCCATCCCGCGGATAAACTCGTCGGTGACCGGCTTATTTACCGTGACCACATACTCTTTTTCGTGATCGTTACCGGCACGCAGGATTTTATTGACCAGGTCGCCGTGGTTGGTCAGCAGGATCAGCCCTTGTGAGTCTTTATCCAGCCGCCCGATAGGGAACACGCGTTTGCTGTGGTTCACAAAATCAACAATGTTGTCCTGCTCACCCTCTTCGGTGGTGCTGACGATCCCTACCGGTTTATTCAGCGCGATCAACACCAGATCTTCTTCATTGCGCGCTTCAATCAGCCGGCCGTTCACTTTCACCACATCCCCGGCCGAGACCTGATCGCCAATCGTTGCGCGTTTGCCGTTAATAAAAACCAGCCCTTGTTCAATGTAACGGTCGGCTTCGCGACGGGAGCAGATACCGCTCTCGCTGATGTATTTGTTAAGACGGGTGGTTGAATGGCTCAGCATGGTTCCTCCAAAAAAAACGGACTATACCCTACGCCCGGCAGGTTGCGAAGCCTGGCCGCGGGAAATCCGCGCAGGCGGCTGAAGCGCATACAGGCCGCGGCCGTCCGGCTATTTTTGCTGCTGCCGGAAGCGGGCCACTTTGGCGCGGTTGCCGCACAGCGCCATGCTGCACCAGCGGCGGCGGTGCGCTTTGGTTTGGTCGTAGAACCACAGCGTGCATTCCGGATGCTCGCACTCCCGCACCCGCGCAAAATCCCCTTCTGCCAGCAAAGAAGCCGCCCGTTCCGCCACCGGCCCCAGCAGCGCGGCCGGTGTCTGTTCCGGATAGACGCGCGTGATGTGCAGCGCGCCGTCTTCCCCGGTGATTAACTGGTTGCAGCCCCCGGCCGCCGCCAGCGCGCGGTTCAGCGGCGTGACGTCCGGCGTGCGGCCGGCTTTTTTCTGCGCCACCAGCACCCGGAGGGTGTCACGCAACTGCCGTGCCTGATGCAGCAGCCCGCCGGGGGCAGCTGCCGCCGCGTGGCCTGCTGCCAGCCCGGCCTGCACCAGCCAGCGAAGGACATCCTCATCAGATTGCCAGGCGTCATGGGGTTCTCCCCCGGCTTGCGCCACGCTGTTGATGAAATCAAGCGCCGGGTGGTCGGCCAGAAAAAGCGGGCTGGTGGGGGTGGGGTGAAGAGACATCAGATTCCTCAGGCAGTGTTAACGTCATCTGACTGTAACCGATAAACAGCAGGATGAACAGTTACGCGCGGCAAGTTGTAACCGTTAAAAATAACATTGACAGGTTACAAGATCCCGCCATACTGAAAATGTAACCTGTAAAACGCATTTTAACCGTTACAACCCGGAGCCGCTTATGACCATGTCCCCTGATTTCCCTGTGCGTTACCTGTTTGCTGAGGCCGATGGCGTGCGGGTGTTTTACCGCGAAGCCGGTGACCCGGCTAACCCCACGCTGTTGCTGCTGCACGGCTACCCCAGTTCCTCGCACCAGTTCCGGCAATTGATCCCGCTGCTGGCAGACCGTTTCCATCTGGTTGCCCCCGATCTGCCCGGCTTCGGTTTTACCGACGTCCCGGCCGCACGCCATTATCATTACCGGTTCGACACCCTGGCACAGACGCTCACGGCGTTTGTGGATGTGCTGGGGCTGACGCGCTATGCGCTGTACGTGTTTGATTACGGTGCGCCGGTGGGGTTGCGGCTGGCGCTGAACTACCCGGAGCGGGTGAGCGGGCTTATCTCGCAGAACGGCAACGCCTACCTGGAAGGGCTGGGTGAGGCGTGGGCGCCGGTGCGCGCCTACTGGGACGATCCTTCGGCGGAAAACCGGCAAACGGTCAGCGACGCGATGCTGACCCTGGAAGGCACGACATGGCAGTACCTGCATGGCGTGAAAGACCCCTCCAGTGTGGCCCCGGAGGGGTATTACCTGGATACGCTGCTGATGGAACGCCCCGGCAACAAAGAGATTCAGCTGGATCTGTGCCTGGATTACGCCAACAACCTGACGCGCTACCCCGACTTCCAGGCGTTTTTCCGCCAGGCCCAACTGCCTACGCTGGTCATCTGGGGCGAGCACGATCCGTTCTTTATCCCGCCGGGCGCGCACGCCTATCAACGGGACAACCCCAATGCGGTGGTGGAACTGCTGGACACCGGCCACTTTGCGCTGGAAACCCATGTGTATCATATCGCTGCCCGCATCCGGGACGTGATCGGCAGCGCGATCACAAACTCGTGAACAGGAATCCACAATGCGCCGTAATCCGCTATGGTGTGTGAGGGGCAAAAAAACACGCCGCCTCACACCGGGCCGGGTTGCGGCCATTATTGGGGAGAATGAGTGTTGAAACAGAGAACCTTCGGCAAAACCGCACGCAGTGTGTCGGAAGTCGGCTTTGGGGCCTGGGCAATAGGCGGCACCTGGGGCGACGTCTCCCATGAGGATGCCAAACAGGCGCTGAATGCCGCGCTGGATGCCGGGATCACCTTTATCGATACCGCGGATGTCTACGGCGATGGCCGCTCAGAGAAGATCATCGCGGAAGTGCTGCGGGAGCGGGGAGGGGCGGCACCGTTTATCGCCACCAAACTCGGGCGGCGGCTCGACCCGCATGTGGCCGCAGGCTACAACAACGCACAGCGCCTCAACGAGTTTGTGGATCGCTCACGTGAAAACCTGGGTATCGAGACGCTGGATCTGGTGCAACTCCACTGCCCGCCGACAGAGGTCTACTACCAGCCGGAGGTGTTCGGCATCATGGATGAGATGGTCGCCGCCGGGAAAATCCGCGCTTATGGCGTCTCGGTGGAGAAAATAGAGGAGGGGCTGAAGGCGATTGAGTTCCCGAACGTCTCTTCGGTACAGATTATTTATAACCTGTTCCGCCAGCGCCCGGCGGAGTTGTTCTTCCGCGAGGCACAGCGGCGCAACGTCGCCATCATTGCGCGGGTGCCGCTGGCTTCCGGCCTGCTGACCGGCAAAATGCGCGCTGACACCGCCTTCGCCGCGGATGACCACCGCGCCTTTAACCGCAACGGCGACGCTTTCGATAAAGGCGAAACCTTCTCCGGCGTGCCGTTTGAGGTGGCGCTGGAGGCGGTGGAGGCTGTCCGCCGCTATGTGCCGGGTGACGCCACAATGGCGGAATTTGCCCTGCGCTGGATCCTGATGGAGCAGGCGGTGACGGTGGTGATCCCCGGCGCGAAAAACGCCCAGCAGGCCGGGACCAATGCCCGCGCCAGTGCGCTCCCGGCGCTGGATGACGCGACCATGGCGGCCCTGCGCGAAATCTACCAGACGCAAATCGCCCCCTGGGTGCATCAGCGCTGGTAAGCCGCGCCGCTGTCACACGGCGGGCGCACTCCCGGTATGTCCGGGGGGCGCCCGCGTTATGCCTTTCAGGGGCCGGCGATCAGCCCCGGCGTTTCACGTCCTGAACCTGCACGGCGGGGCGGTGTTTTACCCGGCCGGCGCAGGCTATCGCCAGGAGGGAAATCGCCACTGTGGCAAGCAGATACCACGCCACCGGTGCCCAGTCCCCATCATATTTTGCCAGCAGCCCGGTCGCGATAAGGGGCGCGGTGCCGCCTGCCAGCGCCGCACCCAACTGGTAGCCGAGCGTAATGCCGGTATAGCGGACATTGGCACTGAAGATTTCAGAGCAGAGCGTACCGAGCACCGCCGTCACCGGCGCCCAGAGAATGCCGAAGGCAATCACCGTCGCCAGGACGATCCCCCAGGTGGTGCCGGTGTCGAGCAGCATAAACCAGGGCACGATAAACAGGCCGAGCACAAACACACTGACCGCATACATCCGCCGGCGGCCCACTTTATCGGACAGCAGCCCCATCAGCGGGATCATGAACGTCGCCACCAGCGCCCCCAGGGTGACCGCCTCCAGCGCCTGCGATTTTTGGTAGGTGAGGGTGGTGGTGGCATAACTCACGACAAAGGTTGAGAAAATATAGAATGGCGCGGTTTCCACCACTTTCAGCCCGGCGGCAATCAGCACTTCACGCCAGTGGTGTTTGAGGGTATCGCGCAGGGGCGCTTTGGCGACGTGGCCCGACTGTTTGATTTTCTTAAAGTCCGGGGTTTCATCAATCCCTTTACGGATCCACAGCCCCAGCAGAACCAGCACGGCACTCAACAGGAAAGGAATGCGCCAGCCCCAGGAGAGGAACGCCTCTTCGCTGAACAGGGTCATCAGCGAGACGATGAAGGTGGCCATCAGCATCCCGATGGTCACGCCCGCCTGCGGGATGCTGCCGAAAAAGCCTTTGCGCTTCTCAGGTGCATACTCATAGGCCAGCAACAGCGCGCCGCCCCATTCACCGCCGATACCGATCCCCTGGATTATCCGCATCAGGATCAGCAGGGCGGGCGCCCACATGCCGATCATCTCATAAGTGGGCAACAACCCGATCATCACGGTGGCACCGCCCATCAATGACAGCGTCAGCACCAGCGTTTTCTTACGGCCAATCCGGTCGCCGATATGGGCGAAGATCACCCCGCCGATAGGGCGGATAAAGAACGTCAGGGAGAAGGAGAGATAGGAGAGGATAAGCCCGAGAACCGGGTCGACCATCGGGAAGAAAATCTTGTTAAACACCAGCGCTGCGGCGGTGCCGTACAGGAAATAATCGAACCATTCGATCGAGCTGCCCGTCAGGCTGGCAATTAATACTTTCTTATTTTTTCGTAGAACCGCCGTGCTGCTTTCTTGGTGTGTCATGACCTTTTCCCCGCCGCAATGATAAGTGAGCAGGTGTCACCCGGCATGTTTCAGGTGCAACCTGTAAGATAAAAAAAGGTTGTTAATTTGTGAAGCAACTTAGGGGGTCTGGTTATTTTTGACAAGCCGACGCGGCCGCAAACTGGTCAGATCACGCTTAAATTACCAGCAACTTTTGCTTTGGAAGGGGGGTTATACGGAGAAAGATTTTGTATACCGCTTTACCGGCAGAATAATATGCAGGTGCAACCGCATGATTTTTGGATGTTTCTGGTTATTTCAAATTAATGACAAAAAGGATGCCGCCGGCCACACTCTTCGTGGAGGGCAGCGGGGCAGGGCGGAAGGCCGGTAAACGCGTCATTCAATGAACCGGGCGAGCTCTTCAGAGGTGCCGTTGGGGAAACTTTTTTTCAGGTAGGCAAGGAAGGCTGACACCCGCGCACTCAATAACCGGCGTGAAGGGTAGAGTATCCAGAGCGCTGCTGCCGGCCCCGCGATGTCACCCCATTTCACCAGCCGCCCGGATGCCAGGTCGTTAAACACCAGAGACAGCGGCAGGCAGGCAACGCCCGCATTCAGCCTGACGGCATCGCGCACCATGATCATCGATGAAAGCGACAGCACCGGCGTCACGGCCAGGGGGGTTGGCCCCTGCGGCGTGATGATCTCCCAGTGGGATGGCGGCCCGACCGGCCCGCGGATCACCACCGGCACAGGCTCCCCTTCCGCAGGCCGCGCCTGCCTGGGGCCGGCCACCACCACCTGCCGGTCATGCAGGAAAGTCCGGCCGATCAGGGTGGCATCCTCTTTGGGGTTGACCCGGATCACCAGGTCGTACCCCTCTTCGATCATATCGATTTCACGGTCTTCGGTGGTCACTTCCAGTTGTACCCCAGGGTAGTCCCGCATAAAGCCTGCGGCGAGTTTCCCCATCGCCACCTGCGCAAACAGCAGGGGTGCACTGATCCGCAACCGGCCCCGCGGGGTACTGCCGCCGGAGGCTATCGCCGAGGCGGCTTCCTCAAGCTCGGTCAGCAACTGCCCCGTCCGCCCGTACAGCGCCCGGCCCTCTTCCGTCAGCCGGAGCGTGCGCCCGCGCTCAAACAGCCGCACGCCCAGGCTGGCCTCTAATTCTGCGACGCGCCGTGACAGGGTCGCCTTGGGGCGCCCGGTGGCACGGGCCGCTTTACCAAACCCGCCATGCCGGGCGACGAGGTTGAAATCATTCAGTGCCGGAAGGTCCATCTGTTCCACCTGTGAGACGTGATGTCTAACTATAGCGGCTATTCGCCTGTTTTTGGATCAGGGATACTCAGGGCGTCGATAGAGACAAACCTTCTGGAGAAATGCCATGACTATCCTCGTAACAGGTGCAACAGGCCGCGTCGGCCGCCATGTGGTTGAACAGCTGATCAAACGCGGCGCGGCTGTCCGGGTGCTGACCCGCGACCCGGCGAAAGCCCGCTTCCCGGCAGGGGTGGACGTCGTGCAGGGGGACCTGCTGGACATCACCGCGCTGCGTACCGCCTTCACCGGCGTCAGCGCGCTGTTTCTGCTTAATGCGGTCACGGGGGACGAATTCACCCAGGCGATCATCACCCTGAACATCGCGCATGAATGCGGCGTCCGGCGGGTCGTTTACCTCTCGGTGCTGCATGCCGATCGTTTCGTGAATGTGCCCCACTTTGCGGTAAAAGCCGGTGCGGAGCGGATGCTTGCGCAAATGGGGTTCAGCGCCACCGTGCTGCGCCCGGCCTACTACATGGATAACGAGCAGATGATCAAGGACGTCATCCTCCGGCACGGTGTCTACCCGATGCCCATCGGCATGAAAGGCGTGGCGATGGTGGATGTCCGCGACATCGCGGAGGTGGCGGCGATTGCGCTGACCCGGCGTGCAGAGGCGCAGGGCGAACTTCCCTCTGAGGTCATTAACCTGGTGGGGCCGGATACCCTGACGGGGCCGGGCGTGGCCGCGATCTGGGCTGCGTTGCTGGGCCGTCCGGTGGCCTATGGCGGCGATGACCCCAGCGGGTTTGAACAGAACCTGGCGACGTTTATGCCGCCGTGGATGGCCTATGAGATGCGCCTGATGGCCGGACGCTACGTCAGTGACGGGATGGTCCCGGAGGCGGGCGACGTCACGCGCCTGACCAGCCTGCTGGGCCGCCCGCTGCACAGCTACCGCGAGTATGCCGCCGGCATGGTGTCGGCGGGGTGAGCTGTCAGGGATGCGGCCCGTCAGCGCCATACCGCCGGGCCGCGGGCCGGCGACGTGCCGGTCACGTCTGCCGCGGTGGGGATCATGCGCGTGGCGCGGCGTTACCTTTTTTCCGCCAGCAGGGTCTGCAGCAGCGTGACCAACTCCTGTTGCTGTGATGTGTTAAGCCGGGTAAGAAAGGCCGCATCCACCGCGTCCGCCACCGGGCGCGCCTGCTCAAGCACGGCAGCCCCTTTTGGCGTCAGGGTAATCAGGCGGCGACGCCGGTCAGTCTCCCCCGGCGCGCGGTTGACCAGCCCTTTTTTCTCCATCCTGACCAGCAGCTCGGCCAGCGTGGCTTTGGTCATCAGCGCATCCCCCATTAATTCCATCTGCTCAATCGCCGGTTTTTCCGCCACCGCACACAGCACCGAATATTGCTGCTTGGTCAGCTCAGGCAGGGATTTTTGCCATAGCGCGGTATGCTCCTGAAAAAGCTGCCGCATCAGGTGAAAGGGGATATTGCCAAGGTGATTTTTCATGTAGGGATACCGGTGCCGGCCTGTAAAAGCGCAAGAATACCCTATTCCGCCAGCCCACCGGAACTACCACGCCCGATACCCGTTTAAACATTCGTGCACGAACTTTTTTAGCGGCCTGATATTGTCAGCGGCGCAATTCGGCGTTAGGTTATTTATATAGTTCGCACACGAACATATTGGCTCCACGGTTCCGCACGCGTTGCGCGTGCCCCTTTCATCGCCATGCGCCAGACAGGAGGTATCACCATGGCATTTGATGATTTACGTAGTTTTCTCAAGGCACTGGACGAGCAAGGGCAGTTGTTGCATATCGATGAAGAAGTCAACGCCGAGCCGGACATCGCCGCCGCCGCCAACGCCACCGGCCGCATTGGTGAAGGGGCCCCGGCCCTTTCGTTTACCCGCATCAAAGGGTTTCACCATGCCCATGTGGTGATGAACACGCTCGGCTCGTGGCAAAACCATGCGATTGCGCTTGGTCTGCCGCCCAATACGCCGGTGAAACAGCAGGTGGATGAGTTCATTCGCCGCTGGGATCATTTCCCCGTTGCGCCTGAGCGCCGCGACAACCCCGGCTGGGCAGAAAACAGCGTAGACGGCGAGGAGATTAACCTGTTCGACATCCTGCCGCTGTTCCGGCTTAACGACGGCGACGGCGGGTTTTATCTGGATAAGGCCTGTGTGGTGTCCCGCGACCCGCTGGACCCTGACCATTTCGGCAAGCAGAACGTCGGCATTTACCGCATGGAGGTCAAAGGCAAACGCAAACTTGGCCTGCAACCGGTACCGATGCATGACATCGCGCTGCACCTGCATAAAGCGGAAGAGCGGGGCGAGGATTTGCCAATCGCCATTACGCTCGGCAACGACCCAATCATTACCCTGATGGGTGCCACGCCGCTGAAATATGATCAGTCAGAATATGAGATGGCCGGTGCGTTGCGTGAAAGTGCCTATCCGATCGCCACGGCACCGCTGACCGGCTTCGACGTGCCCTGGGGGTCAGAGGTGATTCTGGAAGGGGTGATCGAAGGGCGCAAGCGTGAAATTGAAGGCCCCTTTGGTGAATTTACCGGCCATTATTCCGGCGGCCGCAATATGACGGTGGTGCGCATCGATAAGGTTTCCTACCGCACCAAACCGATTTTTGAGTCGCTCTACCTCGGTATGCCCTGGACGGAGATCGACTACCTGATTGGCCCGGCCACGTGTGTGCCGCTCTACCAGCAGCTGAAAGCGGAATTCCCTGAAGTGCAGGCGGTGAATGCGATGTACACGCATGGCCTGCTGGCGATTATCTCCACCAAAAAACGTTATGGCGGCTTCGCGCGCGCCGTGGGGTTACGCGCGATGACCACCCCGCATGGGCTGGGCTACGTGAAAATGGTGATCATGGTGGATGAGGATGTCGACCCGTTCGACCTGCCGCAGGTGATGTGGGCGCTCTCTTCCAAAGTGAACCCCGCCGGCGATCTGGTGCAGTTGCCCAATATGTCGGTACTGGAACTTGACCCCGGCTCCAGCCCGGCAGGGATTACCGACAAACTGATTATTGATGCCACTACGCCTGTTTCACCGGATAACCGCGGCCACTACAGCCAGCCGGTCAAAGATCTTCCCGAAACCGCGCAGTGGGCAGAGAAACTCACCGCCATGCTGGCTAACCGCAAATAAGGAGACGCAGATGATTTGCCCCCGCTGTGCCGATGCGCACATTGACACCCTGGCCACCTCGCCGGTTAACCATGTCTGGACGGTGTACCAATGCCAACGCTGCCTCTATACCTGGCGCGACACCGAACCGGCCCGCCGCACAGAGCGCGAACACTATCCCGAGGCCTTCCGCATGACCCAGCAAGACATCGATGACGCGCCGGAAGTGCCTGCCATCCCGCCGCTGCTGGCCCCCCGCGGGTAATGCCGGGGGGAACGGGGAGGCTGCCCCAGCCTGGGCTTAGCTGCCTGGGCTGACGCCAGCAGCCTGCCCACTCTGTACCGGCCGGAAAAACCGGGCCAGCGCTTCCGCCAGGGCCTCAGGTTGCTCATCCGGGATGAAATGGCCGCTGTGGCTGATCGTGATGCCGGTAACGTCATCCGCAAACCGGCGCAGCGGCACGGCCATATCAGGAATGGAGCCCTGATCGGCGCTGACGGCAAGCAGCGGCAACGTCAGTTTGCCCTGTTCGCACAGTGCCCGGTTTTGCGCCGCGGAGACGCTCACCTCCCGGTAGGGGGCCAGCCCGGCCCGCAGTGCGCCGTTCTGTTTTAACAACCGCACATACTCTGCCATATCGGCATCACTGAAGGCCATGGGGCTTGCGGTTTTTCGCCGCAGGAACCAGTCCAGATAAATCTCTTCCCGCCCCGTGATTAATGCTTCGGGCAGATCCGGCAATAAATGGAACGCGAAATGCCAGGTTTTCCAGGCGTTGTCCGGGGTGGCCGGCAACGCGTCGGGCAGGGTAATGCCTGGGATGCCTGCATCAAGCAGCGCCAGTTTGATGACCTGCGGGCTATAACGCAGGGCATACGGCCAGGCCACCCAGGCACCCACATCATGGGCTGCGAGATAGTAGCGCCCCCTCTCCAGTGTGTGCATCAGCCCCTGCACTTTCGCGGCCAGGGCAAGGGTGTCGTAACCGGATTGCGGCTTGTCAGAGTCGCCCTGGCCGGGCAGGTCTGGCGCAATGATGTGGTAACGATCGGCCAGCCGGGCCATCACTTTATGCCAGGCGTACCCACTTTGCGGGAAGCCGGCCAGCAGCAGCAAGGTTTCACCCTGCGGGTTGCCGCCTCTGACGTAGTGCAGGCGGACACCCTCTACCGTCGCGTAATAATGGGCAAAACCAGGCAGGCCGGCCACCGGTTGTGACCAGGGTTGTGTAATGACTGGGTCAGACATGTAAACCTCCAATAATTAGGAAATGGTCATTTCCTTATTGAGCAAAAAATTTTACCCGAGCAGGGTGAGGGCAGTGGCGATCAGCTGTTCGTGTGCCGGCAATTCCCCGGTTTTCCCTGCCACACGCATACCCAGTACCAGGCACAGCAGCACGCCGCTCAGTGCGTTCGCATCATGGCGCGGATTCACCGAGCCATCCTGCCGGCCCTGTTCAATCAGGTGCTGGAGAGAGTGCAGGTTACGTGTCAGGGCAGCCTGCACCAGCGCTGAAAGTTCGGCATCCAGGTGCTGTAATTCGACGGCACTGCCGACCACCAGGCAGCCGCGCCGCCCTTCGATACCACTGGCAGACTCCAGGTAGAAGCGCAGCAGTTCGGCAATTTTTGCCCGGCCGTCAGGCTGATGTGCCAGCCGCTTGCTGAGCGCCTTATTGCGCAGCGAGGTATAACGCGCAAAGACCTGCAGGAACAGACCGCGTTTATCGTGGAACGCTTTGTAGATACTGCCCACCGTGAGCTGCATGGCCGCACTCAGATCGCTGACCGAGGCACCGTGATAACCCTTTTCACGGAACACCAGCATGGCAAGGTCCAGCGCGGTCTCGCGATCAAATTCTCGTGGGCGGCCACGTTCACGTGTTCCAGAATGTTTTTCAGGCATGATGTTCATTATTTAGGAAACGATCGATTCCTAAATACTTACACAGAGTGGCCAAAATGAAAAGGGGGCGTTTCAGGCTGAAGGCAGAAGAAAGGTTGAAAACGACACCGCAAAACCGCCGGTGAGCCGACCGCAATTCTTTCCAATACCACGGGGGGGCGAGATGGTTTATTGAAAGCCTGGTTACCCACAAAGGAAGGACACCGCATGTTTACTCCGCTTTTTTGGCCTGTCACCGGCTTATCTCATCTTAACGGTGTCATCCTATGATGCCGTTCTCAAATGGTTTTTTGCTGAGCCTGTCGCTGTGCCTGGATATTGGGATTGCCAATATTGCCATGATCACGCTTGCCATGCAGCGGGGGTATTTCTATGGGTTCTGGCTGGGGATCGGCACGTGCGTCGGTGATTTGGCCTATGCATTACTGGCGTTGGCGGGGATGGCCGTACTGTTGCAGTACGAGGCTGTGCGGTGGATGCTGTGGGTAGGCGGGGGCGCGCTGCTGGTGTGGTTCGCGGTCAAAATGATCGTCGCGGCGTTCCAAAAAGCCGCTGAGCTGACGATAAACGAACCGCATCATTCCCGCTCATTGTTCCGTGAGTTCGGGCGCGGGATATTTCTCGCCATGTCATCGCCCAGCGCCATCCTGTGGTTTGCCACGGCAGGCGGGGCCCTCATCTCGCGGATGGGGCAGCACAGCATCACGGCGTCGTCCTGGTTTCTGAGCGGCTTTTTCTTTGCCGGCGTGTGCTGGACTTGCGTGATATGCCTGGCAGGCAGCGTTGGCGGTAAGTTTCTGGGGCCACGCTTACTTCACTATTCGTATATCGCGTCAGCGGTGATCTTCAGCTACTTTGCCGTTTACGTGATTGTGTCCGGGTACCGGGAATTCATTATCACCTGATCTGCGATGCGTAGTGGTGGGGCGTCGTCCCCATCACTTTACGAAACGCGTTGATAAAGTGGCTCTGGTCATAAAATCCCAGTGACATCGCGGCATCCAGGGGATGAACCTGATTGCGCAACAGGATGCGCGCTTTATGCAGGCGCAGTTGCATATGGTATTGCAGCGGCGGCATTCCCGTATGCTGTGTGAACCGGCGGACAAAATGATATTTACTCAGGCCCGCCACCTCGGCCAGCCTGTCAAGTTGGGGCTTAACGCTGAGGTTTTCGCGTAAATAGTCAATGACCCATTGGATCCTGTTTTCTTCATCGCGGGTTAACACCGCCTGCGGCTCCAATAATTCACCGCAGAGCAACACCAGCTCCTGCTCCTGGCTGCCGCCCGCCTCCTCACGCGCCGAGTCAGCAAAACGGCAGAGTGCGCCAAACAGCCGCGGATCGTTAAGAATCCCTTCCCGCAACACCGGGGCTTCATGGCCGCTCTGCATATTGTGTTCGGCTGCCAGGGTTTTCAACAGACACTGGGGCAGATGCACGCTGACAAACTCCACGCGCTCGCTGCCAAAGTGTGAAGCCTGGATCGTGGCGGGGTTATATAAGGTGACCTGGCCACTTTTCACATACCCGGTGTGGCCCGAGAACCAGATTTCCTCCGTGCCGGTGAGGTTGGCGCTGATCACGTACTCATCATGCAGATGCCGGGGAAAGCCGGAATCACAGGCAATTACCCTGGAACACTCGATTCCGTTTTGACTGAACCACTCTGCCGAATGCAGCATCACTCCCGTCCCAGGCATTACGCAACAATCATGATCAATATATTCATCAAATCATTAACTGTCCGGGATTTCAACGGCCACGGTATGCCCGGTATATTTTTATCGGCAGCCGCCTGCCAAGGGCGGTGAAACGCGCTTTTATTCGGCAAAGTTCAGCAGCGCTTCCCCATCAAGGCGATAGCGTACCCATTCAGATTGCGGCTGCGCGCCGATGCTCAGGTAAAAATCAATGGCGGGCTGGTTCCAGTCCAGCACGCTCCATTCAAGGCGGCCGCACCGCCGTTGCACGGCATATTGCGCGATGGTTTTCAGCATCGCTTTTCCTGCGCCTTTGCCGCGAAAATCCGGGGAAATGTAGAGATCTTCCATATAGATGCCGTTACGCCCAAGCCAGGTGGAGTAACTGGTGAAGAAAACCGCATACCCGGCGGTTTTACCTTCAATTTCACAGATCAACGCTTCGGTTTTACTACCGGCACCAAACAGGGTTTCGCGGATCTCATCGGGGGTGGTGACGACTTCTTCCGGCGCTTTTTCATACACGGCCAGTTCATAGATCATCGTGTAAATGGCGGTGGCGTCTTCCGGGCGGGCCTGGCGAATGGTGATGCTCATGAATTTTCCTGTGATTTCTGGATGGGTCAGGCATTGGGGGCGTCAAGCATAAGCATTATTGCCGGAAGAGTTAAGTGCAACGAAGTCATTGAATGATGAATATTATTCAGCCCGCGCCTGCTCTTTACCTGGCGCGGGCTGGGTAACGATGGCCTGCTCACTATCAGAAACGGGCATCAGGCGTTATCTTTCATTCACACCCTCATCGGGTAACTGAACGCCATTCATCAAACCTGTGTCAGCCCACCATCCACACAGATCTCTGCGCCGGCGATATAGCTGCTTTCATCACTCGCCAGAAACAGCGCCGCATTCGCCACTTCTTCCGCTTTGCCCATTCTGGCTAAGGGGATGGCGCTGATTATTCCACTGCGTACCTCCTCCGGCGCGGCCAGCATCATGCCGGTATCGATAGGGCCGGGCGCGACCACGTTAACACGGATGCCGCGGGCGGCGAGTTCACGCGTCCAGGTGCGGGCAAAAGAACGCAGTGCCGCTTTGCTGGCACCATACACGCCATATCCCGGCGTGCCGATGACATCGGCAACCGACCCTATCAACACGACGCTGGCACCCGCTTTCATCAGTGGGAGCGCCGCCTGGAGGGCAAAAAGCGGGGATCGGACATTCAGGCCGAAAGTCTGATCAAAATGCGCGGGGGTGATGCCATCAAGGGTAGCGTACTCTGACATGCCGGCGTTAATCACCAAAATATCAATCTGGCCGGACTCCGATGTAATCGTCCCGACGATGCGGGTCAGCTCGCTTAGCTGGCTGACATCAGCGCGCAGCGGCCTGGCATCGCCAGTGAGGGTGTGGCCGGCGGCATCTAACTCCTCATCCCGGCGCGAGGTGAACCAGGCGGTGGCACCTTCACGGGCAAACCGTTGGGTAATGGCAAGGCCAATGCTTTTGGCACCGCCCAGTATCAGGGCAACTTTGTTGTCTAATCGGCTCATCTGCTGACTCCTGTTCGGATGGAAAACAGATGATATATTTTTTATACTTAATAACAATTACGCACTTTGTTTATACCAGGTATCGCGGAGTATATCGCCATGACACACATTGAGAGCACCAGCCTGAGGGATGTGGGAAAAACCCGCCCAGTCCTTGAGAACATCACCAATAAGTGGTCGATTTTAATTCTCACCGTGCTGTGTACTGAACCCGCCCGCTTTAATGAACTTCGCCGCCGGCTGGATGGGATTACGCACAAAGCCTTGTCTGACGCGCTTAAGCGGCTCGAACGCAATGGGCTGGTGCACCGGAAAGTGCTGCCTACGTCGCCGGTGAGCGTGGAGTACAGCCTGACCCCATTGGCAAAGACGCTTCAGGAACCTTTTATTGCGCTGTATGAATGGGCGCTGAAGCATGGGCCGGAAATGGAACAGGCTCAGGCGCGGTATGACACCACGCATCCGGACACGCCTTGTTGAAAATCGCCCTATTGGCTTCCCAGCCCGGCAATACACCCTGTGGGGTGTTATCTGGGGGCATCAGATTTTCATTCGCTTAAGATAATCAATCAACAGCCGTTGGCGTAATGAATAACGGTGAGCGTAAGGCCATACCACATAGAGTGGCGTCCCCGCATCAGTGAGGTGCTCGTTGAGCACTTCGCAAAGCTGCCCGGAGTCAAGATGGTGTTTAATCGACACCAAAGGCAGATAGGCAATACCATTTCCATTAAGCGCTAAATTAATTCTTGTATCAATGTCATTGCATATAATGGTCTGAGGGAGATGTAAAGACTTTATATTGGGTAAAGGCCAGGATTGAATCATGCCTGAATTTCTGGACCGATAATGAATCAAGGCGTGTGAAAGAAGGTCATCAACTTTTTCAGGATGACCACAGCGGGTTAAGTAGCCGGGGCTGGCGACAAGCACACTATGAATATCCCCGATATAAAATGAGCGCAAATTGCCGTCAGGATCGTTACCCACCCGTAAGGCTGCGTCATAATTTTCCCCGACCAAATCAACAAACCGGTCAGAGAAGTCAAATTCCACCTCAATTTCCCGGTGTTGTTCTAAAAAGTCATTAAATCGTTCACTGAACAGATGAGGGATGGGCGCTATGCTGATTTTTAATCGTCCGATGGGGCTTTCAGTCGACATAAGCATCGCATTTTGAATATTGTCCACCTCTTCCAGTATGCGTAGCGCATGGCTTAAAAAACGCTCCCCTTCATAGGTTAATGAAATTCTTCGGGTATTGCGCTGTAAGAGTTGTGCGCCAACACTGCTTTCCAGGCTGGTCACGCGCTTACCCACGGCAGAGGCACTTAACCCTAACGCCCGCCCCGCTGACACAAAACTTCCCACCTGTGCAACCTTAACGAACACGGAAATTGCAGAGAGAGAATCGATCATTGCTACCACCTCAGAAAATGCATTGCTGCCAAATCCGGCAACATAGACCGGAACGGTTGCTAGGTTATTCTACATCGTAAGTTAATGTAAAGTAGCGGTGGCGTTAATGCAGAAAACAGCATAACCCTGATTCTGAATTTATATACCGGTTGCATAAAATTCGTAAACCAATAACACATGGTGACGATCGCCGGCGTTATATCCATTCTCTTTATCTAAGATTAAAAAGGAATAATATGACTATTAATTATCCTTCTACAAAATCGGTTTACTCGCGCTCCCCGCTGGCTAAAAATACTGATTTGACCTGGAATATGCACGCCATTCAGGAGATTGATTATCAGGTTTCTGTGGTTAAAGATATCCTTAATCCGAAAAATCCGACGTTAGCACGCACCTGCTCAAAGCTGGCTGACCGGAATATGAAAACCAAAACAAAAAGACTGGTTGTCATCGATAAGAGAGTTGATGAGATTTACGGCGATAAGTTCAGAGAATATTTCGCCCTCTGGAATTTTGACATTCGCTGGAAAATCCTCTCGGGTGACGAAATTAATAAGAATGTGGAGTCAACCATTCAGGTGGCTGAAGCCATGGCAGACGCTGAATTATTACGCCGTGGTGAAGTGGTGAAGTGGTGATCGGCATTGGCGGCGGTGTCTTACTGGATGTCGTGGGTTTTGCTTCCAGCCTTTATCGTCGCGGCATTCCCTATATCAGGATCCCTACCACCCTCATGGGGCAGATTGATGCGGGTATTGGTGTAAAAACAGGGATTAATCATGGTGATTATAAAAATCGCCTGGGCACCTATTTTGCCCCCTCGTCCGCACTCATTGACCCGATGTTTTTACAAAGCCTCGACCAACGCCATATTGCTAACGGTGTTGCCGAAATTATTAAAATGGCCCTGATTAAAGACAGAACCCTGTTTGAACTGCTTGAGGCCATGTCATCCCATCTGACCCCGGAATCTTTTTCTTCAGACGATGATGTGATGAAAGAAATCATCACCCGTTCCATTGCCGGCATGCTGGCAGAGCTTGAACCCAATCTCTGGGAAGCTGAACTGGCTCGCTGCGTCGATTATGGTCATACATTCAGCCCGTCATTAGAGTTATTGGCTAATCCTGGGTTACTTCATGGTGAAGCGGTCGCCGTTGACATGGCATTGTGTGTGGCGTTAGCGAATGGCCGCGGGTTGCTCACGCCTGAAGAAACCGATCGCGCGCTTTCTCTTATCCAAAAATCAGGGCTACCTCTTTCGCATCCTGTCTTCAATCTGCATTTACTTGAAAAAGCCTTGAGCGACACGATTAAACACCGCGACGGTTTACAACGTATCCCCTTGTCTGACGGCATCGGCAATGTTGTGTTCGTCAATGATCTGACACTGAATGAACTCGCCAACGCACTTAACTTTCTTGAGAAACATGAGAAAGCATTCGGCGGGGATGTCGCTGCATGACCCGCACCACCACAGTCATAGACATCGGCGGGACGCATATGCGTTGGGCTGACTGGTCACTTGAAAGGGGGCTGGGTGAGCGTGGCCGTATGCCGACACCCAGTTTTTATCGCCACCCCGATTTTCCTGTGTCCCGGTTACAGGCGCTCCTGGTTGATGCCATCTGTGAAATGCCGCCGCAAGGTAAAGATGCCGTTGCCGGCATCTCTTTCGGCGCAGCGATGAACCATCTCACCGGCACGGTATATGCGTCCGCGCCGTTGTGGGCAGACCATGAGGTTCCTTTTGATCTGTTAAGTGCGCTTAATCGCCAAAGAAGTGATGTGGATTGGCGGGTCGTCAACGATGTCACAGCCGCCCTGCTGCATGTGATATCGACACCGTTATGTGCACAGGATCGAAAAGTCATGCTGGTCACTGTCAGTACAGGCATTGCTGCCCGTACTATCGATCGCATAACCGGGCACATGCCGTTCGATGCAGGAGGATTGCAAGGTGAAATAGGCCATCTTCCTGCCGCCGCTGCGTTAGCGGGTGAACCTGTGGTGTTGAATTGTGACTGTGGCGCACCGGAGCACCTCTCCGCCTATGCCTCGGGACGGGGCATTGCAAAAATGGCGCAGGTTTTGCGGGAAAGGCAACCCTGTGAGTGGGCCGCATCAATGCCCGGCCGCCGGATGGCAGAAGGTTATTCTCTTGAAGAGGCCTTTAAAGCCGGTGTCTGCGCTCACGACAGTATGGCAATCATGCTGCTCAACGCCGTTACCGCCCCGGTTGCTGACGTTTTACGAACTGCCCTCTGCCTCGACCCCGATCTGGACAGAATCATCCTGACCGGCGGTGTCGCCGTGTCGCTTGGTGAACATTACAGAACGTCGGTGATCTCGCATCTCAACAGGCAAGGGCTTTACCTCACAGGAAAACTTCATCCGCGCTGGGCTGAAGACCGTATTGTTGTGTATGAAGCTGATTGCCTTATTGGGGCAGGTATCGCTGCAACTATGGAGGCCCGGCAATGACGGCGACGCATAAAGCGATGGTACGGCAACACGGCACGGTGTCCGTTCTGACGCAGGCCACCCCTTCTCCGGCAGGCTATGAGCTTCTGGTCAAGCCTCTCTACGCCGGGTTGTGTGGCACCGATATACAAATGCTGCGTGGCCTGCGTGCCGATCCCAGCCCGATCATCGGGCATGAAGGCATCGCCCGCGTGATAGCGGCCGGGGAACGTGTGCCCGATGAAGTGGGCGTAGGAACGCTCGTCTGCATTAACCCTACCCACCGTAACGATCCTTCTTTTTTGCTGGGGCACAACGTTAAAGGGCTGCTGCAGGAGCGCGTGCTTATCCAGGAATCTGCCGTGCGCGATGGCCTGGTTATCCCGCTGGGCGAGCACCATAACTCGGTGCTCTCAACACTGCTGGAACCTTTAGCCGCGGTGCATTATGCGTTCAGTTTGCTTGCAGATCATCACCCCAGGACACTGGTTGTCTTCGGTGACGGCGTGATCGGGCATCTCGCGATCCGTGCGGCTGCCGCCTTGTTGGGATCGGATATTCGTATTGTGCATCTGCATCATACAGAGCAAGGAGTAGCCTGGAGTAAACAACACCGCGTAGCCGCCGTACGACCGGTGCTGAACAATGCCGCAGGTGCTGCACTGCTCTCCTCACTGCCTGAGGATGAGCGGGTAGGGGTACTGCTTGCCACGCCGCGTGATGCAACATTAGCCTGCCTGAATACCGCGCTTTGCTGCCTGCGCGGGGACACGACGATTGACTTGTTAGGGGGGCTGCCTTCCGACGCCTCTGCCCCTCTCTTGCCCAGCGTGGATCTCGCCTCTATCCGGGCAGCCAATTGTGGCGGGGCACCTAACCCCGGGGTCTCTTTCACGGTGCAAACCAGCACGGGTAAATCAGTGCAGCTGACAGGGCACCGGGGGGTGGCTCACCGGCATTTACGCCATGCCGCCGCCGAGCTGGCCCGCCATCCTCTGCGTTACAGCGACCTGGTTACCCATGTCTTACCCATGAATGACGCTGCGGCTGTCATGAACCAGTTGGCGGGCTCCCGTGAACGCCTCGTTGCCGGTCGCAGACTCATCAAACTTGCGGTGCACATCAGCCCCGATAACCTGACTCAGGAGTAAAAACGTATGTCACTGATTGGTCGTAAGGCCCTTGTGGTAGGTGGTTCAACCGGTATTGGCCGGGCAATTGCGGAGGCCTGGTCCCAGGCCGGTATGGACGTCACTGTCCTGAGCCGTTCAAAACCGGCTGACCCGGGTAATTTACGCTGGATGCCCGTAGATCTGACTGACACCCCCTCAGCACATGCTGCGTTGGTTGAAGTCTCTGGAGAGCCTTTACACGCGGTGTGTTTCGCGGCGGTGCATTATGGTGACCGGCGTTCACTGTTCTCTGAAACGCTGTTATCTGAGTGGCGTCAACAGCTTGAAGTCAATCTCAATGGGTTATGGCTGACGTTAAACGCCACGCTGCCCGCGTTGCGAAAGTCCCGGCCGGGTCTATTCCTAAATGTTTCTTCCGAAGTTGTTTATAACGGCGGGCCGGGTCGTTCAGGCTATGCAGCGACTAAGGCTGCCTGCGCCTCATTGATCAACTCTCTTTATCAGGAAGAGAATGCTGAAGATGTCCAGTTTGTCTCCGTGCTTCCCGCCGGCATGGTGGATTCCGCGGGGATTCGCCGTCGTCGGCCTGCTGATTTCGACTATTCAACGTATATGCGTTCGGAAAGCTTTGCCCCGATTGCCGTTGAGTTAGTGGCCAATAAAGAGGTTTCCCGCAATGGGGACAGTTTGATCGTGAACAGTGATGGCAGCTGGCAGTCCGTACGCAACAGCCAACCAGCATCACAAAGCGATCGGAGCAGACTGTGAAGCCAGTCGCTATTGGTTTGGTTGATTGGCGGCTGCCTGTAAAGGGGCCCGATGCCGTGAGATTAGCCTGCCAATTGGGCGCAGAGAGTATTCAGCTGGATTTAGGGGGGCCGGGCAGGGCGCCCTGGCTGGACAGTAAAGCAAGGCTGCGCGCAATGTGTGATGCGTTGGCTGAGACAGGCATTACGCCATTAGCGGTCTCTGCCAATGTGCTTAACGATATCGGGATAACAGCGGGAAAAGGCACGCCTGCGGCAGAGCAGACGCAGCGTGTTATCAGGCGCGCGTTAGATGCTGCTGCGACTATAGGCGCTCACCTGGTTTTCCTGCCCAGTTTCCGCGCCAGCGCTATCGACAGTGCTGCCGCCTTCGCCAGAACGGCAGACGTGCTGCACTGGGCGTGTTCAGAGGCGAAGGCGAGGAGGCTTTTGCTGGGTACCGAAAATGTGCTGTGTCCGGAGCAATTACAACGGCTGATTAACGCAGTGAGTTCTTCTGAGTTGAGGGTGGTACTGGATACGGGTAACCCATTAACCGCAGGCATTTCGCCCTGCGCTGTGTTGCAGGCAGCCATACCGGTTTTAGCAAACCAGGTACATATCAAAGGAGTTGATGACAAGAATGCACTGAGTAATAACGAGTCAGTTATCGTGGATACGCTTAATGAATTATACCAAAGGAAATTCCCTGTCAAAGCCCTGGTACTGGAGAACGATTATCGGGATGACGGAATAGAAAGGCTCAAGGCCGATTTATTATGGTTGAAAAACCATGTGGCAAAATATTGGGATGCTCCTGATGTTAATGCGCGGCCGCTTACGCATGTTACCCCGCTTTTTTAATCGACAAGCAGTAAATTGAAATGAATAAACGCCGTAATAATTTTTTTATTTAACGCGTTTACCTTATTAAGGAGAGATGTATGCCTATCACGTTATTTGCGCTGATGCTGGGTGTTTTTTGCCTGGGCACTGCCGAGATTGTTATTTCTGGATTGCTGCCTGTCGTGGCGTCTGACCTGTCGGTATCGCTGCCGGATGCGGGGCTGCTTGTTACCGGGTATGCGCTGGGTGTCACGATTATTGGCCCATTCGTCACACTGCTGACCTCACGTGTACCCCGCAAGACTCTGGTGCTAGGGCTGATGTTACCGTTCATTCTCGGCAATGTCTGGGCAGTGCTGGCCTCTGATTATCAGATGCTGATGGCCGCACGTATTTTAACGTCAATCAGCCACGGAACCTTTGTCGCGGTTGCCTTTAGTCTTGCCGTGACGTTGTCTCCGCCGGATAAACAAGGCTCCGCCATGGCTAAAATTGCGCTGGGTTTTAATCTGGCGAATGCGTTGGGCGGGCCGCTGGGAACCTTCATCGGCCAAAATCTGGGATGGCGTGCGACCTTCGTGGCGATTGTGATGATTGCCGTTATTTCCGTCGCATTGATTGCCATGTTCATGCCTGCAAAATTACCACAAACCGGGCAATCAAAACCTGGTGCGATGCGCCGCGAGCTGAATGCCCTGACTAACCCAACGCTTGTGTTTGCGATAATCACCACGGTACTGGCACAGGGCGCGGTATTCACCGCCTCTACCTACATTGTGCCGCTGTTAATGGACGTCAGTCACTTTAGCCCTTCCGCGGTTTCAGGCCTGCTTATTGTGTTCGGCATCGGTGCCATTATGGGTAACTTCGCAGGTGGCCGGCTTGCCGATAAACATGTTATGCGCGGCGTCACGACGGTATTGAGTAGCCTGGTGATTGTGCTCGTCATATTCTGGGCAACTAGCATTATCCCTGTGCTTTCTGCCATTACATTGTTCCTGTTTGGCGCGATCGGCTTCTCAATTATTCCTTCGTTGCAGGCACGTATTCAGTCTCTGGCTGTCGCCGCACCGACGCTGGCGCTATCGGTTAACGTATCCGCATTTAACCTGGGGAACGGGTTAGGGGCCTGGGCGGGAGGCTCGGTGCTGGATCTGGGCTTCGGCATTCGTGCTGTGCCGTTAGCGGCGGCTGCGCTGGCCGCCATCAGCCTGCTCATTACCCTGTTTGCCTGGCGTCAAAGCCGCCAACAGATGCCTCAGATCGTAGGGTCTTAACGCGTATCATGACCAACAGCATCAGCAAGGTGTGAGCCGCATGCCACTAAACGGTGGCATGCATTCAGGCAAGATTAATCATATTAAATTCAGGAAGAACTATGTCCTACTTACCCTGCACGTATAAAACGGCTGAACTGACCAAAGGAACCGTCTCTACCATTGAAAAAAGTTTCCCACGCCATCTCCTTAATGAAAACACGGTGGTGATTCGGCCAGATTATATGGGCATTTGTCGCGCGGATATAAAAGAGATTATCGGCTCCAGAGATATCCCTACAGACCGCGGCCCCTTATTTGGCCATGAATTAGTGGGGCCGGTGGTGTTTGCAGGCACAGGCACCGGTTTTCAGGAAGGTGAACTGGTCACTTTCAATCCCAATATTACGCCAAACCGCACCACGGGTTTTGCTGAATATATGTTCATACATGGCTCTGACGTTGAACTGGATCAGGCCATTATCCGGGTACCTGAATATGACATTATCCATAACATCTGGATGCCGGAACCCATGGCCTGCATTGTCCATGCTACCCGTAAACTCTTGGAACTCTCGAAACTTACTACGTTGGAAGGTAAGCGAGTCGGCATTATCGGTGCCGGATGCTCAGGGATTATGTTTGCCATGTATGCGAAGCATCTTGGGGCATCGGTGTGTTTGTTTAACCGCGGCGAAATGCGGCGCAACTTTGCTTTAGAGGAACAACTATTACAGGCGGATGAAGTCTGTTCCCTTACCAAGACACACGCCCACAGCAATGCTTTTGACGTTGTCATTGTGGTATCGACAAGGGTAACGCAGGATATTTTACGCATTGCTGCCGATTTAGCGGCTGATAAGGCAATCTTGCATATTTACGGCGGCACGCGTGAAAACGATAAATTTCTGACAACGTCAGCGGATATCGATCTTATCCGCAGGCAGGAGCTTATCCACGCCACCGAGTATGCAGGAAAGCATCTGAGAATTTCGGGTGCCTATGGCTGTTATAAAGACGATTATGAAGAAAGCTTCAGGCTGCATAATGCGTACCCTGAGCAGTTTCCTCTCGAGAAAATTGTCTCCAAAGAGATTGATTTTGGAGATTTTTCAAAGCTGGTCATGCAGGTAGCGTCCGGGGAAAAAGATTACCCTGGAAAAGTGGTGGTCAGAACCAATTTTGAGTAACCCCCTGTAAATGTTAGTGCGGCCTGCCTGTAGGTTATCTACGGACGTATAACACCTCGCCCTTTCGGGGCGAGGATATCAGCGCGGCCACGACGTCACCTCTTTTGCTCCTCCTCCTATACGCCGCTTAAAGACCGCCGGTTGCAGTAAACGCGTGACAGCAGCTGAAATACCCCCTTAACCCGGCGGATATTCACCTTTGCGTTACATTTTATTTCCCACAGAAGGTTTATTTGCAACTAAGCAACTGGGGTTTCTCCTGCGCCTGCCGATAGTAATACCCACGAGTCACCTTCTGTGAACGCTTCCCTCGCCCCTGTCTGTGAGCAGAATGCAGGGTGCACAGAGGCGTATTCGCATGGCACAGTGCCGGGGAGACATTTTCACTGCTTTCTTCATTTTTCAGCGCAACAGGACACCCGATTGTGAACGCCAAATCCGGCACGACCTCCTTGTCACTCACGCATACCCCGCTGGGCAAAAGCATGATGGCGTTTCTGCTGCTGACGGCACTCGCTGTCATCGTGATTAATGGGTGGTCCCTGTGGAGCGCCTGGCAGCACAGGCTGAAAGAGAAAGAAGATGATGCCCGGAACCTCTCGGTGTCGCTGGCCCGTCAGGCCGAGGATACCTTTCTCCAGGTGGATATCTCGCTTGGCGAGGTGGTCAGGCACCTCCGGCAGAACGGCCCGGACTATGCCGCCACGCCCGCTTTTACCCGCCAGTTGCAGGAGCAGCAGGGCAAACTGACGCAACTGCACTCCCTGTCGGTTTTTGATGCCCACGGAAACCGGGTAGCTTCCTCGGGGCGTTACGTACCGGCCACATCCAACAACGCTGACCGGGAGTATTTTATCTGGCACCGCACCCACGCAGACACCAACGTGCATATCAGCCATGTCACTTACAGCCGCTCCACGTCGGATCTGTTTATTCCGGTATCCGTGCGCCTCAATGACAGCGCGGGCAACTTTGCCGGGATCGCGCTGGCGGCGGTGAAGGTGGATTACTTCAAACATTTTTACAGCTATTACACCCTGGGCGAGCGGGATGAACTGGGGCTGATCCTGGCGGATACCTCCATCCTCTACATGCGCCCGTTCCCGGATACCTATATTGACAGAAGGCTGACCGCCAGCCCGCTGTTCAAAACGCCGCCAAAAGCGCTGAACAGCGGCAACGAGACGTGGCGCTCCTCGCTGGATGGCGTAAACCGCATCTTCGGCCATGCCCGCTTCGGGCGATACCCGCTGATCGTGCTGGTGGGCTATGACCGGGACAGATTGCGATCGGAATGGCTGGCCGCCAACCTGACCTCCGTCACGCTGAATGTGGTGCTGTTGGCGGTGCTGATGGGAATGGGGCTGGTTGTGCTGAGGCAGGTCAGAACCAGCATCAGGAATCAGCTCGAGCTGACCCAGACCAAAGACGAACTCACCACCCTCAACCGCACTTTACAGTCGCTGGCACTGGTGGACAGCCTGACCGGCCTGGCAAACCGCCGGCATTTTGACGCGCTGCTTGCGCAGGGCCTGGCGCGGTCGCAGAAATCCGGTGAGCCGATCTCGCTTATCATGATGGATATCGACTTTTTCAAACACTATAACGACACCTACGGGCACGTCGCGGGGGACATGTGCCTGAAAAAGGTAGGTGGCCTGCTCAGCAACATTACATATCGCCATACTGACCTGGTGGCCCGTTACGGCGGGGAGGAGTTTGCGATTATTCTGCCTTTCGCGAATGCAGCCGACGCGAAACAGTTAGCTGACCGGGCGGTGAGGGCGGTCAATGGGGCGGGCATGGTACACGGGGCCACGCTGCTGCCCCATAAAGTGGTCACGATCAGCGCCGGGTGCTGCACGATTATTGCGGATGGGCATGAGGGCGAGGCCACCGAGTTCCGGGAACGGGCAGACGCGATGCTTTATGAGGCCAAACGCCTTGGCCGCAACCGGGCGCACGCGGAAACGTAGCCCGCCGCCGGTTAACGTTATCCTGCCGGGAGGGCATCGGCAAGGGGAACCGGTAATAACAGGCCGGTCGTTATCGCGGCAAAAACCTTAAAACTCCCGTTTCACGATAATATAGCCGTTGAATCTTACCGAGCACTCGTTGTCATTAACCAGTGCTGAGGTCAGGAAAACATTGTGCTTCCCCGTGTTATTCTCATAGGTATATTTAACAATCAGGTTTCTGGTATTGTCGTTATAATATATCTGTTTATATTCCTCAGCGGATAACCAACCTTTTCCCTCTTGCCTTGCTTCATTAACCGCAAACTGCTCAGCCAATATTTCAGTCATTTTGGTGTTGTCGATTAATTCAGCACGGGTTTTATCTTCCTGAAGTATTCGGGCATCTATCCCCATATCCTGTTCCATGGCATTGACCATCCCGATGCCAATTGACGCGTGGGGAACGATACAAGGATTTTTTTCAACAGCGCCCAGGCCGGACGATGTCAAGGTTAACGCAATAATCAGTACGCGATTTATCATATAACGACAACCTCTTTATCATTGCTCTATAAGGCCACACGCTGCGGCCGCAACCGGGCGCACACAAAGGGGTAAGCGCCCTTTGCCCCGGCACCCTGCCGGGAACGTAACGGCAGGGAGAACCGGTATAAAAGCCCGGTTGTTATCGCGGCAAAAAACCTTAAAACTCCCGTTTCACGATAATATAGCCGTTGAACCGTATGCTGCATTCATCATCATTAATAATGTGTGAGGCTAAAATAATATTGTGTTTATGCTCCCTATTGATGTAGTCATATTCCACAATAATATTCTGTGCATTTGATTGCCTATAAATATCGCTGTAGTCACTTTCTTTTAATGGGTTACCTTCTATTGATTTATAGCTTTGATGGCCATAAAGTTCAGCCAGTTTTTTTGTGACATTTTGTTTGCTTATTAATGTCATCTTTGTTTGGTTGAGAAGTAAATCATGCTCTTTTATACCAAAATCATTGATCATGGCATCTGTCATACTTACGCCAATACTTCGATGAATATCAAGGCAGGGTTCCGGGATAACATCAGCCAGTGCTGAGCATGATGCAAAAAGAAGTAAATAAGAAAGGATTGATTTTTTTCTCATAGGACGATGAGCTCCCTGTCGTCACTGTCAGCAGCGCTTTTGGAGTTATGCATAATGGTATTCACCGACACCACCCTGACCCCTTCAGGCAATATATAGTAATACGCCTCCTTATCCACCGAACCTTTAATCGGTATACCGGCCTCATCTTTTATCCAGAGACAGGGAGGAATTGCCATTGATTTTCTCCTGAATGATTAAAAACCCTGTACAGTGTGCGCCTGTTTTAAACTGACAACAAATATTGAAAATCAATGGGTTAACGTTAATTTATAGTCGTGGTTTATCATTAACGTTTTTCTCAAGACACATATCCCTCATAAACTTTCCCTGTGTTCTGCCGCCTTGTGCTTTCACCGAAATTGCGCTGATCCGGGTATCACAATTATCCGGCGCGTAATCACACTTTCCTGATAAGGGTATTGTCTGGTGTTTTTTCTGCTGTAGATTGCTAACTCGAGTTAGCTTGGCGGAAGAGGGTGAGGATAGGCCGCGTGGGGCGCGGGCAATAGGTCTCCTCTTCGCAGTGGCCGGGCAGACACGGCACAGTGTGCGGCCTGCCGGTGCGGGATGGCCGCATGTTCAGCCTGGGACAAGCAGGCTTTTGCGATGAGGAGCTAGACCATGCATCACATGACATCAGGGCTACTGGGGCATTTGACCAAAACCAGCCAGGCCACCAGCGGGCGCTTTTCCAGCCACGACACCAGCGGGAAAAATCAGGATTACTGGATGATCGGCGCAGGGGACACTGTGCGGCTGGCGGACATCCAGGGGCCGGGCTGTATTACCCATCTGTGGATGACGCAGTTCTGCCGCCGCGTGCTCGGGCCGGGGCTGATTGACCCGGCCGCCGGGCAATATGTCGCGCCCATCAATGAGATCAATAACGCGCTCGGCGTCAGCTGGGAAATCCACGACCCGGACTACTACCGCAAAGTGTTGCTGAAAATCTACTGGGATGACCAGACCACGCCCTCGGTGTTGGTGCCGCTGGGGGATTTCTTCTGCGTCGGCCACGGCATCCCGGCCACCTTCACCAGCCTGCCGTTTACCGTCTCTGTCCGGCCGGAAGAGCAGTACCGCCCCGGCGGCACGGCGGCGCTTAACTGCTACCTGCCGATGCCGTTTAACCGCCGGGCGATTATCGAAGTCGAAAACCAGAACGACGTGCCTTACGGGCAATATTTCCACATCGATTACGAGCAGTACCCGCAGGCGCTGGGCACCGATACCGCCTATTTCCACGCCAGCTGGCGGCGTGAAGCGCCCTGTGCCGGCTGGGCGCCGGAGTTGCAGGTCAACAGCCCCGAGGTGAATATTCCGAACCTGGACGGCGCCAATAACTATGTGATCCTCGACATCGAAGGCGAGGGGCATTACATCGGTTGCAACCTGTCGGTGGCCCACGCGCAGGGCACCTGGTGGGGCGAAGGGGATGACATGATCTTCGTGGACGATGACACCTGGCCGCCGACGCTGGTGGGCACCGGCAGCGAAGACTATTTCAACCATGCGTGGGGGATGCAGGAGAACGCCTCGCTGATGAACGGCTGCTCGCTGCATGACGCGCATGTGCCGGGGCACCAGACCTGCTACCGCTTCCACCTCACCGATCCGGTGCATTTCAAAAAACGTATCCGCGTCACCATGGAACACGGCCACGCCAACCACCTGGCGGATGACTGGGCCACCACCGCCTACTGGTATCAGACCTTGCCCTCCCAACCGGTCACCATCCAGCCGGTAGAGGAACGGCTGCCGGGGCAACGCACGGGGGAACCGCAGGTGGCGTTAACCCCGGAAATGCAGCAGCAAAAAGCGCAGGCGCAGCAGCGTTTCGCGGCGATGATGCGCCTGCGCCAGGAGGGTATTGACCAGAAACTGGCGGCCACGCGGCAAAAATCCGCGCTGAACCGCCGGACAAAATAACCCTTCCCCCTGTCAGGGCAGGGCCAGCCTGCCCTGAACCCGTTGACGTGAACCGAGGTACAGTGATGGATAACCGATTATCTGTGCTGGAAAAAAGTGCCTATGGCTCGGGTGACATGGCGCTCACCATCTCCATAATTTCAGCCTCTATTTTGATTTACGCTTTCCTGATCCAGGTGGTCGGGTTAACGCCCGTGGACGCCGGCTGGATCCTGATGGCGGTGCGCACCATTGATGCCATCTCCGACCCGATGATGGGCTGGCTGACCGGCAAAGTGCGCACGCGCCTCGGCCGTTACCGCCATTGGTTGCTGATTGGCGCGCTGCCGTTCGGCATCTCCCTTTACCTGCTGTTTACCACGTTCGGCCAGAGCTACGGCGAGAAAATGGCCTGGTCAACCGGGGTTTATATCTTTAACAGCCTGGCATTTACCGTGCTGGCCATTCCTTATATCTCGCTGATCGGCGTGATGACGCGTGACCCGCAGGAGCGGCTGCTGGCGAACGCGTACCGGTTCCCGATGGCGAAAGTCGCCACGCTGATTGTCTCCACCTTTGTGCCGTATTGGGTCACCAGCGGCGGGGATGCGCGCAGCAGTTATGCGAATGCGTTTCTGGTGATTGGGCTGGTCAGCGTCGCGCTGGTGATGTTCTGCGCCTTTAACGTCAAAGAGCGCGTCAAACCGGAAGCGCCGCCCGAACCGCTGGCGCGGCAGATTTCCGGGCTGGTGAAAAACGATCAATGGCTGGCGCTGAGCCTGGCGATGGTACTGCTGTTTATCGGCTTGCTGGTGAACGGCAGCATCGCCATCATCTACGGCAAGGAGTTCGCCGGGGCCACCGATGGCTGGGGCATCGCGTTTTTCATGGGCATGGGATCGGTGGGCGGCATCGTCGGCCCGTTTGTCTCGCTCTGGCTCACGAAACGCTACTGCAAAGTCGCGGTGTTCCGCTGGTCGATGTATGGCTCGGCGCTGGTGTCGGCGCTGGCCTGGCTGCTGGTGGGGCAGAACGATTTCTACCTGGCGACCGCCTTTTACCTGCTCTGTTCGATCGTCTCGCAGATCAACACCCCGATCCTCTGGTCATCAATTACTGAAGCCTCGGATTACGGCCGGATTAAAACCGGCATCGACGCGGGCGGGCTGTCGATTGGGATGATCTCGTTTTGCCAGAAATTCGGGATGGGATTATCCGGCCCGATCACCGGATACCTGATGACCTGGGTCGGTTACCGCGCCGGTACTGCGCTACAGCCGGAGGCCATCAGCGGGATAGAGGGGATCATGACGCTGGTGCCCGCCTTCTTTTATATTGTGGTCGGGCTGGTGATGCGCAAATACATCATCAACAACAGCTACTACAACGCCATGATGGCGGAAAACAGCCTGCCCGCCGCCGCAATCAAAGAGCACCAATGGGCGGGCTGACGGGACGGCGGTCAGCGGTGCCGGGTGATTAACGTCATGTCCACATTCAGCGCGCCCAGCGGGGGCGCGCCGTCTATCCGCTGCTGCATCATCTCAAACGCCTGCTGCGCCCAGGCATCCTCGTTCTGCTGCATCGACCAGACATTATTCGCCAGGAAACTCAGCATCGGGTGCTCGTCAAAGGTGCCGAGGTTGATAGCGCCCGGCAGCGCCCCGGCGTGGGCGCGCACGGCCTCAATCGCCCCTTCCAGCACCGGCAGGGAGGAGGCGATAAAGGCGGCGGGCAGCCCGTGCGTATTGATGACCTGCGCCATCATCGCGTTGCCGCTTTCGGCGCTGTTGCCGCGGCCGGTCGCCACCCAGGCTGCCGGGTCAAGGCCGTGCGCCGTCAGTGCGCGCCGGTAGCCCGCCAGCCGTTGGCGGATGGAAGGCAGCTCCGGGTCACCGGCCAGGAACCACAACGGCGGCGCGCCCGCCTGCAACATCGCCTGCGTCAGCGTCTCGCCCCCATCAATGTTATTGCTCTCGACCAGCGAATGGTTCATCCCGAGGAAATCACGGTCGAGAAACACCAGCGGTTTTTTTACCCGCTTCAGGTGGTGCTGCTGGTTCTCACGGCTGGAGGGCACAATAAACAGCCCGTCGGTGTTGCGCGCAATCATCGCCTCCACCCGCTTATTCTCATACTCCGGGTCATCGTAGGTGCAGCTGATCATCAGCTGGTAGCCGAATTTACGGCAGTACAGCTCCAGCTTTTCGGCCAGCGTGGCAAAAAAGACGTTGGAGAGGCAGGGCAGGATCAGCCCGAGGGTGTAGGTTTTATTGAGTTTCAGGCTGCGGGCGGAGTGGTTGAGGGTATAGCCGTGGTGGCCGACATACTCCATGACCCGCGTCTGGGTTTTCGCGCTGATGCGGTACTGTGCTGCTTTGTTCCCCAATACCAGCCGGACGGTGGTCACCGACAGGTTCAGGTCATTCGCTATCTGTTCTACCGTTTTCGCCATGCCATACCGCTCCCTTCACGCCGTGACTGGCCGGTAGTATAAAGGCAAAGCGCGTGCAGCGCCCCCCTAAACAGGCGGGGGGCTGCGATAACCTGCGCCGGAACAGCAAGATAGCCTCAGCGCATCAGCGTATTGAGCGCCTGTTGCTGATCGTACATCGCCAGATAGGCGCGGTATTTCTGATCGTGGAACGCTTTTTTCGTCACATTGGCCGCGATCACCCGGTCAGGGCGCACCATCGCCGCACAGGCGGCGGTGATGTCCGGCCAGTAACCGCCTGCCGCCGCGCCGGTAATGGCCGCGCCGAGCGTGACCGGGTCATCGTCACTCACCAGCTGGATATCACAGCCGGTGATGTCGGCGTATTCGCGCAGCCACAGCGGGTTACGCGTCGCCCCGCCGCACATCACCAGCCGCGTGACCCGGTGGCCGGAGGCCGCCATTACCTCCATGATGTGCCGGGTGCCGTAGGCGATCGCCTGTAGCGTGGCGAGGTAAAGCCGTGCCAGTGCCGGTTCGCCGCGTTCCAGCGTCAGGCCGCTGACGCTGCCGCGTGCGTCCGGTTGGGCACGGGGTGAGCGGTTGCCGTGGTGATCCGCCAGCACATGCAGGTGGCGGGTCGGGAACGGCTCGCGCTGTTCCAGTTGTGCCACCCAACGGTTGACCAGTTCCACCGGGTGGCACTGCTGCGCGGCGGCCTGCTCCGTGAGGTGCACACTGCCGCCCTGCTGGTGCAGCGTCCAGTCCACCAGCGCGCCCGCCGCGCTCTGCCCGCCCTCCGTCAGCCACCAGCCCGGCAGCATCGCTGACCAGTACGGCCCCCAGACCCCCGGCGTCATCACCTTTTCGCGGTTCGCCAGCATATGGCAGTTGGAGGTACCGCTGATCAGCGCCAGCGTGGCGTCCGGTTGGGCACCCAGCAGCGCCAGCCCGCCCGCATGGGCATCGATCATCCCGGCGGCCACCACCACCTGCGGCGACAGCCCCAGCGCGTCGGCTGCTTGCGGGGTGAGCGTCCCGGCACGTGCGCCGACCTCCAGCACCGTCGCCGGGAGTTTTTCCGGCAGATCGCCGAGGCCGACCGCCGCCAGCAGGCTGTCACTGAAGCGGCGCTCATGCGCCAGGTAATTCCACTTGCAGGTCAGGGTACAGAGGCTGGCGGCGTCCTGGCCGGTGGCTTTCCATACCAGAAAATCCGCCAGGTCGAAGAAACGGTGCACCTGCCGGTAGCGTTCCGGCAAATGGGTTTTCAGCCACAGCACCTTGGGCAGTTGCATCTCGAGGCTGACTTCACCGCCGACATACTGCAACGCCTCATCACCGGTCTGGTTGATGCAGGCGGCTTCAGCCCCGGCGCGGTGATCCATCCACATGATGGTGTCGTGCGCCGCGTTTCCCTCGGGCGACACCGCCACGCCGTGGCCCGCCGCATCCACCGCCACCAGCGAACAGGTGGCGTCAAACCCCAGCGAGCGCACCGCCCGGCGGTCAATACCGGCTTTGTCCAGCGCGGTATTGACCACCGCGCAGACCTGCTGCCAGATCTCTGACGAGGCGTGTTCCACCCGCTCGCCGCCGGGGCGGAACTGGGTAATGGGTTCTACCGCAAACGCCAACCGCGTACCTTGCGCGTCATACACGCCGGCCCGTACGCTGGCTGAGCCGACATCCACCCCTAAAAAGTAATCCTGTGCCATTTTCCCTCCTGCGGTGTTGCGATGAGTCATTGCTGATTCGACGTAGCGTTGGGCAGACCATAATTCACCCGGCATTTTCCCTCAAACAGTTTGGCAGAAGTTTGTGAACGGGCGCAGGTCAGCCGCGCTTTTGTGCGCAGGCGTGAAAACCCTCACAGAACGTTCCGAAAGAGGTTGCCGCCTTTTTGCTGTTCGCCCTAAGCTACGTCGAGTTAGCAATAATCTTCGCCGGAAATGCGGCGTACCGCGTGATTCTTTTTATAGGGGAACGTTATGACTCACAGCAACCCATTACCCCGTATCGGCATCCGCCCGGTGATTGACGGGCGGCGCATGGGCATCCGGGAATCGTTAGAGGCGCAGACCATGGCGATGGCCTGCACCACCGCACGCCTGCTCAGCGGCACCTTGCGCCATGCGAACGGCGAGCGCGTAGAGTGTGTGATTGCCGAACAGTGCATTGCCGGGCGGGCAGAGGCCGCCGCCTGTGAAGCGGCCTTCAGCACCCAACATGTTGGCCTGACCATTACGGTGACGCCCTGCTGGTGCTACGGCAGTGAAACCATCGACATGGACCCGCAGCGGCCGAAAGCGATCTGGGGCTTCAACGGCACCGAGCGGCCGGGGGCGGTTTATCTGGCGGCAGCGCTGGCGGCGCATAACCAGAAAGGGCTGCCGGCGTTTTCGATTTACAGCCACGAGGTGCAGGACGCCGGGGACGAGCGCATTCCGCCTGACGTGCAGGAGAAGCTGCTGCGCTTCGCCCGTGCCGGGCTGGTGGTGGCGACATTGCGCGGCAAAAGTTACCTGTCGCTGGGCGGGGTATCGATGGGGATCGCCGGGTCGATTGTCGACCATGACTTTTTCGAGTCCTGGCTGGGGATGGCGGTGCAGTGCGTGGACATGACCGAGCTGCGCCGCCGGATGGACCACGCTATTTATGATGAAGAGGAGCTTGGCCTTGCGCTGGCGTGGGCGGGGCAGCATTTCCGCTTTGGGGAAGACCGCAACGCCGCGCACCATCAGCGCAGCGCCGCCGGGAAACAGGCGATGCTGCGCGAATCTCTGCTGATGGCGATCTGCATCCGCGACATGATGACAGGTAACCCGTTACTGGCGGAGAAAGGCTGGGGCGAGGAGGCGCTGGGGTACAACGCCATTGCCGCCGGTTTTCAGGGCCAACGCCACTGGACCGATCACTACCCGAACGGCGACACCGCGGAAGCCTTGCTCAACAGCGCGTTTGACTGGCACGGCATAGGCGAACCCGGTGTGCTGGCAACAGAAAATGACAGCCTGAATGCGGTGGCGATGCTGTTCGGCAAACACCTCACCGGCACCGCGCAGATTTTTGCCGATGTCCGCACCTACTGGTCACCGGCCTCGGTGCAGCGGGTCACCGGCCATACGCTTACCGGCCGCGCCGCGCAGGGCGTGATCCACCTGATTAACTCCGGCTCGGCGGCGCTGGACGGTACCGGCTGCCAGCAGGCAAGTGACGGCCGGCCGACCATCAAGCCGCATTGGGACATCACGCCGCAGGAGGCGGACGCCTGCCTGGCGGCCACCACCTGGCACCCGGCGCTGCATGACTATTTCCGTGGCGGCGGCTTCTCCTCCTGCTTCCTGACCCGCGGCGGCATTCCTTTCACCATGACGCGCATTAACCTGATCAAAGGGCGTGGGCCGGTGCTGCAAATCGCCGAAGGCTGGAGTGTGGATCTGCCGCCGGAGGTGCATGACACCCTGAACCAGCGCACTGACCCGACCTGGCCGACCACCTGGTTTGTGCCGCGCCTCACCGGCAGCGGCCCGTTCAGTGAGGTATATAACGTGATGGCGAACTGGGGGGCCAACCACGCGGTGCTTACCGCCGGGCACGTCGGGGCGGATTTCATCTCCCTGGCGGCGATGCTGCGCATCCCGGTCTGTATGCATAACGTGCCCGATGCGCAAATTTACCGTCCCAGCGCCTGGGCCGCCTTCGGCATGGACCCCGAAGCACAGGATGACCGCGCCTGCCAACACTATGGCCCGGTATATAAACGTTGAAGGGAACATGGGGGGAGGCGGGGGCCTCTCCCGTTTTAAGGCCCTATCTCATGCCTGCCGGCATTGATCTGTAAAAAAACCTGCTATACCATGTTGGAATATAAATTCTTTTAAAACAGTTGGTTGCGATTGTTTTCCCGATGAAAAAAAACACTAAAGAAAAACCGGCATCTGCCGATATCTTCCTGACCACGTCTGTCACGTTGACGGGGTTTGATAAGGCTTACAGTGGTTTTGATAACGGCCGGTTTCACCGGCTGAGTGTCCAGATAAAGCCTTACTATTTTCCGACGGAAAACTGGATAACACGTTTCCATGAAAAATACCCGCATAGCGGCGTGGCATTTACCCTTTCTCAGCGTGGTATTGGCTATATCACGTTTCATGACATGACAATCAAGGCGGATGAACTCGATGCCTTTGTGTCTTCCCTGCTTGCTGTGATTGAAGGTATTAACGAGGCAACGGGGAATGAACCTATTGTCATGGTGATAAGTGCCGGAGAGTGCGCACAGGCTGAGCACCCAGAGATCAATGCCTGTATGAACAGGATTGATTTTTCACTGCAAGGAGCAAGATAAAGATGTTACAAGATGCCTGCGCCGCCTTTTCTCTCTTTAATACCTCGTCTGATCGGTTAAAGGCGCACTCCGCGCACTATTTCCCGCGTTTTAATTACGCAGCCTGTGAGCTTTGGTTGTGCAATGAAATTTGCCATCTGGTTAATGCCGGGGAAAATGGTGTGCAGCAGATGTCAGACGGGGACGTGTTCCTCTATAATGAAGACGCAAAACGTGATTTAACCTTATATACCGCAGGAAGAACAGCTACCCCAGAAATAAAAAAACATATTGAAGTGAAAGTGGCTTACCCGGTAGAGAAATCAAAGTTCCTGGATTCCATAAGAAATTTGCGCGAAAAACTTACACCCTCGCTTGATGCTGAGTACCGGCTGGAAGGGTGGGTTTATCTGGTCTGGACGCAACATTATGCTATTTCACCGGACGCATTTTTTGAAACCCGTCTTCACTGGCTAAAAACGGAACTGGCATCCGGGGAATACCGTGGCGCATCAGGTATCACCTATCAACCCATGTTTTCTACGGTAAAAGAGATTGCCGAAGGGAACTTAACCTGGCGCGGGCAGGATAAACACATTGTGGTGAAAGCGGTGGCCTTTTCCTTTCATAAAGAGTGGAAAGAAATATTCAAGGAAGTAAAAGAAAAGTATGCGGAGACCTTTGAGATTCTCGCCACCCGTTAATGGGGCGCTGGCAAGGTATTATTGCCTGGAAGTATAGCAGCCTGATGTCGCAATACAGAAAGAAAACGGGGAGGCGGAGCGCTGCCCCGTTTTATGGCGCCATTAAAAACGAGCCAGGTCGTTCCACTGGTCTGTATGGATAATGTTACCGTCACAATACTTCCAGGTTATTTTCCCATAACGCAGGAGAACGGTTTCAAGATGGGTTTTCGTGGAGGCGTCGGGATAGAGATCAGGGGTGATAGAGGTAATCTTAACATTTTCCAGCAGGGTGTTAAAATACTCGACTTCCCTGCCGGCCTCATTGACAGAATATTTTTTTATGACCGCGGATTTAAGGGTGAGATTATTGGTTAATGCTTTATACAGGAACGGTGTCGTCCTGTCCGCTTCTTTTTGAATCATGATGGGCGAATGGATACGGGTTCCGGTCAGGCGGCCGGTGTTCCCATCGATAGGAATAGTCAGATTGTGCGTAAAAAATTTCAGTTCGATAGCGCCTTCTCTTCCAATAACTTCCGAGGCCCCAACAATCGGGGAGCCGTTTTCATCCGTTAACCATAAATAAGAGGGGTTGGACATTTTTTATCCTTTTCGTTTAATGGTGGTTCTAGAGTTTTTCGAACTTCACAATAATTTTATAATATAGCCAAAGTACAAAAAAAACAGAGGCGAGCATTAACCGCCCCCAATATTCAGGGAAGGTGTGCAGCCACAGCAGCCCGAAAGAAATGATAAGAGTCGGCATGAGTAAGAATTCGATAGCCAGCGCGATCAGGCTTTTAAACATCGTATTTTCCCCTGATGAAAGACGTTAACTCATCCAGGTTATTAAAAGCCCCTTGCTTTACTTTATTCATTATCTCAGCAAGTGCCGGTTCAATAAAATAATAGAGCATTTCCATTTTTACCTGATAAAGTATCCAGTAATAGTCTGGGTCAGTCGCTTTCAACTTTCTGGCGGATAATGCCGCTTTTTGCTGAAAGCCATAGAGCTGCAAAGCCTGAACCGCGGTATGAGTTTTAGCAGCCAGCCTCTGGATTACCGTTTTTTGTATTATCTCTGATTGCGCCAGCGCAGAGGAGATTGAATAAGCAAACGCATGGCGTGTCATTTTCGCGGTAAATGTGCTGCCGGCAAGGTAAGTTCCGTTTGCGACGAATTTACGGGCTGCGCCCTCTGGGTTGCCTTCTTTTATATCATCACAGACTGACTGAAAGTAAAGGAATAGCATATGCCGGATGATATCGTAGTGTTTAAAAAGGGAGTTAATTGAATAGAATGTCCTTAATTCTTCGGAAAGTAATTCGTCACACACAGCATCGTAACCAGGAATAAAACAGGATGAATACCAACTGATGCGCTCCAGGCCGGAATAGAGGGCGGAGGAGACGTCTTCAGCGGATTGCATAACACGCTCAAACCCATGCTGTAAACTCAGGGCTAAATGCCTATCGTGTTGGAACCTGGCCCTCAGGTAATCAGATGCTCCCATTTATCTCTCCCTATAGCAGAAAATTCGCATCATCCTGCGCACAGTCAATGCAGAAATAAAAATAGAGCGCTGACAAACCGTAAACAATCGCCATGAGTGGAAGGGTTGATATTAATCAAATTAACCACTGTGCAATTTGGCATTCCCTGATGACCAGGCGGCCTGGCCTGCTTCATCGGTACGGCCGGCGAAATGGCTGCTATCGTTAAACGGCATGCATTCACCTACAGGGAGAACACGATGACCAACAAACTTGCATTAATCACCGGGGCGTCAAACGGCATTGGGTTTGAAATCGCCAGACTGTTTGCTAAACATCATTACGATGTGATTGCGGTCGCCAGGAATCCGGAAAAGCTGGAGGACGCCTGTGAGACGTTGCGCCAATATGGCGGCCAGGTGCACGCCTTTTCTGCTGATTTGAGTGAGTACGACGAGATTGAGCGCCTGAAACGCCAGATTGATGACGCCGGGTTCGCGCTGGATGCGCTGGTGATCAACGCCGGGCAAGGGCTGGGCGGGCGGTTTATCGGCGGGACTGACCTGGCGAAAGAGTTGCAGTTAATCCGGCTGAATGTGGATGCCTATGTGCACATCGCCAAGATTTTCCTGCCGGACATGATCAGCCGCGGCGAAGGTAAAGTGCTGATGACATCGTCTGTTTCCGGCACGGCACCGATCCCCTTTGAGGCGATTTACGGCGCGACCAAAGCCTTTGTGAACTCGTTCTTCTGGGCGATCCGCAATGAACTGAAGGGCACCGGGTTACAGATGACGCTGCTGATGCCGGGCGCCACCGAAACCAATTTCTTCAAGAATGCCGGGCAAGCGGACACTACCGTAGGGGCAACTGAGAAAGCCTCGCCTGCGGACGTGGCAGAACGCGCCTGGTATGCCCTGATGAGTGGCCATGAGTATGTGTACGGGGATGACAAAACCGAATGGGAAGGCGACATCCTTAACCGGATGCAGAGCGAACCGCAGAAAGCCCAGCGTCACCGTATTATCTCTGAGCCGGGTTCCGCCTCTGGCACCTCATCCTGACCCTGGCGCCCAGAAGATGGCGGTGCAGCGGGCCACGCCACCGGCGCGGCCCGCTGTGTTACCGGTTACGGGCGTCTGAACAGCGCAATGCTGCGCCCTTCCAGCTCGAAATCCTTCTCTTTGGTGATCACAATCCCCGGTTTTGCGGTGTCTGAGGTGGACAGCTCCAGCACCCAGCCGCCTTCACCGAATTGGGGAATGCGGAACGGCACATTGCCTTCAAACGGGTTGAACAGCATCAGCATGTCGTGCCAGATGCCCTCTTGCGACTCAAGGTCAGGCCGGTTGATATACACGCCAATGGTTGAGCCTTCATCCCACTGCTCCTCGCGCTGGAAACCGCCCCCGGCGTTGAACCATTTGATGTCCATGCCGTCGCGCCAGTTCTCGCGGCGCAGCAGCGGCTGTTGGGCGCGCAGGCTGATGACCCGGCGGGTGAACTCGCGTAGTGCCTGATCGTTGTCTGACAGGTCATCCCAGTGGATCCAGGAGATGTCGCTGTCCTGACAATAGCCGTTGTTGTTGCCTTGCTGGCTGCGGCCGAACTCATCACCGGCCAGCAGCATCGGCGTGCCGTGGGAGAAGAACAGCGTGGCGAGGAAGTTGCGTTTCTGGCGCTCGCGCACCGTGGTGATGCCCTGGTCGCGGGTCGGCCCTTCCTCACCGTAGTTGTACGAGCGGTTATGGTTATGGCCGTCGTTGTTCTCTTCGCCGTTATCCTCGTTGTGCTTGTCGTTGTATGACACCAGATCGTTCAGCGTAAAGCCGTCATGGGCGGTGATGAAGTTGACGCTTGCCCACGGGCGGCGGCCGCGCTGGTCGTAGAGGTCACCGGAGCCGAGCAGGCGGGCGGCGAAATCGGTCGTGACGTTATCGCCTTTCCAGTATTCACGCACCGTGTCGCGGTATTTGTCATTCCACTCGGCCCAGCCCGGCGGGAAGCCGCCGACCTGGTAGCCGCCGGGGCCGATGTCCCACGGCTCGCCAATCAGCTTGAGTTTGGACAATACCGGGTCTTGCATCATCGCATCGAAAAAGCCGCTGCGCTGGTCGAAGCCTTCCGGCTCACGGCCCAGGATGGTGCCGAGGTCAAAGCGGAAGCCGTCAATGTGCATCGTTTCCGCCCAGTAACGCAGCGAATCCATGATCATCTGCAACACGCGCGGGTGCGAGGTGTTCACGGTGTTCCCGGTGCCGGTGTCGTTGATGTAGTAACGGTGCTGGTCGGGCAGGGTGCGGTAATAGGAGAAGTTGTCGATGCCTTTGAACGACAGCGTCGGGCCAAGTTCGTTGCCCTCCGCCGTGTGGTTGTACACCACGTCGAGGATCACCTCGATATTGGCGTCATGGTAGGCACGCACCATATCGCGGAACCCCTGGATGCCGTTCGGCCCGTAATAGCGCGAGGCAGGGGCGAAGAAGCCCAGGGTGTTATAGCCCCAGAAATTCTTCAGCCCGCGGTCGAGCAGGTGCTGGTCATCCGGGAACCAGTGCACCGGCAGCAGCTCCACCGAGGTGATGCCGAGGCTTTTGATGTACTCCACCGAGGCCTTATGGCCCATGCCCTCAAAGGTGCCGCGCAGCTCGCGCGGCAGTGCGCCGTTACGCTGCGTAAACCCTTTGACATGGGTCTCGTAAATCACCGTGTCTGACCACGGGATCGCCGGGCGCTGCGTCTCCTGCCGGGCGTTGCCGGGGTCAATCACCCGGCACTTCGGCGTAAAGGGGGCGCTGTCACGGGCATCAAAGGTCAGGTCTTTATCTTCATGCAACAAATCATAGGCAAAATGCGCTTCATTCCATTCAATGTCCCCGGCCAGCTCGCGTGCGTAAGGGTCAATCAACAGCTTGTTGGGGTTGAAGCGGTGGCCGTTCTCCGGATCGTAAGGGCCATACACGCGGTAACCGTAAAGTGCGCCCGGTTTCAGGCCCGGCACATAGCCGTGCCAGACTTCATGCGTATATTCCGGCAGCTCCAGCCGGGCGATTTCGGTTTTTCCGCTGGGATCGTAAAGGCAAAGCTCAACGCGCTCCGCATGGGCTGAGAAGAGCGCAAAATTAACACCCTGACCATCAAAGTTGGCGCCAAGCACCTGGCCAGACCCTGTTGTGATTTCAAAAGGCTTATTGTTCGACATGCTTTCCTCGTTCTCAAAAGTACGGACTTTTCTGCACTGCAATGATGAGTACGTCAGCGTTTTTACACGACGGCATGAGCGGCATGAAATTTCGGTGTCACCAATCCTTGACTATGCTGTAGGTAGGCCGGCAAGTGGTTGATTCTGCGTCGGGATGCTGCGTATGCCAATCAATCATAGACCATGCTGTAAGAAGTGCGGTGACGCTGTCACCCCGCGCCGCCCAGACAGTGTGGCTGAAGGGCTGCCGTTCAGGCCGGAACAGGCAGTGAGGGCAGTACAGACGTACTGTGTGACAGAGGCCGGAAACCAGGTCTTTTGCCTGACTTTTTAAGGATGTACGTATGTTGATGCATCACGATATGGAGACCTTCCGGGACAATGAGGGGTTCTGCGATCTGGGTGACTACGCCGCCGTGGGCGAGGGGCGCACGGTGGCGCTGCTGGCACCGGATGGCTCGGTAGACTGGTGGTGTGTGCCCGATCTGGATTCACCGCCGCTGTTCGACCGGCTGCTGGACAGCGGGCACGGCGGCTATTTTCAGATTACGCCGGATGAGCCGTACCGCATGACCCGGCACTACCGCGAAAACAGCAACGTGCTCGAAACCCTGTATGAAACCGCGAGCGGGCGGATAAAAATCACCGAATCCATCAACAGCACCCTGGCCGGCCCGCTGCCGTGGAATGAGCTGGCCCGCCGTATTGAGGGGCTGGAAGGGCGCGTCCCGGTATCATTGCGGCTGAAAATCGGCACCGCCGCCGACACCCGCAGGCCGTGGGCGCACCACACCTCCCAGGGCACCGTCTGGAATGTCGGCGCGCTGCTGCTGATGCTGCGGGCCAGTGAGGAGATCAGGCACCATACCGAGTGCGACGATGAAGGGACGCGTGCGGTGTTCACGGTGGCCGCAGGCGATCGTTACCTGGCGGCGCTGCTGGTCACGAAAGATGAGCCGCTGGCGGTGCCCTGTCTGGAGCGGATTGATGAGCGCATCGACACCAGCGATCTCGCCTGGCGGAGCTGGGTCGGCGGCTTGTGCTATGAGGGGAAATACCAGGACGCGGTGCGGCGTTCAGCGCTGGCGCTGAAATTCCTCTGGTACTCCCCGACCGGGGCGCTGGCGGCGGCCGCGACCCTGGGCCTGCCCGAGGGCGAGGGCAATGACAAGAATTACGACTACCGCTACGCCTGGGTGCGTGATTCCTGCATGATCATTAAATCGTTTATCTATATCGGCGCACTGGAGGACTGTAAGGCCGCTTTCTCCTGGCTGGCTGCCGCGCTGAACGCCAACGGGGGCGAGCTGCGTACCTGTTTCCGGCTGGACGGCACCAGCGTGCCGGAGGAGCGGTTTGTGCCGGTACAGGGGTATCGCGGTGCGCAACCGGTGCGGCTGGGAAACAATGCTGCCGATCAGCTTCAGCTGTGCAACTACGGCGATGTGCTGGACACCGCCGCCCGCTTTACCGAGGCGGGCCACGTGCTGGACCTGCACACCTCGCGGCTGCTGGGGCATCTGGCAAACCGCTGTGCGGATACCTGGCTGCAAAAGGATTGCGGCATCTGGGAGCTGCCGGAGATGCAGCACTATACCCAGTCCAAAATGGCCTGCTGGGTGGCGCTGAATCAGGCGGTGCGCCTGGCTGACGGCGGTTATATCGAACCCACCTGGGTAAAACGCTGGGAGCGGGAACGCGATCGCATCCGCGACTGGATCGAAACCCATTGCTGGTCAGACGAACGCCAGGCGTACACCTTCTGGCCCGGCACCACGCGGCTGGATGCCTCCGTGGCGCTGATGCACCAGTACGGCAAGCAGGTGTCCGAAAGCCGGATGCTCAGCACGCTGGACGCCCTGCGCGAGGAGCTGGGGGCGGACAATATGATGATCTACCGCTACTCCGATGTGCAAAAAGAGGAAAACACCTTTATTGCCTGTGCGTTCTGGATGGCGGAGGCGCTGGCGGTGCTGGGGCGGCATGACGAGGGGGAACACGCCATGCAGGTGGTGCTGGAGACGCTGAGCCAGGGGAAAAACGCCGGGATCATGAGCGAGATGTATAACGTCCATAAACAGAAATGCTGCGGGAATATGCCGCAGGGGCTGAGCCATCTCTCGGTGATCTGCGCGTCCCATACCGTCTCGGCAGCCTGTATGGGCGGCGATGACTCTCAGCCGGGCGCCATCAGGGTCGGCTGCCTGGCGAATGGAAAAGATCACGACTGACGCCCGCGGGCGTCACCGTTTCCCCCGCTGCCCAGAGTGGCAGGGGGAAGCGGGGCATTTAACGTTTTACCTGGCCGGTTAACCAGAACTTTTTATACCGTGCCGGGGGAATGCCCACCAGGTTATGGAATATCCGGTGGAAATTATTGACGTTATCGTAGCCGACGGCATTCGCCACTTCCGTCACGCCTAAATCCGTGCTCAATAACAGGGATTGTGCTTCGCCAATACGGCGGCGGGTCTGGTACTGTTTCGGCGAATAACCGGAAAAGGCCTTAAACACATGGGCAAGATAAAACCGGTTCATCTCCAGGGCGGAGGTCATTGCCGTGAAAGAGAGCTCATCCTTGTAATGCTCATCAATAAAGTTTTTAATTTTCTGGCCTAATGCCAGGGTGGGGCTTTCATACGTCTGGTGGTGTTCAATCCAGAGTCCCCGGCACATAAGAAGTAATGCACTCAACAGGCTGTTTGCTATATCACTGGAGTAAGGTTTATTACTGCCGGCGTGATGCCACATCTGATAAAAAATATGCCGGATTTCATCACAATGTTCCCCGCCCGGCATCACAGCCATCTGGCCGCGTGGTGTCAGCGTATTTAAGGGTAACCCCTCAAATTTCAGCTGTTCGACACCGCAGCTGAATATCAGTAAATCATCGGAAGGATAAGGGTTTTCATCATGCAAAATACCGGCATTAAACAGCAGTAAATCCCCCTGTTTTACCGGATAGCTCTGCCCATCGATGTTATACATCCCGCTGCCCTGCGTAATAAACAGCAGTTCAAAACGCTCGTCATGTTTATGCATCACCCGCGGGGTTGCGGCCTCACGGCCTTCCGCTTTACAGATAAACATCAGCCTGGGTCTGAAGCCATTCTCATATCCGCCCGACACAGGATGTTCATTCACGCAGAATGTCAGCATGGTTTCTCCCTTAACGTTCAGCGCTATTCTTGCACTGCCACGCCGGGCAGTAGTCATCAAATTTGCTTTTTACTAAAATTTAATTAACTGATTTATAACAACTTGGTGAATTTATTTATACCAAAAAGGATGATTTTTGCTTTGCGAAAATCTTGCTGCCGCTTATTTATGATCTGGGTCACATTTTTACTGCTATGAAAAAACCTTTCCGCTTTTGCCCTCTCTTGCCTGAGAAAAACCACGTTAAAAAATAGGGGGCAACACCGGGAAAAAAAAGGCGCATTAATCGCATGGTTAATGAAGTGGGAAAAGGCGGTTTCTCTTCAAAACAGCATAAAGGGGCCTGTTAGCGTTACCGTGGAATAAGAGACTTTCTATTCCAGGCAGGGGAGCGCTCCTGATAGTGATATTTGATAAATCCCCCTGATAAAGCAGGAGTCATTATTTTATATGCTCAGGCCTGTGCACCCATAAAAGCGGGACAGGGTAAAGAGGGCGCAGTCACGGGAAATATCTTCATTCTTGCTAAATCAATGATTAACTTTGCGCTTGTGACCCACATCACTGAAACCTGCTTTCTTAATACAAAAAATTGATCTCCTGCACGGTATGAAAATTTCGATCTCAATGAGAATGGTTTTTTATTTTCAATTGGGGGTAATCTTGTTTCATCCATTGCCGGAGCCGAATAAAAACGGGATTAACCACAGATAAGCCAGACAGGCGTTTTCCCGCGCAAAAGGTTGGCCTGGATGTTAATGCATCACCTTAAGGGTGGGTTATTTATCATGAGATGAACAGTAGGGTATTGCTTTATTACCTTGTGAAAGGAAAAGCCCACAGGCGTCACCCTGGCCACATTTATCATGCCTATGCCGGTTAACACCTTAAAAACCAGATGGGGTAGTAACATGTATAATAAAACTGACCTGCTTAATAGAACCACCCTGAAAAACCCTGACCGAATGAAGTTTATTACGCTGGTGTCAACGATCGGCGGACTCTGCTTTGGCTATGATACCGGCGTAATATCCGGCGCGCTTATTTTCATGAAAGATGATCTGGGTCTGACGCCGGTTCAGGAAGGGTTCATTACCTCCTTTCTTTTATTTGGTGCGGCATTAGGTTCCTTATTTGGCGGCTATTTGTCTGATAAGCAGGGGCGTCGCAAGAACCTGCTGTGGGTCGCCGCTATCTTTATCTTTGGTGCCCTCGGCACGGCCTGCGCGTGGGATGTGCCCTCGATGATCGTGGCGCGCTTTGTACTGGGGCTGGCCGTAGGCTGTGCGTCAGTCACCGTCCCTATTTACATTTCCGAACTGGCCAGGCCTGAACAGCGCGAACGTCTGGTCACCGTCAATGAGCTGATGATCGTCACCGGCCAGTTTCTGGCCTATACGGTGAATGCCGCTATCGTCAATCTCTATCCTGAAATGTCCCATAACTGGCGGATTATGCTGGCAATCCCCGCGCTGCCCGGTGCGCTGTTATGGGTGGGTATGCTGATGATGCCGGAGTCACCCCGCTTCTTTATGCGGCACGGAGAAACGGAAAAAGCGGTGAAGGTTCTGGAAACGCTGCGCTCGCCCGGCGAAGTGCAGAAGGAAATCAAAGAGATTCAGAAAATCATCCAGATTGATTCCGTCAAGGTGAGTCTGTTTGACGAGCTTAAAAAACCCTGGGTGATCCAACTTATCCTGATCGGCCTGATGATTGTGTTGGCGACGCGTGTCACAGGGGTGAATACCATCATGTATTACGCGCCGACCGTACTGAAATCCACGGGCTTAGGCGATGCCGCCGCAGTCACCGGGGCGGTCGCTAACGGGGTGGTCTCTATTCTGGCCACGCTGATGGGTATGCTGTTAATCGGAAAGCACTCGCGCAGGAAAATGTTCTTTACCGGGCAGATCGGGGTAACCCTCAGCCTGATCCTGATTGGCGTTTCTTTTAAGGTCTTTTTCCATTCCGAAACACTAAACGGCATCGAAAGTGTGCACGCTAATTTCGCCGGGGCAAGTTATATCATTCTCGGGTTAATGCTGGTGTTCCTGGTGTTTATGCAGGGGTGGATCGCCCCGGTATTCTGGTTGATGCTGGCGGAGATATACCCTCTGCGTATGCGTGGCCTGGGCATGGGGATCGCCGTTTTCGGCCTGTGGATATTCGACTTTATTATTCAGTCTGTTTTCCCCATTCTGTTGAATCATTATGGCGGCGGTATGACCTTCGGGTTCTTTGCGGCAACAAACGTCATTATGCTTATTCTGCTGTTTAAATTTCTGCCCGAGACTCGTGGGCTTTCATTAGAACAAATTGAAAATAAATTCCGTTTCTGATCCATGATAATGAGGTAAATAACCATGTCGGTAAATATCGGATTAATTGGTTTAGGCATGATTGGCCGCGATCATTTGCAACGTTTCAAACAGGTCATCAACAATGCCAATGTCACTGCCATCTGCGATATCAACAGCGGTGTCGCCAATACGCTGGCGCAGGAATATAACGTCACCCCTTTTTATGATGCCATTGAGATGATCAATTCAGAGTTGGTTGATGCGGTATTTATCTGTTCCATCGGCCCGGTGCATAAAGAGCAAATCCTGGCGGCCATTAAAGCCGGGAAACCTGTCTTTTGTGAAAAACCGCTCACCCCCACCGCGATTGACGCCAGGGAAATTATTGAAGCCGAAGTCAGCTATGGTAAGCGGTTGCTGCAACTTGGCTTTATGCGACGTTTTGACCCAGGTTACCAGGCACTGAAACAGAGCATCGGGACGGGGGAGTTAGGCGAGATTTTACTGATGCATTGCGCGCACCGGAACCCGTCGGTGCCGGAAAGCTACACCCTTGAGATGGCAATAAACGACTCAGCGACCCATGAAATAGACATTATCCATTATCTGCTGAATGAAAATATTGTCTCTGTCCGGGTAGATAAGCCGCGCAAAAAAACCAGCCGGGCTTTAGGTCATTTGCAAGACCCGCTCATTGTTATTTTTGAAACCGAGTCGGGTGTCCGTATCGATGATGAGCTATTCGTTAACTGCCACTATGGGTATGACATCCGCTGTGAAGTGATCGGCGAAAATGCCATCGCGAGCCTGACAGAACAAGCCCTGACCGTTACCCGTTCAGCCAATGGGGTGGGGCGGCATATCGCTCAAAGTTGCATGGAACGCTTTGCCACCGCTTACGATCGCGAAGTACAGAATTTTGTTGATCGCGTAAAGAGCGGCAGCGGCATGACCGGCCCCTCGTCGTGGGATGGTTACCTGGTGGCGCTGGTGTGTGATGCCGGCATCGCCTCGCTGAACGATGGATTAAAACATGATGTCACCATCCCGGCGCGCCCGGCGTTATACCAGCCACTCTCAGAGAGTTAATCGTTTCACTCACGGAGCAGGGCAGGCACGTCGCGAGGGTTCGCCCGCGGCGTGGCATTGCACAGGAGCGGAATATGCTGAATTTGTCTGAAGAAAATATTTTTCTTAATTGCCGGGCACCGTCTAAAAAAGAAGCCATAAAAATCGCTGCTGACGCGCTCATTCAGAGCGGTTTTGCGAAAACGGGCTTTTTCGAGGCGATGATGGCACGTGAAAAGAGTGTATCGACCTATTTAGGGGCAGGCGTTGCATTACCTCACTGTGCGAAAGAGAACATCGATCTGGTCATTAAAACCGGCTTCCATCTATTCCAATTTCCTCAGGGCGTGAGCTGGGGAGCCGGGAAAGTCGCATTCGTGGTGGTGGCGGTCGCGGCGAAACATAACGAGCACCTTCAGGTGTTAGCGGATATCGCAGATTTATTGGGTGATGAATTAAAAACGACGCTCCTGGCGCAGGCAACCCGTAAAAAAGACTTTATTGAACAGTTTGAAAAACAGTGACGCCAGCGGCGTTACCCAGGCTGTTTAACAATGTAGACATGACTGATAAAGGATGACACATGAAACTTGCGATCTGTACTGATGTGCTGGCGAACTTATCGTTTCCTGACATGCTGGATAAAGTGAAAAGCTACGGCATTACCGGCGTAGAAATGACCGCCGGGGGCTGGTCGCCCTGTCCGCACGTGAAAACGGAAGAACTGCTGGCGTCACCTGAAAAACTCACCGCTTTCCGCCAGGAACTGCAAACGCGCGGGATGAACATTGTGGCGTTGAACTGTTCGGGTAACCCGCTCGCGCCGGGCGAGCTGGGGGAAAAACATACGCTGAGCAGCTATAAAACCGTAGAACTGGCCGGCAAACTGGGCGTGAAGAAAATCGTTATGATGAGCGGCCTGCCCGGCGGCGGCCCGGGGGACAGCGTCCCGAACTGGATCACTTCTACGGTCTCCTGGCCGGATTACATGCCGGGTGTTATCGATTACCAATGGCACGAGGTGGCGATCCCCTGGTGGAAAGCCTTCACGCAGCACGCCCGGCAGCACGGCGTTGAACAGATTGCGCTTGAAGCGTTCCCCAGCCAGTTGGTGTACAACGCCGGCACTTTGCTGCGGCTGCGCAACAGCGTTGATGAGATGATCGGGATGAACCTTGACCCTTCCCATCTTATCGTCATGGGCGCTGACCCGATTGCGGCAGCGCGCAAACTGGAGGGCGCGGTGTATCACGTGCATGGCAAGGATGCGCGCATTGAACGTGGCCTGGCGGAGATTGACGGGCTGCTGGAATACCAGCCGGTAACGAACACCAAAACGCGTACCTGGAACTATGTCGCCGTCGGCTGCGGCCAGGATTTGCAGTGGTGGAAGGAATTTTTCTCCGTGCTGCATATGACCGGTTATGACGGTGATGTCTCGCTGGAGATGGAGGATTTGACCATGAGCGTGGAGGCAGGGTTGCAGACGTCTATTGATGCCCTGAAGGCGAGCATCAGCCGCTGACGGTTTATCCTTCGCCACAGCCTGCAGACATCAGGCTGTGGCGGACAGGGTTTGTCTTATCATCTGGTGCAGTGCAGGCCCGTTTTCAGGGGGCAGCCAGCGGCTTAACAAACCGTTTCCTGACCTCGTGATAGCCATTGTCTTCATAGAATTTATGGGCGCGGGTCCGGCGTTCGCTGCTGGAGAGTTCTATCTGCGTGCACCCCTGCTGGCGCGACAGCCGTTCCGCCTCTGCCAGCAAGGCCTGGCCGAGGCCTTCACCCCGGCAGGCCTCATCAATGACCAGCGCAGAAATCACAGCCCAGCGCCCCTCTTCATGCACGGGTGTTATAAAATGGATAACCACCACACCGCGCACTACGCTTCCTGATTCCGCCACCAGAATGTCATCGCGCCCCTCGGCCTCCTTCAGACGGGCTTCAACGGTTTCCCGTTTCGTGTGATAGCCCAGCTGTAAGAACAGCGTCTGTAACCTCCCGATATCCTGTATCCCGGCTGATCGGATTAAAAACATGCCTGTCTCCCTGTCTGATTAAAACAGCTTGTTAAACACCCGCTGCGCCTCATGACACTCTCTGGCCCGTTGGCGAGGCAATCAACCGATGAGCGTGAACCTGAAACGCATCACCTTTTGCTTAACGGCCGGCGCGGCGATTCACATCGTTATCGGCAATTTTCTCCGCCAGGAAATCGATCAGCACCCGGCATTTCGGCGGCAGAAAACGGTTCGGGTGGTAGAGGATCCATGACATGCCGTAGTACGAGGTCTGGTAATCCCATTGCGGCAATACCTCGACGATCTGTTGGGCGGCCTGCTGATTGTCGGGGCGTTAGTATGGGCGACGCGCCCCCGCAGGGTGGCGGGGGCGGTGGTCAGTAATTGAGTGGCGGATTGGTGGGGAATTCAGAGAGATGACGTGCTCATAGTGTTACGCCGTTAAATAGCTGGCAGAGGAGGCAAAGAGGCACAATAAAAGGAAAGTACGGCCTTTGATATTAATTCGTCAGGGATGGGTGAAAAAATAATAGGGTATGTCTGTTTCTGGATCATTTAAAACTAATGCAATAGGGCATGAAATTATTGCCATTATGTAACTTTTTATTAGGGTGAGATAATTATCACACTTTGACAGGGTCAGCGCTGGTATTAACCCCCTGTTTGGCTGAATAAATTAATTTTCAGGCGGCGAGCAGGTGATGTCTGAATCACCATGTCATTTTAATGAGATTGTTATAATAACTTTTGGAAAAAGGATCTGCCATGAGTGCGGTAAAAGCAAAAATCACCTCAATGCACCTGTATTACTCAGGATTTAGCTATGGATGGGTTGATGAGAATGGCGTCCAAAAATGGTCAACGCTGTCATTCTCTTCCGATCCGTCACCGGCTGATCAAGCGTTATATGCGACGCTCCCGCCTATGATTTCTGCTGCGTATCAAACCCAGCAGTGGGTAATGATTGATGATTATGGCTGTGATATCGCGTTTGATCTCGCCATACAATAATGTGTGTGCCGATATAAGTGTCTGATGCGGGCTGTCATCAATTACCTGATGACAGCCCGATGTGGTTTTTAATGGGCTACATCCCGTGCAGCCTGCCCAGCAGCCCCATTCGCTCCGCGGCCAGGTCAGGGTTCACCAGCAACCCGGCCTCATCTGCGAGGCGGAACAGCGCGCTGTAGTGCGCCAGGCTGCGGGCGCTCTGCATACCAGCCAGCATCGTGAAGTGGTTCTGATGCCCGTTCAGCCAGGCGAGGAAGACTATCCCGGCTTTGTAATACTGGGTGGGCGCGGCGAACATATGGCGGGCCAGCGGCAGCGTCGGCGCGAGGATCTGCTGGTAGGTCTCCCGGTCGCCCTGCGCCAGCGCGTGCAACGCCCCGGCCGCCGCCGGGGCAATCGCGTCCAGAACCCCCAACAGCGCGTGGGAGTAGCCCCGGCTGTCCCCGGCGATCAATTCGGGGTAGTTGAAATCGTCACCGGTATACATTTTTACCCGGCCGGGCAGGCGGCGGCGCATCGCGATCTCGCGATCTTTATCCAGCAGCGAAATCTTGATGCCGTCGATGCGAGCCTCATGGCGTTCAATCACCGACAGGCAAATCTCCATCGCGTCGTTGAGCCTGTCGGTGCCCCAGTAGCCGTGCAGCGCCGGGTCGAACATGTCACCGAGCCAGTGCAAAATCACCGGCTCCCGCACCTGCCGCAGGATGGCGTCATAGACCTGAAGGTAATCCTCTGGCCCCCTGGCGATGGCCGCCAGCGCCCGGCTGGCCATCAGGATAATGCGCCCGCCGCAGGCTTCAATCGCTGCTACCTGCTGCTCATAGGCGTCAATCACCGCCGTCAGGGTCAGCCCGGTGAAGCCGGTCAGGTGATCGGTGCCTGCGCCGCAGGCGATGGCCACCCCCGGAAAATCTTTCGCCTGGGCCACGCTGCGCTGGATCAGCAACAGGCTGGTGGGCCAGTCCAGCCCCATGCCGCGCTGGGCGGTATCCATCGCTTCCGCCACGCCGAAACCCAGTGACATCAGGTGGCGGCGATAGGCCAGCGTGGCCTCCCAGTCGAGCGCCATATCGCGCGTCGGGTGCTGCATCTGCCGTGGGTCTGCGACCACATGGGCGGCGGCAAACACCTCACGGTTGAAGCGGGGCTGGGGCGGCACCTGCCAGCGCGGCGCGCCCTTGACGTCGTAACGGTAAACGTGGCCCTGGCTGTCCAGTAAATGCACGTGATTGCTGAGGGTCATGACAGGCTCCTTGGGGATCTGCGGGTTAATGCCGGGCCAGATGCGCACGCGGGTCACGCTCTGCCGGGTGCGGGGTGGCCACGGGCAATTTACGCACGCCGAACAGCACCAGGCTGCTGACCAGGATAACCAGCGCCGCCGCCAGCCAGACCGGTTGCAGGGTGTAATGCTGGGCGAAATAGCCGGCGATAATCGGGGAGATGCCGCCCGCTGCCATGCCCATGTTCATCACAAAGCCGATGGCCGAGCCGCGCAGCGAGGGCGGCACCAGCTCAGCGGTGATGGACAGCACAATCGGCGTGATGGGGTAACCCAGGAACCCCAGCAGCATCACCAGCATAATCACCACCGGCACCGACAGCGTCAGCACCATCGCGGCCATTAACAGCGCGCTGACCACGGTAATTGCCATCAGAATGGTGCGGCGGCGCAGGAAATCACCTTTGTCGCAGTAGCGGCCGAGCAGGAAACCGCCGAGTGCGCCGGTCAGCCCCAGCAGGCTGGCTATCGTCCCGGCGGTGCCGATCGTCAGGTTTTTCACCTGCATCAGGTAGCTCGGCGCCCACAGCAGCACAATCCACCAGCCCGCCAGCAGCACAAAGTAATAGAGCGCCATCATCATCACCGGCGCATGGCGGAACAGCGTGCGCAACGGCACTTTCTCCGCCGCCTGCCGGGCGATCAGGTCAGCGGGTTTGCGGTCATTTTTCACCAGCACCGCATACAGCAGCGCCACCACAATCCCCAGCGCCCCGGCGACGTAGAACACCACCCGCCAGCCAAACACCGGGCCGAGCACCGCACCCATCCAGGTGCCGAGGAAGCCGCCAATCGGGTAGCCCATCCAGTAAAGGGACATCACCGTGGTGCGCTGTTTCTCGCTGGTGACGTTCGCCACCTCCAGCGAGGCGGCCGGCCAGAAAATCCCTTCGCCGATGCCGGTCATTACCCGGTAGAAGATCAGGCTGGTCAGGCTGCCTGCAAACCCGGTAAACAGGGTCGCCAGCGAGAACATCATCAACCCGAGGATCAGCACCGGTTTGCCGCTGAGTTTGTCGGCGATGATGCCAGCCGCAAACAGGAACAGAATAAAACCAAAGAAGAAAGAGGAGAGCAGGATGCCGCTTTCGCCTTTGCCGAGGCCAAATTCCGTGGCAATCAGCCCAATCGCCGACGACACCGTCATGCGATCAACCGAATACATCATGTAGCCCAGTCCGCACAGGACGGTAACCAGAACCATTTTCCGGGTATCGGTAGTCATATTTTCCTCGCCATGCCTGTTGACCGACGAAAACCGCTGTTCAGCGCTGTCAGAGACTCATTGGAATATTAACCGTGCTGCAAATGCCGCATTTTGCAGGTGCGTAACACCTCATCAGGATCTTTCTCCCACCAGGTGAGGCGGGAAAAAATCTCCACTTCGTGATAGCCGCGGTAGCCCTGCGCCTCCACCGCCTGCCGGAAACCGCGGATATCAATCACCCCGTCGCCCATCATGCCGCGGTCTTCCAGCATGTCCTGCGTGGGGTTAAGCCAGTCACAGATATGGAACGCCAGCAGCCTATGAGGCCCGGCGCGGGCAATTTCGCGGTGGAAATCGGCGTCCCACCAGGTGTGGTAGAGGTCAACCGCGATGCCCAGCCCGTTATCGCCCAGTTCATCACAGAGATCGTTGGCCTGTTTCAGGCTGTTGACGCAGGCGCGGTCGGCGGCATACATCGGGTGCAGCGGCTCAATCGCCAGCGGCATCCCACGCGGCCGGGCGTAGTCCAGCAGCGCGCCCAGCCCGTCGCGTACCTGTTGGCGTGCACCGGCCAGATCTTTTGAGCCGCCGGGCAGCCCGCCGACCACCAGCACCAGGCAGGACGCGCCGAGGGTCAGCGCCTCCTCCACGGCGCGGTAGTTGTCCTCCAGGGCTTTCCGGCGTGCCTCCGGGCCGGCGGCCGGGAACATGCCGCCGCGGCAGTAGCCGGTCACCGCCAGGTTATGCAGGCGGATCAGCCGGGCGGTTTCCTGCAACCCGAGCGCGGCGACCTGATCGCGCCACGGCGAGATACCGCGGATGTCATGGCGCGCGCAGCCTTCAATGATCTGGCGCAGATCCCACTGGCGGCGCACCGTGGCGGTATTCAAAGAGAGTTTGTGAGGATCGGGTGTCTGCATCATCTTCTTATCCCTCCAGTGCGGGCACATCGACCCAGCGGCGCTCTTGCCAGCTTTTCAGCGCCAGATCCACCAGTTGCAGGCCCTTCGCCCCTTCCAGCAGGCCCCAGCGGTAATCCCCCTCGCCCCAAACATGGCGCAAAAAGAGTTCCCACTGCACCTTGAAGGCGTTGTCATACACCTGGGTGTCCGGCACGGTGGCCCAGTCGTTGAAGAAGTTGTGAGTCTGGCGCACATCCGGGTTCCAGACCGGTTTCGGGGTATTGACCGCCGCCTGGGTGTAGCAGTCGGTCAGCCCGGCGACGGCCGACCCGTTGACGCCATCCACCTGGAAGGTCACCAGATCGTCACGCCGCACGCGCACGCACCAGGAGCTGTTGATCTGCACGATCGCGCCGTTATGCAGTTCAAAGGTGGCGTACACCGCATCATCCGCCGTGGCCTGATAGGGTTTTTGCTGTTCATCCCAGCGCGTCGGGATATGCGTTGCGCCGATGCAGCTCAGGCTTTTGATCTCGCCAAACAGGTTGTCGATGACATAGCGCCAGTGGCAGATCATGTCGAGGATGATGCCGCCGCCCTCTTCGCTGCGGTAGTTCCAGGAGGGGCGCTGGGTCGGTTGCAGGTTGCCCTCAAACACCCAGTAGCCGAATTCACCGCGCACCGACAGCACCTTGCCGAAGAAGCCCGCCTCATTCAGCAGGCGCAGCTTTTGCAGGCCGGGCAACCAGAGTTTGTCCTGCACCACGCCGTGGCAGACCCCTTTTTCGCGCGCGGCGCGGTAGAGATCGAGCGCGTCTTCCAGCCCCAGCGCGACCGGTTTTTCGCTGTAAACGTGTTTGCCCAGGGCGATCGCTTTTTTCAGCAGGGCGGGGCGCGCCTGGGTGGTGGCCGCATCAAAGAAGAGGATGTCATCAGGGTTGGCCAGCGCCTCATCGACGTTGGTGCCCCAGCGGGCAATGCCGTGCGCCTGCGCCAGTGCGGCGATTTTCTCTTCATTGCGGCCAATCAGAATCGGGTCGGGCATCAGGCGATCGCCGTTTGCCAGCAGCACGCCGCCCTGTTCACGGATTTGCACGATCGACCGGATCAGGTGCTGGTTTTTGCCCATCCGTCCGGTTACGCCATGCATGATGATGCCAACGGGGATCTGCGCCATTCATTCACCTCGGGGTAGAAGATGTCAGGCCACTGCGCGGGGTGTGATGCAGGCGTCATCACGCTGTGTTCGCCCGTGCCGGCGGCGGGGGATACGCCATACTCATTCAACCAACCGGTTGACAACCACACTATAGAAGCTGGCAAACCGCGCCGTGGTGATCCGTTTCACATAACCAACCAGTTGGTTGAAAAAGAGCGCAGGCTTGTTTTAGCGGGGAAATAGGGCACTATAATGCTGAAACCTGTCGAGAAGAGTGAGGGAAACGGAGTGGTTATCAGGCGCGTTACGGAGAAACATGATGCGGCAGACAAGCAGCAGCGCATCCTTCAGGCGGCCCGCGCGGAGTTTGCCGAGAAAGGGTTTGACGGCGCGCGGGTTGACAGCATCGCCGCCAGGGCCTGCGCCAATAAGCAGCTGATCTATTACTATTTCACCAATAAAGATGTGCTGTTTACCCATGTGCTGGAAGCGGCTTACCGCGACATCCGCGAACAGGAGGCGGCGCTCTCACTGGAGGCATTGCCCGCCAACGAGGCGATTTTGATGCTGGTGGAGTTCACCTGGCACTATTACCTGAAAAACCCGGAGTTTATCCGCCTGCTCAACAGTGAAAACCAGCTGAAAGCACGCCACCTCAAAACCTCCGGGGTGGCGGTGGAGGTAAACCAAAGCTGGATCAGCATCACCGAGGCGCTGCTGGCGCGCGGCCGGGCTGAAGGCACGGTACGGAGCGGCATCGACGTGATGCAACTCAACATCAACATTTCCGCCCTCGGCTTCTTCTACCTGATTAACCAGTCCACGCTGTCGATTCTCTACCAGAAAGATCTCAGCGAAAAAGCTGCGCTGGATGAACGGCTGCGGGTGATGAAAGAGTGCATCGCCGCCTGGATCGCGCCATGAGCCTGGTCAGCAAGGAGAACGTATGATCCGGCTTGACGATGTGGCGCTGTTTGTCCGGTCTGCCGCGCTCGGCAGCTTTTCCCGCGCGGCCCGTGAAGGGGATCTGCTGCCGGGGCAGGTCAGTGCCGCGGTGCAGCGGCTGGAGCGTGATCTGGATAAGCGCTTGTTTGTGCGCTCCACGCGCAGCCTGCGGCTGACGGCCGAAGGCGAAACCTATTTGCCCTATGCCCAGGAGTTGCTGGCACTGGTGCAGGCGGGCGCAGAGAGCCTGCAAGGCAATGAGGAGGCGTTGCAGGGCGAGCTTAAAGTCGCGCTGCCTTCTGATATCGGCCGCAATATCCTGTTGCCGGTAATGACGGCCTTTTTCAAGGCGCACCCCGGCCTCTCCCTGCGGCTGTCGCTGTCTGACCAGCGCAGTGATATGTTCCGCGATCCGGTGGATGTGGCTGTCCGCTACGGCGCGCTGGACAACAGCCGCTACGTTGCGCTGCCGCTGGCGGCGGATAACCGGCGGGTGCTGGCTGCCTCACCGGGTTACCTGCAACAGCATGGCGAGCCGCAACAGTTGGATGACATTCCCCGCCACGCCTGCCTGCTCTACACCCTGAACGGCCAGGCGTATGACAAATGGCTGTTTCCGGGGCAGGGCGCGCCGCGCCAGCTGACGGTGAACAGCCGGATGCTGTGTGACGATGCCGACATCGCCCGCCGCTGGGCGGTGGATGGCATGGGGATTGTCTATAAATCCTGGATTGATCTCAGTGATGACGTGCTGGCCGGGCGTTTAAAGGTGCTGCTGCCGGACCACCCCGGCGAAATCACGCCGCTGCACCTGATCTGCCCGCACCGCAAGCAGTTCTCCCCCGCCATACGGCAACTGCACCAATGCCTCAGCGATCACCTGAAAGGGATTATGGCGCAGATGCCCGCACCTGCCCTGCCGGACTATAGGGGGTAATCGCGTTTTTAATGCGAACAGGGAAAAGAAACGAGATAACTGTTTTAGAAAGGAAAAGCCCCGTAAAGGGGCTTTTTGTTCTGTCCGGTTATTGTGCAAAAACGCTGAGGCCTTTGCGGCGGAGAATGTCCAGCATTCGCAGGGCTGCGCCATTGGGCTTTTTCTCACCACGCTCCCACTTTGAAACGCTCTCAACAGACATATTCAAGGTATAAGCCAGCATGGACTGGCTAATATGAAGCTGGTCACGCAACGCACGGATTGCTGTGCCGTCCATTTCTTCCGGCTTGGGCATTTTTTCACGCAATTGCTGCGCTTTTAAGCGGGAACCAATAAATTCAACGGTTTCATCAGAGACAGTGCCTGACTTGTTGAATGCTTGCGCCATTTCATGTAGTTGTTTCAGTCTGCTCATGACATTTAACCTCTCTCAATCTCTTTTCAGCAATATCTTTGCTGATACTTTCATCAGACGCTGCCAACAAATCCCGCGCTAAGCGCCGGTAGACTTCCAGCTCATCATCCGGGATTTCCTTTGTTCCATCATCTGGCACGTCCGCTTTTGTCCATCCATCTATAAAGAACAAATGGCTTTCATGGTGAAAAGCAATAACTGTACGTGCGCCGCCCCGCTTACCGCTATTGCCAAGGGGAATACGTTTTTTATAAACATGCCCACCCAATTGGGCATCCACCAATCCATTTTTAATTTCACCTGCAATCTCGCACAGGATTTCATCTTTAATTTTTTGTTTTTTTAAGCTCTTATCAAAGAGAAAGGTCGTATAAATTTTCATCTTTAATTCCCTGTTATTATTATCACTTTCCCTTACATTTGACGCTGATTACTGCTCAAAATATAGTACTTAGTACGGTATTTTTCAATGGTCCATTTCACTTTTTAAAAGGCTGGAAAACAGGAAATAAGCTGGGATCGGGATAATGTTGTGATCCCGCCCTGCCCACATACCGTGCTCAGGTGAAAAATTGACCACCTGAGCGCTGTTTATTACGCTCATAGTATTGCCACAGGCCCATATTCAATGGGTTGCCGCTGAACGCGGCGCGATGTTCATTCCACCCTAAACAGAAATAACCACACAGACGAGGTCGTTATGGCGAAGCTGGAAGGAAAAGTGGCACTGGTTACCGGCGCATCAAAAGGCATCGGGGCTGCGATCGCGAAAGCGCTGGCGGCACAGGGGGCGGCCGTGGCGGTGGCCTATGCCAACAGCCGGGACGCGGCAGACGCAGTGGTGGCTTCGATCCACGCCGCCGGCGGGAAGGCGGTGGCGGTGGGCGGCGATGTCTCCCAGGCGGCGGCCGCCGCCGCATTGGTCGATGCCACGATCGACGCGTTTGGGCACCTCGACATTCTGGTGAACAATTCGGGGGTCTACGCCTTCGCGCCGATTGAAGAGATTACCGAAGAGGATTTCCATTACCAGTTCAACATCAACGTGCTGGGGGTGCTGCTGGTGACGCAGGCGGCGGTGCCGCATCTGAAAGAAGGGGCCAGCATCATTAATATTGGCTCCGGCACCACGGAGCTGACGCCGCCGATGACGGCCGTCTACAGCGGCACCAAGGGCGCGCTGGATGCCATCACCGGCGTGCTGGCGCGTGAACTGGGGCCGCGCGGCATCCGGGTGAACTCGCTTAACCCCGGTTACACCGAAACTGAGGGCACCCACACCGCAGGGATCACCGGTTCCGACATGGAAAAAAACCTGGTGACGCTGACCCCGCTCGGCCGCGGCGGGAAGCCGGAAGATATCGCGGATATCGCCGTGTTCCTGGCCTCGGATGATGCCCGCTGGCTGACCGGCGAGCGGCTGGTAGCCTCCGGCGGGTTGCGCTGACAATATCGCCCCCGTGCCGCACGGCAGGGGGTTATTGCCAGTGTTCAGACAGAAAATCGATGAAACAGCGAATGCGGGGGGAAAGGTACCGGCTGGCCGGCCACAATGCCGAAAAGTGGCTCCGGCGGTCGCAATAGCCCGGCAGAATCTGGATCAGTTGCCCTTGCTTCAATGCCTCCCTGACAACGAAATCCGGCACATAACAGATGCCCAGCCCAGACAGGGCGGCCCCCACCATGGCTTCAATATTGTTCAGCGTCAGCAGGGAGAGGGCGCTGAACTCGCCGGTGACGCGGTACGCGTTCAGATCCCATGCCTGGATCAGACCGGTGGAGGGAAAGCGGAACAGAATGCATTTGTGTGAGGGTAAATCGTGCGGGGTGCGGGGTTCCCCATACGCCTGAAGGTATGCGGGGCTGGCACAAAGCACAAAACGGAAATGCCCCAGCGTTTTTGCCGTGAGCCGTGAATCACCGATCTCCCCACTGCGGATGGCCACATCGAACCCTTCATCAATCACATTGACCAGCCGGTCGCTGAAATCCAGATCCAGGTCAATCCCTGGGTAACGCTGCGTAAACGCCGGCAGCAGCGGCAGCATCAAGCGATAGCCGATCACCGGAAATGAGACCCTGAGGGTGCCGGTGGGGTGGCTCACGGCGGTGGTGAGTTCCGCTTCAGCCTCACGCAACTGCTCAAGGATAGACTGGCAGCGAGCCAGGAGCGTCGCCCCTTCCGCCGTCAGGCTGACGCTGCGGGTGCTGCGGTTAAAGAGCCGCACGCCGAGTTTTTTCTCAAGCCTCGCCACATTTTTCCCAACCGCAGAGGCTGAAATGCCTAATGTCCGCGCAGCCTGAACAAAGCTGAGCGTTTCTGCGGTGCGGACAAAGGAAGTCAGTGAAGTGAAGCTGTCCATGGATTATAAACTTTTTGTCTTTAAAGAAGGGATCCCCAGTCTATTTATCCCGCCTGACCTCTGCAATAGCATGGCCGCTATCTGCTCCCTTTTTCAGGCAAAGGCACCCCCATGATACGATTTCGCTTTTCTTCCCCGCACATTGCCGCCGCCCCGGTATTTTTAGCGGCAATGCTGTTACCGCTGAGCTTTACCGGTGGGGTGGTCACGACCCCTGCAATCGGCCATGAACTGGGAGGAAGCCCCGCTTCTCTGGCGTGGCTGACCAATGGGTTTATGCTGACGTTCGGCAGTTTCCTGCTGGCGGCCGGTGTGGCGGCCGATCTCACCGGCAGAAAACGGGTGCTGATCGGCGGGCTGGCCCTGTTTACCCTGAGCTGCCTGCTGATTTATCCGGCGGGCAGCACCCCCGTGGCCGGTGCGCTCAGGGCGGTGCAGGGTATGGCGGCCGCCATGACCTTGGCCGGCGGCAGTGCGGCACTGGCCCGGCTGTATGACGGCCCCGCCCGGGCCCAGGCGTTCAGTCTGCTCGGCACCCTGTTCGGGGCGGGGCTGGCCTTCGGGCCGCTGGTCACCGGCACCATCACCGATCTGTCTGGCTGGCGCGGGGTATACCTGATGCTGGCGCTGCTGTCAGGAATCGCTTTGCTGACCGGGGCGCTTTTTCTGCCGGGTTCGGCAAAACCGCCCCGGCAAAAAACCGACATCGCCGGGATTGTCCTGTTTAGTACGGCCCTGATCCTGTTCACCCTGGGGATCATGCTTATCCCGGATCAGGGGCTTTTCTCCCCTGGTGTGATCGGCGTGTTTACCGCGTTTATGCTATTTACCGCAGGGTTTGTTATACGCTGCCAACGCGCAGAGCATCCTGTGTTTGAGCTTTCCCTTTTACGCCATCCACGTTTTGCCGGGGTGTTGCTGCTGCCGGTGGCCACCTGCTACTGCTACGTGGTGCTGCTGATTATTCTTCCCCTGCGTTTCATGGGCGGTGAGGCCTTCAGTGAAACAAAAAGTGCGCTCTTTCTGCTGGCGCTGACGGGGCCGATGCTGGTCTTGCCTTCATTGGCTGCGTTTCTGACCCGGTGGCATACGCCCGGCATTATTTCTGTCATCGGGTTGGGGGTCTCCACGGCGGGGCTGCTGTTGCTGAGCCAGGTCATGCAAAGCGATAACAGCGCCATGCTTATTCTGGCGATGTTTATCACCGGTGCAGGCGCGGCGCTGCCCTGGGGGCTGATGGATGGGCTGGCCGTCTCTGCCGTGCCTGTTGAGAAGGCCGGCATGGCTGCGGGGTTATTTAATACGGTGCGGGTCGCGGGGGAGGGCATTGCGCTGGCCGTCGTCATGGCATTTCTGGCGATGGTTAATCAGCGGGAGCTGATGGGGGACGTCACCGGCTATCCGCCGGGGGCCATCAAACACGCGGCCACCTGGCTGGGCGGCGGCAATGTTGAACAGGCTGCCCGGCTGCTGCCGGCGGTGCCCCGGCAGGTACTGATGGCCACGTATAACCACGCCTATAGCCTGCTGTTTTATGGCCTGTCGGTGATTACTTTGCTCTCTGCGTGGGGCGTGTGGAAGACTGTGATCCAGCAGAAAGAGCAACCCATGATGTAACAATCAGCCCCCGGCATCACCCAGCCGCCGGCTGGCAGAAAAATTTGCGTTAGTGAAAAATAGTCACGCAGTGTGCACAACTTAAGCCAAATATGACAATAAATGAGCATCTTTGTGTGAAAGTAATTCCAAATACATATTTAGTTAACTTTTAAATCATCAAAACATCCAGTTCAGCCTTAGTAGATCGATTTACTGTCACAATTCTCACGGTATTATCTGCCCGCAAAACACAGAGCAATTTTAAACAGGGCTATATCATAATGTTAACAACTAAGCGCAAACTCTCCCTGGCCGTTGGCCTGGGGCTGTTAATGGGCAGTACTTCTTTTGTGACGCACGCTGAAGTCACCTTAATCAAACAAGACCCACAGGCCGGTGACCCATTAAGCCGCCTGAACTTCACCGTGGGCGGCAGCATCCGTCCGCAATTCAATAACATGACCGGCGGCGGCGATAACGGCTCCTACAAGCGTAACGGCTTTGACGGCGGCACCCGTTTCCGTTTCCTGGCAGATTACTATCTGTTTGATGATGTCAGCTGGGTCGGTTATTACGAACTGGGCGTGAACATCCCTAAACTGTTCGACTGGGAAAACCACTACGCTGACAACGCGCATGACACCAGCCGCCGTATGCTTTACACCGGTTTCCAGAGCAAAACCTGGGGTAAACTCACCTTTGGTCAGCAAAACAGCGTTTATTACGATGTGGTCGGCTCTAAGACCGATATCTGGGACTATGACATGCTGGCCCAGGCACCGGGCAACGGCATCAACGGTGACTACGACGGCTCCTACCGTTCACGCCAGATGCTGAAATACAAAAACACCTTCGGCAGCACCGATGTGTATGCTTCCTACCTGTTTGAAGATGACGAATACCTGCCGGGCAACGGCCTGCGCTACAAGCGCAAAGGCGGCGGCTCACTGGGGGCGGAATACCACTTCACCAAAGACCTGAGCTGGGGCGCGGCCTGGAACTACACCCGTGCCGACATGCGTGACCACGGCACCGGCGAGTCGAAAACTTACGACCAGAACATCTACGGCACCTCCCTGAGCTGGAAACCGGACAACTGGACCTTCGTGTTCGGCGGCGGTTACTACCAGAACTTCCTGACCACCAAACAGGTGGACGTGGACAACTACTTCGCCGGTGATGCCTGGGGTATCGAATACCTGGCGGGTTACACCTTCCCGGTGGCGCAGTACGGGCTGAAGTCTGTGATGCCGTACGCGATGGGTGACCGTCTGGAGTACGTGAACGGCCGTGATTACCAGCGAATCGACAACGGCGTGGGGATCACCTTCCAGCTCGACTACGGCTTCCGCGTGGATTACGAGCACGTCTTCACGTCCAGCACCGACAACCTCGGCGACATGAACGTGGTGCGCCTGCGTTACGACTTCTGATGCCTGTTCCCCGGTGCCTGCCGGGGAATACCAAAAGCGCGCGCCCTGCGCGCTTTTTTTGAGCAATGCCGACTTCCCCGCAGTTTCTTAACCCGATCAGCAAAATCGTCTGTAGCTTTTTCACGCCGGGCCGATATTAACCTCGATCATTAATCACACCGGTAAATCACCATGAAAATCTCAACACGCCTTGCGGCTGGATTCGGCCTGTTGGCCCTGCTGCTGGTGCTCTGCGCCGGGGTAGCTGTCAACGCCCTGAACCACGCCCAGGACGGCATGAACGACGTGGTTAACGTCAAAATGAAAAAGTACAAACTGGCGCTGGATATGCGGGACAGCGTGCGGGACATCTCGATTGCCGTGCGTAACCTGGCGCTGCTGACCGACCCGAAAGAGATGGCGCCGGAATGGGAACGGGTGCAGACCCAGAAGCGCCTGTTTATCAAAAACCGGGAGGAGATGGCCCGGATGATGGAAATTGACTCCGTGCCCGCCGGGCGCGAAGCCTTCCGCAAGATCCTGGAAGCCGAAGGCCCGGCGATGGCCGGCTTTGAGAAAGCGGGGCAGCTTGGGCTGCAAAACCTGCAGGAGGAAACCACCACCTACCTGATGAACGTCTCCCGACCGGCGCAGCGGACGCTGCAAAATGCGCTTAACGCCATGACGGAAGTCCAGCTGAAAAACGCCCAGCGTGCCGTGGCAGAGAGCAGTGATGAGAGCCGCCAGGCCAGTCTCTTCCTGGCGGTGATGGCCGTGGTCTCGTTACTGCTGGCTGCCGGTGTCGGGTACATGACCGTGCGGGTGCTGACGCGCCAGCTGGGCGGTGAACCGGCGCAGGCACAGGCGCTGGCCGCCGCGATTGCCGACGGCGACCTGACCTCCACCGTCGTGCTGCGCCCCGGTGACAGCAGCAGTATGCTGGCTTCGCTGGCCCTGATGCAGACCCGGCTGGGTGAGATTGTGTCGCAGATTAAAGAGACCTCCGCCTCAGTGGCGCTGGCCTCAGATGAAATCGCCCGCGGGAACACCGAGCTTTCTGCCCGTACCGAGCAGCAGGCCGCCGCCTTGCAGGAGACGGCCGCCAGCATGGAGCAGCTCACCGCGACGGTGAAAAGCAATACTGCCGGTGCCACCCACACCGCCGGTGCCGCGCGTGAAACCGCCTCCCTGGCGAGCCACGGCGAGGAGAGTGTGCGCAAGATGACCCAGACGATGGCGGACATCTCCCTCAGCGCCGCGAAAGTGCAGGACATCACCAGCACTATCGAGGGCATCGCCTTCCAGACCAACATCCTGGCGCTGAACGCCGCGGTGGAAGCGGCCCGTGCCGGTGAGCAGGGCCGCGGCTTTGCGGTGGTGGCAGGCGAGGTACGCACGCTGGCACAACGCAGCGCCACTGCCGCCCGTGACATCAAAGGGCTGATTGAGGAGGCCACCGTGCTGGTGCAGGAGGGGGTGAACGTCGCTGACGGCACCGCCACCAGCATCATGAACGTGGTAGGCCGGGTGAACGAGCTGGCCGACTCGATGGATGAGATCGCGCTGGCGTCGAACGAGCAGATGCAGGGCATCTCTCAGGTCAACGTGGCGGTCAGCCAGATGGACGGCGTCACGCAGAGCAACGCCACGCTGGTGGAAGAGTCCACAACGGCCTCCCAGTCCCTGGCGGAGCAGGTGCACGCCCTGCGCGGCATGGTGGAGACCTTCCGCGTATAAAGCGACTTTCTGCGTATCAATCAAAAAGCGGTGGCGATCCCACCGCTTTTTTTATTTCCCCGCTTTGCCCCTTTTACGATCGCCTCACTAAAACGCACCCCATGCTGGCATTCACGCGCTGAATAGGGTAGTCATTACTGGCACCAGCAACGAAGGGAGAGAGCGATGCATTCACATCCGATACGGCAGATCATCGAAGCCTGTGACCAGGCGATCTCTGCGAAAGCGTTTGATGCGCTGATGGCGCACTACGCAGAAGACGCCGCGCTGGTGGTGAAGCCGGGCATGGTCGTACGGGGGAAAGAGAACATCCGGAACGCGTTTATCGCTATCTCAGACTACTTTCAGGGGCAGCTGGTGGTGGAACAGGGCGGGATGCAGGTCATTGAGGGCGCAGACAATGCCCTGGTGATTATGGAAACCCTGCTGCGCTTTCCGGACGGGCAGGGCGGCACGGTGGAAACCACCCGGCGTGCGACCTACGTCTTCCGGCAGGAGCATGACGGCCGCTGGCTATGCACAATCGATAACTCCTACGGGACATCCCTGCTGGACGCTGCGCCGGGCGGCGCGTTATAGCAATTCCGGCTTGGTCAGGTAGTGCCGCTGGATGCCCGGTTCAGGGAAATCGGGCAAAGACATCTGCAGCAGATAACCCTGTTTCACATAGAAGGGCAGGGCCTGAAAGCTGAAGGTATCCACCAGCGCATGGCGGCACCCTGTGCGCACGCCTTCCTGTTCCGCCAGCGCGACCAGCTGACTGCCCAGGCCGGTGCCTCTGAGGTGTTCGCTCACCCAGAGGTAATCGATACAGAGCCAGACCCCTTTTCTTGACGCAATCAGGCCGCCCGTCATGTCACCGGCGTCATTCCTGGCATAAACACCAAATTGCCCCCAATCGCGGGTGTCAATGAATTGGCGGTTGTAGCCCCGTAGCCCGCTAAAAAGTGCTTCCCTGTCGGTGTCTGTGACCTCAGGGACGACGGTCAGTTTCATGCTTTATGCCTTTTTCTGAGAGTAATGATTTAATATCAAAGCGTTAAGCAGGTTTGTCAATGTGCCGGGCAGGGATAACCGGGGTTATCCGGCACACTTAGGTTACAAGGCATCCCGGCTTGAGGTTGAACATAGCGCCAACATCTCCACTTAATGCGGAAAAAATGTCATGACATGGTTCAGTCAGCAGGGGTTTGAGGTGCGTCTGGAGTGGGGCTTACCGGCGGTGGAGTATCTCGCCGGTGAGGCGGACTGCGCGGTGGTCGTGGATGTGATGTCATTTTCAACCTGCGTCAGCCTGGCGGTGGATAACGGTGCCCGGATTTACCCTTACCCGTGGAAAGACGCTTCTGCGCGGGAGTATGGGCTGAAGATCGGGGTGAATACCGCCGGCGTTGACCGGCGGTTCAGCGGCAAAGGGTATAGCCTGTCACCGGCGTCGATCCGCTCGATAAGCGCCGGTGAGCGCCTGATCCTCCCTTCTCCGAATGGGTCGGCCATTTCATTCAGGGCAAGGGACAAGGGGATCGCGGTGTTCAGCGGCTGCTTCAGGAACCTCGTTGCGACGGCGGAGGCCTGCGGCCACTATAAACGCATCCTGCTGATCCCGTGCGGGGAGCGCTGGCCGGACGGCAGCCTGCGCCCCTCGGTGGAGGACTACGTGGCCGCCGGCGGCATTATTACCGCATTGGGGCGCGAACAGACCTCGCCGGAAGCGCAGGCGGCGGCAGTAGCTTACCAGCATTACCGGAAACAGGGGCCTGCCCTGTTGCAGGCGTGTGCATCCGCTGCCGAGCTTCGGCAACGGGGCTTTGAAGAGGATGTCGCGCTGTGCCTGGAACTGGATGCAGGCAAACACGCGTGCCGCCTGCACGGGGATTTTTATACAGCTGCTTAAAGCAGCCATTTCCCTTTATTGCCTGTGCTTTCCTCAGCCGTTATCCCGGAAGGCCGGGTAAAGGCTCATGCCGCCATCCACAAACAGGGTGGTGCCGTGCACATAATCTGACAGATCGCTCGCCAGCCAGACCACCGCATTCGCCACATCCTCCGGCGCGCCGACGCGGCCGTAAGGGATCAGCTCCAGCACTTTCTCCCCGGCCTCGCCTTGCAGCGTCTCTTCATTGATCGCTGTTTTGATCGCGCCGGGGGCGACGGCGTTCACCCGGATGTGCTCCTCGCCCACTTCCTGCGCGATGCTTCTCATCAGCAAATCAATGCCGCCTTTCGACGCGGCATAATTGACATGCCCCGCCCAGGGGATCACCTGATGCACTGAGCTCATGTGGATGATTTTCCCCCTGGCACGGCTCAGCGCAGCATTGGCCTCCTGTCGGCGGAACTGGCGCAGCGCGGCGCGCGCGCAGAGAAATTGCCCGGTCAGGTTGACGTCAATCACCTTATTCCAGTCCGCCAGCGTCATCTCACCGACAGGCGCATCTTTTTGCAGCCCGGAGTTGGCCACCAGAATATCCAGCCTGCCGAAGGCATTAATCGTCTGGTCAAAGAGCGCCTCCACGTCCGCCTCGCGGGAGACGTCGCCCCCTACGGCGATGGCCTGCCCACCGCGCTCGCGAAGGCGGGCAGCCAGTGACTCTGCGGGTTCCTGCTGGCTGTGGTAGTTAATCACCACCGCCGCCCCGGCCTGTGCCAACGCCTCAGCGCAGGCGTAACCCAGGCCGGAACTGGCCCCGGTGACTAACGCCACCTGTTTTTCAAGTGATACGATCATGTACGCTCCTTCCGGTTTCAGGTTCTGCTGACCCTCGCTTTTCAGGCCACCTGTTTATGATAGTGGGCTTCGTTAACCTTACGCGCTGAAATGGCGTAAATCTGGCTGCCTGCCGCCGCGAAATGGTTGCTTAGCCTATTATTAATTACAACATACTTTAGCCTACTCATTATTCCACTTTAGCAATAGCGTCATCAGCAGGTACAAAGCCAGGCACGGCCACAAAGCAGCCTGGCCGTGCCTTTTTGCCGGGATTATAAAAACATACCGCCGGATGCCTCGATGCGCTGGGCATTGACCCAGCGGCCTGCCTCAGAGAGCAGGGCGGCGATCAGCGGCCCGATGTCCTCCGGCACGCCCGCCCGGCCCAGCGCGGTGGCCCCGGCCACAAACGCGTTAACCTCCGGGTTGTCGCGTACCCGCCCGTTGCTGAAATCGGTCTGGATTGCGCCCGGTGCCACCGTGTTTACTGTGATGCGCCTCGGCCCCAGCTCTTGCGCCTGATAACGCGTCAACACCTCAAGTGCGCCTTTCAACGCGGCATAGGGGCCGCTTTGCGGCACGCAGAAACGCGTCAGGCCGCTGGAAATGTTCACAATCCGCCCGCCGTCGTTGAGAAGCGGCAGCAGGGTTTGCGTCAGGAAAAACACGCCTTTGAAATTCACTGCAAACAGCCGGTCCAGCGCCTGTTCCGTGGTCTGTGCCAGCGTAGAGTGGTGCGCAATACCGGCATTGTTCACCAGATAATCAAGGCGATCCGCGCCCCAGCCGGTAAGCGCCTGTTGCACCGAGACGGCAAACGCGCCGAAGGTGTCACAGGCCCCGGTGTCCAGCGGCAGGGCGAGGGCGTCGGCACCCGCCTGCCGGGCGGCGTCAATGACGTGGCGCGCCTCATCATACCGGGTGTGGTAGGTGAAAAGGCTCGATACGCCACGGGCAGCCAGCGCCAGTACGGTGCTGCGGCCGAGGCCCCGGCTGCCGCCGGTGACCAGTGCGATAGGGGAATGGGGGGTTGTGTGCATGATTGTTCTCCGAATCAGGGGGAAGGCTTACTCTATGCCCGGCTGCCGGGCGGCGTAATACCTGAACCTGCCTGGTTCTTGCCTGATCCTGCCCGGCGTGGTACTTCCTGTCAGGACAGCGCAACAGGCGTTTTATGGCACCGCAACAGGAGTGAGAATGCAGGCACTGGATGAGTTACGGGCAAGGGTGTGCAAACAGATTGCCCGGCTGGGCGGCGCCAGCCCGTTTTATACCGCCGTTGAGGGGATGATCATGTTGCAGGCAAAAACCGAACGGCACCCCACGCACCTGATCCACAAACCGGCGCTGTGCATAGTGGTGCAGGGGGAAAAGTGGACGGCGTTTGGTGAGCGGAAACTGACGTACCGCGCCGGGCAGGCGATGGTGGTGAGCCTGGAGATGCCGGGCATGAGCCAGGTGGTGGAGGGCGATGCCGGAACGCCCTATTTAAGCCTGGTGCTGACGCTGGATCAGGCCATCATGCGCGAGGTCTGTGAAACCCTGCCTGCGCTGCCCCCGCCACCGCAAGACACCGGTGCCTTTGTGGTCGATCTTGATGCGCCGCTGCTGGCGTGCGCGGCCCGCGCGGTGAGCCTGCTGGAGACCCCCGACGCCATACCGCTGCTTTATCCGGGCATCATGCGGGAGATCGGTTACTGGCTGCTGACCGGGCCGCAGGGCGGCATGCTGGCGCAGCGGATCACCGGCACCGGGATGCAGCGCCGGATGGCCGGGGTGCTGCACGCCCTGCGGGCGCAGTTTAGCGAGCCGGTACGCATCAACGATTTGGCGGCCATCGCCGGCCTCAGCCCGTCGGCGTTCCATCGCCATTTCCGCGCGCTGACCGGGATGACCCCGCTGAACTTCCAGAAACAGCTCCGCCTGATGGAAGCGCGGCGGCTGATGATGGCCGGCAATATCTCCGCCGAATCCGCCGCTTTTTCAGTGGGCTACGCCAGCGCGTCACAATTCAGCCGCGAGTATGCCCGCCTGTTTGGCGCGCCGCCCCGGCGTGATATCGCCCGCCTCTTATCAGCCAACGGGCATGAAACCCGCTGAAAAAATGATTATAGTGATCGCCTGCATCCGAGCCGGGGACGACCCCGGTTTCCTGTCTTTCACGTCCGGGACGGCCCGGCGCTTACAGAGGGCGCCGTTATGGCCTGGATTCTGTTAATCATTGCGGGATTGTTTGAAGTCGTCTGGTCGTTTGCCATGAAGCAGTCACACGGCTTTACCCGGCTCGGCCCGTCCGTGGTTACGCTGGTGGCAATGCTGATCAGCTTCGCCTTGCTGGCCATTGCCATGAGATCGCTGCCGCTCGGCACCGCGTACACCCTGTGGACGGGGATTGGTGCGGTGGGCGCGTTTGTGGCGGGCCTGCTGTTTCTGGGGGAACCGGCCAGCCCGATGCGCATTGCGGCAGCGGTGCTGATTATCGCCGGTCTGGTGATGATGAAACTCTCAAGCTAGGCGTGCAGTTCCGTCACGCTCAGCGTGAACACCAGCGGCTCATCGCCGTGGTTGGCGTACTGGTGCGGCAGGTCAGTTTTGGCCACTGCGGCGTTGCCGGCCGCGATGGTCAGCGGCGTGTCGCCTACCTGGAACGCCAGCACGCCTTGCTCAACGTGGAACAGCTCTACCGTGCCGGGCGGGTGGCCGGGCGAGGAGAAAACCTCGCCGGGGAACAGCTCCCAGCGCCATAGCTCGATCATGTCCGGCCCCTGGGTGCCCGCCAGCAACCGCGCCGAGCCGCCCGCCGGGCCGCGCCACAGCACCGGCATCTCCTCTTGGGTGATCAGGTGCGCGACGGGGGTATCCGCCACGTTGACGATGTCCGCCACCGACAGCCCCAGGGCCGCGGCGATCTTACACAGAATGGCGATGCTGGGGTTGGCGGTGCCTTTTTCGATCTCCACCAGCATGCCTTTACTGACGCCGGCGCGGCGCGACAGCTCATCCAGCGAGAGTTTCCGGCCGGTGCGGCAGGTTTTTATCCGGCGGGAAACCGCCTCGCTGACCTGCTGGACATCAGCGCCCGGCCCGGTCGGTTTATTGACTTTTTTGGTCATCGGTCATTATCATGTAATAAATTAGTCACTACAGGATTATCCGATGTTTACCGTTAAGCCGTCAATCGATCCCGCACTCGCTGCCATTGCGCCCGGCTTCCGCGCCCTGAGCATTACGGTGGAGGCCGCGCCGCTGCGGCATCCGGAGGTGGCAGACGCCGCCCTGGCCGATGCGTGCCGCGCTGTCACCGCCGGGGAAGCCCCCTGGGCAGAGGCCCACCTCGCCGCCTGGGCGGAGGTGTTTAAACGCTTTGGTGCCAAACCGAAACGCACGCCCTGTTCTGCCGAGGCACTGCGCAAGCGCGTCGCGCGCGACGGCAACGTGCCGGGCATCGACCCGGTGGTGGATCTCTATAACGCGGTGAGCATCCGTTTTGCCATCCCGGTCGGCGGTGAGAATATTGCGGCTTACCACGGCGCACCGCGCCTGACGCTGGCTGACGGCACGGAGCTGTTTGATACCGTGAAAGAGGGCGAACCGGCGCACGAGTCCCCGGAGCCGGGGGAAGTTATCTGGCGGGATGACACCGGCGTGACCTGCCGCCGCTGGAACTGGCGGCAGGGCGTGCGGACCCGCCTGGACGCCAACGCAACGCAGATGTGGTTTATCCTGGAAAGCCTGCCGGAGATGCCGCTGGAGGCGCTGAACGCCGCCGGTGAGATGCTGGTCACCGGGCTGCAACAGATGATGCCCGGCGCGGTTATCGGGAAACAGCTGATCGGGTTCACACAGCCGGATGCCGGCCACTAAAAAGTGACAGCGTCACGCTTGGGGCGTCATAAGCCCGGCAGGCGAAATACGTCCGGCAAGCTCAATAAGATAAGCGCCGGCCGCCGGATGCTGCTTTACTGTATGGGCATTGTTATTGATTTTGGTCATATTGTTAACCAGAGGAGAACCCCATGACAGTCCCCGTCGTTGCCATTTTTGAAGTGAACGTAGGTGCAGAAGAGACGGTAGAAGCGCTGTTCCGTGGCGTGATTGAGACCACGCTGACGGAAGAAGGGTGCATCAGCTATCAGTTAAACCGTGACGCAGAAAACCCGCGCCGTTTTGTGTGGACGGAAGAGTGGGCCAGCCGCGAGCTGCTGCAAAAACACATTGAAGCACCGCACATTGCTGCCCTGTTTGAGGCGCTGCCGCAATACCTGACCAGTTCTGAAGTCATCGCGCTGACCCCGATTGCGGGCGGCAAAGCGCAGGGCTGACAGGTCAAGCCAGCCTGTTGTGCTCATGAAGCCCGGTTCGCCGGGCTTCATGCTGCTGCCGGTTACCGTTTGCCGCGCTCCACCGAGGCTGACCAGTTAAAATCACTGACTTCACTTGCCGTCAGCGCTGAGGGTTTCTTTTTCCGTACCGGCTTTTTGGCCGCTTTCGCTTTCTCTTTCGCCAGTTTCTCAGCCATCACCGTTTCCCTGGCCTCGGCAATCAGCTCTTTCTCTTTCTTGCTGTCCGGCGCTTTGCCGGTGCGTAACTGATATTTTTGTACCCGTTCCCTGACCATCTCATCCACGGCCAGCCGCTCGTCAGCCGTAAACTGATCGATTGAAATCATCTTTTTATCTTTCATCGCGTTCGCCTAAGAGTGAATTGTCCTGCCCAGCTTAGTGGATAGCCGCCCCACTGAGAACCAGAATCAGACTGATGAGCCGCTTTCATAGCGGCTATGCGCGCGCAAGGGATTATCTCCCGGCCGGTTCCCCTTAGGATACCCCTCTTTCTAACGCCGATTTTCGTTTTCTTTTTTATGAACAGCATCCGTGCTGTTGCCTCTGTTCACCTTCCATGGGTTAAGAAAAAGGGATCCATCATGAGCCGTCAACCAAACTCGCTTTCCCCTGATACCTCCCCACCGATGCCGGGACGCCGCAAACAGCTGATGGCCGGGTGGTGTACCAGCGGCGATATCCTTGCCCGTCTCGCCCCAACTGCCCGCCGGGAAAAACCGCTGGTCATTGAATGCGACCAGGAGCGGAGAACCACAGAAACGGTCACCCGTTGGTTAGAGACGATACGCGGCTGATTTTTTATAAGAGGAAATTACATTGAAGACACTTTTAAAAACGCTGGCCATCTGCGTGATGGCGGGTGGCCTGGTGGCTCAGTCGGTATATGCCGCGCCATTGGTTATTCAGGAACAGGGAAGCTTTTCTGCTGGTGGCACCATCATCACTGCACCGGGGACGTTTGACGCGAAAAAGCCGCTGGACTCTGCCGGTCAAACTTATCATGGCGATCATGCGTCTGTGTTCTACCAAATCCCGGAGAATCCGCATAAATACCCTATTGTCATGTTGCACGGTGCAGGTCAGTTCTCCCGTACCTGGGAAAGCACCCCGGATGGCCGCGAAGGGTTCCAGAACATCTTCCTGCGTCGTGGCTTCTCAACTTATCTTGTCGATCAGCCGCGTCGGGGCAGCGCCGGGCGCACGACTGTGGAAAGGACTGTTACGCCAAAACCGGATGAGCAGATGTGGTTTAACCAGTTCCGCGTTGGTGTGTGGCCTGAGTATTTTAAAGGCGTTCAGTTCTCTCACGACAAAGAAGCCCTGAACCAGTACTTCCGTCAGATGACCCCGAATACCGGGCCGTTTGATATCAAGGTTATCTCCGGTGCGATGTCCGCCGTCGTGGACAAATCCGGCCCGGCTATCCTCTTCACCCACTCTCAGGGGGGCGGGCCAGGCTGGTACACGGCGATGAAAAACGACAAGGTCAAAGCCATTGTCGCCTTCGAGCCTGGCAGCAGCTTTGTCTTCCCGGAAAAAGAACTCCCAGCCCCTATGCCAAGTGCGTTCGACACGCTGAAAGGTGAGCCTGTGCCGATGGAACAGTTTATGGCGCTGACTAAAATCCCGATTCTGATTATTTACGGCGATAACATCCCGGATAAGCCTGTTGCCATGCCCGCACAGGACAGTTGGCGGGTACGGCTGGCGATGGCTCGTGAGTGGCGTGACGTGGTGAACAAGCATGGCGGGGATGTGACGGTTACGCACCTGCCCGAGATAGGAATCAAAGGGAATACCCACTTCCCGTTCTCTGACCTGAATAATGTGCAGATTGCTGATTTGGTGAGTCAGTTTTTGAAGGAAAAGGATCTGCAATAGAAAACGGTAGTAGTGAGCCTTTATTAGTGAAGGCTCACTATAAGCATCGGCTTTATCAAAAAATAAAATGGGAACGTGATGGTCTGCTTTGAGCGGGAAGCAGACGTTCAGACGGCACATTTAAATCGAGATGTTTTCAACAAAAGGCGTAAGTCAGCTTAGGGCAGCTATATGGAAAAAGCTTCGCCTTTAAAAAATTTCGCCAGCTTTTCTTTTCACGTGGTTCAATGTACTGGATTGCTTAGTCAATCATACTGCTCCCTTACTGGGTATACCCAAATGGGCAATAGCCCATTGCAGGTGTTCCAGAAATGCCTTCACTTTGACCTGTAGATATTTTCTGCCGGAATAGAGCGCGTATAGCACCAGATCTTCAGGTTCGAGATTACAGTTAATTTTAACAAGGGAGCCGTTGTTGATTTCTGATTCACAGGCATGAAGAGGCAAAATGGCGAAACCAAGTCCTTTTAGCGCCGCGGCCTTGGCCATCTGTCCACTGTTCACCTTGTAACTGGACTGCACCTGGACGGTTTGGTTCTGTTTGAATCGCCAAGGCATTCCCTGGAGCACCGACATACTCGTAATGCAGGGGATTTTGGTAAGTTCATCAACCGATTGTGGTGATGGATGACGTTCCAGAAGTTCGGGTGCGGCTACCACACAGCTCGGCCAGCGCAGAATTTCTCTGGCGACCCAGCAAGAATCTTCCAGTGGTCCACGTCCAAAGCGCAATACCAGATCGAATCCATCCAGTAGTCCCTCTGTTGGATCCAATTGTGTGTCACAACTGAGCTGTATTTGTGGATGCCGAATGCAGAAGTCAGCGAGAATGTCTGCCATGAATGGAAGGTCTGGTGTAATGATCTTCAGGTGGCCTGATAGTGAATCACCAAATAGTGATACTTCCTCCAGAGCATGATCCAAAGCGTGTGTGAGCGGCGTGATGGATTGATACAGCAGCTTCCCGGCTGCGGTTGGCATTATCTTACGCGTCGTGCGCTCCAGCAGCCGCACATGAAGTTGTTGTTCAAGTAAAGCGATATGTCGACTGACATTGGATGATGGCAACTGAAGCTGGTCTGCCGCGAGCTTAAAACTCAACTTTTCATAAACGGCCTGAAAGCAGATCAGCCACTGCATTTCTAATTTCTCAATCATTAATTATCCCAAAAAATGAGATTAACAAAACTATAATTCCATATTTATCACTAATCAGGTGGTCATTACAATTTCTATCAGGTTTTGTAATAGGGAGGAAATGATGACCAGAACTAAAAAAATTGCCATTGTAGGTGCTGGGGTTGCTGGAATGGCACTGGCTATCCTCGCAACCAAACAGGGCCATCAAGTCAGTCTGTTTGAACGTGGCAGCAACGTGTCTTTTATGGGAGCTGGTGTGACATTATGGCCCAATGCCATGTTCGTCATGCAGAAGATGGGACTGGACAAAAAGGTCATGCAAGTGGGTGGTACGCCATGCATGATGCGCCAGTTTGATCAGAATGGTCTCCTTCAGACGGAGTTCGATATTTTAGCAGTAAATTCACTGTGCAATTTTCCCAGTGTGACAGTTTTACGGCGTGAGCTGATGAGCTTACTGGCCGGTGCGTTAGATAATTTAGGTAGGGAGATTACGTTCAATTGTTCAATCACCGCAGCAGACGTGATGAAGTTGAGCCAAGAATTTGATCTGGTAGTTGGAGCCGACGGGCGTATGAATTCAATCGTCCGCCAGACATTGTATGCGGAGAAAGCCACTCCTCGTTATCATGGCTTTGTGAATGTAATAGGTGTGGGAAGACAACAAAAGGGTAACTTTAACAACGCTATAGATGACTTTCGCGGTCAAGGTGAGCGTTTTGGAATCGTCCCAGTGAATAATGGGTGGTGCTATTGGGCAGGAGCGTGGAGCGCTCCTATTGACAATGAACGTCCCCGGGCGCATTGGTGCGAAGAGTTGCATCAGCGTTTTCGGGACTGGCCTGCTCCTGTGCAGAATGTACTGCTGTCATGTGATAGCACATCAGTTAATTGCATTTTTGTTCATGACATTGATCCTCTTCCCTTTTGGCATCAAGGCAACGTCTTAATGATCGGAGACGCGGCTCATGCTTCCTTGCCGACATCTGGGCAGGGAGCATGTCAGGCGCTGGAAGATGCATGGCATCTTACTCGCTTACTGAAGGGGACTGATGATCTGAAGAGTGCTCTGCAAGGCTTTTACCAACAGAGACATATCAAGACCTCAGCAGCACAGTTAGTTGGAAGACAATTCGCTGAGAAGATTTTTTCTGAACAACCTGAACCACTGCTGCCTGCATCCACTATTTCCACTGCAGAACTCAGCCGGTTTTGGATGCAAGGGTTGACGTAGTTAGCCTTTTGAAATTAAGTCGTAGGGATTCGGTATGCCTGTATGTCAGCAAAATACTCATTGGTGCAATGTTTTGATAAGCACTGGCCTGCTCTCCGATAATTAATGCAGCGCAGAACTAGCAACGTCCCCTTGTGGCACTTAGCGGACTGATACTCAGTCTGATGTCCGCTTTGAGCGAAAAGCGGACACGGTCGTTCATCCTGTTAAAGGTTGGCCCCTTCAACCAACACAAAGGTGCCGGTCGCCGCGCCTGCCCGGATTAATCTGGCTGCCTGATAGTCAGGACTCTCATAAAAACGTTTGGCCTCGGCAAAAGAAGCAAATTCAAAAATGACATGTCGTTCATGAGATTCTCCCTCAAGGTTTTCATACTGACCGGACCAGGCAATGATTTTTGGATTAAAAGCCTGCATGGCTTCCCCGGCGGCCCGGGCATAGTCAGCATAGGCAACAGGATCTGAGACCGTCACATGAGCGATTAAATAACCTTTATTCATCTCTTTTTATCCTTCATCAAGGGGAGTGTAGACCCGCATAAACACATAAACAGGCGCGCGCTTACGCCGGAGAGTTTAAAGACGTTGGGTTGCATGCTGTGCCGTTGAGGGAAAAGGTCGCGGATAGCGTTCCGCATCCTGATGTTCGATCATCCATCCCGGATAGTGCGGTGACAGTGCGCTTATCGCATCAAGATGTGCCAGCTCTTCCGTGGTCAGGACAACGTCTGTCGCCCCGAGATTCTCCGTAAGCTGGTCGCTCCGCTTCACGCCAATAATGACGCTGGTCACACCGGGCCTGGCGAGTAGCCATGCGAGGGCGATCCTGCTTACCGATACCGCGTGTTTGCCGGCAATGTCGCGCATTTCGGCGACGCATCGCCAGGCCAGATCGCGATCGACGGGCGGGAAATCGAATTGACTACGGCGGGCATCACTTTCCGCTGAGGCACCGGGGCCAAATTTCCCGGAAAGTAAGCCGCCCGCGAGAGGCGACCAGACAAGGAGCCCCATCTTCTCTTCGCGCACCAGCGGGACTAACTCCCTTTCTACGTCGCGCCCGGCAATGGAGTAATACGCCTGAAGCGTCTCGAACCGTGTAACGTGAAGCGCTTCACTCAGACCAAGCGATTTTCCCAGCTTGCCGGCGGCCCAGTTCGATACGCCAACATACCGGACCAGTCCCTGCCGGGTGAGATCGTCAAGCGCGCGCAGTGTTTCCTCAAGGGGCGTCACCGGATCGCTCGCGTGTATCTGAAACAGATCAATATAATCGACCTGCAATCGCTCCAGGCTCCGCTGCACTGAATCCATAATATGCCCGCGTGACGCCCCCTTATCGTTAGGGCCGGGGCCCATCACCCCGCCGGTTTTGGTGGCGAGGATGATGTCGCTGCGTGTCACGCCAAGCGTTTTGAGTGCTGCCCCCGTGATGCGCTCAGACTGGCCGAAAGAGTAAATATCAGCCGTATCAATAAAGTTGATGCCGCCCGACAATGCCTGCGCGATGAGCTGGTTCGCTGCGTCCTGGGCTACCGCGCCGATGGCGGACCACCTGCCCGCATCTGCGTTGCCGCCCAGGGTCATGGTGCCGAGACACAATTCAGAGACGAACAGGCCTGTTCGGCCAAGTTGATTATATTTCAATGGATTAGACCTGTTTTATTTCATGGGTTATGCGTTGACGGGGTGAAACCGCGCGGCGATATTTGCGACACGGGCGCCATAACGGCGCGCCGTTTCGAGGTCACCGGAAGACATCTCTTCGGGCGAGGCGTCAGCGGGGGTTTGTGCCATTGGGCCGATATTGGAGCCCATCCGGTTAAGGTCATCACGCAATGACGCTTTGGTATTCGAGGATTTGATGTCCATGTTGACCCAGATACCGCCGTGCTGACCGGCGAGCAGAAAGAAATAGGCCAGGGTATTCAGCTTGTCGCCATTGATGCTGGCGCTATTGGTAAAGCCGCCGAAAATTTTGTTCACCCACTTCCCCTCAAACCAGGGTTTTGACGAGGCATCGGCAAACTTTTTGAACTGCCAGCTGGGCCCGCCCATATAGGTGGGTGACCCGAACAGAATGACATCTGCCTCGCTGAGTTTTGCCCACCCCTCCTCAGCAATATTTCCTTCGGCGTTGATAGCGATCAGCGTGGCACCGGCGCCTTCAGCCACGGCGGCAGCCATCCGTTCCGTATGCCCGTAGCCAGAGTGGTAGATAACCACGGCGTTAATGATTTTCAGGGAATGAGACATGTTGATAGCCTTCAGTGAACGTTATGCGGGATACGCGGTGTAAAAGCAGTCTATTAAGTACTACTATCCGCATAAACCACCCAAAAAATGACACACTGTTACCCTGAGAATGAACAATGAAGAATCTCGATGCACTGCTCATTTTTGCGCGCGTGGCAGAAATGAAGAGCTTTACTCAGGCGGCCGACAGTCTGGGCATCCAGAAAGGACGAGCCTCAATGGTGGTCCGCGAGCTTGAACATGATGTCGGCGCAACCCTTCTGCACCGGACAACACGCACCGTGCAGCTGACAGAAGATGGGCGGGCTTTTTACTCGCGCGCGCGTGATCTGTTGTCGGAAGCAGAAGAACTCCGGTCAATGTTCAGTGATGACGGTATGCCCTTGAGGGGGCGGCTGCGTGTGGATATGCCTGCTGTGTTGGCGCAGAGCGTGGTGATTCCGGCTCTGCCGGCGTTACTCGACGCGCACCCTGAACTGGAGCTGGAGCTTTCAAGTACTGACCGCCGTGTTGATTTGGTGCTGGAAGGGTTTGACTGCGTGGTGCGTCTGGGCCCCATTGTGGATGAAACGCTTATTGCCAGGCCTTTGGGGCATCTGCGCATGATCAATGCGGCAAGCCCGGCCTATTTTGAACGCTTTGGTGTACCGGCGTCGCTCGATGATCTTCTCACTCAGGGGCACCGGATGGTTCACTACATGCGAAATTTTGGCTCGAAGCCTGATGGATGGGAGTATCCGGCAGCCGGGGGCTATCAGTCGCTGATGTTACCGGGCGCAATAAGGGTCAATAGCGTGCCGGCTTATCATGATGCGGGGCTGGCGGGTTTGGGCTTAATTCAGGGCGGGTATTCCTCGCTCTTGCCACATATTAAACGCGGCGCCCTGGTTGAGGTGCTTCCCGATCTCCGCCCACAGCCACTCACTGCCTCATTTGTCGTCGCGCACCGGCGCAATTTATCCAGGCGTGTAAGGGCTTTTATGAACTGGACAGAAGAAATTTTAAGGCCTTACTTTGACTGACTTCAGCGGTAATTTTACGGCAGACAAAGTGAAGCGGGCGACGTTCGCTCCTGGCACAGAGCAGCCTGACGAATGCCAAAATGTCCGCTTTGAGCGAAAAGCGGACGCCGCGAAGATATCAGAATACCGAGCGACTATGTTTTGGGGGTTGTACTTTTTATTCCCATCCCATTTCTTTGTAAGTCTTACTATCCTGTTCAGGAAAATCAGTTTGATATTCTCCCCAGTTACGGAACGCGTAATATTTTTTCATTGCTTCTAGGTGGGAATCTGCGTCACATGTCCACACTAACCTGTAGTCCGGATCTAGCAATTTACGAGCAGATTCTCCCCGTGAACCGGCAAGACAAAACAAATCTAAACTATCTTCGTTTGTCCATAGCTCATGCTTCATAATTTTGTTCCCATGAACTACTCCCCCTAAATTAAGATATTGTGACGCTATCCACGTCCGCTTCTGGCACAAAGCGGACTGACCTCAGGTAAGGTCCGCTATGAGCAAGAAACGTATATATGCTTATG
>NZ_PJZI01000069.1 GCF_002858805.1 Chimaeribacter arupi
GATCGGCATGGTCGGCACGGAGGAGGTCTATTTCGCCACCCGCGCCCTGCACGCCTGCGGCGGCATTCAGGTCACCGCCAGCCATAACCCGGCGCACTACAACGGGATGAAACTGGTGCGGGAAGGGGCAAAGCCCATCAGCGGTGACAGCGGGTTACCGGCAATCAGGGCGCTGGCGGAAGCCAACGTGTTCCCTGTGTCGCCCGCAGGCCGCTATCGCCAGCTGGACCACCGCACGCCCTACATCGACCATCTGCTCAGCTACCTGCACGGGCAACCGCTGCGCCCGCTGCGGGTGGTGGTGAACGCCGGAAACGGGGCCGCCGGGCCGATACTGGACGCGCTGGAACAGCGGCTGCGCCTGATGGGCAGTGAGATGACCTGGCTCACCCTCCACCACGCGCCGGACGGCCATTTCCCCCACGGCGTCCCTAACCCGATGCTGCCGGAGAACCGGGCAGCCACCCAGGCGGCGATCCGGCGCTACCGGGCGGACATCGGCCTCGCCTGGGACGGCGATGCCGATCGCTGCTTTATTTTCGACGAGCGGGGCGAGTACCTCGAAGGCTGTTACGTGGTCAGCCTGCTGGCGGAGGCCCTGCTGGCGCGTGCGCCCGGCGAAACGATCCTGCACGATCCGCGGCTGATCTGGGCGGCGCGCGAGACGATCACCCAATGCGGCGGCATTGCGCTGGAAACCAAAACCGGCCACGCCTTTATGAAGGAACGTATGCGACAGGAGAATGCGCTGTACGGCGGCGAGATGAGCGGCCACCACTATTTCCGTGCGTTCGGCTATTGCGACAGCGGCATGATCCCGGCATTGCTGATTTTGCAACTGCTCGGCGAACGCCCGCAGCCGCTTTCAGCCTGGGTGGCCGCACTCAAGGCGCGTTTCCCGGTCTCCGGGGAGATCAATTGCCGGGTGGAAGACCCGGCGCAGGTGATGCGCACCGTCGAGGCGCACTATAGGGCAGAGGGCGTGGTGGTCAGCCACACCGATGGGCTGAGCATGGCGTTTGCGGCGTGGCGCTTCAATCTCCGCCGTTCAAATACCGAACCGTTGCTGCGGCTGAATGTGGAAACGCGCGGCGATCGGCCACTGATGCAGGCTAAAACCAGTGAACTGCTGGCGCTGATCGCCCCGTCACCGGCCGCCGGAATGTAGGTCAAGGAGGTTTACTATGTCAGGCGTCACGCTGGATCGCATCACCAAGTGTTATCAGAAAAACAACGTTATCAACGCATTATCCCTCTCGGTGCAGCCGGGCGAATTCCTGGTGCTGGTCGGCCCCTCAGGCTGTGGGAAATCCACGCTGCTGCGCATTATTGCCGGGCTGGAAACGCTCACCTCCGGCGCGGTGTTCATCAACGGCAAAGAGGTCACCCAGTTGCCCGCCGGTAAGCGCGGCCTGTCGATGGTGTTTCAGTCCTACGCGCTATACCCGCATATGACCGTGCGGCAGAATCTGTCGTTCGGCCTGAAGAACTGCCGCACCCCGGCGGCGGAGATTACACGCCGCGTGCAGGAGGCCGCCCGGATGCTGGGGCTGGAGGAGGTGCTCGACCGCCTGCCGCAACAGCTCTCCGGCGGGCAGCGGCAGCGGGTGGCGATCGGGCGCTCGATTGTGCAGCAGCCGGACGTGTTCCTGTTTGATGAACCGCTCTCCAACCTGGACGCCGCCCTGCGGGTACAGATGCGCCAGGAGATCAGCCGCCTGCATACCCGGCTGAAAAACACCATGATTTACGTCACGCACGATCAGGTCGAGGCGATGACGCTGGCTGACCGCATCGTGTTGCTGAACAAAGGGCAGATTGAGCAGATCGGCACGCCGGTTGAGCTGTATAACTGCCCGCAGAACACGTTCGTGGCGGAGTTTATCGGCACGCCGAAAATCAACCTGATCCCCGCCCACTGGCAGGACGGGCAACTGGTGATGGCGCAACAGCCGCCGGTGACGCTGCGCCGCCCGCCGCAGGGGGTGCAGCCGGGGCAGGCGCTGTGGGTCGGCATCCGGCCGGAGCACTTTTGGTTACGGGAAGAGGGCCGGTTACCGGAAGCGCACGGGATTTACCTGCCGGTAGAGGTGGAGTTCACCGAGTTGCAGGGCGACGCAACGCTGGTTTATGCGCGTGCCGGTGAGCAGCCGCTGAAGCTTAAGTCGCCAAAACAGTTGCAGTTCCCCGCCGGGGAGGCGCTGACATTCGGGGTGAACGAAGACGCCATGCTGCTGTTTGGCAGTGACGGGCAACGCCTGGCGCGGGCATAGGCCGCGAAAAGAGTGTGCCGGAAAAAGCACGAAAAAAAGGCGGGGATGCCCCGCCTTTTGACTGTGTCGCCTGAGGTTATTTCACCTTCAGCGTATTGATGATGCTTTCCGCCTGGCTCTGCGCCTGCTGCTGGTTGTCCGCCGGCAGGGTGATTTGCAGGGTCAGCAGGTGGTTAGCCACCTTCGCCAGCACCACAGAGGAGTAGGCTTTTTTGCCGCTGGTCGCGATCACGCTGTCCAGTTGCTGTGCCGGCTGGCCGTCAACCGTGATGCTTTTATTGGTCACCACCTGAAGATCCGGGTCGCGTGAGCGTTGCTGGTCTTCCAGGCGTTTCGCCAGCACATCCAGCCCGTCCGGGCTGTTGTCGCTCAGCAGCACAATAATCGCTTTCTGGCCGCTCTCATCAGCGTAGACGTGCATATTATTGGCCTGGGTGCCCAGTTTGCCGCTCTGGTCAGTCATGTCACCCGGCATGGTGAACATCACACTGCCGTCGAGCAGGTTCACCTGACGGCCGTCGGCGGTCTGGGTGGTGGTCTGGTCAGTGTCCGGCGCGGCACCGGCTTTCTCATCGCTGTTACCGTCACAGGCCGCAAGACCCGTGACCAGCAGACCAATTCCGGCATATTTAACAAGTTTACGCATTAGGGCTTCCTTCTTGATCATGAATCCATGACTTTCGGCCCTTATCGCACCTTATTCAGTGCCGAAAAGCAAGTCAGACTTTTACGCAAACTGCCCGCCAATCAATGCATACGGTACTGCATCTGCCGGCCGCCTTCGCTCAGGCGTTTCAGTAAGCGGTTCAGCAGCAAACCGTACATCGGCAGGAAGAAAATCAGGCAGATAAGCACCTTGAAACTGTAGTCCACCAGCGCGATTTCCACCCAGTGCTGCGCCATGAACACGTCGCTGCTTTTGTAAAACGCGATAAAGAAGAAGGAGAGCGTGTCACTGATGTTGCCGAAAAACATCGAGGCCGCCGGGGCTATCCACCAGCGGTGGGTCTGGCGCAGCCGGTTGAACACATGCACATCCAGGATCTGGCCGAGCACATAGGCCATAAAGCTGGCGATGGCGATGCGCGCCACAAACAGGTTGAACTGCGTGACAGCCTCCACGCCCTGCCAGCTGCCCTGGTAAAACACCACGGACACCAGGTAGGAGATCACCAGCGCCGGCACCATCACCGCCAGGATAATCCGCCGGGCCAGTGACGCGCCGAAGATGCGCACCGTCAGGTCAGTCGCCAGGAAGATAAACGGGAAGGTAAACGCGCCCCAGGTGGTGTGGAAGCCAAAAATATCAATCGGCAACTGCACCAGATAGTTACTGGAGGTAATGATCAGAATGTGGAACAGGGAAAGCCAGACCAGCGCAGACATCCGCTGCTGCGGGGAAAAATCGTACATCGATGTCACCTTTTTAGC
>NZ_PJZI01000070.1 GCF_002858805.1 Chimaeribacter arupi
ACCACAATCAGCCAGCCCGGTCTGGCCTTAATCCCCACCAGGGCATTCACCAGCACCTTTGTCGAGCCGGGTTTCAGCTGAGCGCTGCCCACGTCGAACAGAGAGAGGCTGTTGAGGCGGATGATGTTGGGACTCTGAATGATGTTCTTTACGACTGGCCGTGGTGGCTGTGAAGGTGCCCAACTGTTGATGGCGGCCTCAAGCGGCGCAATAAGCCGCATTCCTTGATATAACCCAAGTCCCAGGCGCATTGGCGCACCACTGCGACGCCACGCATCCAGTAGGCGTGCATCGGCTCGCAGTTGCTGTTGGGCATATATCTTGGGCGTTGGAGGGGTGCCGGAAAGCCGGTTATACAGTGACAAGTGATCGCCAATGCTCTGGATCAGGCGCTGATTATTGATAAACGACGCTGACAGGGCACACAGCAAAAATAACCCACACAGTAATCCGGCACGTTGCCAGGTCTGCATAGGGCGAGAGACGCCGTGGCGACGTGGCAGGTAAGGCAGCAGCACATCCGGTAACGGCAGAATTTCTTGTGTGTCGCACCCAACGGGTGTCAATGTGGTGATGCCGGCAATGTGTGTGTGCCAAAGATTCCCCTGGATGTTTATGACAGGCGTAAAACAGCAGCCCCATGCACAGGGGGTCAGGACAGGAAGATTTCCTTGAGGCTGGGTAAACAGGTTATAAACATATCGGTCGAACCATGACAATACACTTCCCATCCAGAGCGCCGAGCCGAGCCTCTCTTGCCCATCCCGGTTCGCCTGCTCACGGAGCCATTCAGCTAATGGGATGCACCCTGAACCCGCTTCCTGAACCTGCACTGTTTTAAGGCCCGGCGTCACCATGTACCAACGTTCAGACAGTGCAAGCGACTCCGCAGGCGGAGAAAGCCAGCTACTGATCCAGATCGGTGGGATCCCTGAAAGCTGGCCTTTGCACTGCACGATGGCCCGATGCCAGGCGCGCAGGGACTGCGTAAACGCGTCCCGTTCCTGATGCTGTTCCGGCATGATTGCCAACAAGACCGAGAGGCGGGCTATCAGCGCCGGGCGTTCAATCGACAAATAGTGCGCAAGCTGTAATAAATGCTCAGGCGACGCGACCGGTAAATACCAACCCTGACGAGTTTCACGGAAAGCGGCAGACAGGGGGAACAGTGACGCACTATCACCACACACCAGCACTACCGCCCCCTGAAACCCTTCCGGAGGCAGCGCTGCTCCGACGGTATTGATATCGTCTGGTAGGGAATAATGACGTTCTCTTCGCCATTGACGATAACTGGCCACAATGCAGAGAATAATAACCAGCAAACTGAATACCACCTGGTTGCCGATACTTAGCGGCAAAAAGCCAAGTATCAGCCACAGCGCCAGACTGGTTCCTAAGAGCCACCAGGTTAACTGCCTTAATCCGCGCATCGGTTAGTGCATCCCTGCAAGCTGAGTCACCAGGTATGTCAGTCTGGTTGAGAGCGTGAACCACAGCGCCGCTAATATCGCTATCCCTATAGCCCAGGATAACCAGTAAGACCTTCGTCCGGATCGCAAACGCGGTGAGCGCGAAACCACTGGCGCATCCTGTGATGAGGTGAAAGGGGGTACCAGCAGGCTTAACCTGCGTACCACATCTTCCCGCTGCTCATCATCTTGCTCACGATAGCGGCCGACGAAACCCAACATCAGCGCCCGATAAAAGCAGGTGAGCACCGCTGCATCGGGTGCGGGTTCCTGTAAAACGGTGCGAATACGCTCCCAAAGTTCCTCGCCGGCGTTCAGGGTATTGAAATAGCGAGCCTGAAGTGGATTTTTCAGCCATTTTTTATAGCCGCTGTCCTGTTTTTGACGATTAAGGACACTCTCATCCAGTAATGCACATTGTGTATAAAGCATATGGTTACAGCTGGTTTCGCTGAAACCAGCACGGGATAGCGCTTCACGTGCGCCGTCAATCCATTCACATGCGCGACGGTACAATGCCTCGCCGTCCTCAATTTCGTGGCCGTTACGCAATTGGCTGACCATCAGCCAGCCAGGGTAAAACACCTCATCTGTCATAGACGCGTCTATTTTGCTCATGAGCGCAGCACCGCAAACAGTTCAAGTTTGATATCACCCAGCGAGCCGGGGGTATAGAAAGCACAGTTACCTGCCGCCAACATGGCCTGTGCCGCAGCCCCATCCAGGTCAAGGGCAAAGTACTGATTCTCAAGACGCAATGGGATAGCGGCCGGGACGTGAGACAGGGGTTTCATCACTACCCCATTCAGGGCGACATTAACCACGTCTGATACCTCCTCGACGCTGCCGGCTTTACACAGCAAAGGGAACTGAGTCTGTAACAGATGGTTTGGAATATTTGAACGAACCGAGAGATAGAAATCAGCCTCTTCACGCAGGCGGGCATCATGCAGAGAGCCGTTCCAAAATTGCCCGTCCTGAGTCAGCTCAATAACTACCATACGAGAAGGCAGACTGGCTTCGAGCAGCGTATCCAATAAAGTAAACAGCGGCGGAAAAACCTGCTCTGGCTTATCGTGTTGATAAAGTGGGATATCTTCTGCTTTATGCACCAGGGAGAACGTCAGCAGACCGCCGGCAAGCCTGGCTAACTCGCGATAAAGCAGTTCCGGGTGCCGGGTAGGTGTCTGATAAAGCTCTGCCAGTACCGGCTCAGCACTGTTCAATGCATTCAACAGCCAGAAAAGTGACACATCGGCCACTGCAAAATCAGCCATACGTTCATTACTTTCACGCCGCATGGCCATCAGACGGCGGCGGCGCGCCTGTAGACGATGAAGTAAATCACCCAGATCATTGAGTACCGCCTGGCTTGCTGAAGATGACAGCATGGGCGGAATGAAATGCGTATCCTGTATCCATTGCCCTTGTGCATTGCGCAGCAACCGCGTTACCGGGCAAATCAGATATGCACTGTTTTCCTGATGCGCAAAACGCAATGTGATCGCGTGTCGCATCACGGCCAACTCAGTACGTTCGTGGCCAGAAAGCTCCTGTACCGTCACCCATTCCTGCTTCCAGCGACGAGGGCGCTCGCTGTCCTGACCTTCATCAAGATTGCCGCCATTGGCCGATAACAGTGGCAATGCCAGCACCACGTCTATGCTCTCCCGATCAGAGACGGCAGACAGATCACAGGCGGGTGGCAAATTATCAGCCAGGTCGGTGTCAATCAGCGTACCGTCAGGAAAGCGAACCACCAGACGAAGCGCATTCAGACGGGAAACAGCCAACGCCCCGTTATCAAATGTTGCGTCAATCACACCCCATGGATGCGCCAATGCCATATGAGCCACAGTGTCTGCCATACAGGCATCCCAACGAGCCTGCTGTTGGAACTGTTGTGGGGCCAGGAAGGCCCCTTCAGTCCATAAAGGACGATAAATTTTCATCCCTGTTACCGCCTTATGCTTTGGCTTTTGGCATTTGGGATACCAGCGACAGGTTCACATCCAGCCCTTCGACCTGGAAATGCGGCACGGCGTAGAGTTTCACGCGGAAGAAGCCGGGGTTGTCCTCGATATCCTCGACCGTGACTTTCGCGTCGCG
>NZ_PJZI01000071.1 GCF_002858805.1 Chimaeribacter arupi
ACCACAATCAGCCAGCCCGGTCTGGCCTTAATCCCCACCAGGGCATTCACCAGCACCTTTGTCGAGCCGGGTTTCAGATGAGCACTGCCCACGTCGAACAGAGAGAGGCTGTTGAGGCGGATGATGTTGGGTGCGGGCTTGGGAGCGGGTGTAGAGAAGGGAAGCGGCGGAACATAGCTTCTTATTGCATTCAGCAGAGGCAGGCGCAGGCGGCCGCCCTGATACAGGCCCAGCCCAAGACGCAGCGGCTCACCATTACGTGCCCAGTTATCCAGTTGCGACGCATGCGCCCGCAATACTGCGACAGCCCGTGCTTTAGGCTTGTCATCCTGCATGGCTATGGCGTAGTAATGCCGGATATCAAATGCGGTCCGCTGTAATAGTTGCCGGTTATGCCAGCCGCTGCTGCATAGGGCGGCTATAGCCGCCAGTGTTAACAATATGAACGCGTAGCTGCCCGCCCGCTGAGGCGCAGTGAGTGCATGGCCTCTCGGCAGCAACGGCAATACAAAATCCGGCAATGGGAGGGCCGAATGTTCATCTGCTGGCATCCAACCTGCTACCTGAACAAGGCCGGTCTGTTGCTGCAGCCAGTGCGCCCAGCAGGTATGTTTTGCAGTATCGGCCATCGACCGGCCCTGATGGAACAACACCGCACAAGGCAGTATTGTTGGAATATCAGGAGATTCCGCGGTGAAAACAGAAGAAACATGCTGGCTGAACCAGCTTGCCAGGCTGTTCAGCATCACCTGTTGCTGCAAGCGCGCGCCGCTTTCATCCTGAGCAGTCCAGACAGGAACGCTGCAGGGGGCATAATCTTCTTGCCAGACACGTACCAGCCCTCCGGGAAGGACAGCCTGCCATACAGGCTCAGTAATGGTTTGACCGGCGATACGACTGCTCAGCAACAAAGGAACCGTCTGCCGGGTTTCGCGCCGCAGCCGGTTTATCTGCCAGCGCAATTCATATAAACGGGGTGCCAGCGCCGTAGTATGCTCATATTGTTGAGGGTTAACGCAGACCATAACTGCCAGCTGGCCGGCCCAGGACGGGCGCAGACACAGTAACTCGCGCACAATATGACGCAGCTCAACGCCCTCATCCACCCGCAGCCAGCAACCCTGCGAGGTCTGATATGTCGTACTGTTCCCCGGCCAATCGGCCTTTTCTCCACATACCAAAACGACCGGTAAGCGGTAAGACGCCTCCGGCAACCCGGAAAAGCGCAGTGAGCCTGCATCCACAGGTTGTCGGCCGACACGGATAAGACCGATGATGACTATCACGATAACGATACCCACACCGGCCCCACGGGCAGCAGGCGGGAGCGGTAAAAACAGCAGGCATAGCATGACGGCCAGCAACCCTGCCCATAACCATAATCCCCGTTGCAGCGCGGGCTTCATCGCATTCCTCCCGGCAACAGCGTGATGATCAGGTTGTCGAGCCAGTGATTAAGCCCCCACCATAGCGCTGCCAGGCTAATTACCGACAGGCCAATACGTACCGGCCAGTGACGCAGCCACGCTCCCATTCCCATCCCTGCCGAAGCCGGGGTCAGTACCGGATGATTCAGGGAGAAGCTGTAAGCCGGCACCCTTTCGGCCAGCTCCCGAACCAATCGCTCTCTTTCCGGTACATGCGTTCCGGTAAAACCGCCCAGAAAACCGAGCATCAGTACCCGGTGAAAACAGGTCAGCACAGCGATATCGGGTGCGGTTTCACGCAACACCTGACGTATACGTTCATACAAATGGTCACCGGCATTCAGGTTGCCGAAAAACTGCCCCTGAAGCGGCCTGTTGTACCACTGGATACACGCATCATCGTGTACACCGCGGCTTTTTGCCGCTTCATCAAGGAGTGCGCATTGCGCGTACAAAATATGCTGACGGCTCTCTGCGCTGTAATTCGCCGCCGTCAGTTGCTGCTGAATTTGTTCAATATTATCTACACAATGCTGCCAAAGCCGTTGTCCATCCCCCTCCTTAAATTCCGGCCCGTGACGCAAGCTGATCACCACAAGCCACGTTTCCTGCAACAGGGCATCAATGTCACACGTTTGGTTGTCACTCATGTTCTCAGCACCGCAAAGAGTTCAAGCTCAGGCTCACCCAGTGTTCCGGGGACATAAAACACGCAGCTTCCTGCCGCTTGCATGCCCTGCGCTGCGGGATGGGTCATATCCAGTGCGAAATACTGGTTTTCCAGCCGCAACGGAATAGCCGCCGGTACATGGCTCAACGCACGCAGCGGGATGCCCTGCCGGGAAGCATTAATGACCTCTCCTACTTCATCGGGACTGCCTACCTTGCATTGTTGCGGGAACTGTTCCAGCAGTTGCGCCACCGGCAGCGACGACCGAACTGAAAGATAAAAGTCCACCTGCTCACGCAGTCTCGGGTCGTGCAGGCGTGCCTGCCATTGACGCAGCCGTTTTTCATGAGTCAGTTCCACTGCCACCACGCGTGAAGGCAGGCTGGCTTCGAGCAGCTCACCGAGCAGCTCAAACAAAGGTGGAAAAACGTCCGTCAGCTGTTCATGCCGGTAGAAAGGGATGGCTGTCACGGTATGCGCCAGCGAAAACGTCAGCAGGCTGCCCGCCAGGCGGGCCAGCTCCTGATACAAGCACTCAGGATGCACCTGCCCATGACGCTGAAAATTACCCAGCACCGGCTCCGCACCGTTAAGTGCATTCAGCAGCCAGAACAGCGACACATCAGCCACAGCAAAATCGGCCATGCGTTCATTGCTTTCACGACGCATGGCCATCAAACGTGCCAGCCGGGTCCGCAACTGGGTCATCAGCAGTTCGAGCTGATTGATAAGCCACGGACTGGCTTTCAGGCTTAACAATGGAGGAATAAAGGTGGTGTCCTGCGCCCACCCTCCTTGCTCATCCCGGTGCAACCGCGCCACCGGGCAGACCAGATAATTGCTGTTATCCTGTGAATCCAGGCGCAGTGTCAGTTCGTGCTGCAGTGTGGCAATCTGGCGCGTATCGTCACCAAAACAATTACGTACCTCATGCCACCGCTGGCGATAACGCACCGGACGCTCAGCCACTTCCTCTGGTTTCAGGCAGTTGCCACCATTTGGGTACAGTTGCGGCAGCGCCAGCATCACCGTAATGTCGCGGTGATTTATCTCAGGGAGTGTCAGGGTCGGCGGTAACGCATCAGCATTTTCACTGTCCGTCAGGGTGCCGTCAGGAAAACGCACCACCAGACGGCCGGCTTTAAGCCGGCCTTGTTTCAACGCATTACGGTCAAACTCAGCCTCCAGCACGCCCCAGGGATGCATCACGCCCATCAGCGCGATGCACTCGGTATGCCAGGCCGTAAAGGCGGCCTGCTGCTGGAAATGCTGTGGCGATACCATGACGCCCTGCATCCATAACGGTCGCTCTATCTTCATTGATCCTCCGGGCTTCAGGCTTTCGCCTTCGGCATCTGCGAGACCAGCGACAGGTTCACATCCAGCCCTTCAACCTGGAAGTGCGGCACGGCGTAGAGTTTCACGCGGAAGAAGCCGGGGTTGTCCTCGATATCCTCGACCGTGACTTTCGCGTCGCG
>NZ_PJZI01000072.1 GCF_002858805.1 Chimaeribacter arupi
ATTTGATGCCTGGCAGTTCCCTACTCTCGCATGGGGAGACCCCACACTACCATCGGCGCTACGGCGTTTCACTTCTGAGTTCGGCATGGGGTCAGGTGGGACCACCGCGCTAGTGCCGCCAGGCAAATTCTGTTATCCCGACCGCCCTCACGGGCCACCGGAACCAATCTTGGAACAGCGCTGAAAATCGTCGTCTCTAAAAACACCTTCGGTGTTGTAAGGTTAAGCCTCACGGGTCATTAGTACCGGTTAGCTCAATGCATCGCTGCACTTACACATCCGGCCTATCAACGTCTTGGTCTTAAACGTCCCTTCAGGGAACTCAAGGTCCCAGGGAAGACTCATCTCGAGGCAAGTTTCGCGCTTAGATGCTTTCAGCGCTTATCTTTTCCGCACTTAGCTACCGGGCAGTGCCATTGGCATGACAACCCGAACACCAGGGGTGCGTTCACTCCGGTCCTCTCGTACTAGGAGCAACCCCTCTCAATCTTCCAACGCCCACGGCAGATAGGGACCGAACTGTCTCACGACGTTCTAAACCCAGCTCGCGTACCACTTTAAACGGCGAACAGCCGTACCCTTGGGACCTACTTCAGCCCCAGGATGTGATGAGCCGACATCGAGGTGCCAAACACCGCCGTCGATATGAACTCTTGGGCGGTATCAGCCTGTTATCCCCGGAGTACCTTTTATCCGTTGAGCGATGGCCCTTCCATTCAGAACCACCGGATCACTAAGACCTGCTTTCGCACCTGCTCGAGCCGTCACTCTCGCAGTCAAGCTAGCTTATGCCTTTGCACTAACCTCACGATGTCCGACCGTGATTAGCTAACCTTCGTGCTCCTCCGTTACTCTTTAGGAGGAGACCGCCCCAGTCAAACTACCCACCAGACACTGTCCTCACCCCAGATTATGGGGCCGAGTTAGAACATCAAACATTAAAGGGTGGTATTTCAAGGATGGCTCCACGCAGACTGGCGTCCACGCTTCAAAGCCTCCCACCTATCCTACACATCAAGGCTCAATGTTCAGTGTCAAGCTATAGTAAAGGTTCACGGGGTCTTTCCGTCTTGCCGCGGGTACACTGCATCTTCACAGCGAGTTCAATTTCACTGAGTCTCGGGTGGAGACAGCCTGGCCATCATTACGCCATTCGTGCAGGTCGGAACTTACCCGACAAGGAATTTCGCTACCTTAGGACCGTTATAGTTACGGCCGCCGTTTACCGGGGCTTCGATCAAGAGCTTCGCGTTGCCGCTAACCCCATCAATTAACCTTCCGGCACCGGGCAGGCGTCACACCGTATACGTCCACTTTCGTGTTTGCACAGTGCTGTGTTTTTATTAAACAGTTGCAGCCAGCTGGTATCTGCGACTGGCTTCGGCTCAGGGAGCAAGTCCCGTCACCTACGCGCCAGCGTGCCTTCTCCCGAAGTTACGGCACCATTTTGCCTAGTTCCTTCACCCGAGTTCTCTCAAGCGCCTGAGTATTCTCTACCTGACCACCTGTGTCGGTTTGGGGTACGATTTCGTGTTACCTGGAGCTTAGAGGCTTTTCCTGGAAGCAGGGCATCAGCTACTTCACCACCGTAGTGGTTCGTCATCACGCCTCAGTGTTAAAGCCAACCGGATTTACCAGGTTGACACACCTACACGCTTAAACCAGGACAACCGTCGCCTGGCCAGCCTAGCCTTCTCCGTCCCCCCTTCGCAGTAACACCAAGTACAGGAATATTAACCTGTTTCCCATCGACTACGCTTTTCAGCCTCGCCTTAGGGGTCGACTCACCCTGCCCCGATTAACGTTGGACAGGAACCCTTGGTCTTCCGGCGTGCGGGTTTTTCACCCGCATTATCGTTACTTATGTCAGCATTCGCACTTCTGATACCTCCAGCAGACCTCACAGTCCACCTTCGCAGGCTTACAGAACGCTCCCCTACCCAACAACGCTAAGCGTCGCTGCCGCAGCTTCGGTGCATGGTTTAGCCCCGTTACATCTTCCGCGCAGGCCGACTCGACCAGTGAGCTATTACGCTTTCTTTAAATGATGGCTGCTTCTAAGCCAACATCCTGGCTGTCTATGCCTTCCCACATCGTTTCCCACTTAACCATGACTTTGGGACCTTAGCTGGCGGTCTGGGTTGTTTCCCTCTTCACGACGGACGTTAGCACCCGCCGTGTGTCTCCCGTGATAATATTCTTCGGTATTCGCAGTTTGCATCGGGTTGGTAAGCCGGGGTGGCCCCCTAGCCGAAACAGTGCTCTACCCCCGAAGATAAATTCACGAGGCGCTACCTAAATAGCTTTCGGGGAGAACCAGCTATCTCCCGGTTTGATTGGCCTTTCACCCCCAGCCACAAGTCATCCGCTAATTTTTCAACATTAGTCGGTTCGGTCCTCCAGTTAGTGTTACCCAACCTTCAACCTGCCCATGGCTAGATCACCGGGTTTCGGGTCTATACCTTGCAACTTGACGCCCAGTTAAGACTCGGTTTCCCTACGGCTCCCCTATACGGTTAACCTTGCTACAAAATATAAGTCGCTGACCCATTATACAAAAGGTACGCAGTCACCCTGGTAAACCAAGGCTCCCACTGCTTGTACGTACACGGTTTCAGGTTCTATTTCACTCCCCTCGCCGGGGTTCTTTTCGCCTTTCCCTCACGGTACTGGTTCACTATCGGTCAGTCAGGAGTATTTAGCCTTGGAGGATGGTCCCCCCATATTCAGACAGGATGTCACGTGTCCCGCCCTACTCATCGAACTCACAACTTGTGTGCTTTTGTGTACGGGACTATCACCCTTTACTGTGCGACTTTCCAGACGCTTCCACTAACACACAAACTGATTCAGGTTCTGGGCTGTTCCCCGTTCGCTCGCCGCTACTGGGGGAATCTCGGTTGATTTCTTTTCCTCGGGGTACTTAGATGTTTCAGTTCCCCCGGTTCGCCTCATTACACTATGTATTCATGTAATGATAGTGTGACGTATCACACTGGGTTTCCCCATTCGGGTATCGTCGGGTATAACGCTTCATATCAGCTTACCGACGCTTATCGCAGATTAGCACGCCCTTCATCGCCTCTGACTGCCTAGGCATCCACCGTGTACGCTTAGTCGCTTAACCTCACAACCCGAAGATGTTTCCATCCGCGAGCGTGATTATTTGAGAGACTCTATTACAG
>NZ_PJZI01000073.1 GCF_002858805.1 Chimaeribacter arupi
GCTTTGTGCACCATGGTGTAGGCGTAATCCACGCCCATGCCGTAGGCACCGGAATGCTCCCGGACGATGTCCATCACGGCGGTGTAGGTCTCTTTGTGCGCCCAGTCACGCTGCCACTCCAGCATCACCTGCTGCCAGGTCACCGGGATCACGCCCGCCTGGATCATGCGCTGCATGGCGAAATCATGCGCTTCTTTGGTGGTGCCGCCGGAGGCGTCCGCCACCATGTAAATCTCATAGCCGCCTTCCAGCATCGCGCACAGGGCGAAGCTGTTGTTGCACACTTCCGTCCACAGGCCGGAGACCACCACTTTTTTCTTGCCGGTCGCGGCCAGCGCATCACGCACTTTCTGGTCATCCCAGGAGTTCATGGAGGTGCGCTCCAGGATGTCGTGGGTCGGGAACACGTCCAGCAGTTCAGGGTAGGTATGGCCGGAGAAGCTCTCGGTTTCCACCGTGGTGATGATGGTCGGGATATTGAAGACTTTCGCCGCTTTTGCCAGCGCAACGGTGTTGTTTTTCAGCACCTGGCGGTCGATGGACTGCACCCCAAAGGCCATTTGCGGCTGCTGGTCGATGAAGATCATCTGGCAATTGTCCGGCGTCAGGACTTCAAGTTTCGTGTTGGTCATAGCGGTACCCATTGAGGTTGGTGTAACAAGGAAAAGGCAGCCGGCAAAAGGGCGCGGCCGCAGTCATAACTCTCAGGGTGCATGGTAGGGCGGGCGCAGCGGCGGCACTATTATCTTTAGGTATACCTATCCCTACGTATAACTAGACGCTGCGTCGCCCCGCTGACCATAATCCGGCCACATCCTGCCGGGGCGCCAACACGCCCGGCGGGGGCGGCTGAGTATGTTGATCACGCCGGATAGGGTGCCGCTGAGGCAACGCCTGTTCCGGCGTGTATTTACCCTGTTTTATCCGGACCCTTTCATCCACTACGTTCAGGAGATCGCCATGAGCACCATCACCACCCAAGACGGCACGCAGATCTATTACAAAGACTGGGGCACCGGCAAGCCGGTACTGTTCAGCCACGGCTGGCCGCTGGATGCGGACATGTGGGACAGCCAGATGAACTTCCTGGCGGAACGCGGCTACCGCGCCATCGCCTTTGACCGTCGCGGGTTTGGCCGTTCCGACCAGCCGTGGGAAGGGTATGACTACGACACCTTCGCCTCTGACATCAACGACCTGATCACCGGACTCGATCTCAACGAGGTGACGCTGGTGGGCTTCTCGATGGGCGGCGGGGACGTGACGCGCTATATCGGCCGTTACGGCAGCGACCGCGTGGCCGCGCTGGTGCTGCTGGGTGCGGTGACACCGATTTTCGGCAAGACGGATGACCATCCACAGGGCGTGGATCAGAGCGTGTTTGACGGCATCAAAGAGGGCCTGCGCAAAGACCGTGCGCAGTTTATCAGCGATTTCGCCACGCCGTTCTACGGCCTGAATGCCGGGCAGAACGTCTCTGAGGGCGTGCTGACCCAGACCCTGAACATCGCGCTGCTCGCCTCGCTGAAAGGCACCATCGACTGCGTGACCGCCTTCTCTGAGACGGATTTCCGCGACGACATCAAAAAAGTCAGCGTGCCGACGCTGGTGATCCACGGCAGCAATGACCAGATCGTGCCGTTCGAGGCGACCGGCAAACTCTCGGCAGACCTGATCCCCGGCGCGGAGCTGAAAGTCTACGACAACGCCCCGCACGGCTTTGCAGCCACCCATCAGGATCAGCTGAACGAAGACCTGCTGGCGTTCCTGCAATCCCGTTAACCCGGCCTGAAGGTGGTGCCGCCCGGTGCCACCTGCTTTTTCTGGTGTTCTGCAACCGGCCGGTGAAGGCCGGGGATGTTATTGCCCACAGGAGAAGGTCATGAATAAAACCCGGTTTGGCGTGCTCGCTTTGGCGCTCTCCCTGAGCGCGTGCCCGGCGGCCTGGGCCGCCCAGAGCCTGGCGGTGGGTGCCCAATATGACACCACCCATGTTTACGTGCAGCCAGGCAAAATGGATGATTTCGTCAACAGCCTGCTGCACACCTTTGGCGGCAAGGCCACCCAACGCATCACCGCCGACGTCACCCCCACCCCCAGCGAGACGCTCTCCCAACTGGTGCTGACACCGGTCGGCAGCTTCTCGGTGTTTGATTTCCAGACCCCAACACCTTACCCGTTCGGCGATGAGCGCAACGGTTTTCTGGTGCGGGATATGGATGCGGCCGTGGCGCAGGCGAAAGCGGCAGGGGCGGATGTGCTGGTCGAGCCGTTCCCGGACCCGATTGGCCGCGATGCGGTGATCCAGTGGCCGGGCGGCGTGAATATGCAGCTTTACTGGCACACCAAAGCGCCGGATTACGCGCCGCTGAGCAGCGTGCCGGAGAACCGCGTCTACCTGTCACGCTACCGGGTGGAGGATTTCATCCGCAGCTACCAGCAGTTTTCACAAGGCAAAGTTGACCGTGACCAGCAGGTCAGCGCCGCCCTGATCGGCGAAACCAGCGGCACCGTGCGTGAAGTGGACCTCTCCTCCACCTTCGGCAAGGTCAAGATTTTCGTGACCGATGGCCACCTGCCTTACCCGTTCGGCCATGAGCGCACCGGTTACGGTGTCACCAATCTCCAGCAAACCCTGGACAAGGCGCTGGCCAGCCATGCGAAAATCCTCTGGCGTTCTGCCGATACCACCGCGCCCGCCGCGATGGTCGAATTCCCCGGCGGTTATATTGCCGAGATTCATCAGGTGAAAGCATAAAGTGATGTCATACCCCGCCCGCGCAATAAGCTGCGTGGGCGGCGATGGTAAAGGTGATAAGGCTACCAGCGAAGTTCTGAGGTAGGGAAAAATGAAACTAATTCAACCCTATTTTCTATGTCATACCTGATTTGCATACTAACAGGGATAGGCAGCTCCTTAATTGTATAAAGATCAGCACGCCCAATAGCGCGTTTCATGACAACCTTAGGTGGAGTACTCCGAAGAGGCTCTCCAAACAAATGATGAACCTTAGCTATCGTCATCTCTTTTTCCAAACAAAAAGGTAACCTGTTAGGAAATAACCATTTTTTCATTTCAGGTCTCTGAATAATCAATGTTACATCCTGAAGAACTCGCCCGGCACGCCGGAATGATAGATAAACCCCCTCTTTCGCCATATCCAGACTAAGATCAGGATCAC
>NZ_PJZI01000074.1 GCF_002858805.1 Chimaeribacter arupi
CCACGTCCGCTTCTGGCACAAAGCGGACTGACCTCAGGTAAGGTCCGCTATGAGCAAGAAACGTATATATGCTTATGAAGCAGTAAATAATAACGGTTTACAACAGGTCGGTTATTGAACTATTGGTTCGAAATTAAGGATGATAAAAGCCCGGATGATTTCCAGGCTTCACCAAACTCATTGTTTAAAAGGTTGCGGTTAAGATTATTCAACAACCACGATAATTTTTCCTACCTGACCATTTGCTTCCATATAACGCTGGGCGTTAGCAATTTCTTCAAGCGGAAACGTTTTATCAATGACCGGCTTCAGTTTGCCTGAGCGTAAGCCCTCAGTGACAAAAGCTTTTGCGCGAGTCATTTTTTCAGGATTCATTGTGATTTCAAACAGCTCATATCCTCGTAAAGTCAGGTGCTTACCCAGAATATCAAATACAGGCACAAGCATGTCACGGCTGTCGAGCGCGCCATACTGGAAAAACATGCCCTGCGGAGCCATCACCTTAGTCAGTTTTGCCACGTCGGGGCCGCCGACGGGATCAAAAACAATATGAGCGCCCGCACCATGTGTTGCACGATTGATTTCAGCAACCATATCCTGCTCCGCAGTAGCAATGACGTTGGCGGCACCGGCTTTCATGAGCATTTCGCTTTTTTCAGAGGTACGCGTAAGCGCAATGGGTTTTGCTCCCAGCATATTAGCTATCTGTATGGCAGCCAGACCAACGCTGCTTGATGCTGCGCGGATCACCACGTTCTGACCGGCCTGAAGATTGCCATATTCAACCAGCGCACCATAGGCGGTGACATACATCATCCAGCTTGCAGCAGCTTCCTCGAATGAAAGATTTTCAGGATGCTTTACGACAGCGTGCACCGGTGCATTGACCAGTTCGCCGTACATGCCATATTCATTAAACATGAATGAAGGAATCACGCTCACCATGTCTCCACTGGCAAATTCTTTAACGTTCTCGCCAACAGCCTGCACGACGCCAGCCGCTTCATAACCAAGACGTGCGGGGAATTCCGGCTCAATGACATACTGGCCGTTACGGTACATGATTTCTGCACGGTTAAGACCAACCGCATGTACACGAATCTGTACTTCACCCGCTGCTGGCGCGGGCACCTCTACATCAATAACTTCCAGTACTTCCGGACCGCCGGTGCGGTTAAAGGTAACAACTTTAGACATGTTCAGATCTCTTCAGTTAGTGGCACATCCCCGTATTAAGGCTGAAGACGTGCCCGAATCGTTTGAGAACAATCTACGTTGTTATGGATGCACGAAAAATAGCAGCCGTGGAACTTCAGTTTTAATTATTTATTAACAATCCTGCTGTCTCAGTGGAGCTTCATGGACAGAACATCACTAAACCAGTCAATAAAGACCCGGACTTTTGGAGAAAGGTAACGCCTGTCCGGATACATTACTGCCACGGGCTTTGATACTGAAGGGTATTGGGTCAGAACCTCTTCAAGAGCACCTGAAGCTATATAAGGGGCAAGAGCAACGTAGGTGGCCTGGATAATGCCCAGACCGGCAAGACCACAGGAGAGCAGAATGTCGGAGTTATCTACCAGTACGCTGCTGGCGGGGTGCAATGTCACGACGCTCCCGTCCTCAATAAACTTCCATTCCATAACGTCACGACTATGTTCACTAAAAAAGTTAACCGCCCGATGTTGCTTCAGGTCTGCCAGTGTCTCTGGCAGACCGTGCTGTTGAAGATAAGACGGAGCTGCACAGGTGACCATCCTGATGTCACCAATGCGCCTGGAGATAAAACTTGAATTATGAAGCGCACCCAGCCGAACAAGACAATCTACACCTTCGGTTATCAAATCACTTTTTTTATCCGATGAAACTAATACGACTTCAATGCCGGGGTACCGTGTCTGGAAATCTTTGAGATTTGGAATCAATATGGCATGAGCCAGCGCCAGTGGAACATCCAGCCTGAGGCGCCCTCGTGGTGGAAGAGTAGGTGAAAAAATGGCCATCATGTCATTAACGTCGGCTAGAACATGTCTGGCATGATGATAGAATTCATCTCCTTCAGCTGTAATACTCAGCTTTCGTGTTGTGCGATGAATGAGTTTTACACCCAGATCGTCTTCAATTTTTTGTATCGCTTTGCTTACAGTTGGGCGATGTATTTGAAGAATGTCCGCGGCCTTTGTGAAACTACCCTGCTCAACAACCTGTATGAAAATATTTAGATATTCAATCATGTTGGAATGCAATTGATCACCTGACTTTTTTAGCCCTTTTAAGCAAACATTGTAAGAAAAAACATCCCAAAAGTATTAATCCTTTCCAGTCAGGTAAGAACTTTCAGACTCCCACAATGTGCGTGATTGAGACAAAGCAAACGGGCACATTTCATTGAATGTCTGAA
>NZ_PJZI01000075.1 GCF_002858805.1 Chimaeribacter arupi
TATAAAAGGAGTTATCGTGTCCAGTTCGTTTCAAAATGAGATCCCCAAGGCCCGCGTTAATATAAAGCTTGATCTGCACACCGGCGGCGCCCAGAAAAAAATGGAATTACCCCTGAAACTGGTGGTGATGGGCGATTACAGCAACGGGCAGGAGCATCGCCCGATTTCTGAACGTGAAAAAGTCAGCATCAATAAAAACAACTTCAACAGCGTCCTGGCGGAGTTCGCCCCCACGGTCAACCTCACGGTGAAAAACACCCTGGCCGGTGACGGTGCCGAGGAGCGTGTCCGCCTCGCGTTTCGCGAGATGAAAGACTTTGAACCCGAGCAGGTGGCCCGCCAAATCCCGCAGCTGCGCGCCATGCTGGCGATGCGCAACCTGCTGCGTGACCTGAAATCCAACCTGCTCGACAACGTCACCTTCCGCAAAGAGCTCGAAAACATTCTGAAAGACCCGTCCCTCAGCGATGCGCTGCGTGACGAACTCAATGCCCTGGCGCCGAAGGCGTAACTCCCCGATTAATGGATTAATGCGAGATAATGCTTATGTCTGTCAACACTGAAAAAGCCGCCGCTGCCGGTCAGACCACGGTGCTGGAACGCCCAGAGGCCGCAGGTGTCTACGCTTCCCTGTTTGAAAAAATCAACCTGACGCCGGTGTCAGCGCTCAGTGACCTGAACGATTTTCAGGACGGCGCTGCCCTGGCAGATGTGACCGCTGACCAGCGTGTGACTGCCGCCGTCCAGGTCTTCCTGGCGCGCCTGAAGCAGTCCGGCCAGACCGTGGAGCGCCTGGACAAAACCCTGCTCGACCACCATATCGCTGAGCTTGACCACCAAATCAGCCGCCAGCTGGACGCCGTGATGCACCATAACGCGTTCCAGCAGGTAGAGTCTGCCTGGCGCGGCCTGAAGTCGCTGGTGGACCGTACCGATTTCCGCCAGAACGTGAAAATCGACGTGCTGGATGTCGCTAAAGATGACCTGCGTCAGGATTTTGAAGACAGCCCGGAAATCGTTCAGACCGGCCTCTACTACCACACCTATATCCAGGAGTATGACACCCCCGGCGGTGAGCCGATTGGGGCGATTATTTCCAACTACGAGTTTGATGCCTCCTCGCAGGATGTGGCACTGCTGCGCAATATCTCCAAAGTCTCGGCCTCTGCCCATATGCCGTTTATCGGCTCCGTCGGCCCGGCCTTCTTCCTGAAGTCATCGATGGAAGACGTGGCGGCCATCAAAGACATCGGCAACTACTTTGACCGCGCCGAGTACATCAAATGGAAAGCATTCCGCGACTCCGATGATGCGCGCTATATCGGCCTGACCATGCCGCGCGTGTTGGGCCGCCTGCCCTATGGCCCGGACACCGTGCCGGTGCGCAGCTTCAACTATGTGGAAGAGGTCAAAGGCCCGGACCATGAGAAATACCTCTGGACCAACGCCTCCTTTGCCTTCGCCGCCAATATGGTGAAAAGCTTTATCAAAAACGGCTGGTGCGTGCAGATCCGCGGCCCGCAGGCGGGTGGGGCGGTCACTGACCTGCCGATCCACCTCTACGATCTGGGCACCGGCAACCAGGTGAAAATCCCGTCAGAGGTGATGATCCCGGAAACCCGCGAATTTGAATTCGCCAACCTGGGCTTTATCCCGCTCTCCTACTACAAAAACCGCGACTACTCCTGCTTCTTCTCGGCGAACTCCGCCCAGAAACCCACGTTGTATGACACAGCGGACGCCACAGCCAACAGCCGCATCAATGCGCGCCTGCCGTACATCTTCCTGCTGTCACGCATCGCGCACTACCTGAAGCTTATCCAGCGTGAAAACATCGGCACCACCAAAGACCGCCGCCTGCTGGAGCTGGAGCTGAACACCTGGGTGCGCACGCTGGTCACCGAAATGACCGATCCGGGCGATGAACTGCAGGCTTCCCACCCGCTGCGCGACGCGAAAGTCACGGTCGAGGATATCGAGGACAACCCCGGCTTCTTCCGCGTGAAACTCTACGCCGTGCCGCA
>NZ_PJZI01000076.1 GCF_002858805.1 Chimaeribacter arupi
ACATGTCCTCTCGTAAAGAGCTTGCCAATGCTATCCGTGCGCTGAGCATGGATGGGGTGCAGAAAGCCAAATCCGGCCATCCCGGCGCACCGATGGGTATGGCTGATATCGCCGAAGTGTTGTGGCGCGACTACCTGAACCACAACCCAACCAACCCGAACTGGGCTGACCGCGACCGCTTTGTGCTCTCCAACGGCCACGGCTCGATGCTGATTTACAGCCTGCTGCACCTCTCCGGTTACGACCTGCCGATTAATGAGCTGGCAAACTTCCGCCAGCTGCACTCCAAAACGCCGGGTCACCCGGAGTACGGCTACACCGCCGGGGTGGAGACCACCACCGGCCCGCTGGGCCAGGGCATTGCCAACGCCGTGGGCATGGCGATTGCCGAGCGCACGCTGGCGGCACAGTTCAACCGTCCGGGCCATGACATCGTTGACCACCAGACTTATGTGTTCCTGGGCGACGGCTGCATGATGGAGGGTATCTCCCACGAAGTCTGCTCGCTGGCGGGCACCATGAAGCTCGGCAAGCTGGTGGCCTTCTATGATGACAACGGTATCTCGATTGACGGCCACGTTGAGGGCTGGTTCACCGACGACACCGCGGCCCGCTTTGAAGCCTACGGCTGGCACGTGGTGCGCGGCGTGGACGGCCATGACGCGGACGCCATCAAGGCAGCGATTGAAGAAGCGCGCAGCGTCACTGACAAGCCGTCGCTGCTGATGTGCAAAACCGTGATTGCGTTCGGCTCGCCGAACAAAGCCGGCACCCATGACGCGCACGGCGCGCCGCTGGGTGATGACGAAGTGGCCGCCACCCGCAAGGCGCTGGGCTGGACCCACGCCCCGTTTGACATCCCGCAGGACATCTACGCCCAGTGGGACGCCAAAGAAGCGGGCCAGGCCAAAGAGCAGGCGTGGAACGAGAAGTTCGCCGCCTACGAAAAAGCCTTCCCGGAACTGGCGGCCGAGTTCACCCGCCGCGTCAACGGCGAGCTGCCGGCCAACTGGGCCGAGGAGTCTAAGAAGTTCATCGCCCAGCTGCAGGCCAACCCGGCCAAGATTGCCAGCCGCAAGGCGTCCCAGAATGCGCTGGAAGCGTTCGGCAAACTGCTGCCGGAGTTCCTGGGCGGCTCAGCTGACCTGGCCCCGAGCAACCTGACCATGTGGTCCGGCTCGAAGTCCATCGGCGATGACGCGGCCGGTAACTACATCCACTACGGCGTGCGCGAGTTCGGCATGACCGCCATCACCAACGGTATCGCGCTGCACGGCGGCTTCCTGCCGTACTCGGCGACCTTCCTGATGTTTGTGGAGTATGCCCGTAACGCGGTGCGCATGGCGTCGCTGATGAAAATCCGCAACGTGTTCGTCTACACCCATGACTCGATTGGCCTGGGCGAAGACGGCCCGACCCACCAGCCGGTGGAGCAGCTGGCGAGCCTGCGCGTGACCCCGAACATGAGCACCTGGCGCCCGTGTGACCAGGTGGAGTCGGCGGTGGCCTGGCAGTACGCCATTGAGCGTAACGACGGCCCGGCGGCGCTGATTTTCTCCCGCCAGAACCTGGCGCAGCAGGAGCGCACCGACGCCCAGCTGGCGAACATCGCCCGCGGCGGTTACGTGCTGAAAGACTGCGACGGCACGCCGGAGCTGATTCTGATTGCCACCGGCTCGGAAGTCGAGCTGGCGGTGGGCGCTTACGAGCAGCTCTCCGGTGAAGGCCGTAAAGTCCGCGTGGTCTCCATGCCGTCCACCGACGCGTTCGACAAGCAGGACGCAGCCTACCGCGAATCCGTGCTGCCGAAAGCGGTCAGTGCCCGCGTGGCGATTGAGGCGGGTATCAGCGACTACTGGTACAAGTATGTCGGCCTGAACGGCGACGTGGTGGGCATGACCACCTTCGGCGAATCCGCCCCGGCGGAGAAGCTGTTCGAGCTGTTCGGCTTCACCGTGGAGAACGTGGTGA
>NZ_PJZI01000077.1 GCF_002858805.1 Chimaeribacter arupi
TGTCAGGAACTCCCTATAATGCGCCTCCACTGACCGGGAACAACGACCAACACGTCGCCGGGTCAGGAAGAGATAAGCCGGCGGAAACGCCAAATTCTTTGAGAATAAAGCTTGACTCTTCAGCGGGAAAGCGTAATATGCACCTCCCGCGTTACCGAGAAAGATAACGGTAACCACTGCTCTTTAACAATTTATCAGACAATCTGTGTGGGCACTCACAAGACGATATCAAGCATCTTCGGATGCACAAAATATTAAGTCTTGAAGAGTGACTAACTAAAGTAATTTAGACAGTAACCTTTGAGCATCGCTATTAACTTAGCAAATCAAGCTTTTAATTGAAGAGTTTGATCATGGCTCAGATTGAACGCTGGCGGCAGGCCTAACACATGCAAGTCGAGCGGCAGCGGAAAGTAGCTTGCTACTTTGCCGGCGAGCGGCGGACGGGTGAGTAATGTCTGGGGATCTGCCTGATGGAGGGGGATAACTACTGGAAACGGTAGCTAATACCGCATAACGTCGCAAGACCAAAGCGGGGGACCTTCGGGCCTCGCGCCATCAGATGAACCCAGATGGGATTAGCTAGTAGGTGGGGTAATGGCTCACCTAGGCGACGATCCCTAGCTGGTCTGAGAGGATGACCAGCCACACTGGAACTGAGACACGGTCCAGACTCCTACGGGAGGCAGCAGTGGGGAATATTGCACAATGGGGGAAACCCTGATGCAGCCATGCCGCGTGTATGAAGAAGGCCTTCGGGTTGTAAAGTACTTTCAGCGAGGAGGAAGGCGGTAAGGTTAATAACCTTGCCGATTGACGTTACTCGCAGAAGAAGCACCGGCTAACTCCGTGCCAGCAGCCGCGGTAATACGGAGGGTGCAAGCGTTAATCGGAATTACTGGGCGTAAAGCGCACGCAGGCGGTTTGTTAAGTCAGATGTGAAATCCCCGAGCTTAACTTGGGAACTGCATTTGAAACTGGCAAGCTAGAGTCTTGTAGAGGGGGGTAGAATTCCAGGTGTAGCGGTGAAATGCGTAGAGATCTGGAGGAATACCGGTGGCGAAGGCGGCCCCCTGGACAAAGACTGACGCTCAGGTGCGAAAGCGTGGGGAGCAAACAGGATTAGATACCCTGGTAGTCCACGCTGTAAACGATGTCGATTTGGAGGTTGTGCCCTTGAGGCGTGGCTTCCGGAGCTAACGCGTTAAATCGACCGCCTGGGGAGTACGGCCGCAAGGTTAAAACTCAAATGAATTGACGGGGGCCCGCACAAGCGGTGGAGCATGTGGTTTAATTCGATGCAACGCGAAGAACCTTACCTACTCTTGACATCCAGAGAACTTAGCAGAGATGCTTTGGTGCCTTCGGGAACTCTGAGACAGGTGCTGCATGGCTGTCGTCAGCTCGTGTTGTGAAATGTTGGGTTAAGTCCCGCAACGAGCGCAACCCTTATCCTTTGTTGCCAGCGATTCGGTCGGGAACTCAAAGGAGACTGCCGGTGATAAACCGGAGGAAGGTGGGGATGACGTCAAGTCATCATGGCCCTTACGAGTAGGGCTACACACGTGCTACAATGGCATATACAAAGAGAAGCGAACTCGCGAGAGCAAGCGGACCTCATAAAGTATGTCGTAGTCCGGATTGGAGTCTGCAACTCGACTCCATGAAGTCGGAATCGCTAGTAATCGTAGATCAGAATGCTACGGTGAATACGTTCCCGGGCCTTGTACACACCGCCCGTCACACCATGGGAGTGGGTTGCAAAAGAAGTAGGTAGCTTAACCTTCGGGAGGGCGCTTACCACTTTGTGATTCATGACTGGGGTGAAGTCGTAACAAGGTAACCGTAGGGGAACCTGCGGTTGGATCACCTCCTTACCTCAAGATATTTGACCGTGCAGTGCCCACAACAGATTGTCTGAT
>NZ_PJZI01000078.1 GCF_002858805.1 Chimaeribacter arupi
GAGCCGGGTGCGTTTCACCTGGGAAAGCGATGCACAGGGCAACCCGGTGCCGCGCGGCTGGCACACGCCGCCGGGCCAGGACAGCGTGCGGGTACGCCAGATGGCCTGGGACAGCGCCCGGCAGGCGTACACCTTCACCACCGAGGAAGCGCAGCCCGTCACGATTATCTGGACGCCGGACCGTTCCGGGGTGCATGTTCCCACGAACACCGGCAACCAGCACCGCCCGATCCTGCCGGACCCGGTGATGGTAAACCCGCTGCCGGACAGTACCGGTATCCGGGCCACCACCAGCCCGGCGCCGGATGAGAAAAGTTTCGCGGATTACATCCTGATCCTGCCGGTGGCGGACATTCCGCCAATTTATATTTATCTGAGCAAGCCGCCGGTGGAGTTTCTGGAGGTAGAACTGTACAGCGACTTTAAACGACGCTCGCGCCAGGGGACGTATGAGGCTGACCATATGCCTTCAAGGGCGGCTGTGGAATTATATTTATCCGAGCTTTATCCTGATGCTGCTTCAAAAGATATCAGTAAATTATCTGATGATGTTGCTGCGATTATTATTCCTAAAGAGGTGCACCAGAAGCTGAGCGAGACATACGGCGGGCGCAACACTTCTGCACAAATCAACCTTGATTCACGCAATTTACGGGCGGCACTTGATCACAACATGGACGTTATTAAACCAGCATTAAAAGAGCATGGTGCAACTGAGGGCCAAATAGAGGCGGCACGGACGAAAATGCATAAAATTAACAGTGAAATGGGGTTGTATAAATGACGGTGAATGTGGATGCAATGATTAATAGCTTAGGAAAGAGTTACATTGAGCTTGTTGATTCAGGATTGGTTGTGTACAAATCCCCGCCGAAAGGAGCGTCAGGCTCTCCTGTGCTTAGTTTGGATATGGCTAGAGAAGGAATCTTTCTCTCGTTCTGGCGTGATGGAAGAATCTTAAAAGCCGTTACGTTGACAATTCAAGACGATGAAACTACTGATTGGATGTTTCCAAATGAGCTTCCCGCACCATTAGAGAAAAAAATGACCCGTTCGTGGGTTCATGAACACTTTGGTGAACCATTAAGAAGCACACCTCCGAAAGTTATCATGAAACGCGCGTTTGGCTGGACAGATCTTTATGAGGCAGATGGACGTCCTATACCCACCAATATGCAAATCAGCTATGACGTGATGGATAATGTAAGATCGGTCACCTTTATGCCCACGTCAGAACTTCGCTGGTAGCCTTATCACCTTTGCCATCCCCGCCCGCGTGTGTCACTGCGCGGGCAGTGTGGTGATTAAGTATCGTACCAGTAATAGTGAGCAACTCAATCCCGCTGTAAAAGGTCGCAGTATTAAATGATATTTATGAGGTCATTATGGGCTTAAAAATCAGGTTACAGTGGTTTGATAAAATTACTGAGCTAAGGGAGGGACGAGAATACTCAAAAGATTTTGGTGATGATGTCAGTATCATGATTGATGGCTTAGACATGCCCACAAAAGATGTAATAAACAATGGCAGTTTTGATATAAAAAATGAGTAGGTGGCGATTTTGCAGCCATATTCTAACCATTGCATTGAATTAAAAAACTATGATTATCAAGTATCTTTTGACTATCGGGATCATTGGTAATAAACCAGAGTACGACAAATGACAGTAAACGTAGACGCCTTAATAAATAGCCTGGGAAAATCCTATAAAGATTTGCTTGAGGCTGAACTTATCCCCTATAAAACTCCCCCTACCGGATTTTCAGGTGATCCTGATCTTAGTCTGGATATGGCGAAAGAGGGGGTTTATCT
>NZ_PJZI01000007.1 GCF_002858805.1 Chimaeribacter arupi
GGCTTCGGCTGGTTATCGTCCGGCTTCGGCTGGTTATCGTCCGGCTTCGGCTGGTTATCGTCCGGCTTCGGCTGGTTGTCGTCCGGCTTCGGCTGGTTATCGTCCGGCTTCGGCTGGTTGTCGTCCGGCTTCGGCTGGTTATCATCCGGCTTCGGCTGGTTATCGTCCGGTTTTGGCTGCGGTTGCGGCTTCACATCGTCCGGTTCCGGCTGAGGTTGCGGCTTCACATCATCCGGTTCCGGCTGCGGTTGCGGCTTCACATCGTCCGGTTCCGGCTGAGGTTGCGGCTTCACATCATCCGGCTTCGGCTGCGGCTTCACATCATCCGGTCTTGGTGCCGGGCGTGCGCTATCCGGCCGTTTTGGCGGTGACGCTGCGTCTGGTTTTTTCTTGCCACCACCTCCGGTACCGAAGCTGAAGGAGATGTCATTGCCCCACTCTTTCTCATCTTTAGTGATGGTAGAGGTCTGGCTGCCATCCTTGTTCAGTTTGCCATTGACCTCACCGACGACGTCACCGACAGAAATGGTTGAGTGCTGTGTTTCGTTGAAATGCACTTCATCCACAGTTTCCACATAGCCGTTGACACTGACACCGGTTTTGGTGATACCACCGCCGCCGCCGCCGTAGGCACCGTCTTGCTCAACCTTATCAATGAGTTCAGTGGCGTTGATCTTGCCTTTCGTTTCCACCGTGCCGGTTTTGCTGTCAGAGATAATGTGGGCACCGGTCATGTTGATATCATCACCGCTCTTCACATTCAGCTCACCCTTGGTATGGATGCCCGCCTGTTTATTGGTTTTCGCTTCATCATGATATTCCGAGCCCCCACCAGCATTCACGCCAAAGGTTGGAATCGGCATCATCTTGCTGTCCGTTGTGACGGCCACGCCTACTGAGACCCCGGCATGCCAACTGGACGCGTCGGTGTTTACCGTATCCTGGCGTGAGATGATATTGAGTTTGCCGCCGGTCTCAATATCGGCGGTGTCCGCCTCAATATTCGACCCGTCCAGGGTCATATTTCCCCCGGTCTTAATCTTCACATCTTTCGCTGCAATGGAAGAGTTGGTGTAACTCTTCGTATCACCCGATGACTTACCGCCATGGGCGCTGATATCCAGCGAGGCCCCCATACCGACGGTGTCTTTGTCAACCGCCACGCCCGAACTGATACCGACCTCAAAGCCTTTGGATTTCTCTTTAAAGGAAGTTTTTGCCTCCGCCGCACGCACGCTGAGGTCACCGCCAATGTCCATATTCACGCCATCGGCTTTGATATCCACCCCGTTCAGGGCCGCATCGTTTTTGGTTTTAATATTGAGCTGGCCGGCTTCAATATGGGTAATGTTTTCCTTGCTCGACGATGTAGAACCTGAGGTAGAGTTTTTACTGACGCCCCACGTGGTGGTGGAACTTGCCAGGTCGTTGAAATAGAGGTTAGAGGCATCGCCCGCTACCTGGAGTGCCGTCATTGCCGGGTCAAAGCCAACGTCCGGGTTATTGACTTTATTCACCACCATCGCCGCGTTCTTATCCAGCACGTCGGCGACCACGCTGCCGCTCTGGTTTTTCACCCCAATGAACATCTCTTCCTTGGAATAGGTCGTCTCTAACGTATCTTCATACTTCGTGGACGCCAGTTCCTCGGCCGTGAGATTAACAAGGCCTTTGGACTTGATATCCGCGCCGCCGATATCCAGCGTTTTCCCGGCGGTCATATCCAGTTGTTCGTCAAAGTTAAACTGGGCGTTCTTATTGGTGGTGCTTTGGGCGGTGCTCTCTTCCTTCAGTGAGCTATAACCCGCTTTTACCTCAACCATCGGTGCCACCGGCGCTTTACCCGGTTTTCTGCTGCCCGGAGAGGCGGTGTCGGTGTCATTCACGTTCTCATAGTTGCCGCCATCGGTATGGGAGGATGCGCCGTCGCGGTTACTGTATTCCCCTTCTGCGGTATAGCCGCCGCCACTCACCTTGCCGGAGATAGAGAACTCTTCTTTGACATGTTTCGTTTCACTGTAGGCGTGATCCTGTGCAGTTTTGATCAGGATGTCATTGCCTGCGTTGAATTTACCCGCTTTCGCGGTGTATTCGCCGCCTTCCATGACGATGTCATTGGCTGCGTCAATAACCATATTGTTGCCGGCGGAAATATGGCTCTGCTTACTGGTTGCCTGCGTGTTTTTGGTTTCTGTGGACTCAAAGTTCAGCGCACCGCCAAAGTCAGAGGATTGTTTATATTCCGCAGAAATTTCATGCATTTCATTGAATTTGACATCCCCTTCAGTGGCCTTCATGCCGATATCTTTGCCTGCCGTAATGGTGCCGGCATTGACGGTGATATCTTTGGCTTGCATGCCGATGCTGCCGCCTGCGGAGATGGCATCATCGTAGCGATGGATCTCCTGTTTACCGGTGACATCACGGCCGACGCTGGCAGTGATATTGATTTCACCGTTTTCAGCGCTCATCAGGATATCCTGACCAGCTTTCATCGCAGCGCCGTCATTATTGATGGAGCCATCGGTACTCACCGCAATAATGCTCTCACCGGCTTTGATGCCGCTGTTCATGCCGCGGCTGACGTTATTGATGTCGCCTTTCGACTGGATCACAACACTCTTACCAGCGCTGATCACGCCGTTATTGTTGTTCACTTCAGTCGCGTCAGTGATCACGTTGTTATTGGCGTGAATCACTGCCGAGCCGGCGCCTTCCTGCACCCCGGTTTCCATCTGTTCAATGGTTTTGGCAGAGAGGTAAACCATCGGCACCAGCACATCTGTGCCGTCAATGTTCTGGTTAACGAACCAGACAATGTCCTGATCCAGATTGGCTTTTTGCTCATCCGTCAGCGGTTTACCCACTTCCAGCCCCATGAAAGCATCATCACTGGCCTGACGGGCATTGTTCATCAGCATCTGCACCAGGTCGGCGCCTTCTACCCCATCACGCACGCTGAAGAAGGTGCCGACGGATTGGTTCAGCTGGCGGCGGATCAGTTCGGAGATGAAGTAGTTGTCCCCAATCACCATCGCCGGCTGAGCAGGGTCGTAGCCTACCTGCTCAAAGAAGTACTCAGAGCCAAAGTAGTCGTCCTGATTAATCAGCGATGTCCGGGTCTCATACATCGGCACGACTTTGCTGTCAGGATCTGTTTTAACAGCCTTATCATCGCTATTGCGGGTATTCCACTCGGTCGAGGTGGCGAACATTCCTGGAATGTTGATAAGCTCCGCCAGCGTCGGCAGGGTACTGATGCCGCCACGCAGCTCTTCCACTTTTTTCAGGTTAACGTCGATTTCATAGCCGGCATCAATGGCGTCGACTTCTTGTTCGCCGACTTTCTCCACCACGACATTTTCGTCTTTGCCGGTTTTGATCTCGACATCGTCGATGCCGTTATTCAGGCTGCCGCCATCGTGGACAAAGTCCCCCCCGGAAACAATGCTGCCTTTATCACTTGGCAGGAAATATTGTTTCTTCTCTTTGAGTTGTTTCTCACTCTCACCATTAAGTTTTGCCCAATCACTTTTCAGGTCAGCATAATCTTTTGTGATCCAGCTTTCGCCAAACAGCCTGATCATAATATCGTTTAATTGCGCTGAAGAACTTGGCGTGCCCGCAGAGGTTTTCCGCATAACGTCAACGAATTTAGGACGATTGGCATCTTGCCACCAGCTCCAACTCGGATCGTCATCATAATAGTTATCTGGTTGCCCACTCCCTAACAGGTAATCCAGCAAACTATGCAGCGTATCGAAGGTAGCCGTACGCGTGCCGTCAGCAACGACGCGCCAATAAAAACTAATTTTAATAGGCGTTGCGAGCTGATGATGCAGATAGTCATGCATAGACATATCCACATAACGCGGGGTGTTATACAAATCACCCGTAATAAACATGCTGCCTTTGGACTGAATAATGCCGCCGTCATTTTTAACGCTCATCGGCTTTTCAGTACTGTTGGTAAACAGATCTTTCTGGTTAATGAACATATGCCCACCAGAAGAGATCTCCCCGGCTTTTACCAGTTCAATATCAGAAGAGAGGATGGGCAGGTCTGTCCACATTTTCCACTCTAAGTATTTCATCCCCTCATCACCGGTGATAGAAGCCGTGCCTTGCTGCGTTGGGCCGTAATCCCATTTATCGCCGCTGTACTGGCTGCGGTTTTCAATGACCTGGGCATCCAGGTTCATATTACCTTCAGAACGGATAATCCCTACGTCGTTAATCAGGTTTTCGGCGACGATAGATATATCGCTCATGCTCAGCACATTACCGTTATAACCATTGGTAAAGGTGCCTTCTTTCGCGTCGATATTAAGATCGTCCATGCTCCAGATCAGCGAGTTTTCACTGTTGGTAACATTGGTACCGGTCAGGTAGATGTCCTGGTTACTGATAATGGCGTGGTTATTGGTGAGGTCGCCTTCAGCATTCAGATGAATTTCACCGCGGCTTTCCAGGGCGGAGTCAATCTGCAAATCACCCGTGGTATTAATGGCGAGTTTATTCTTGGCGTTGATTGTCCCGGAGTTATCACTGTCATCAACGTTGTCATCCGGGTTGCTGTCGGCAATATCCCGAAGGGTGAAATCACCCTTGATATTCAGCTCCAGAGAATGATCTGACCAGAGCGTCCCTTCGTGGTTTTTCAGGAGCTTATTGATATTCAGGATCAGGTTTTCATACGCCTGAATTGCGCCGTGGCGGTTATCCAGCGTGTTAGTGAGTAAGTTGACCTCACCAGCGCTGATCTGGCCCCCCATCAGATGATCACCCTTGGCGTTGGACAGGGTGTCTGTGATGATATCCAGGCGGTTATTTGCGACCAGGGCAGCGCCGCCGGTGTTCACCAGCTCATCAGCAATCAACAGTTCCATGCTGTCATCTGCCAGCACGCCGGTACCTTCGTCTGTGTCAGTACCAATGTTCTCCATCGTATCGGCACTGATGCTCACATCGCCCGCGGATTGGATAATCGCTTTGCTGTTGATCAGCTTGCCGATCTGTTCCAGTACCGCTGCGGTTCCGCCGCTGATGTAGGCACCGTCCGCGTTGGTAAGCTCCGCGATGGCCTGCAGCGTCAGCTGCTCGATAGACGCAATCAGGGCCGTTTCACCGCTGTTGACCAGGCGGTTAATGCCCTTCAGCATCACGGCTTCATTCGCCTGAATGACGCCCTGGTTTGCCAGGGTATCGATGTTAACGATGGCTATCTGTGCGGCAGAGAGAATCTGGCTGGTCGCATCATTAGAGAGGACGCCGATATCAGACAGTGTCAGCGCGTCATTAATCGACAACATGCCGGACGCGTTTTCATTTTTCAGCAGGCCGACATTGTCGATATTGAGTGAACCCTGGGACTGAATTGTACTGCTGTCAATATTACGCAGTTGGACGGCATTGCTGATGTCAAGCGAGGTGCCGGCGCTGATCAGGCCTTTCTGGTTAACGATGTTTTCTACACCGTCCAGCACCACCTCATTGGTGGCCGACAGCGTAGACTGCGCATTGGTCAGGTCTTTAACCTGCGTCATGCTCAGCGAATCCCCGGCGAGGATGGTGGAGTCATTCTGGTTAGTCACGGTGTTGATGTTATCCAACACCACGTTATTACCCTGAATCAGGCCTGAGTCATTCAGCAATGTATTGCTGTTTTTCAGGTCAAACGTATTACTGGTAATAATGGTACCGTTATTTTGGTTCGTCAGCGTATCCAGCCCGTTAAGATGGATATTATTACCCTGCAACCAGCCACCATCATTGGTGATATTGAGTTTGCGCTCTTCTGCACCGGTTACCGTCAAATCGCCGTAGGCGGTGGTTTCACTGCCCTGATGCAGGTTTAGTGCATCGGTCAGCGCCAGGTTCATCTCTTTGCCGGAATAGAGTTTGCCGCTGTTGTCCAGGGTGTCGGTTTTAATGCGCAACGCATCTGCAGCCTGCACTTTCCCGGTATTGGTCATTTTCGCGCTGCCGGCCGTGGTGCCGTTCTGCTCGATAGCGACATTTTTACCCTGAATATCCCCGCTGTTGTTAACCAGATCGCCATTCGCCTTGAGCGTAATATCCGCATTGGCGTTGATCACACCGCTGTTATCCAGCGCGCCGGTTTCAACGATGACATTATTGGCAAACATCGCGCCCTGGTTTTCCAGGCTACCCACCGTAAAGCGCTGGGTGTCAGCATAAATAATGCCGCTGTTTTTCGCCTTGCCTGTATTGAGGAAGAAAGAGCCGGCAGCCTGAATGGTACCGTCGTTTTCAGCCACATCAGTAATATTGAAGGTGATTGCGCCTTTTCTGGCTACCACCCCGCCTTTATTGTTTTTGAATTTTTTCACGTTAACGCTGATGTCACCCTGTTGTGCCACGAGCTGCGCATCAGAGGTCACACCGGCGTTCACCACCTGCCCGCCGACCCGCACCACATACGCGCCTTTTTCCAGCGTAATCGTGGCGTTATTCAGGCGGTTACCTTGGGCATCAACCGCATACAGATTGCCCGCAATCTGGTATTCATCATTGACGTTGATGATAATGGACGGGATATTGCCGGTGCTGCTCTGGCCATTTTTAGCCATCAACACTGCGGCGCTTTGCAGCATAGAGCCGGCATCGATGCGGATCGTGCCCTGTTCAGAGACCGCATCGGCCCCCAGCATCAGGTGGGAGAGTGCACGGATAACCAGATCGCCCTGGCTGGCAATGCCGCCGTAACCATTATGTTTCTGTACGGAAATGTTATTACCCGACAGCGTAACATTGCCCTGCTCGCTTTGGATGCCGCTCAGCATCAGGTCGCCGTCGGCCGTGATTTCAACGCCGCGCGTCCCCACCAGGCTGCCCTGGTGGCGCACGCCCACGCCGCTTTCCGTACTGATCAGCTGAACACGGCCGCCATACATGGAGCCTAAGGCGCTGCCGTCGATGGCGACTTCCGGGCGGCCTTCGCCGGTGGTGCTGCGCACGGTGTGCGTGCGGGTTTCCGGATCATAATCATTCAGACCGGTGACCACTTTGGTCTCAGCCTGGCCGGCGATTTCCCCGTCCAGTTTTACGGTGCGGCTGATGATATCAAAATAGCCCAGGCCATCGGTTGAGATGCCGCGCCCTTCGATATCTACCCCACCTTTTTCTACGTTAAGCAGAATACGGCCATCGTTCTGAGGGACGACTTTACCGGTAGTCAGGGTCAGGTTATTGGTATTGACCGTCGCCACACCATTCACTTTGATCCCATTTTCGTTGGCAATGATGACGTCAGCTTTACGGCCAAACACTTCCATGGTGCCGTTAAGGTGAGTACCTTTCGCGCCCGTCACCTCATTGAGGATGACGTTAGCCTCTTTATTCAATTGGGTGTTCTTCATCGTATGGCCGCCGATTTTAGAGACACCATCGGCCATGCTGTTGTTAAAGATCACACCCTGCTGGTTAACGTTGAATTCCGAGTATTTATTATGTGAAATTCCACGTTGGTTAGGATCTGTGATATTAACCACCGGCGTACCATTCGCTGACTGATTCATTGTCGGCGCATTTTGTTTATTGGTTTCCGGGATAATCGCATCACCCATTGCAGCGACCGGCATAACGCTGGCAACGGCCAGGTATAAGGGACGAAGCTTACTGTTCAACCCTTTTCCTTTTTTACTTCCTTTCTGAACCGGCTGTTTTTTACTCACCATTTTTTCCTCTAAAATATCACCATTGCACATCAAAGATTATTCACTTAAAAATTCAACCCAACGCTGTAATAGATTGCGCTTTCAGACACGTCCTGATCCCTTAACGTAGAAGGTTCAGCTAAAGGCCAGCTCATCGTAAGTGACGTATTAAAATATTGGCCGGAGGCTTTAATACCGACGGCAGCACCTGTCATATATTGCGTATGACATACATTAACCCCTGCCGGGCAGTTGTCTTTCACCGTCCCCAAATCGTAACCAATAAACGGCGTAATCTGGTTTACGCCAAATTTATTCACGTAAATCGGGAAATTGAGGTTATTCGCAATATAGGCACCGCTATGCACTGACATAAAGCTGTCTTTATAACCACGCACAGTAAATTCATCACCCACGCTGAATTTCGCGTCGCTTACGGTGACATCCGGCGTATATTGGAAACCTGAGCTCATGTCATAAGTGATGCCGACATGATCATTACGATAGAGGTCGCGTGACCAGTTCACCATGCCGTTATATTTGACATAGTTCAGGTCAAAGCCTTCCAGATCGGCATCGTCTTTCCAGGCTGCGTTAAACCAGGGTGTGCCGGTCGTGATATTCAGATCACCATAGAGCCAGCCGCCCCATAAGGCGCCCACCCGGTTTAACCCGGCAGTGATGCTGCTAAAACGTTTACTGCTGACATCAATGATGTCGCCTTCAATCAGGTTCGCGCTGTCACGCGTTTCTACTTTGACATAGCCGCTGGTTTTCCCCAGCGCGTCACGGTGCAACAGACGGCTCAATTTTAATGAGGCCCGGCTTGAATCACCTTCACTGTGGTAGCCGCCATAATAGCCGCCAATGGTTTTTGCATACCCGGACTTATAGAACATCATGTCCCAGGTCCAGTAGCCTAAAGGCAGGCTGTAGTTAACGGACCAGGAGTCCTGGTTATCCGGATTGTTTTTCAAGTCGTTAAAGGAGTAATAAAAGCCCAGCACATCGTTCAGGCCAAGCGGGTTATTCACATTCAGGCTGGCAGAATATTGCCCCCAGCCTTCAGCTTCCGAACCGGAGTTATTGGTGGCAATGCCGCCGGAAAAAGGCTGAACATCCGCACCTTGCAGATTCACCGTGGAGTAGCCCATTTTTTCATGGGGTACGATGCTCAGTTTGTCACTACGGGAAACACGCATCAGGTTATCGAGGCCCTGATCAATATCCTGAAGGTTTAATGGTTTCCCTTCAGCAAAGGGCATGGCACTGAACAGACGCGATGATTCACGGAATGTCGGCTTCTTTCCTTCCACGCTAAAGTCAGCAACTTTTCCCCACAGCACTTTCAGGTTCAGAATACCTTCACGCAGGTTACCCTGCTGAATGGTGACCAGCGTCGTGGAGTAGCCTTTTCCAATATAGAAATCACTCAGCTCCTTTACCAGGGACATAATTTCATATTGGCCCATTTTAGTATTGATATAACGATCAATAATTTTTTGGCGCGCCGGTGAATCTTCATAGATATCGTCACCGGCAACATTGATCTGTTTAATCATAAACTGGTAGCCGGCACCGGGTTTTCCCAGTTCCGACAAAGAAGTGTCGACCCCCATCTCTTTCTGGGTAATGATCTCTTTTTCACGTGCCTTCTCCTCCTCAATAGTGAGTTGGTTCTGACGGCGCTCTAATTGATCCAGTTCATGCTTTGCGTTATTTGTTGATAACATCGCAGAGTAAGCATTGCCGGAAAGTAGTAATACGCCTGCACTAACGCAAAGCATTTTCTTCATCATGTTAAATTACACCTATAAGACTTAATGTATTGAAATGAGTTAATCCATGTAGATATCAAAAATGGCATACGTATTGACTTTGCCCGGCGTCATCGAGGGAATATCAACAGGAACAATCTGTGCTTTATATTTCAATGTTTTCTTACCGGTAACGTTGCCCACATTGATTGCCTTTGTTTTATCGCCTGTGACATCAATGCCCATGCCCATGCTGTTCATTAATTTCACTTCAACGGATTTTGCGCATTCTGTTGTTTCGCAGTTTTTAATCACGCCTTTCGCTGCCCCAATACTTTGCTCCCCGGTAAAGGCAATTTTTACGGGTACCGTTACCGGGCAATCCAGGGTCAGTTCAAAATCCTTTACCACGCCTTTCGTAATTTTCTTTGTGGTGAAATCTGCAATGGAATAACTGCCTAAATCAACGTTCTGATAGGTTGTCAAAATCGCGCAGGATTTAGGCTGAATGTCGACGGCGCTGGCCAGCGTGACGTTCATTAATGTCAAAGGCGCGCCAGGGTTAGTGTCTGCAGTGACCTGAACCACCCCGATCTGGCCGGCAGGAATCACACCGGCAGAGATGGTGCCGGTCTGAACAAACTCCAGCTTAACCGTATCACCACGTTCACTACAGGCCCCATTACACGGGTATGCAGTGGGGAAATATGCCCCTCGCGACGTTGGCCAGCTTAACCGGATGCCTAAGCCTGGAATATTTGTCTGGTACACATCCGGCACCGTAGACTCCGTACTCAGCTCCGGGCGGGTAAATTTAGAACGCCAGGTATTCCTTATATTGGTTCCGCAGTTATAACTGATCCCCGGCGCCTGAATTTCTGCCGCCCCAAGCACGGTACCGGATGTGCCGTTACTCGCCGGACGCAGGGTAGGCACCGTGATAGCAATATTCATCACTGAACCCGATGTAATAGAGCAATTGTTGGCTGCCGCCACAGGCATGCTATAAAAAGAGAAACCTGCCGCCATAACAAAGGCTATTTTCATCAAAAATTTAAACATAACGCCCCCCTGCCCCGTTCAGAGCAGTAATTTATTTTTTACACATCAGATGCTGGGTAGGAATATCTTCGTCAGAATTAGTGGAAGATGTTTTATCCATTTTATAGTCAATGAAACAGCTGCCTTTCTCTTTTCCGGATGTCCAGCTCACCCGCAATTTTCCGGAAATCTTATCCTGCGGCAGGCTTAACATGGCACGGCCGCCCTGGCCTACAATGCCCAGAACCTCATCGCCTTCATTTTTGATCGTCGCACCATAAGGAATATATTTTCCGTCAACGCGGTTAATCTGAATAAATTGTGTTGAGGTACTTTTAGTATCCAGTTTTATTTTTACTGATGCACCGGCCGTCGGTACGGTCTGTAATTTGGATTCACCAAATTCCACGCCGATGGGTGCGCCCTTTGCTTCAACATAAATTTCGTTATATTGATAAGGGCTCAGGGAAGAGATGATCGCATAGCCATTATCCGACACGGTGGACGTCAACTCTGGGTAAATACGCGCGCCCGCCGCTCCTTTTGCTTCAACAATGCCGAAGGTATTCCCTAATGAAGAGGAGAAATTCACACCGCCGCCATGCACAACGACCGCACCGCTGGCATTTATTGACCCGGTATAAGAGGTTTCTGTCTGGCTATAACTGATGTTGCCTTGTGCGCGGCTGCCGTTATACCCCATATTGAAACCGAAATTGGTCTGGTGTTCCTGGGCATAATCAAACCAGGTGCCGTAGTCGAACTGATTATATTCACCGGCATTGCCGTATAAGGAAGCCCTGAGCTTGGCATCCTGATTGCTGTAACTGACAGCGGCATTCAGTGTCGGGACTTTGGTATGCAATGTCCCGAATGGCACCGACATCCCTAAATAAATTGCCCGATCTTCTATCCCGTCCTCATCAATGGTTTTACTTAAATTGACGCTATAACTGACAGAGCGCCAGGAATTGGAATAACCAAATTGATAGCTGCTTTGTGTATTACGGCTGTAGCGGCTGTCCCAGACACGGCCATAGTAACCGGATGCAAATACACTGCCCCAGCCAGGTGCCAGCGACTGGCTGATATTGACTTCAATTTTGTCGCGGTAGTTTTCCGGCAAAAAGCTGTCATCACCTGTCTCCTGCGCTTCCGCCGTTAACAGCGCATCCATCAACGAGTAGTAGTTCTGGCTGGAATAGCGATACCCTGCCAGGCTCAGGTTGGTGCCCGTCTGGTCAATGTATTTCGCCAGGCTGACTTTCAGGCTCAGATTGCAGATGCTGTCACAGGCATTATCCTGTTCGTCTTCAAACGAGGTGAAAGAGCGGGTTAAATCGATACCCAACGCCCCCAGAGGCGTATTGATTGCCATCCCGCCCATCAGCGCAGCGTAATCACCTGGTGCGGTAATCTGGCCGCCGCCATAGACCGTCACCGTATTATTCAAGCCGTACTGATAAGTGCCTTCCATTAATACAGGGGTATGGCGCAGCGATTCACTGCGGACTTCACCAGCCGTTGCTGAGAACTTCGACGTGCCTGGGCGCAGCAACATGGGCAGGCTGGCGTAAGGCGTAATGAAGGTGCGGGTCTTACCGTTACTTTCGTTGATCGTGACTTCTAAATCACCGCCATAGCCGGTCGCGTAGAGGTCATCGATGACGAACTCACCTGGCGGCACGCTCATTTCACGGATAAGGTTGCCGTTTTGTTTAATGGTGATCCGGGCATTGGTATCCGCCACACCGCGCACAACCGGAGCGTAGCCTTGCAATGACTGCGGCAGCATCCGTTCATCGCTCATCAGGCTTACGCCGCGCAATGCCACGGTATCGAAGAGTGACCCTGTGGTATTGATATCCCCGGCGGTCAGCTCCGCCTTAAGTGGAATAACGGCACGTTGTACATAAGAAGAGAGATGGCTCCATTGCGTGCCGGTCTCATCATTGGTGTTAATATTGTCATAGGTATAGAGACGCCAGGCGCCCCATTTCAGTGATGAGAGCAGGCTGCCGTAATAATAATTAGAGGACGTATGATCATCATATTGGGTGCTGGTTGCACTGACGTTATAGCTGGCTGAGAAGGAAGGCACGCCTTCATCCCACAGCATAGGGTTAATGTAACCCTCCGGATTGTTATTTAAATAACGCTGTGGAATGGTTATTTGCAGGATTTCATCATCAGTGTCATAGTCCGTCGTTGCACCGGGAATAATACCCTTAATTAAAATGCAGGCGTTATTCTGCCAACCGAGCGGCAACGTTTCAGGATTCACATCCATTTTAAGCAGCATCTCTGCTGACAAACAGGGTTCTACATTTCCGGCAGAATCCTTCACAAACTTAATGTGATGCGTACCTAATGTTTTTTTATTGCGCGTAACTTCAACAAAGTATTCGCCCGGCTGAGTGGTTGGCTCGCCATCATAAATACTGAAGTCTGTCCCTTCGTTATAAGCATTGGCAAAACCACGATTAAATTTTACCGCGGATTTTTTAGGGGCAACTGCGCCCCCATCAACAGGTTGGGTGTCACTGTTATTAATAATATGGCTTTCATCTGCATAGTTCACTGCCGGATAGATACTCAGGCTGCCGACCACCAATGAAAGGGCTATTTTTCCTCCTTGTCCAACCCGCATTTTATCTTTTCCTCTATCATAAAAAGTCTGACAACTTAAAACTGCTTATCCACGTAGGCACCAAGATCGGTGATGAAGGTGTATTCCAATACCGGCTTAGCGGTTTTGTTTTTCGTTTTAAAAGAAAATGTTTTTTTACTAAAAGGTGCAACCATATCGCCATTGATCAGCGTTTTATCATCGCCTTTAATGACCAGCCGGGAGAAAGAGACATGGAAAGGCGAATTATTTTCACAGGTATAGGTATACCCGTCCGCATTGTTTGCCATGCTCCACTTCAGATTTTCTCCGGCCTTGATTTCATCACCCTTCAGGCCTGCCGGACGATAGAAGAATTTCAGGCGGGTGCGGAACGCCAGATTAAGCAGATTTTTATCCTGCAACGACGCCTCTTCCGGCGGAATATCCAGGAAGTTAACCCATAAGACGGATTCACGATCTTTCGGGTATTTGTTTACCGTATCCTGCGTCTGGAATATGCGGAATGTTTTCCCTTTTCCTTCATTAACCCGCGCCATCGGCGGCGTAATAACAAACGGCAGATCTTCTTTATCCGCAACACCCGATTCTGCGCGGCTATCCAGCCACACCTGGACTAAGCTCGGTGTATTGCCAACGTTATTGACACGAATAGCCTGCTCTTTATCTTTCGCATTAAATATCACCCGGGTTCCCATAATTTGTATTGAGGCAAAAGAGGGGAAGGCTGTTGTAAATAACAGCGAAGTCAGTAAAAGTGCTTTCAGCTTCATAACATTAGCTCATGTAGAGTAAATAAGGGGGAGCACCCCCCTTATTTAATTAGTTGTAAATAATGGAATAAACAACGTTGGTATTAACCGTACCTGCAGTTGCTGCCCCACCGGTTGCAACATATTGCGCCCAGTAATCAAATCGGGCAGTACTGTTTGTAATTTGTTTACCTTTGGTTGGATCGGTAATTTGCTGGTTAAGATCAATCGCGTTCAGTTTTTCATCCGTCAGCCCTACCTGTACTTTGGTTGCCGCACCCGCTGCAGTGTGGTTTTTCAAATTACCGGTTACCGGGTCAATATTAAGGCTGAGCGCGCGCTCAAAGGAAACATTGGCATATTTCCCGTTTGGACATTGCGCACCACTCAATTTAATATAAAACGGTGTATCCCCAGCACGACGTTTGTCTGCATCCAGAGACGTCACACTGACAGGTTTCAGTTTTACGGTGAAATCACCGGTATCACTGGAACCCGTATCATCGCCCACTTCAATTTCACAGGTTGCATCACTAATATCACCCGTAAAGGTAATGGTGCCGTCTTCAGCGCTGACCGCTGTAGCACTTACCAGTAGACAAACAGGTAACATTAGTGCTTTCATACGTTTAGTAACAATACTCATAATTACTTCTCCTTTAACTAGGCCAATTTCCTAAGGGAGGAAATAATAGACAACCCCTAAAAATACATATATGGCGCTATGCCTAAAATATTCGGAGAAATACCTCAAAATCATTTACTTGCTTCATGATTTTTATTTTACTCATAGAAGAAATGCATTAATTAAACCTGCTTTTAAAGATAAATTAACAATAAAAGTGATGAATACGGGAGAAAAGGATTTAATTTTATAATTACCATTACTATTCGATAATAAGTTTTTCACTTGAATAAGGTGAAGAAAAAGTAAAAGTGCTTAATCAATAATAAGTTGGCTAATAACTAAAGCTTTCTCATTTTTCTCCGCCTTAAAGAAGCCGGCGATTTAAAGCAGAGAGAAAAATACCACTACCCACCCGCTTATTTATCATTATAAATATAAGCGCCGGCTGTCTTTACCTCTTCTTTCCTTTCTTATATTTATCCCTATGATTTACACGCCAATACATGGCGATGCGCTGCCTTTAAAGCGTGCGTTTTATCAGGCCAGCCCTGTAAATAAGACCCGGTGAAATAACTTGTTACTGTGCACAATTCTTATAACCAACTGTTTTTTTTAATTTTTATGAGGGAGGGGCAATAACGGGTAGCGAACAGAGAGGGTCATGACTAGGCTTAATACATCAACAAATCATCATAAGGAGGACACGATGTCGAACAAGAAAATTGCGGTACTCATCACCGATGAATTTGAAGATGCAGAATTTACCTCACCTGCGGACGCCTATAAACAGGCTGGTCATCAGGTCATTACTATTGAGAAGAAAGCCGGTAATGTAGTGAAGGGTAAAAAAGGTGAGGCCAGCGTCACCATTGATAAGTCTATTGATGACGTCAGTGTTGAGGACTTTGATGCGCTGCTGCTGCCCGGTGGCCACTCACCGGATTCCCTTCGCGGGGATGACCGGTTTGTTGCTTTCACCAAAGCATTCTCTGACAGCGGTAAACCCATTTTTGCGATTTGCCATGGGCCACAGCTGCTAATCAGTGCGGATGTGCTGCGCGGGCGTAAGGCCACCACCGTGAAACCGGTCGTGGTTGATGTAAAAAATGCCGGTGCTGATTTTTATGATAAAGAAGTGGTGGTAGACAACGATACACTGGTCACCAGCCGCACCCCGGAAGACTTGCCGGCCTTTAACCGTGAAGCATTGCGAATTCTGGCGCAGTAAGCGCGGGTGAAAGGTCAGTTACTGTGATGTGAAAAGGCCGCATAATGCGGCCTTTTTTATGGGCGGTTTTCACGCTGCCAGAAAAGTTTTTTACCGAACCCCAACGTGTTGTCGGTCATTTTTATTTCGTCCAGTGACAGCCGCCAGACAGGCGACGGCATAGCCCGGGCCACCGGAAATTGTTTGCAGTAAAGCGCCCTGCCCGCCTGCTCTTCCTCCCCCACCAGCTGTATTGCCCGGCCGCTGTATTGTACCCCTTTAATCAGCGCAACGGTTTTCGGCTGTGCGGCAATGGTGCCGCTGACACGGGGCTGCTGCGCCATCAGCGCGCCGTGGCGGGTTTTCAGATCGGTCATCAGCAACAATGCCATCTGTCCCGGTTCCACTACATAAAAACAGTTCGCGCACCATAAATCTTCCCCGGCTGCCGCGCAGAGGGTCAGGACATGGTATTTTTTCAGGTACTTCTCAATGGTTACCCGATCATCAGACAGCTGCATATGTTTCTCCCCTGGGAAGGGTACGCCGGCCTGGCCGGCGCACACGGCAAGTAGAACCCACCCGCCAACTGGTTTACCCTGTGGCCATGATAAATGATCAAAAAACCCTTATTGCTGACTGCGCGCCCGCCGCCCTGTGGCACCTCTATATGCTGCGTACCGCCGCCGGGCTGCTGTATACCGGCATCACTACCGATGTTCCGCGCCGCCTGACGCAACACCAATGCGGCAAAGGGGCGAAAGCCCTGCGCGGCAAGGGGCCGTTGACGCTGGTGTTTCACTGTGTCATTGGCGACCGCTCAGCCGCCCTGAAAGCGGAATATCGTATCAAGCAACTTTCACGCGGCCAAAAAGAGAGGCTGGTAAGTGACCAGCCTCAGGATCTTATGGCGTATATGGCGCAGACCGGCCGGGTGCCCGCTTAAAAACGGTTAAAAGGCGGCGCAAAACTGATAAGGCCGGAGGCATCATCCAGCGCCTGCTCCGACAGCGGATAGATCTGGAAGGCGGCTTCCGCCCCCGGCCAGCGGCAATGCAGCTGATGGGCGGCAGCCGGGGTGAACCCCAGCCGGCCGTACCAGGCCGGGTCACCTAGTACCACTACCGCCGCATAGCCAAATTCATTGAGCGCATCCAACCCCTCATACACCAGTTTGGTGCCGATGCCCTGATGGCGCAGCGTTTCATCCACCGCCAGCGGTGCGAGGCCCACCCACTGACGATCTTCCCCTTCCACATCCACCGGGCTGAATGCGGCATACCCGACTACCCCGCCTTCGTCATCGGTGGCGACGATGCCCAGGGTTAACAAGCCATCCTCACGCAATTGCTGGACCAGATCGGCCTCATCGTCACGGCCAAAGGCGCGGCGTAACAGGTTGTCGATGCCGGCAGCATCCACCGGGATTTCTACACGAATTAACATAATTCACCTGTACGGGAGAAGGTTGCGGTGTCCTGTTGCATACCGGCCTCAATAAAATCAGCCAGCTGGGTCAGCCCTTGCCGGAGCACCGGCGGCAGCGTGTCCAGATCCACGGCATCCATCAGGTTTTTCACATACAGGCCGAGTTCAGTATCCCCTTCAATGCGCAGACGGCGCTGGAAGAAGAGTGTGTCCGGGTCACGGCGGCGGGCCGCGATCAGGATCAGGTCATTGGCGTCCGCACTGAAGCGGACATCCGGCGTGGCGTCTGCACTGATTTTCAGGCTATCATTTTCCACGGTGACATACCAGCGCAGGCCCAGGTCCCGGACGTCGACCTCCAGCCAGCGCGATGCCAGAAATTCCAGCTCCCCGTCAGCCAGTGCCTGCCGGAACTGCCAGTGCAACAGTTGCTGTAACACCTGTCGTTGCAGAGCAAACGGCATAAAGGTTAACGGAATGCGCAACAGTGACGGCCCCTGCCGCACAATGCGTGCTCGTAATTGCTCCAACACTGGCATTTACTCCTCTGGTAAAGACTGGCGCTATTTTGCCATATCGGGAAACAGGTTCAGCGCGCGGTATCCATAAATTTTGCACCAGAACGTCGCTGTGTACAGTGGAATTTATTCATCAGCTTGTTAACAACTCGCCAGAAACTGCCTCAAATCAATACTTCAGCCTGCCGGGTTGCCTAAAATCGCCGGCTGTTATGTCATCACCCATGATGGGTGGCTCTGCCGGGAATATACTATGGAGTTACTTTGCCCTGCTGGCAATCTGCCAGCGCTGAAAGCTGCGATCGAACAGGGCGCGGATGCGGTTTACATCGGCCTGAAAGATGATACAAACGCCCGCCATTTTGCCGGGCTTAACTTCACTGAGAAGAAACTGCAGGAAGCGGTGGGCATTGTCCACCGCCATCACCGCAAACTGCATATTGCCATCAACACCTTTGCCCATCCCACAGGCTTTGAACGCTGGCAGCGCGCCGTGGATATGGCGGCCCAGTCCGGCGCGGATGCCCTGATCCTTGCTGATTTAGCGATGCTGGAGTACGCCGCCCAGCGTTACCCCCACCTGGAACGCCATGTCTCTGTGCAGGCGTCCGCCACCAATGAGCAAGCCATCGCGTTCTATCACCGGAATTTCGCTGTCAGCCGGGTGGTACTGCCGCGGGTGCTTTCCATGCATCAGGTTAACCAACTGGCACGCAGCAGCCCGGTGCCGCTCGAAGTCTTTGCCTTCGGCAGCCTGTGCATTATGGCGGAGGGGCGCTGTTATCTCTCCTCTTACCTGACCGGGGAGTCGCCCAACACGGTCGGCGTCTGTTCACCGGCCCGCTTTGTGCGCTGGCAGCAAACGCCACAGGGGATGGAATCCCGGTTGAATGACGTGCTGATTGACCGTTATGCCCGTGGCGAAAACGCCGGCTATCCGACGCTCTGCAAAGGCCGTTATCACGTCGGGGATGCGCTCTACCACGCTCTGGAGGAACCCACCAGCCTGAATACGCTGGCCCTGTTACCGGCGTTGATGGCGGCTAATATTGCGTCGGTGAAAATTGAAGGGCGTCAGCGCAGCCCGGCGTATGTCAGCGAGGTGACGCGCATCTGGCGGCAGGCTATCGACCTGTGTAAAGCCGATCCCAACGCCTTTGAGCCGCACCCCGCCTGGATGACAGCACTGGGCGGTTTGTCGGAAGGCACACAAACCACGCTGGGTGCCTATCACCGTAAATGGCAATAGAGGATAAGGGACATGAAATACTCATTGGGTGCAGTGCAATACTACTGGCCAAAAGAGAATGTGGAGGCGTTTTACCAGGCGGCGGCAGAGAGCAGCGCGGACATCATCTACCTGGGGGAGACGGTATGCAGCAAGCGCCGGGCGATGAAAGCCACTGACTGGCTGGCCCTGGCACGTATGCTGGCAGCCGCAGGCAAGCAATGCGTGATCTCTACCCTGGCGCTGGTGCAGGCCCCTTCAGAACTGAACGAGGTGCGGCGTTATGTTGAGAACGGGGAGTTTTTACTGGAGGCCAACGACCTGTCGGCCGTCAATATGGCGGCGGAACAGCATCTGCCGTTTGTGGCCGGCCATGCGCTGAACTGTTACAACGCCTATACCCTGCGCATTTTGCACCGGCAAGGCATGGTGCGCTGGTGTATGCCGGTCGAGCTTTCGCGCGACTGGCTGGCCGCATTGCTGGCGCAGTGCGAGACGCTGGGGCTGCGCGGTAAATTCGAGGTCGAGGTGCTGGGCTACGGCCATCTGCCGCTCGCCTATTCTGCCCGCTGCTTTACCGCACGCTCAGAGAACCGCGCCAAGGATGAGTGCGAAACCTGCTGCATTCGTTACCCGACCGGGCGGGCCGTGCATTCGCAGGAGCAACAGCAGGTTTTCGTCCTGAACGGTATTCAGACGCAAAGCGGTTACTGCTACAACCTGGGCAATGCGCTGGCCGGCATGGCGGGCCTGGTGGACATTGTCCGGCTTTCTCCCTCATCCATTGACGATCTGGAGATGCTGTCGCGCTTCAAGGCGAATGAGCAAGGAAACGCGCCGATGACTGTTGCGACACAGCCTGAATGCAATGGTTACTGGCACCGGATCGCCGGGCTGGCGCAGGTCGCGCAGCCGTAACCGGTGCGGCTGCCCGGATGAGGAAGCCCGCCCACTTTCCTGGGGCGGGCCAATAGCGCACATTCCCCTTAGGCAAGAACTGCGGGATGCGTAATACTCAGGGTTATGATTAGTTGGCGAGCTATTTCGCCACTGTATAAACCGTGGGTAATGACTATGTCTCAATCAACGACAGTATCCCAACAAACGGCCTCCCAGCCGCAAACCGTTCCTCTGTCGGTGCTGGACCTGGCACCGGTGCCGCAAGGCCTGGGTCCGGCCGATGCCTTCCGCCACTCCCTTGAGCTGGCACAACATGCTGAAAAATGGGGCTATCAGCGCTATTGGCTGGCCGAGCATCACAACATGACCGGCATCGCCAGTGCCGCAACTTCCGTACTGATTGGCCACCTTGCCGGCGGCACGAAAACCATCCGCCTTGGCTCCGGCGGCGTCATGCTGCCTAACCATTCCCCGCTGGTGATTGCCGAACAGTTCGGCACGCTGGCCACGCTCTACCCCGATCGTATCGATCTGGGGCTGGGCCGTGCGCCGGGTACAGACCAGCGCACCATGATCGCCTTGCGCCGCCATCTTTCCGGTGAAGTGGACAATTTCCCGCAAGATGTGCAGGAATTACAGCACTATTTTGCTGATGCCCAGCCTGGCCAGCCTGTACGGGCAGTGCCGGGCCAGGGGCTGCATGTGCCGATCTGGCTGCTTGGCTCCAGCCTTTACAGCGCGCAGCTGGCCGCCGCGCTCGGCCTGCCGTTTGCCTTTGCCTCACACTTCGCCCCGGACATGCTTTATCAGGCACTGGCGTTGTACCGCAAAAACTATAAGCCGTCAGAACGCTGGCCTGCGCCGTATGCGATGGTCTGTGTGAATGCGATTGCGGCCGACACTTCGGAAGAAGCACACCGTATGTTTACGTCGAACCAGCAGCAGTTTATCAACCTGCGTCGCGGCCACCCCGGCCCGCTGCCGCCGCCGGTGGATGACATCGACAGCCTCTGGTCTCCGGCGGAGCGTTTTGGCGTTGAGCAGTCACTGCGGATGTCAGTGGTCGGCGATAAGAAGAGTATCCGCCACGGCCTTCAGGCGTTGCTGCGCGAAACCCAGGCGGATGAGCTGATGATTAACGGCCAGATCTACGATCATCAGGCACGTCTGCGCTCATTTGAAATTGTGTCAGAGGTGCAGCAGGATTTGGTGAAAGAACCGCGCATCGGCTGAGGCCGTGAATAGCAGGCAAAAAAAAACCAGCCCGGAGGCTGGTTTTTTTATATCACTGGCAATTAATTACGCATCGCCAAAACGACGTGGGGTGCGCTGGCCGTCACGGTTACCTGCCGGACGACGCTCGCCGCCTTCACGACGTTCACCGTTGAACGGACGCGGAGGACGGGCACCGCCTTCACGACGCTCACCGCCGCCAAAGGAACGGCCACGGCCGCCTTCACGGCGATCACCTGCCGGTGCACCACCTTCACGACGCTCACGGCGTGGTTGCGGCTGTGCATCACCCAACAGCTGCATGTTCAGCGGCTTGTTGAGAATACGGGTGCGGGTGAAATGCGACAGCAGATCGCCCGGCATCCCTTTCGGCAGCTCAATGGTGGAGTGGGTAGCAAACAGCTTGATGTTACCGATGTAACGGCTGCTGATGTCGCCTTCGTTGGCGATCGCGCCCACGATGTGACGAACTTCAACGCCGTCATCGCGGCCCACTTCAATGCGGTACAGCTCCATGTCGCCCACGTCACGACGCTCACGGCGCGGACGGTCACCATCACGTGCATCACGGCGATCGCCACGATCGGCACGGTCACCACGACGATCGTCACGATCGTTGAACTCGCGGCGCGGACGCGCTTTGAAAGCCGGCTCCGGCGGCAGAATCAGCGGACGTTCGCCCTGGGCCATTTTCAGCAGTGCTGCGGCCAGGGTTTCGATTTCCAGCTCTTCTTCCGGTTGCAGTTTAGCCAGCAGACCACGGTACAGGTCCAGATCGCTGCTTTCCAGCTGTTGCTGCACTTTCGCAGCAAATTTAGCCAGACGACGTTGACCCAGCAGTTCTGCGTTCGGCAGCTCTACTTCAGGAATGGTCAGCTTCATGGTGCGCTCGATATTGCGCAGCAGACGGCGTTCGCGGTTTTCCACGAACAGCAGCGCACGACCCGCACGGCCTGCACGGCCGGTACGGCCGATACGGTGCACGTAGGATTCAGAATCCATCGGGATATCGTAGTTCACAACCAGGCTGATGCGCTCAACGTCCAGGCCACGGGCCGCTACGTCGGTAGCAATCAGGATGTCCAGACGACCATCTTTCAGGCGCTCCAGAGTCTGCTCACGCAGAGCCTGGTTCATGTCGCCGTTCAGGGCAGCACTGTTATAGCCATTGCGCTCCAGCGCTTCTGCCACTTCCAGGGTCGCGTTTTTGGTACGTACGAAGATGATCGCCGCATCAAAATCTTCCGCTTCCAGGAAACGTACCAGCGCTTCATTTTTACGCATACCAGACACAGTCCAGTAGCTCTGGCTGATGTCAGGACGGGTCGTCAGGCTCGACTGAATGCGCACTTCCTGCGGGTCGTTCATGAAACGACGGGTAATACGACGAATCGCTTCCGGCATGGTGGCAGAGAACAGGGCGGTCTGATGGTCAGCCGGGATCTGCGCCATGATGGTTTCAACGTCTTCGATGAAGCCCATACGCAACATTTCGTCAGCTTCATCCAGTACCAGACCGCTCAGGTTGGAGAGGTCCAGCGTACCGCGTTTCAGGTGGTCCAGCAGACGGCCTGGAGTCCCTACTACAATCTGCGGGCCTTGACGCAGGGCGCGCAGCTGTACGTCATAACGCTGGCCGCCGTACAGGGCAACCACGTTGACGCCATGCATGTGTTTAGAGAAATCGGTCATTGCTTCAGCAACCTGAACCGCCAGCTCACGGGTCGGTGCCAATACCAGGATCTGAGGTGCTTTCAGATCGGCTTTCAGGTTGTGCAGCAGCGGCAGCGAGAACGCTGCAGTTTTACCGCTACCGGTCTGTGCCATGCCCAGCACATCGCGGCCGTTCAACAGGTGAGGAATACACTCAGCCTGGATCGGTGACGGTTTTTCATAGCCCAGGTCAGTCAGGGCGGAAATGATCGGAGCAGACAGCCCCAGGTCAGCAAAAGAGGTTTCAAACTCAGTAGTCATGTACACGTGCCTCATATGAGATGGCGGCCAGTCTACGTAACTCGTCGAGAAAATTTTCAGTCATTTTCATTGAAAAGTGTGAACCGGCTCAAAATAAATTTAATAAACGAACAAAAAAGCCTCGCCCGTTAAGGCGATTGACGTTGGTGGAAAACCAAGGTAAATCAGGCTGATAGGTCCGTCAGCTATTGCTGGTCCGATTCTGATAGGTCGTCTTGCTCTTGGCCCAAAAGCGCCAATTCCAACAATGCGTAGCGGTGCTCAACAAAGTTATGAACATTGTTAGCCACCGTCAGCTTGAACAGTGCCGAAGCGCTGCTCTTGTCCCCCAGACTCAGGTAGTGTTTACCTAAATAGAAGTCAGTTTCACTGAGATGCTCAGCGAGCGAAGTGTTATCCGTTGCATCTGCCTTCAGGCGGTCCATCAGCGTGTCTTCGCTGATTTTGCCCAGGTAGAATTCGACAATATTCCATCCCCATTGCCCTCTGTCCGCTTTGTCGTGACGCTGTTCCAGCAACACGTCAGCCTCTTTGGGGTCGATTTCTCGTTCCACCAAATAAAGCCACAACGAACGGAAGGGATCATTTGGGTCGTCTTGATAAAACGCCTGCAGATCATCCTGCGCCAGGCGGTACCGGCCACCGTAATACAGTGCGATGCCCCTGTTTAAACGCGCGTAATTGTAAGTTGGATCAAGCTCTAATACAGAATCAAACGCTTCATAGGCAGCATCAAAGTTGCCTGCCTGCGTTAAGTAAATGCCCAGGTAGTTGAAAACTTCCGGCATGTCGGGACGAATCGCCAGCGCCTGTGAAAAGTCGTTTCGCGCTAACGCCCGTAATCCAAGGCTATCATACAGCACTCCACGCTCATATAACAACTGCGCACGCTCATCATCTGTCAATGCCCGGCTGGCAAGGATTTGTTCCATGCGTGCCAGAATGACTTCCTGCTGCAGCGTAGGCTGCAAAGGAATCGCCAGAACGTCGTCTTTACGCCAATCATGGTTGCTGCATCCTGCCAGCATAAGTGCTGTCGCAACATAACACCAGCGCAAGAAAGGCTTCATTTCCCACTCCCGAAGACAAACATTGGATGATCGTCCTGTCATCCGCTTGCTTAACACAAAGGCGTCCTGCCCTCGCGATACGAACAGCGCCCTGCCACCGGCAAGGCGCTGTAAAACTGCTTTAACAGTTATTCTGCTGCGGGTGCAGCCGCTTCCGGAGTTGGCGTCGTTGCTTCTTTAATGCTCAGACGCACACGGCCCTGGCGATCAACTTCCAGTACCTTAACCGGGACTTCCTGACCCATTTCCAGGTAGTCGGTCACTTTCTCAACGCGCTTGTCAGCGATCTGAGAAATATGAACCAGCCCTTCTTTACCGCCGCCGATAGCCACGAAGGCACCGAAATCAACGATACGGGTCACTTTGCCCTGATAGATGCGGCCTACTTCGATTTCAGCGGTGATCTCTTCGATACGGCGAATCGCGTATTTGGCTTTGTCACCATCTGTTGCGGCAATTTTAACGGTACCGTCATCTTCGATTTCGATGGTGGTGCCGGTCTCTTCCGTCAACGCACGGATAACAGAGCCGCCTTTACCAATCACATCCTTGATCTTATCAGGATTGATTTTGATGGTGTGGATGCGCGGAGCGAACTCAGAGATGTCACCACGCGGCGTGCTGATCGCCTGTTCCATCACACCCAGGATGTGCAGACGCGCACCCTTGGCCTGGTTCAGTGCCACCTGCATGATTTCACGGGTGATGCCTTCGATTTTGATATCCATCTGCAGAGCAGTGATACCTTCGCGGCTACCGGCTACTTTGAAGTCCATGTCACCGAGGTGGTCTTCGTCACCCAGGATGTCAGACAGCACGACAAAGTTCTCGCCCTCTTTCACCAGACCCATCGCGATACCTGCTACAGCGGCCTTGATCGGCACGCCGGCATCCATCAGCGCCAGGGAGGCACCACATACGGACGCCATAGAGGAGGAACCGTTGGACTCCGTGATTTCAGACACCACACGCACGGTGTACGGGAACGCATCAGCTTCCGGCATAACAGCCAGCACACCGCGCTTCGCCAGACGACCATGGCCGATTTCACGACGTTTTGGTGAACCTACCATGCCCGTTTCCCCGACCGAGTACGGAGGGAAGTTATAGTGGAACAGGAAGTTATCGGTACGCTCGCCCATCAGCTCATCAAGGTTCTGCGCATCACGTGCAGTACCCAGCGTCGCGGTAACCAGCGCCTGCGTCTCACCACGGGTGAACAGTGCGGAACCGTGGGTACGCGGCAGCACGCCGGTACGGACGTCCAGACCACGGATCATGTCTTTTTCACGGCCGTCGATACGCGGCTCACCACGCAATACGCGGCTGCGCACCACATTTTTCTCAATGTGACCCAACACATCCATGATTTCGCCGTCATCCAGCGATTCATCTTGTGCCAGCAGGGCAGCGCTGACGTCCGCTTTAATGGCGTCAACCTGCGCATAACGCGCTTGTTTGTCAGTGATGCGGTAAGCATCGCCCAGGCGGGACTCAGCCAGTTCTGCCACACGGGTGTGCAGGGCTTCGTTCACCGGCTCCGGCTGCCAGTTCCATTTTGGTTTACCGGCTTCAGCGACCAGAGAATTGATGTTCTCGATAACCACTTGCTGTTGCTCATGGCCAAAGACCACAGCACCCAGCATCTGATCTTCGCTCAGCAGCTGCGCTTCGGATTCCACCATCAGCACGGCACCCTGGGTCCCGGCAACCACCAGGTCCAGTTTGCTTTGCTTGAGTTCATCCGCAGTCGGGTTCAGCACGTACTGGTCATTGATGTAACCAACGCGCGCAGCACCAATCGGGCCATTGAACGGAATGCCGGACAGGCTCAGTGCAGCAGACGCGCCAATCATCGCCACGATATCCGGGTTAACCTGTGGGTTAACAGACACTACGGTCGCGATGACCTGAACTTCGTTCAGGAAGCCGTCTGGGAACAGAGGACGGATTGGGCGGTCAATCAGGCGGGAGGTCAGGGTTTCGCCTTCGCTCGGGCGGCCTTCACGACGGAAGAAACTGCCCGGGATGCGGCCTGCCGCATAGGTACGTTCTTGATAGTTAACAGTCAGCGGGAAGAAGTCCTGGCCCGGCTTCGCTTTTTTGGCACCGACGACGGTAACGAAAACCGCGGTGTCGTCCATGCTTACCATCACAGCGGCAGTCGCCTGGCGGGCCATCATGCCGGTTTCCAGCGTTACGGTGTGCTGGCCGTATTGGAATTTGCGTACGATCGGATTAAGCAAAATCATATCCTTCTTTAAGACACAGCACCGCATTGGCGGCGTCGTGTCAGTAACTTACCGACCTTCACATTACATCCTCGCGACTAATGACAATCCTTATCTTTTCCACTGAAAGACAAAGCCTCTCATTAGCCGCGCGAACCTCTGTAGCGGAAGATCCTCTTTAGAAACAACACCCATTACCATACTGCGTTCTTGTGTTGCTTCCTAGAATAAAGGGGCCAAATTTGGCCCCTTTACACTGAAACTCGCAGACTTAGCGACGCAGACCCAGACGTTCAATCAGGCTGGTGTAACGTGCAACATCTTTACGCTTCAGGTAGTCGAGCAGCTTACGACGCTGAGAAACCATACGCAGCAGACCACGACGGCTGTGGTGATCTTTTTTGTGCTCTGCAAAGTGACCTTGCAGGTGGTTGATCTGAGCGGTCAGCAGAGCTACCTGAACTTCGGTAGAGCCGCTATCGTTTGCACCGCGACCGTAGTCGGCTACGATCTGTGCCTTAGCTTCAACGCTTAGAGACATGGTAATACTCCAGATTATAGATAAAAAAAACAGGTGCCGATCTCTAATTCAGCAACCCAATGCATAAGCTGCGCCATTCTACTCTTTGCCTTGGGTATTCGCAAGATGAGCAGCAGCGCCTCAGACAGGGTTTTCTACCACCAGACGGCGGGGCGCAACACGTCCGTCATCCGCGATTTCGCCGACGCCGATAAAGTGGTGTTCTTCCCCTTCCGTGATGCGAACCATCCCTTGTGCCGGTGCCTGCGCGGCCTGAACCGGCTGCCCCTGCTTGACGTAGCCTGCCACCACGAGCGGCAGATTCACTTCCGGGAAGTGCTGTACGGCACTGTCCATCGGCATCAGCAGCGGATCCAGCACCTCTGACGGGGTACGCCCTTCGGCATCACACTGTTCAAGCAAACTGTTCAATTGCTCCAGGGTCACCATGCGGGCAACCGGATAGGTCGCGACCTGCACACGGCGCAGGAAGATAACGTGCGCGCCGCATCCCAGCTTCTCACCCAGGTCATCAATGATGGTACGGATGTAGGTGCCTTTGGAGCAGTGAATTTCCAGCTCCAGCTCCAGCCCTTCATGGCGGATAAACTGAAGTTCATACACCGTGATATCGCGGGCTTCGCGCGGAACCTCAATACCCTGGCGCGCGTACTCATACAGCGGTTTACCCTGATGCTTGAGCGCGGAATACATTGACGGCACCTGCTTGGTGGCACCGCGGAAACTCTCCAGTGCCGTCTCCAGCTGGGCAGCGGTAAACGCCACCTCACGCTCAGAGATGATCTGGCCGTCTGCATCGGAAGTATCCGTGCGCTGCCCCAGGCGTGCGATCACCCGGTAGCGCTTATCGGAATCGAGCAGGAACTGGGAAAATTTGGTGGCTTCACCCAGGCAAACCGGCAACATGCCGGTGGCCAGCGGGTCCAGTGCACCGGTATGCCCCGCCCGGTTGGCATTATAAATGCGCTTTACTTTTTGCAGGGCATCATTGGACGAGAGACCCTGCGGTTTGTCCAGCAGCAGGATGCCGTGAATATCGCGCCCGCGACGGCGAGGACGTCCCATTATTCTTCCTCGTTATCGCCTGCGGCAGAACGGCGCTCAGCGTCATTCTTCACAACATTGGTCACCAGGTTGGACATACGCATACCTTCAACCAGAGAGTTGTCGTAAGCGAATGTCAGCTCCGGCACCACGCGCAGGCGCATCGCTTTACCCACTAAGGTACGGATAAAACCTGAGGCGTCTTGCAACGCTTTGATACCGGTCACCACACGATCAGGATCGTGATTTTCTGCCAGCACATCCAGGAACGTGACGAAGACTTTGGCGTAGGCCAGATCGCGGGACACTTCGACGCCTGAAACAGTCGCCATACCAATGCGCGGATCTTTAACTTCACGCTGCAAAATGATAGCAATCTCTTTCTGCATCTCCTGAGAGACGCGCTGAGTGCGGCTAAATTCTTTTGCCATAAGGGATTCTCCAGACAAAGCGGGGGGCGCAAGGCCCCCCAATTGGATCTAAGCAGAGTGTCGCTGTGATTAAGCGATGGTGCGTTGGATCTCGATGGTTTCGAAGACTTCGATCATGTCGCCGGTACGAACGTCATTATAGTTCTTCACGCCGATACCACATTCCATGCCGTTACGCACTTCGCTGACGTCATCTTTGAAGCGGCGCAGGGATTCCAGCTCGCCTTCATAGATAACCACGTTTTCACGCAGTACACGGATTGGGCTGTGGCGCTTGATGATACCTTCGGTAACCATACAACCGGCAATCGCACCAAACTTCGGCGATTTGAACACGTCACGCACTTCGGCCAGGCCGATGATCTGTTGTTTGTATTCCGGTGCCAGCATACCGCTCATCGCCTGTTTCACTTCGTCGATCAGGTCATAGATCACGGAGTAGTAACGCAGGTCGAGGCTTTCAGACTCGATAACGCGACGGGCAGAGGCATCAGCACGCACGTTGAAGCCGATCACGATAGCGTTGGATGCAGCCGCCAGGGTTGCGTCGGTTTCGGTGATACCACCTACGCCGGAGCCAACAATCTTCACCTTCACTTCGTTGGTGGAGAGCTTCATCAGGGAGTCGGCAATCGCTTCTACAGAGCCCTGAACGTCCGCTTTGAAGACGATGTTCAGTTCGGACACTTCGCCTTCGGTCATGTTGGCAAACATGTTTTCCAGCTTGGACTTCTGCTGACGTGCCAGTTTGACTTCGCGGAATTTGCCCTGACGATAGAGCGCCACTTCACGGGCTTTCTTCTCGTCACGCACTACGGTGGCTTCATCACCTGCTGCCGGCACGCCGGACAGACCCAGGATTTCAACTGGGATAGACGGACCCGCAGAGTTAATCTCACGGCCCAGCTCATCACGCATCGCACGCACACGGCCATATTCAAAGCCACACAGCACGATATCGCCCTTGTTCAGGGTACCTTCACGTACCAGTACCGTTGCAACCGGGCCACGGCCTTTGTCCAGGAAGGATTCGATAACCACACCGCTTGCCATGCCGTTACGGATTGCTTTCAGCTCCAGAACTTCAGCCTGCAGCAGGATGGCGTCCAGCAGCTCATCAATGCCGGTACCCGCTTTGGCGGAAACGTGCATGAACTGGGATTCACCGCCCCACTCTTCCGGCATAACGCCGTACTGGGAGAGTTCGTGCTTAACACGGTCCGGATCGGATTCTGGTTTGTCGATTTTGTTCACCGCCACCACAATCGGCACATTGGCCGCTTTGGCGTGCTGGATAGCTTCAATCGTCTGCGGCATCACGCCGTCATCGGCAGCCACGACCAGAACAACGATATCGGTCGCCTGGGCACCACGGGCACGCATTGCGGTAAACGCGGCGTGGCCTGGGGTATCCAGGAAGGTGATCATGCCGTTTTCAGTCTCAACATGATAAGCACCGATGTGCTGGGTAATGCCGCCTGCTTCGCCTGCCGCCACTTTCGTGGAGCGGATGTAGTCGAGCAGAGAGGTTTTACCGTGGTCAACGTGGCCCATGATGGTCACAACAGGCGCGCGGGATTCTGCACCGGCACCGGTGTCACGGTCACTCATTACCGCTTCTTCCAGCTCGTTCTCACGACGCAGGATAACTTTGTGGCCCATCTCTTCAGCAACCAGCTGTGCGGTTTCCTGATCGATAACCTGGTTGATGGTAGCCATCGCGCCCAGTTTCATCATCGCTTTGATGACCTGAGAACCTTTGACCGCCATCTTGTTAGCCAGTTCTGCTACCGTCAGCGTTTCACCGATCACCACATCGCGGTTCACGGCCTGAGCCGGCTTGTTGAAGCCCTGCTGCAAGGTGCTTGGCTTACGCTTACCTTTACCGCCACGGGTAACGGCGCGGGCCTCTTCACGGTCAGCTTTGGATTCAGACAGCTTGCTGCCTTTCTTTTGCTTGGTGGATTTGCTGGTACGGACACGGCTGCGGCGCTCGCCTTCAACCTGACGATCGTTCTCGTCTTCCGCTTCGCGGGCATGGTGAGACGTGGTGACATGATAGTCAGCAGACTCGGACTCAGTCGGCTCTGCCGTTTCAGTCCATACGCCGGAATCCGCCATTTTACGGGCTTCTTCTGCAACGAGACGGGCATTTTCTTCAACCTTGCGGCGCGCTTCGTCTTCTGCTTTGCGTTTCAGTTCGGCGGCCTCAGCCTCGCGTCGTGCTTTTTCTGTCTGAGCTGGCTTGGTCATTTCGTCGGTATGTTGGTTAGTCACTTTTTCTTTTTCCGCTGCGTCACGCTTCGCTTTTTCAGCGGCCTCACGTTTGGCTTGCTCATCGGCTACACGCTTCGCTTTCTCAGCGGCTTCACGTTGAGCTTGCTCTTCTGCCAGGCGTCGTGCCTGCTCTTCCGCTTCGCGCCGTGCTTGCTCTTCCGCTTCAGCCTGAGCCTGTTCAGCCTCGGACGTGTCGCGTTTAACATAAGTGCGTTTCTTGCGGACCTCAATTTGCACCGATTTACTTTTACCGCCGGTGCTCGGAATATTCAGGGTACTACGCGTTTTGCGTTGCAATGTCAGTTTATTTGACGCACCGCTGTTATCACGGTTCAGATGCGCCAGTAATGTCTCTTTCTCGTGCTGGGTCACAGAGTCCGCTTCGGATTTATTGATCCCTGCATCAGCAAACTGCTGTACCAGGCGATCAACCGACGTTTGGATCTCTGCGGCCAATGATTTTACGGTTACATCTGTCATGCTGTTCCTTCCTGCTACAGTTTATTACGCATTGTCGCCGAACCAGCAGATATTACGTGCGGCCATGATCAGCTCGCCGGCTTGCGTATCGTCAAGCCCTTCAATATCTGACAGGTCGTCAACACCCTGCTCGGCAAGATCTTCCAGCGTACAAACCCCACGCGCAGCCAGTTTAAATGCCATGCTGCGTTCCAGACCAGCCAGGTTCAGCAGATCGTCTGCGGGTTGCTTATCGCCCAGACTCTCTTCCTGTGCCAGTGCCAGGGTGGTCAGTGCAGCTTTGGCGCGTTCGCGCAGCGCTTCGACTGTATCTTCGTCCAGACCGTCGATTTCCAGAAGTTCTTTCATCGGCACATAGGCCAATTCTTCAAGCGTAGAGAAACCTTCTTCCACCAGGACTGTCGCGAAGTCTTCGTCAATATCGAGGTGTTTAGTGAAGGTATCGATAGCAGCATGTGCTTCAGCCTGATGTTTGGCTTGCAAGTCATCTGCTGTCATGACGTTCAGTTCCCAGCCACTGAGCTGAGATGCCAAACGTACGTTCTGGCCGTTACGGCCGATCGCCTGAGCCAGATTACTGGCTTCAACAGCGATATCCATCGTGTGTCGATCTTCGTCAACCACAATTGACGCCACATCCGCCGGCGCCATCGCGTTAATGACGAATTGTGCCGGATTGTCATCCCACAACACGATATCAATGCGCTCACCGCCCAGTTCACTGGAAACGGCCTGAACGCGTGCGCCACGCATACCGACGCAAGCACCCACCGGATCGATGCGCTTGTCATTGGTCTTCACAGCGATTTTTGCACGGGAACCCGGATCGCGGGCTGCCGCTTTAATCTCGATCACTTCTTCGCCGATTTCCGGCACTTCAATGCGGAACAACTCAATCAGCATTTCCGGACGTGAGCGGCTGACGAACAGCTGCGCGCCGCGTGCTTCCGGGCGAACGGCATACAACACGCCACGGATGCGGTCACCCGGACGGAAGTTCTCACGCGGCAGCATATCTTCACGCAGAATGACTGCTTCCGCATTATTGCCCAGGTCCAGAGAGATGCTGTCACGGTTAACTTTCTTCACAACGCCGGTGACGATTTCGCCTTCCTGCTCGCGGAACTGGTCAACCACCATCGCACGTTCCGCTTCGCGGACTTTCTGTACGATAACCTGTTTAGCGGTCTGGGTGGTAATGCGGTCGAAGGTGACAGATTCAATCTGATCTTCAATATAGCCGCCTACATCAATAGACGGATCTTCAAACTGGGCAGCTTCACGGGTAATTTCACGCGTAGGCTGGGTAACTTCTTCAACAACCAGCCAGCGGCGGAAGGTGTCGAAATCACCGGTTTTACGATCAATGCTGACGCGTACGTCAATTTCTTGCTCGTATTTTTTCTTTGTCGCCGTAGACAGTGCAGTTTCCAGCGCTTCAAAAATTTTTTCCCGCGGGAGGGCTTTTTCGTTCGAAACTGCTTCTACAACAGCCAGAATCTCTTTATTCATCCTAGTTGCCTCATCCTAACTTTAAAAGTGGGGTACCAGGTTCGCTTTCTGGATGTTACTCAGCGCGAACACTTCATCTTTCCCATCCACAGTCACCGTGATCATCTCACCATCGACAGCCTTGATAATACCCTGCCATTTGCGACGGTTTTGCATTGCCATACGCAGGACAATGCTGACTTCTTCACCAAGATAACGGGTATAGTGTTCAGCGGTGAACATAGGACGATCAAGGCCCGGAGAGGAGACTTCCAGGTTGTAAGCCACAGTGATGGGGTCTTCAACATCAAGCACTGCGCTCACCTGATGGCTTACATCAGCACAATCGTCGACATTGATGCCGTCTTCACTATCAATATAGATGCGTAGCGTTGATTGGCGACTACGGATGAATTCGATACCGACCAGTTCATAGCCTAACGCTTCTACCGGCGCGGTAATCATCTCTGTCAATTTTTGCTCTAATGTGGACAAGCCCACCCCCAAGACATAAAAAAAGGGCTTAATAGCCCAGTGATTCTGTTGTCAAATAACAAAAAACCCCGATAAATCGGGGCTTTTTGTGACTGGACCCTATTTGCCGCAGTGCGGCTTCGGTGCACTTTCTGGCAAGAATTTTTTCAAATTGCCCTGAAAACACTGTCGATTCATTCACAGTATATTTGAAAAAAGACTTTAAGGGAAAGTGGTTGCGGGGGCCGGATTTGAACCGACGACCTTCGGGTTATGAGCCCGACGAGCTACCAAGCTGCTCCACCCCGCGTCCGAAAACGTGGCGAATACTACGCCGAAATTTGCGAAAATGCAAATCAATAAAAGGATTGGTACCGAGGACGGGACTTGAACCCGTAAGCCCATGCGGGCACTACCACCTCAAGGTAGCGTGTCTACCAATTCCACCACCTCGGCACTTTTTTTTAAACAACCGTCTTTGCTGCTTAGGCGCATTAACCGTTATTTGAAAAGCGTTTACTGCTGTTTGTCACGTGTCGCTTACTGCGGCAAGTCACTGTTCTGAGCCGGTGCTGCCGGTGCAGTTGTCTGCTCAGATTTTACTGGCTGACCCAGGTTTTCCCACTCGCTGCCTTTATGGCTTTGGTTACTGCTCAGGTTGCCCAGGATCAGGCTGATGACGAAAAACAGTGTTGCCAGAATCGCCGTCATGCGGGTCATGAAGTTACCGGAGCCGCTTGAACCGAAGAGAGTGGCTGAACCACCTGCTCCGAAAGAAGCGCCCATATCCGCACCTTTACCTTGTTGCAGCATAATCAGAGCTACAAGCCCTAACGCCACGATCAGGAAAATAACCAGAAGAGCTTCGTACATAAACGTACCTGTATCCTTGCGGGTTCACCGCATGCCAATTGCTTCGCACCAATCAAGCAGGTCAGGCTAACTCACTCACCTACTGAAGCGGGTGTGAATACTAACCAAAGGGAGCACCACGCGCAAGGGCAATTTTTTATATCTGGTTTGATTGCGGAAAAAAGCGCCAGACCAGAATAAATTACAGCCATTTGCCGGCCGTGCGACGTGCGCAGGCCGGCAAAAACCGGCTGTCAGCCAGCGGCTTTCACCGCATCGGCAATACGGTTCGCCAGGGATTCAACCAAAATGGCATCCTCCCCTTCCACCATCACGCGGATCAGGGGTTCAGTACCCGATTTACGCAACAGAACGCGGCCCTTACCTGCCAGTTGTTTTTCCACTTCCTCAGTGACTTTCATCACTTCAGGAGACTGCAGCGGATCATTTTCCCCGGCAAAACGCACGTTAACCAGAATCTGCGGCAGCAGTTTCATCCCGCTGCACAGATCATGCAGGCTCATATGGTTACGCACCATCGCAGTAAGCACTTGCAAACCTGCTACGATGCCGTCCCCGGTCGTGGTTTTGTCCAGCAGGATGACATGCCCGGAGTTTTCAGCGCCAATGCGCCAGCCCTTCTCCTGCATTTTTTCCAGCACATATCGGTCGCCCACTTTGGCACGCGCAAAAGGAATGCCCAGCTGTTTCAATGCCAGCTCCAGCCCCATGTTGCTCATCAAGGTACCGACAGCACCGCCACGCAATTGGCCCTGACGAAGCCCTTCCCGTGCAATGATGTACAGGATCTGGTCACCGTCTACGGTGTTACCCTGATGATCCACCATCATCACGCGGTCGCCGTCACCATCCAGCGCCAGCCCGACATCCGCCTTTTCAGCCACAACACGTTTTTGCAGCTCACGCACATCTGTTGCGCCGCATTTTTCGTTGATATTCATGCCATCCGGCTCACAGCCAATGGCGATGACTTTGGCACCCAGCTCACGCAGCACACTTGGCGCGATGTGGTAGGTTGCACCATTGGCACAGTCCACCACGATCTTCAGCCCGCTCAGGCTCAATTCGCTGGGGAACGTCCCTTTGCAAAATTCAATGTAACGGCCTGCGGCATCAACGATGCGGCTGGCTTTACCCAGCTCACTGGACTCTACACAGGTCAGCGGTTTTTCCATTTCCGCTTCAATGGCTTCTTCCACTTCATCCGGCAGTTTTGCGCCATCGATCGAGAAGAATTTTATACCGTTGTCATAAAACGGGTTATGGGACGCCGAGATTACAATCCCCGCCTCGGCCCGGAAGGTGCGGGTCAGGTAGGCAACCGCCGGGGTTGGCATCGGCCCGGTGAAGGCCGCTGAAAGCCCTGCGGCAGCCAGGCCGGCCTCAAGCGCGGACTCCAGCATATAGCCTGAAATACGCGTATCTTTTCCGATGATGACTTTCCGGGAGCCATTGCGCGCCAGGACTTTGCCGGCTGCCCAGCCAAGCTTCAGGACAAAATCAGGTGTGATAGGGGTCTGCCCGACCTTCCCACGAATTCCATCAGTGCCAAAGTATTTACGGTTACTCATAATCTCTTTTTAATCCTTCGCATAAAGTGTTGCTTCAACCACGCGCATTGCCTCAACCGTTTCTTTGACATCATGCACCCGGATAATTTTGGCGCCTTTCATGGCGGCAATCACTGCACAGGCAACACTGCCGGAAACACGTTGTTCTGGAGGAATATTTAACAGCTGCCCCACCATCGATTTACGCGACATCCCTACCAGGAGCGGCAAATCAAATTGATGCAGCTCGGACAAACGGTTCAGTAACTGATAGTTGTGCGACAAATTCTTACCGAAACCAAAGCCTGGGTCGAGCACCAATTTTTCCTTGCCGATCCCTGCCTGCTCACAGCGGGCAATATGATGACGGAAGAAGGCGAAGACATCTCCCATTAAATCATCATAGTGCGGCGCTTGTTGCATGGTAGAAGGCTGGCCCTGCATATGCATCAGGCACACCGGCAAGCCCGTGCCTGCTGCAGCTTCCAGCGCACCAGGCTCCTGCAAAGAGCGGATATCGTTAATCAGATCGGCCCCTGCCGCCGCACTGGCGGTTATCACCGCAGGTTTTGAGGTATCAACGGAAATCCACACATCAAAATAGCGGGTCAGAGCTTCAACCACCGGGATAACCCGATCCAGCTCCTCTTGCTCACTGACTTCTGCAGCGCCTGGCCGGGTGGATTCACCGCCTACGTCTATCAGCGTGGCACCCGCTTCAATCATGGTTTGAGCATGACGCAACGCGCGATCAATGGTGTTGTGTTTACCGCCATCTGAAAAAGAATCAGGCGTGACATTCAAGATGCCCATTACCTGCGGGTAAAGCAGGTTAAGTGAGCGGCTTCCCGCAGTCAGCTGCATAGGTTGTTCTCCACCGTGTAGCATATATAACAGACAATAAAAAACCCCGGGCGAGCCCGGGGTTAGTATGTAGCAAACAGCATTTCAGGCAGGCGTGAAACTTATTTGTCGCCCAGCTGCTCAGACATGGTGTTACCGGGGTTTGCTGTGCGCGGGTCATCAACCGGTGTTGGCGCTTTAGGGGAGCCGCCATCATTCGAATTGTTTTTCACCGCGTCATCCCAACCTGCCGGCGGACGCACATCTTTACGGTTCATCAGGTCATCAATCTGCGGCGCGTCGATGGTTTCATACTTCATCAGGGCGTCCTTCATTGAGTGCAGGATGTCCATGTTTTCCATCAGCAGCGAACGTGCACGCACGTAGTTGCGTTCAATCAGGGATTTCACTTCCTGGTCAATGATGCGTGCCGTTTCGTCAGACATGTGCTTGGCTTTGGCCACGGAACGGCCCAGGAACACCTCGCCCTCTTCTTCCGCGTACAGCAATGGCCCCAGCTTCTCAGAGAAGCCCCATTGGGTCACCATGTTACGTGCAATCGACGTCGCAACTTTGATGTCATTTGACGCACCGGTAGACACTTTTTCCGGCCCGTAAATGATCTCTTCTGCCAGACGGCCGCCGTAAAGCGTAGAAATCTGGCTCTCCAGTTTCTGACGGCTGGCGCTGATTGCATCCCCTTCCGGCAGGAAGAAGGTTACACCCAGAGCACGGCCGCGCGGGATGATCGTCACTTTGTGTACCGGGTCATGCTCAGGAACCAGACGGCCAATGATCGCGTGCCCGGCCTCATGGTACGCCGTGGACTCTTTCTGCGACTCGGTCATCACCATAGAGCGGCGCTCAGCACCCATCATGATTTTATCTTTGGCTTTCTCGAACTCAACCATCGACACCACACGTTTGCTGCCGCGGGCGGCAAACAGTGCAGCTTCGTTGACCAGGTTAGCCAAATCCGCCCCGGAGAAGCCTGGGGTACCACGTGCAATCACAGAAGCATCAATGTCCGGTGACAGCGGCACACGGCGCATGTGAACTTTCAGGATCTGTTCACGGCCGCGTACATCCGGCAGGCCGACCACGACCTGACGGTCGAAACGGCCCGGACGCAGTAACGCAGGGTCCAGTACGTCAGGACGGTTGGTCGCGGCAATCACGATGATACCTTCATTGCCTTCGAAGCCATCCATCTCAACCAGCATCTGGTTCAGCGTCTGCTCACGCTCATCATGGCCGCCGCCCAGGCCTGCACCACGCTGGCGACCCACGGCATCAATTTCATCGATAAAGATGATGCAAGGTGCCGCTTTCTTCGCCTGCTCAAACATGTCACGGACACGGGACGCACCCACACCCACGAACATTTCAACAAAGTCAGAACCGGAAATGGTAAAGAACGGCACTTTGGCTTCGCCTGCAATGGCTTTCGCCAGCAAGGTTTTACCGGTCCCCGGCGGGCCTACCATCAGGACGCCTTTTGGAATTTTACCGCCCAGCTTCTGGAAACGGCTCGGCTCGCGCAGGTAATCGACCAGCTCGCTGACCTCTTCTTTCGCTTCGTCGCAGCCGGCAACATCAGAGAAAGTGGTTTTAATCTGGTCTTCGGTCAACATGCGGGCCTTACTCTTGCCAAAGGACATGGCACCTTTGCCGCCACCGCCCTGCATCTGCCGCATGAAGAAGATCCAGACCCCAATCAGCAACAGCATCGGGAACCAGGAGATAAAGATAGAAGCCAGCAAACTCGGTTCTTCCGGCGGTTCACCAACCACTTTCACATTTTTCGTTAACAGGGTATCCAGTAATTTTGGATCGTTAACCGGGAGATAAGTCGTGTATCGGTTACTGTCTTTCTTGGTAACGTTGATCTCACGTCCGTTGATACGTGCTTCACGAATCTGGTCTTGGGTCAATTCGGACATGAAGGTAGAATAATCTACCCTACGGCCATTCGACTCGCTGGGCCCAAAGCTCTGGAACACAGACATCAGCACAACTGCGATGACCAACCAGAGAATTAGGTTTTTCGCCATGTCACTCAAGGGATTAACCTCATATTACAACTGTGTTAACAAACAGCGTTAGGGTACTACAGTTTGCGCCCTGTCGCTACGATGTACACTTCCCGCGACCTTGCCCGGGAAGCGTCTGGCTTACGAATCTTAACCTTCGTAAACAGAGAGCGGATTTCGCGCAGGTATGCGTCAAACCCATCCCCCTGAAACACCTTCACCAGGAAACTTCCCCCTGGCGCCAGTACATCACGACACATATCCAGCGCTAATTCAACCAGATACATCGATTTAGGAATATCGACAGCCGGAGTACCACTCATATTCGGGGCCATATCGGACATGACCACCTGAACTTTCTTGTCGCCTACGCGTTGCAGCAGCGCATCCAACACTATTGGATCACGAAAATCCCCCTGAAGGAAATCAACGCCAACAATAGGATCCATCGGTAAAAGGTCACAGGCAATAATGCGCCCGCTTCCGCCAATTTGGCTGACCACATACTGTGACCAGCCACCCGGTGCCGCGCCTAAATCCACGACGGTCATGCCCGGTTTGAAGAGTTTGTCGCTTTGTTGTATCTCATCAAGTTTAAACCAGGCACGTGAGCGTAGCCCTTTTTTCTGTGCCTGCAGGACATATTTATCGCTAAAGTGTTCCTGTAACCAGCGACTGGAGCTGGCAGAACGCTTTTTATTGGTCATCGGTTTTCCAACTATCCTGATTTTAAGCCTGTTTTACAGGCTCTTAGAGACATACGATTGATTGCTTAGCGCTCGGCAGCGGCGGAGAGGCAGATACCGGGTTGGTGATAAACCTGAGATGGCGGTAGAATGACCCGTTTTCAATCCCAACCTAAGCAAAAAATACGATGAATCTGAATAACAAACAAAAACAGCACCTGAAAGGCCTGGCGCATCCGTTAAAACCGGTCGTTATGCTGGGTAATAACGGGCTCACCGAAGGGGTGCTGGCCGAGATCGAGCAGGCGCTTGCGCATCATGAACTGATTAAAGTGAAGATCGCTGCTGAAGAGCGCGAAACCAAAACTTTGATCGTTGATGCGATTGTGCGTGAAACTGGCGCGGCTAACGTGCAAGTTATCGGGAATATTCTGGTTCTCTATCGTCCGTCCGACGACCGGAAAATCAGTTTACCGCGTTAAGCTTCCCACGTTTACTGAAAAGGTGCCATGTGCACTGCTCTGATAAAAGGCCGCATGCGGCCTTTTTCTTATCTTTACAAATGTAGCGGGATTGTAACCTTCCGGACAGCGTTAAAGATAATCAACGTGCAAAATTTCATATTCCACGTCGCCGCCCGGCGTGTTGATCACCACCACATCATCCTGCTCTTTGCCAATCAGGCCGCGGGCAATCGGGGAGTTTACCGAAATGAGGTTCTGCTTAAAGTCAGCTTCATCATCCCCTACGATCCGGTAAGATTGTTCTTCATCCGTATCCAGGTTCAGGACCTTCACGGTGGCACCGAAAATCACCCGGCCATTATTTGGCATTTTTGTGATATCGATCACCTGAGCGTTAGACAGTTTTGCCTCGATCTCCTGAATACGCCCTTCACAAAAGCCCTGTTGCTCACGGGCGGCATGATATTCAGCATTCTCTTTCAGGTCGCCGTGCTCACGCGCATCAGCAATATCAGCGATAATTTTCGGGCGACGCACACTCTTAAGGTAATCAAGCTCTTCGCGCAACTTCTCTGCGCCACGCAACGTCATCGGAATCTGTTTCATAGTTACACTACCTCTACTTCTATCCTGATTAAAAATCCGCCTTCCTGACGTGTTCGGATGAAAATGCGCAGGACCGGCGTGGCCCTTTCGCTTCCAGGCGAGAAACAAAAGAATCCTGACCGGCAGTGATAGCCGGGTCAGGATTGGTTTTGCATTTTGATACGCATTTTAACGTAGAGTTCATTATGGGTCATCGTTTACTTTTTCCTGCTTTGCACCGTAGTATGACGGCACATTATCCATCTGTTGCCCCAAAATTATGCGTTTTTCACGAATTGTCAGCGGATTAACCTGCGCATTTATGTTGTCTGCCCATGCTGCGCCGGTCGAAGATTACACGCAATACCTGCCTGATGGTGCCAACCTGGCACTGCTGGTTCAAAAAGTAGGCTCAACGACGCCCGCCATTGATTATCACGGCCAGCACATGGCGTTACCGGCCAGTACCCAAAAAGTGCTGACGGCATTGGCCGCGTTGCTGCAACTGGGGCCGGATTTCCGCTTCAATACGACGTTTGAGAGCAGCGCGACGATCGCAGATGGCGTATTGCGCGGCAACCTGGTGGCGCGTTTCGACGGCGACCCAACCTTTAAACGGCAAAACCTGCGCAATATGGTTGCGGCGCTGAAAAAGCAGGGTATTCGTGAAATCACCGGTGATGTGATTGTGGATACCTCCGTGTTTGCCAGCCATGACAAAGCGCCGGGCTGGCCGTGGAATGACATCACCCAGTGCTTCAGCGCTCCGCCGGCTGCCGCGATTGTTGACCGCAACTGTTTTTCAGTTTCGCTTTACAGCGCCCCAAAGCCTGACGATATCGCCTTTATCCGGGTAGCTTCCTACTACCCGGTGCATATGTTCAGCCAGGTACGTACGCTGGCAAAAGGCTCGCCGGATGCGCAATATTGCGAACTGGATGTGGTGCCGGGTGAACTTAACCGTTTCACGCTGACCGGCTGCCTGACCCAACGTGCTGACCCGCTGCCGCTGGCGTTCGCCATCCAGGATGGGGCCGCTTACGCGGGGGCCATCCTCAAAGACGAGCTTCAGGATGCCGGGATCCAGATTGGCGGCACATTGAAACGCCAGACACAGCAGACCCCGGCCGGAACAGTCCTGGCGCAGACGCAATCCCTGCCGTTGCATGATTTGCTGAAAATCATGCTGAAAAAGTCCGACAATATGATCGCCGATACGGTGTTCCGGACTATCGGCCATGAGCGCTTTGGCGTGCCGGGAACCTGGCGCGCCGGGGCAGATGCTGTCCGTCAGATTTTGCGGCAAAAAGCCGGGGTAGACCTCGGCAACAGCATCGTTGTGGATGGCTCCGGCTTATCGCGCCATAACCTGCTCTCCCCTGCCACCATGATGCAGGCACTGCAATACATCGCCCAGCATGACAACGAGCTGAATTTCATTGCGATGTTACCGTTGGCCGGTTATGACGGCACGCTGCGTTACCGCGGCGGCCTGCATGAGGCGGGTGTAGACGGCAAAGTGTCGGCGAAGACAGGTGCGCTTCAGGGTGTATATAACCTGGCCGGGTTTATCACCACCGCCAGCGGCCAGAAGATGGCCTTTGTGCAGTACCTGTCCGGCTATGCAGTTCCACCGGAAGATCAGCGCACACGGCGCGCCCCGCTGGTGAGGTTTGAAAGCCGCCTCTATCGCGATATCTACCAGAATAACTGAGCATGAAACTACTGATCATTGAAGATGATGCACTGTTGCAACAAGGCCTTTCGGCCGCGCTTTCTGCGCAGGGCTACGTGTGTGACTGCGTCAGCTGTGCAGCCGACGCAGTCCGTTATCTTCCTGCCAGTCAGTACAGCTTAATTATTCTTGATCTGGGGCTGCCGGATCGCGACGGCACGTCGCTGTTGCGTCAGTGGCGGCGTGAAAACATGGCGCTGCCGGTGTTAATTCTGACGGCGCGTGATGCCATGGAGGATCGGGTAGAGGGGCTGGATGCAGGCGCGGATGATTACCTGATAAAGCCTTTCGCGCTGGCTGAACTGCAGGCGCGTGTCCGCGCTCTGTTGCGGCGCTATCAAGGGCACAGCGATAATCTGCTGACCGTGGATAATCTCACGCTTAATCTGTCGACTCAGCAGGTTTCTCTGGATAACAAGCCCCTGGAGATCACGCCTAAAGAGTTTGCCATTCTGTCCCGGTTGATGCTGCGTGCAGGGCACACGGTCAACCGGGAGCTGTTACAACACGATCTCTACACCTGGCAGGATGATTTAGGCTCCAATACTCTGGAAGTGCATATCCACAATCTGCGCCGCAAACTGGGCAAAGAGCGCATCCGTACCGTGCGCGGTATTGGTTACCGGCTGGATGCCCAGTCATGATCAGTATGCGTCGGCGTTTATTGTTAATGCTGGCGTTAATTCTGCTGGTCACCCAACTCATCAGTGTTTTCTGGCTCTGGCATGAGAGCCGGGAACAGATTAGCCTGCTGGTGGATACTACACTGACCGCTAAAGTCCGTAACCAGCACGTGGAAATGGAAATTGCCGAGGCAGTGGCTTCCTTGCTGGCTCCCTCGCTGATTATGCTCGGCATCACGTTACTGCTCTCCTTCTGGGCCATCAGCTGGATTATCCGCCCGCTGAATCAGCTGCAACAGCGTCTGCAGAACCGTTCTGCGGATAATCTGACTCCCCTGCCGATTAATAGCGATATGCAGGAAATTGTGTCGGTGACGACATCGCTTAATCAACTGCTGGCGCGGCTCTCCAATACTATTCAGCAAGAGCGCCTGTTTACGGCCGATGCAGCTCATGAATTACGCACGCCCCTGGCGGGCATCAGGCTTCATCTGGAGCTGATGGAGCAAAAGGGAATCACTGAAAGCCGGGTGTTGATCGCACGTCTCGATCTGCTGATGCATACCATTGAGCAGCTGCTCATGCTGTCACGGGCCGGGCAAAACTTTGCCGGCGGCCACTATCAGCGGATTAACTGGGTTGAAGAGGTTGCCCTGCCCCTGCGCGAAGAGTTGGAGGAGATGGCTGCGCAACGTCAGCAAACGGTGATATGGCACATGCCAACCCAGGCCTGGATGGAGGGGGATGCGGTATTGCTGCGGCTGATGTTACGGAACATGGTGGAAAATGCGCACCGTTACAGCCCTGAACAGACGCGTATCACTGTGTCGTGTCTGGCACAGCAGGCGCAATGGCAACTGACGGTGAGCGACGAAGGGCCGGGCATTGATGAAAATCTGGCGGGTGAGCTGACTAAGGCCTTTACGCGGATGGATCAACGTTATGGCGGCAGCGGATTAGGGCTAAATATTGTTATTCGTATCGCCCAGCTTCACCGGGCGACCCTGACGCTACAAAACCGGCCTGAAGGGGGTTTGGCGGCCCAATGCCTGCTCCCTTCCCGGCTTGATCCAGCCTGATTGCTCAGATGCGTATAAAAAAGGCTGCCCGAAGGCAGCCTTTTTTCCGCAGATTAACGCTGGTAAATGATTTCGACGCCTTCGTCGTCATCTTCATCCCAGTCGTCATCCCACTCTTCTTCTGCTTCAGCCTCAGCTTCAGCCAGCTGTTCACGGTGGTAATCATCCCACATGAACTCTGCTTTTTCCGGCTTGCTCTCTTCGATGGCCATTTCACGCGGCTGCGTGTTCAGGAAGCTCATCACATCCCAGCACAGGGCATTTACCCCAGCGCGGTTTGCTGCTGAGATCAGGTAGTATTTACCTTCCCAGCCCATCTCTTCCGCAATGGCTTTGGCACGGGCTTCCGCTTCTTCATCGTCCAGCAAGTCAACCTTGTTGAACACCAGCCAGCGCGGCTTCTCAGACAGTTTTTCGCTGTACTGCTTCAGCTCGTTGATGATGACACGGGCATTTTCAACCGGGTTAGATTCATCGATCGGGGCGATATCCACCAGGTGCAGCAGCACGCGGCAACGCTCCAGGTGCTTCAGGAAGCGAATGCCGAGGCCTGCGCCTTCCGATGCGCCTTCGATAAGCCCAGGAATGTCAGCCACCACGAAGCTCTGTTCGCTGTCCATACGCACCACACCCAGGCTCGGCACCAGCGTGGTGAACGGGTAGTCCGCCACTTTTGGCTTCGCCGCGGAAACCGCACGGATGAAGGTCGACTTACCGGCGTTCGGCAGGCCCAGCATCCCGACGTCTGCCAGCAACAGCAGCTCCAGGTTAATGTCACGCTTTTCGCCCGGCGTGCCCATGGTTTTCTGGCGCGGGGTACGGTTAACGGAGGACTTGAAGCGGGTGTTACCAAGGCCGTGGAAACCGCCCTTGGCGACCATCAGGCGCTGCTGGTGACGGGTCAAATCGCCCACCACTTCACCGGTGCCCTGGTCGATAATACGCGTCCCGACCGGCACCTTAATGGTAATGTCTTTGCCGCGTTTACCGGTGCAGTCACGGCTCTGGCCGTTTTCACCCCGTTCTGCCCGGAAAGACTTCTCAAAACGGTAGTCGATCAGGGTATTCAGGTTCTCATCAGCCAGCAGGTAGACATCACCGCCGTCGCCGCCGTCGCCGCCATCCGGGCCGCCTTTAGGAATATATTTTTCGCGACGGAAACTCACGCACCCGTTGCCGCCATCACCTGCCACCACCAGAATCGTGGCTTCATCTACAAACTTCATTTGCTGTCTCCGTAAATCATTCGTCTGAGGGCTTTAATGAAGCAACCAGACTTTTTTCTGTCCGCCCGGGCCACCAACGGTGGCCAATTGCGGAAAACATTGCCCCTGACACCACAACGATCGCCCCGAGGTATCCCACCACATTCAGCGCAGGCACCGCGAAGAAATGCGGCCAGGCCAATGCCAGTAAATTCGAAAATAGCAGGGTAAACAGCGGTGTCAGCGTCACCAGGGCACTTACCTGTGCCGCCTGCCAGCGCGCCATGGCCTCAGCCAGCGCGCCATAGCCAATCAGGGTGTTGGCGCCACAAAACAGCAGACAGGCGAGTTGCCAGCCGCTCAATTGCATGATCATCCCCGGATGCGCCAGAGGAAAAAGCGCGACTGCACACAAAGTGTACAACATTACCAGGATCTGTTGCGATGCCAGGCGACGCAAAAGAACCTTTTGTGCCACGCCATAGCAGACCCAGACGGACGCGGCGCACACACCGAGCAAGACGCCCAGCGTGTAATCGGTCAGCCGGGTAAAAATTTCAATCAGGCTGTTGTTGAAAAACATGATCAGCCCGCAAATCAGCATCGCTGCGCCTATCACCTGCGTAATGCGCATCCGCTCTTTAAGGATGAACACACTGGCGATCATCATCCCAACCGGCGAAAGCTGGCCAATCACCTGTGAGGCTGTCGGGCTGAGGTATTGCAGCGAGGAGCTGAAAAAGATGAAGTTCCCCAGCAACCCTGCCGTGGCAACCGCCAGCAGCGCCAGCCAGCGCGGCTTGCCGAACAAGCGTAACGGCGGCAGATTCCCCCTGACAGCCAACAGCCCGCCCAGGCCCAGTGCGGCCATGGTAAAGCGGTACCAGACAACGGTAAACGGGTCCATGACCTGGAGTACCTGTTTCATCGCGATTGGCAATGCGCCCCAAAATACGGCGGTGGTCAATGCCAGCATGATGCCGATGCCTGCCTGCTGCCTGGTTTCCATATCCTGCCCCGACGTCCACTCTAAAATGTAAAAAGCCCCGCAACAGAATTGCGGGGCTTACATCTACCAGTAAGGCTCGAAAAACTTATTCAGCAACGATGCTGATGAATTTACGATTGTTCGGGCCTTTTACTTCGAACTTAACTTTACCGTCAGCCAGTGCGAACAGAGTGTGGTCTTTGCCGCAACCTACGTTGGTGCCTGCGTGGAACTTGGTCCCGCGCTGACGAACGATGATGCTGCCTGCCAGTACTGCTTCGCCGCCAAAGCGCTTCACGCCCAGACGTTTAGCTTCGGAATCGCGACCGTTACGAGTCGAGCCGCCAGCCTTTTTATGTGCCATTTTATGCTCCTAAACTTAAGCGCTGATGCCGGTGATTTTCACATCAGTGAACCACTGACGGTGGCCCTGCTGCTTACGGTAGTGTTTACGACGACGAAACTTAACGATTTTAATTTTCTCGCCACGACCGTGAGCCACAACTTCAGCGGTGATTTTGCCACCATCGACGAAAGGAACGCCGATGTTGATTTCTTCACCATTGGCAATCATCAGCACTTGGTCAAACTCAACAGCTTCACCAGTTGCGATGTCCAGCTTTTCCAAGCGAACGGTTTGACCTTCGCTTACTCGGTGTTGTTTACCACCACTTTGGAAAACCGCGTACATATAAAACTCCGCTTTCCGCGCACTCGCCTTTAGTAGTTCAAAGCGCGCTATAAATATTCACAATAGGGCGCGAATTCTACGCAAAAAAGCATCGCATGACAAGAGCAGAATAAAGTCAGAAGAAGAAAAAAAGCACAGCTCATTTCGCGACGTTTATCTATGCCATTTTTCAAGTACAATCAATGGTACTGTTACTACGATGAGCCGCTGCGTGCGGTGCTCCCATTCATGGTGAAGAGCATCCTAATAGAAAAAAACACAATGAACCTTGAACAGATTACCGACTTAACCGCACAAGATATGGCGGCCGTAAACGCGATCATTCTCGACCAGCTCAACTCTGATGTCACCCTGATCAACCAGTTGGGCTACTACATCATCAGCGGCGGCGGCAAGCGCATCCGGCCGATGATCGCGGTGCTGGCTGCGCGCGCGCTCAACTATACCGGCCAGAAACATGTCACCGTTGCGGCCCTGATTGAATTTATTCATACCGCCACCCTGCTGCACGATGATGTGGTTGACGAGTCAGATATGCGCCGCGGCAAAGCCACGGCGAATGCGGCCTTCGGCAACGCAGCCAGCGTGCTGGTCGGCGATTTTATCTATACCCGTGCCTTCCAGATGATGACCGGCCTGGAGTCACTGCGTGTACTGGCGCTGATGTCTGAAGCGGTCAATGTGATTGCCGAAGGCGAAGTGCTGCAACTGATGAACTGTAACGATCCGGACATCACCGAAGAGAGTTACATGCGGGTTATCTACAGTAAAACGGCCCGGCTGTTTGAAGCGGCGGCGCAGGCTTCGGCCATCCTGTCAGATGCCACCGAGCAGCAGGAAAAAGCGTTGCAGGACTATGGCCGTTACCTCGGTACCGCTTTCCAGCTCATCGACGATTTACTCGATTACGATGCCGATGGCAGCACGTTGGGCAAAAATACCGGCGATGATTTGGACGAAGGCAAACCGACCCTGCCGCTGTTACATGCCATGAAACACGGCAATGCCGAACAATCTGCACTGATCCGTCAGGCGATTGAGGAAGGCAACGGCCGCCATCTGCTGGAGCCGGTGCTGGAAACCATGCATCAGGCCGGGTCACTGGCCTATACCCGCCAGCGTGCGGAAGAAGAAGCGGATAAAGCCATTGCCTGCCTGAGCATCCTGCCGGACACGCCATACCGCCGCGCCCTGGAAGGGCTGGCGCACCTGGCCGTGAAACGCGAGTACTGAGGCAATAACCGGCTGCCTGGTCACCGGGGCAGCCGGTTAAGCAGCCCCTGCATCCCCTCTTTGACAATCAGGGCGATCACCCGCCGGCGTTGCGCGTCGGTCAGTTGGTGATAGCCCTCGATCCAGATCGTTAATGGGCTTTTCCCAGGCTTTCCGGGCACGACGCCAGAACACTGCCTCGTCAATTCAGCGACGGCGGCGGCCGGTAAACTCCGGATAGAATATTCCACCGCTTTTCCCTGTACGCCATGACGGCGCCGCCTGTCCCAGCCTTCGCGCCGGGCTCTGGCATTTACGCCCTGTGGGGTTGAAGGCAGGCTATACACTTCTGCCAGCTCTTTGGCCGTAAACCACGCTTGTTTCATTATCCTTCTCGCGTCTGAATGCCCGGTTAAGACAGGACACGCCCTGATCACTGCCGCGTGTTTTTAACCCCTCTGTTATACCATTCACCCACAAAGACCACACCAAAATTACGCGTATAAACGCGGATGCACAGATTTTTCAGACCCCTTGCCCGCTTTCAGGGATTTTTCAGATAAATTTTCGTTAATTTTCTATAAAAACCATTAATACATACTCCGTAAATGATTGATGGAAAACATTACCGTTCTGTTTCGTTTGGCTTATTTCACTGCATTTACAGCCATTATTTGTTGATGAGCACACATTCTTACCGTCTTTCAGAAAGTTATTTGCGCAAACTTACTAAATTTGATGTTATGAATTTCTCAAAATGCACGCAGGATTTTAAGCAACATGTGCATGTGGACGAGTAAGGACAAAGGGAATGAACATCAAGCTAAAGGCGGATTGGCACTCAGCAGATATTATTTCTGCCCTGCATAAAAGGGGCACGTCAATGGCGGCATTATCACGTAAAGCGGGGTTGAGTTCCTCGACCCTGGCCAACGTGCTTTACCGCCCCTGGCCTAAGGGAGAATGGATTATTGCCCACGCTCTGGGTGTTCACCCGAAGCGCATCTGGCCCAGCCGTTATTTTGATGCAGAGACGCTGTTACCGATTGAGCGGACAACCCGCCGGCCTTTGCCGAAGAAACTGCAACAGCCTTTGCCGAAGAGAGTGCCGCAGCCGTTGGTGAGAAAGGAGCGCGCCGGGGTGAAAAATCCCGGTTGAAAAAACCGCTGAAGCCAGCCCGGATTCCGGCCCCGAAAACGAACCGCTGGCATAGCGCCAGCGGTAATAGGGAAGTTATGCGTTAACGAATTTTACCCGTTAACGAACTGTTCCCCCAGTTCGATATCCTTGCGCAATACCTCCAGCATCCCTTCCAGCGCCTGTTTTTCAAATGCGCTTAATGTGCCGATATCCTGGCGTTCAGCCACGCCCTCTTTACCCAACAGCAGCGGTTGCGCAAAGAAACGGGCATAGCGGCCTTCCCCTTCAACATACGCGCACTCTACCACGTTACTTTCACCTTGCAGCGCCCGCACCAGCGACAGGCCAAAACGCGCGGCAGCCTGGCCCATAGAGAGTGTGGCTGAACCTCCGCCCGCTTTGGCTTCCACCACTTCTGTCCCGGCGTTCTGGATACGCCTGGTCAGCTCTGCCACTTCGTCCTCAGAGAAGCTGACGCCCGGCACCTGTGACAGCAGCGGCAAGATAGTGACACCGGAGTGCCCGCCAATGACCGGCACTTCAACCTCTTCCGGCTGTTTGCCTTTCAGCGCAGCCACAAAGGTATTCGCCCGGATGGTATCCAGGGTGGTCACGCCAAATAATTTGTTTTTGTCGTATACGCCGGCTTTTTTCAGTACTTCAGCCGCAATGGCCACGGTGGTGTTAACCGGGTTGGTGATAATACCGATCAATGCGCCGGGGCAGGTTTTCGCGACCTGCTGGATCAGGTTACGCACAATCCCGGCGTTGACGTTGAACAGATCAGAGCGATCCATACCCGGCTTACGTGCCACCCCGGCAGAGATCAATACCACGTCAGCGCCTTGCAAGGCCGGGGTGGCATCTTCACCACTGAAACCTTCAATGCTTACTGCAGTAGGGATATGGCTGAGATCGACGGCCACGCCGGGCGTGACGGGTGCGATGTCATAGAGAGAGAGTTCCGAACCTGAAGGCAATTGGGTCTTAAGCAAAAGGGCGAGCGCCTGACCAATACCGCCGGCTGCGCCGAGGACTGCAACTTTCATCCTATACTCCTTTTTTATGGTAAACGTAAAAATGCTGTGAATTCAGAACATTAATACTTTACGTCATCGCGTGATCCACCACAAACCATTAACAGGGCCTGTGCGGGCTTAGGCGATAATTCAGCCCGAACATTAAGGAAACTGCGAAGTAAATGAAGATCATAGTGCACAACGTGCCTGCAGAGTATGACATGATTCACAGCCTGCTAACCGTGAGCCGTGTGGCATCGATGCACAACATTTGAACAACATAATCTTAATAAGAATTCTACATATTGCCACTCGGCTAAAAACCCTGCCCAAACGGCATATTCATTACACAATGATTTTGCTACACTTCGCGCCTTTCCTTGTGCGAGTAAGCCTCAGATGATGCAGGCCCTCTCTCGACATTGCATAAAAATTCAATTATATGCATAATAATGACGTCAACTTTAGCTATTTCACGGTGCAATATGCGTAATCCCGCAAAACAAGAAGATCTGATCAAAGCCTTTAAGGCGCTGCTGAAAGAAGAAAAATTCAGTTCTCAAAGCGAGATTGTCCAGGCGCTGCAGGAAGAAGGTTTTGATAATATTAACCAGTCCAAGGTTTCGCGGATGCTGACCAAATTTGGCGCGGTACGCACCCGTAATGCCAAAATGGAGATGGTGTATTGCCTGCCCGCTGAACTGGGTGTGCCGACGACCACCAGCCCGCTGAAGAATCTGGTGCTGGATGTGGATTATAACGATGCCGTGGTGGTGATTCGCACCAGCCCAGGCGCCGCACAATTGATCGCCCGCCTGCTGGATTCGCTGGGTAAATCGGAAGGCATTCTCGGCACCATCGCCGGTGACGACACCATCTTTACCACCCCGGCAAACGGCTTTTCGGTGAAACAACTCTATGAGGCCATTCTCGGCCTGTTTGAACAAGAGCTGTAACCGGTGTGATACCGCAAGGGTACTGGCCAGGCTGGCCGGGCCATTGCGGTTGGTATGCTGCCCCTCCCCTCTTCCCTTTCCGCCCCTCTGCCTGCTCATTGTCCCTGAGTGATAATTCCATTGCGTTACCTGCATTACGCATATTGCTGCGCACTTCCCTGCTTCAGCAGTGATTATCACTGCTATGAACAGCACATTTAGTTAAATCATCCTAGATGTTTGATCTTACGAAAAATTAACCATAAATGTTCAAGATTTATACAATTTTTATGCTTTTTGGTTATTAAAAACTCACAAAGCCCCTCAAAGTAACCTCAAAAACTATTAGCGTCCTATTTATTTTCGAATGTTACCAGGCGTATACTTCTTTCCGTGATGAAACTCACAGTTTCCTAACGAATAATAAAATACGACGAGGCTAAACCATGAACATTAAAACAACCATCGCGGCTGCCAGCATCCTTTCTGCACTGTCATTCGGCGCGTTTGCAGCACAATCTATCGATGCCAATCAGGCCGCTTCTTTGCAACCTATGGGCACCATTTCTGTAAGCGGCGTCAGCGCAGCACCTTCTGACATCCGTCAGGCACTGTCTGAAAAAGCGGATGATAAAGGCGCAAAAGCCTACCGGGTTATCGAGGCGTATAACAACGGCAACTATCACGCGACCGCAGAAATCTACCAGTAATAAAACGTGCCCGGTAAAACGCACGTCAGTGAATCCCTGAGGGATCGGTGATCCCGGCAATGCATCAGAACAACCGGCAGGCAATACCTGTGATATGGCCTTAACGGTTGTCAGCCAACATTAAGGAACATCATCATGAACATGAAAAAAACCCTGGCCGCCCTGGCCCTGCTCTCTGTTGTCTCTGCCGGTGCCTCTGCCGCTGAGCTTATTACTGCGCCGGACAGCAACCTAACCCCGGCAGGCACCATCAGTGTCAGCGGTGTCAGCGGTTCTCCGTCTGATATCCGCCAGGCACTCTCAGAGAAAGCGGACAGCAAAGGGGCGAAAGCCTACCGCGTGATTGAGGCCTATCAGAACGGCAACTACCACGCCACCGCTGAGATTTACCAATAAGCACTCCCCCTCTGGAACCTTGCCGGCGCCCTCTCCCTACTCAAACCATTACGTTAAGAGGGTGCCGGGTTATCTCTTCAGGAATAGATCGTGTCATTACAAGTTATACCGGCCGTGTGTGGGTTGCTTGCTGCCCTTTCGTGGAGTGTGTCGGCGGCCCCTGTAGAGGCGAATGATGCCCAGGGGAACACGCAACATGCAGAAATGCTGCCGCTGACGCTGCCACACGCACTGACGGTAAAAGCCATTGAAAAAAAGGTGAGTGAACCTCACCGCTACGGCGTGCTGGAAAGCCAGGAGTGGCATACCCGCCCGCTCTGATCCAGATGTACCCTCGTCCTATCCGACGAACCCCATTGCCCCCGTTTGGGGGCTTTTTTTTGCCTGGAATGACGTGAAGGCGGGGCGTTGCCCAAAAAAACAGGGAGGCGAATGCCTCCCTGTTTTTGTAGCCCGCGGAATTGTCGTAGCCGGCGGAATTGCCGTAGCCGGCGGAATTGTCATAGCCGGTGCGGTTATCACTGCCGGTAACCTTTACCGGGCCGCTTTGGCCGCCAGCTTTTCCAGCAGCTTGTTATGAATACCGCCGAAGCCGCCGTTGCTCATCACCAGGATATGGTCACCCGGCTGGGCCGCTTTCACCACCATGTCGGCCAGCGTCTCCACGTCGGCGCTCCAGTGCGCGGGCTGGATACACTCCTCAGCGACTTCGGTGACCAGCCACGGAATATGCTGCGGCTGGAACAGGAAGACTTCATCAGCCCGGCCAAGCGACGGTGCCAGCTCGTTTTTGCACATCCCCATTTTCATGGTATTCGAGCGGGGTTCCAGCACGGCCAGAATGCGTGCTGTACCACCGACCTTACTGCGCAGCGCCGCCAGGGTCGCCAGAATGGCCGTCGGGTGGTGGGCAAAATCGTCATACACCGTGACGCCATTCTCCTCACCGCGCAGCTCCAGGCGGCGGCGGGCGTTGATGAAGTTATCCAGCGCCCGGCAGGCGTCCGCCGGCAAAACGCCCACATGGCGCGCCGCGGCAATCGCCATCAGGCCATTGTGCATATTGTGTTCACCCACCAGCGACCAGTTCACTTCGCCCACGCGCTCGCCATTCAGGAAGACCTCGAAACGGCTGGCGTCCGGCGTCAGCTTGGCAGCACGCCAGGTGCCGTTTTCACCGAGGAACTCCTGCTCACTCCAGCAGCCCATCGCCATCACCTGCTTCAGGTGGGCATCATTTTCCGGCAGGATAATTTTGCCCTGGCCCGGCACCAGGCGCACCAGATGGTGGAACTGTTTCTGGATCGCTTTCAGATCGTCGAAGATATCGGCGTGATCAAACTCCAGGTTATTCAGGATCAGCGTGCGCGGGCTGTAATGCACGAATTTGGAGCGTTTATCAAAGAAGGCGCAATCATACTCATCGGCTTCAATCACAAAGAATGGGCTGTTGCCCAGCCGGGCGGAGACATCAAAGTTCCCCGGTACCCCACCAATCACAAAGCCGGGCTGGTAGCCGCACGCTTCGAGGATCCAGGCTGCCATGCCGGCCGTGGTGGTTTTTCCATGCGTACCGGCCACGGCGATAACCCAGCGATCATGCAACACATCATCATGCAGCCACTGCGGGCCGGACATATAGCGGATGCCGCGCTCCAGTACCGCCTCCACACAAGGGTTACCGCGTGACATGGCATTGCCGATGATCACCAGGTCCGGTGCCGGGTCAAGCTGGGCCGGATCGTACCCCTGAATCAGGTTGATGCCCTGGTTCTCCAGCAGCGTGCTCATCGGCGGATAGACGTTATCGTCTGAACCGGTTACGTCATGGCCCAGGGAGCGGGCCAGCATCGCCAGCCCGCCCATAAAGGTGCCGCAGATACCAAGAATATGAATACGCATATTATTTCCATTAGATCACATCAGGTCAGCCGGTATTCTACCGCTCGGAATCGTCCAGAAGAAATGGATTTGCCTATGAATCGTCCATATCTTTACGTTAAACTCATTTCGCTTATGTTGGTGGTTTGTATCAAAAACCACTTTCCATCATTAGATTCAGGGATTGTGTCATGAAAACGTTAGGCGAATTCATTGTCGAGAAGCAGCACGATTTTCCCCACGCCACAGGTGAACTGACGGCGTTGCTCTCCGCGATCAAACTCGGTGCCAAGATCATCCACCGGGATATCAATAAAGCCGGGCTGGTGGATATTCTGGGGACCAGCGGCGTATCAAACGTTCAGGGCGAAGTGCAGATGAAGCTCGATCTGTTCGCCAATGAAAAGTTGAAAGCGGCGCTGAAAGCCCGTGGTGAAGTCGCGGGGATCGCGTCGGAAGAAGAAGATGAGATCGTGATCTTCGAAGGCGCGGAAGATGCCAAATACGTGGTGCTGATGGACCCGCTGGACGGCTCCTCCAACATTGACGTCAATGTGTCTGTCGGCACAATCTTCTCTATCTACCGCCGCATCAGCCCGATCGGCACACCGGTGCGGGAAGAGGATTTCCTGCAACCGGGCAGCGCGCAGGTCGCGGCCGGGTATGTGGTGTACGGCTCCTCAACCATGCTGGTCTACACCACCGGCTGCGGCGTGCACGCCTTTACCTATGACCCTTCCCTGGGTGTGTTCTGCCTGTCCCATGAAAAAGTCTGCTTCCCGGAAAAAGGCAACATGTACTCCATCAACGAGGGGAACTACATCCGCTTCCCGCTCGGGGTGAAGAAGTACATCAAATATTGCCAGGAGCAGGATGAGGCGACCCAGCGCCCTTATACCTCACGCTACATCGGCTCGCTGGTGGCAGATTTCCACCGCAACCTGCTGAAAGGCGGCATCTACATCTACCCAAGCACCGCCTCGCACCCGAAAGGGAAACTGCGCCTGCTGTATGAGTGCAACCCGATGGCCTTCCTGGCTGAACAGGCCGGCGGCAAGGCCAGTGACGGTATGCGCCGTATCCTCGACATTACGCCTGAATCCCTGCACCAGCGTGCGCCATTCTTTGTCGGCACCCGTTCGATGGTGGAAGACGCAGAGCGTTTCATCGAGCTGTACCCGGACAACTGATTCGCCACCGTGGCACACTCCCGAAGGGCGATCGTCAGATCGCCCTTTTTTATTGGGGGTGCGCAGCGTTGCCGCCTGCCGGCCGGTGAAGGATAAGTCTGAAAGTACCGCAAGCGGCGGCCTGGGCGTTTCCCGCCGGGCTGACCGCATGTTAAAAGGACAGGAATTCATAAAAGAGTTGGCTATAATAGCCGGCACTCTAATTCTGGTTCGATGAAAGGAAACCACTATGAGCTTGAACAACGTACCGGCGGGTAAAGATCTTCCGGAAGACATCTATGTAGTGATTGAGATCCCGGCTAACGCGGATCCGATCAAATATGAAATCGACAAAGAAACCGGCGCCCTGTTCGTTGACCGTTTCATGTCCACCGCGATGTTCTATCCGTGCAACTACGGCTACATCAACAATACCCTGTCCCTGGATGGTGACCCGGTAGATGTGCTGGTGCCGACCCCATACCCGCTGCAACCAGGCTCCGTGATCCGCTGCCGTCCGGTTGGCGTGCTGAAAATGACGGACGAAGCGGGCGAAGATGCCAAGCTGGTCGCCGTACCGCACAGCAAGCTGACCAAAGAGTACGATCACATCAAGGATGTGAACGACCTGCCGGAACTGCTGCGCGCCCAGATCAGCCACTTCTTTGAACACTACAAAGATCTGGAAAAAGGCAAATGGGTGAAAGTCGACGGCTGGGACAATGCCGACGCCGCTAAAGCTGAAATCGTGGCCTCTTTCGAGCGCGCGAAGAAGTAAGACTCATCAGCGTCACGCCTTATGATGTACGGCGTACCCTGTAAAAAAAAACACCGCTCAATGAGCGGTGTTTTTTTATGGGCGAGCTCCCGGCATTCACAGTGTCCGGGGTTCACGCGTCAGCCAGTTACCACTGGCAATGCGCGGCACGCCCGCCAGTGAACGCTTATAGATGTAGATCCATGCGCTGCCGTAGGGCGTTGCAATCAACTCCCGGCGGTAGTCCTTGGTATTGCTTTTCAGCTCGTCCAGTTCTGCAAGGATACCGGCATTAATCCGGTATACCTCACAGTAAATCGTGCCCTCACCGGGGACGGCCGCCGGATACTGCCCCAGATCATAGAGGTCAAACCCCTCTAACTCATGATCGCCCAACCATTGGGCATTGGTCATCCAGTGACTGTTACCCTGCTTGCGGCGCAAGCTGCCGTAGACAATTATTCGCATCGTTAAAACTCAAACTGATAGAGCAAATCCAATGCCTGGTCGAGTCCAGACACCGCTTCCAGATACAATTTCGGCATCAACCGGTAACGTAACGTCAGGGTCGCCAAAGAATCAAATATTCCTACACCATATTTTACTTGCAGGCCGGGCAGCACATAACCGCTGACCACCACCTGGGAGCTGTCGCCTACCCCGGCGGTATCCAGGGCCAGGTTGCTTACCCCGAATGCCTCGCCGATTTTACCCACAAGTTTACCACTTTGTGCAACCCCTAATCCCACCAGCATCGAGGTCATCATACTGCCGTCCGTGCCGGTGTCATCCAGCCCCTGGCCGCGCAGCAGATACGAGAGCGCTTCCTGTTGTGACATCGCCGGATCAGAGAAGATCTCCAGCTTCGGCTCGTCGGCCATGCCGGTGACTTTCACCCCGGCCACCACATCATTCTCGGTGGATTCCGGGTTACGGATCGCCTCAATGTTCAGCAGCGGTTGCGCCGGCGGGCCGGAGAACAGTAACTGCCCTTTGCGCACAATCAGATCCTGGCCATAGGCGTGGAAGCGGCCGGACGGAATATCGATCTGCCCGTTCAGCCCCAGCCCCTGCTGATCCTGCACCACTTTCAGCGCACCTTTCAGCTTCGCCCGCAGGCCAAAGGCATCCAGCCGCACATTGTCGCCAATGTTGACGGTCAGGTTGCTGTTGATCGGGATCGAGGCTTTTTTCGTTTCGATCGGCTGGTGTTGCGCATCCAGCATCACTTCATCCGACGACACGCCCACCGCGCTCTCCGGCAGGTCCTGCACCGTGATCCGCGCCCACGGGATATCGACATTACCGCTCAGCGAGAAGAGCTGCGGCGTCGCCTCAAATACCAGATCCGGCGAGACATCGAGCCGCACCATCGGCGGCACGATCACGCGCACCTTGTCACCTTTTGCCGCGATGCGCGCCCGCCACGCATCAATCTGCGCCCAGTCCGCGTTACCGGCCAGCGACAGCTGGCCTTGTGTCGTCTGGATCAGGCCATTGAGCGTGGAGTTATCACCGTTGAAGTTCAGGCCCAGGCGGCCGTTGGTGATGTCAAACGGCATCCATGAGCCGTCGATATCCACATCATCCAGCGCCATTTGCCCATACACCAGCGGACGCTGGGCGTTCCCGCCCAACCGCAGGTTGGCACTCAGCAGCCCCTTGGCTTTTTCATCGCTCGACAGCACCGGGTTAAGCATCGCCAGGGAAATAGCGTTAATGCTGACATTGCCCGAAATGTTGCGGCGGCCCTGCGGGTCACTGACCTGCACGTCACCGGCCAGCTGGCCGTTGTCCGCGATCTTGATAAGCCACCCCAGCCGTGCCCGGCCCTTGTCCAGCCCGGCCGAGAGGTTCAGCGTGTCGAAATCTACCGGCAGGGTTTTGCCCTGCAGGTTCTGCCGGACTTTTACCCCTTTGCCGGAAAGCGACACCGCCGCCTGCGGCAGGCCGCCCGCGGCATTCCAGCTGACATCCGCTTTGCCGGTAAAGATGCCGCTGAGCCGGGTATCGTCCGTCAGGTAAGGTTTGACCATCGCCAGATCAAAACGGTTGAGCACCAGGCTGGCCTGCCCGCTCGCCCCGGCGTTGATGGTTTTCGGCACACAGAGTTCAGCATTCGGGTTCAGCCAGCAATGCGGGCCTACCGTCACGCGCTGTTCACTGTTGAAATACTCCAGCGCGATTGCGCGGCTGAGCCGCACTTCGCCGACCGGCGTATCAAAGCGGGTATTATTGAGGGTGCCTTGCCAGCGCTGGGTCTGCCGGTCAAAACTGCCGGCCAGCGCCAGTTGGCCGGAAACCGGTTTGCCGTCAATACGCAGTTGCATCTGGTGCTGCTTTTCGCTGCCTTTGGCCTCCAGCGTTAACTGCCGGATCGCCAGCGAAGCCTGGGTCAGTTGCTGCACTCGCACGGCCAGTTCACCCTGGATCTGCTCGCCGGAGCGCACGTCCCCTTTCACGTTGACGCTGTTGATGCGCAGTTCCTGCCAGCGTAACCGGCTGGCAGTGAGATCGGCCAGAACCTGCGGGGCCTTCAGGTTTCCACGCAGCTTCAGGTTGCCTTTCGCCACGCCGCCCAGCCCCGGCAGGGCGTTATCCAGCGCCGGTGCATCGATCAGGGCATCCAGCGCCCAGTTCTCGTCCAGCTTGCCTTTCACATCAATTGCGTTGCGGCCGAGCGCCAGGTGCATCTGTGGAATATCCCACTGCCCGGCGGCATTGCCGCTGAGCTGGCCGCGCGCCTCGACCTTGTTCTGCCGCACATTACCGTCCAGTTGCAGCTCGGGAATGCGCAATTGCATGTTGCCGCCATACAGGCTGCCGCGCGTGACAATTTTGCCGCGCAGCGTCGCCGGCCATTCCGGCCACTGCTTCGCCGTGTTGATGCCGTCCAGCGTCAGCACCGTATTCCAGCTGATGGCTTTGCTCCAGTCCACCACGCCACTGAGGTCGGTGTTGCCCTGGAGGGCGGCCACCCGCAGCCGCGCCAGCCGGAACTGTTCAACATTGCCGCCGCCGTCCAGCGTGACGGTAGCCGGCGGCAGCCCGACACCGCTGATGTCAGAGTGCAGGCCGAGCCGGTAATCCACCGCTTTGCCGTTGAGGCTGACGTCAATATTCTTCACCTGATACTGCGGCTCGCCCACCAGCGGCCAGCGCAGTTCATCACTTTTCAGTGACAGCGCCAGCGGCAGCCCGGCCTCGGCCAGTTGCGTCTGCACGGTAAGATCGCTGCGTACCGGCCCGGAGAGGTTCAGCGCTACGTTAAGTTTGTCACGCAGCCCGCCGCCGACCGTCAGCCTGGCTTTCTCTCCTTTGAGCGGGTCCACATTCAGCGTGCTGTTCACGTCTATTGCCAGCGGCCAGTTGCCGCTGAGTGTGGCCTGCCCGCGGGCATTCAGGGTGCCCTGCGGCGAGTCCACATCCAGCGTGTCGAGTTGCAGATGCTGATCTTTGGTGCTGGCCTGTAACAGCAGTGAGGTGACGGTAACGTCGGTATCACCGGTCAGGCGCAGCTGGTTTCCGCGTATCGACTTCACGGAAATATCCAGCGGCAGGCGGAATTCCGGCAGATCCGGCAGCAACGGTTTGGCGAACAGCTGTTTCAGGGTGTCGCCCAGCGGCGGCCCAGGCGGTGCCGGTTTGGCCGGTTCCGGCGGGGCGGGTTCGGTGACCTTCTCCAGCGCCAGTTGGGCGGCGGTCGGCAGTGCCACCAGCAGGGAATTAATCTGCGTCGGCATCAGCGTCAGGGCGCGATCCTGCCATTGTAAGCCGGTGCGGAATTCATCCAGCGCAATCGCGGTGTTATCCACGGTCACTTTAACGTTATTGACCCGCAGCATCCGCAGGATGATGGGGTACGGCGTGCTCAGGTTGCTGTTGCCCGCTTCTTCTTCCGGTTGCGGGGCGGCCGGGGCCATCTGTTGGGTATTGACCGCCACATTCACATCCTGCGCCGTCAGCGCATTCACACAGAGCTGGCTGCGGCGGAAACAGGAGAGATCCAGCGAAAGATGGAACTGCCCGGCATTCACGGTGACACCCGGCATTTTATAGGTCACGCCGGTCAGCGTCAGGGAACGCCAGCCGCCGGTGACGCTGTTAATCTCCAGCCCCGGCACCCAGCGTGCCGCGCCGTTAATCACCAGATGCAGGCCGGTTTGCGTGCCGAGCAGAAAGGCGACAGTGCCCAGCAGCAGGAGCACCACGATCAGCACCCCAAGAGAAATCTTTTTCAACAGGCTCATAATTCAGGCCCCAACCCAATGTAGAACTCGACGCCGTGCTCTTCCTGATCGCCAACCGGGGCGGCGAAATCCAGTTTTACCGGGCCAATCGGTGATGCCCAGCGCACGCCTACCCCGGCGCCGGTCTTCACGTTGCTCTGTTTGATGTCGTTGACCGCTTCACCGGAATCAACAAACACCGCGCCCCACCACTTGCCGGTCACGTTGTATTGGTACTCCAGCGAGCCGGTCGCCAGCTTGGAGGCACCGGTGAGTTTGCCTTCATCATCCCGTGGTGAGATCGATTTGTACTGGTAACCGCGGATGCTGCGATCGCCCCCGGCAAAGAAGCGCAGGGAGGGCGGCACCCGTTCGAAGTCGTTGGTTTCAATCCAGCCCAGATTGCCGCGCACCACAAAGCGGTGTTTCTCCGCCAGGGTTCGGATCCAGACGTTTTGCGCCTGCACCACGGCAAAATCGATGTCAGAACCCCAGCCGGTATCGGAGACGTCAAGCGAATAGCGCTGCGAATCGCCCCAGTCCGGCATCAGCCCGCCGCGCTGGCGCGTCCGGCTGACGCTGACACCGGGGTAGATCAGCATCGTGGTGTTGGTGACGCTGCCCTGCGTAAAGTGGTCCATGCTCCAGCGCAGGTTGATGGCTTTTTTCCAGCCGCTGGAGGCATCCCAGTAGCGCGCCACGTTGGCGGTGGCCCCATCGGACTCGGTGTCGTTGAGGTCTTCGCGTTTAAAGCCGCCCTGTACCACGTAATATTGTTCGATCGGGTTTTTCAGCAGCGGAATTTTATAGCTGAGCTCCAGCTCCTGCTCCGGCCCGGAGAGGTTCATGGTGCTTTCCAGGCTGTGGCCGCGTGAGTTAAGCCAGGGTTTCTTCCAGTTGGCTTTGATGCGCGGCCCGACGTCGGTGGAGTAGCCCACCCCGGTTTCCAGCGTGTTACGGGTACGCGGCGTGACGACCGCGTTTAACGGCAAGACTTTGTGCTCTTTGGCATTCTTGAATTCAGGCGCGACCACCACGGAATTGAACCAGTTGGTGGCAGAGAGGCGACGGTTCAGCTCAGCCAGATCGCTGGCGCTGTAGTAGTCACCCTCATGGAAGGGAACAAGGTTTTGCAGATAATCATCACGGATTTGCGCACCCTCAAAGGTGACGCGGCCGAAGCGGTAACGCTGCCCGGTATCGAAGTCGATGTCCCAGAATGCCTGGTGCTGATCCTGGATGATGCCGAGCTGGCTTTTGCGCATGGTGGCATCGAAATAGCCTTTGCGCACCGCCACATTGGTAATCGAACTTTTGAAACTTTCGTAGGTGCCGTGGTTGAGCTGAGTCCCTTTCACCGGGATATTATTTTTCTTCAGCGTCTGGTAGTCCTCATCGTCTTTGCCCTGCCCTTCAATCACGACAGAGGTGCCGGCAATCCTGACCGGCTCACCCGGCGTGACGCGCGCAATCAGCACCGGACGGCCGGGCGGCGGCGTGGCCCGGTACTCAAAATCGATGGTGGGGTCGTAATAGCCGAACGGCCGTAACCCCTGGCGGACTGCCTTATCCACACTGGCCCGGAAACGCCCGTCAGCCGTGACTTCATCACTGCCGATGGCGGAAAGCCGCACCCGCACATTTTTCTCTAAATCCCCGCTCAAACCCTCCACCTGCAACCGCAACGTTGCGGCATGTGCCAGGGGGGAAGCCAGCAGTACACATAAAATACTAAGCACCCGGTTTTGTCGCACACGTACTCCTGGGAATGTTTTACTGTCCTGTAACGCAACACGCTGGCATAAAAAACAGCATCAGTATGGGCGAAATCCCTTCGGCCGGTAGCCGTTTAACCCTGAAATTTTGATTATCGTAAGAAAATTAATCGATAACAGACGATGTATTGTGTGCAAAGACGCAATCAGATACAACTAACGATCCTTACCCTGCTATTGAATGGAGCCCAGCGTGGTGCAGAATTTCGACAAAACTCAACCTGTTACTCAGGAAAACGCGTTACCGGGGCGGACCACGCCAATGCCGGTCGCCCCCCTTCATGCGGTCACCGGCCACTCCATGACCCATGTTCCTGACGGCATGGAGGAAGCGATTTTTGCGATGGGCTGCTTCTGGGGCGTAGAACGCCTGTTCTGGCAACAGCCGGGCGTGCACAGCACCGCGGCCGGTTACAGCGGCGGCTACACGCCAAACCCAACGTATACGGAAGTCTGCACCGGGCAGACCGGCCATGCGGAAGTGGTACGGGTGGTGTTTGACCCGGCCGTCATCAGCTATGCCACCCTGTTACAGCTGTTCTGGGAAAACCATGACCCGGCTCAGGGTATGCGCCAGGGCGGCGACATCGGCACCCAGTACCGTTCGGCGCTTTACCCGCTGACGGCGGCGCAGCAGGCCGCGGCGGAGCAGAGCCTCGCCGCGTTCCGCCGGGCGATGCTGGCCGCCGGCGACACCCGGCCGATTACCACGGAGATTACCGCGGCGCTGCCCTTCTATTATGCTGAGGATGAGCACCAGCAATATCTGCATAAAAACCCGGAAGGCTATTGCGGCCTCGGCGGCATCGGGGTTTGCCTGCTGCCGCAGTAATGCCTGAACGGCCGCCCGGTGCCCTTTTTTCTCCGCTGGCGGCCTTCTCAGCGCTGCTGCTATACTATGCGTGCTGCAAATGTAGGCTGTTTGCAGCATTTCTGTCTGTTATTTTAGAATTTTTCACTCAGTGTTACCCCCTGCCTCAAACGCGCCGGTCGGGAACCGGAACTAAGCGGATAAACTATGCTAAACAGTATATTACTCATTCTTTTATTGATCGCCGTGAGCGCCTTTTTCTCCCTGTCGGAGATCTCCCTGGCTGCCTCACGAAAAATCAAACTTAAACTTCTGGCGGATGACGGCAGTATTAATGCCCTTCGCGTGCTGAAACTCCAGGAAACACCCGGCATGTTCTTTACCGTGGTGCAGATTGGCCTGAACGCGGTGGCCATCCTCGGGGGTATTGTCGGTGACGCGGCCTTCTCGCCGGTATTTGAAACCTTCTTTATTCGTTTTATGTCGCCTGAGCTGGCTGAGCAAATCAGCTTCATCTGTTCCTTTGTGCTGGTTACCAGCTTATTCATCCTGTTTGCGGATTTAACCCCGAAGCGCATCGGTATGATTGCACCAGAGACGGTTGCCGTCCGGATCATCAACCCGATGCGTTTCTGCCTGGCGGTATTCCGCCCGCTGGTCTGGCTGTTTAACGGGCTGGCGAACTGTATTTTCCGTCTGTTTAAACTGCCGATGGTACGTAACGATGACATCACCTCTGATGACATCTACGCCGTGGTGGAAGCCGGCGCACTGGCCGGGGTGCTGCGTAAGCAGGAACATGAGCTGATTGAAAACGTGTTCGAGCTGGAATCGCGCACGGTGCCCTCCTCCATGACCTCGCGGGAAAGCGTGATCTTTTTCGACCTGCGGGAGAGTGAAGAGAGTATCAAGCAGAAGATCGCGACGCATCCGCACTCGAAGTTTCTGGTGTGCGATGGCCATATCGATCAGGTGGTGGGGTATGTGGACTCCAAAGATCTGCTGAACCGGGTGCTGGGTAACCAGAGCCTGATGCTGAGCAGCGGCGTTCAGATTCGCTCGGCGCTGATTGTGCCGGACACCCTGACGCTCTCCGAAGCGCTGGAGAGTTTCAAAACTGCCGGTGAAGATTTCGCGGTGATCCTGAACGAATATGCGCTGGTGGTCGGGATTATTACCCTGAATGACGTGATGACCACACTGATGGGTGACCTGGTCGGCCAGGGCATGGAAGAACAGATTGTGGCGCGTGATGAAAATTCCTGGCTGATCGAAGGCGGCACGCCCATCGATGACGTCATGCGCGTGCTGCACATCGACGAGTTCCCGCAGTCCGGCAACTATGAAACCATCGGCGGCTTTATGATGTTCATGCTGCGCAAGATCCCGAAACGTACCGACTTTGTGAAATTCTCCGGGTACAAATTCGAGGTGGTGGACATCGACAGTTATAAGATTGACCAGTTGCTGGTTACCCGCATCAGTGACAAGCCACTGACGCCGCTGCTGCCGAAAACGCCGGAAGAACTGGCGCGCGAGAAAAGCCTGTAACGGTTTCCCTCTGCCCCTTCGCTCAGCACAAACAATAATGGCCCCAATCGGGGCCATTATCTTTTATCCGGGTATGCTCTAAGGTACGGGGGTGTTACCTGACCAACGCGTTGACGCGCCCGTCATTACATCTCTGCCTGTAGGCTCATTACCTGGCGGTTAACTTCAGACATCACACTGAAGTGACGCTTATCGCGTACTTTCGGCAATAAAATTTTGCCGTTATCAAATTCAAATGCACCAACATCTTTGATGTAGATTCGACCACGAAACAGCGTTTTTACATATTTAGCCACTTTTAGCGGATTATAACGCTGAAAGATTCTCATTTCTTACTCTCTCCTTGCTGGGACCCGTTGTGTTCCTGCCAGATAAATAACCAGACTAGGGGCAGCTCTTCGAAACGAACACAACGTAATGGACTTTAAAAATAGTCGTTAGTTCTGAAATTGCCACTCTGTTTTGTTACTTTTACAGAATCTGACAGTAAATTGCATGTAATCAAACTGCTCTGAATACGTTGTACCGGTCTGGCGCCGGATACCTTGCCGGAAAGCGATCCTCGTCACGCTTACCAACAGGACAGACCACTGATTACAGCTTATGATGCGGCTTTCTACTATCAGAGCGCTCTTAAACCGATCGCATCGCCAAGGAGAAAGCATGTTCAAGCATAGTCTGCTGACTATAGTGTTAATGGCTTCATCATTTATCGCCTCCGCCCACAATTTTACAATTATGCAACCTGTTCCCCCGGTCTATGTCAGTGACAAAGGTGAACTGCTGCTTAACCACGGCACCTTCAGTTACCAGCGCTGGCAAAGTGCCGCATTGGCCGGGAAAGTCCGTGTTATCCAGCACATAGCAGGCCGTACTGCGGCTAAAGAGATAAACGCGCCACTGGTCGAGGCCATCAAGGCAGCCAATCTACCCGCCAAATATTACCAAACGACGACAATCGTCAATTCAGATGACGCGATCATCGGCACCGGTGCTTTTGTGCGCAGCAGCATTAAAGAGAGCAAAGAGAGTTTCCCGTGGTCACAGTTTGTGGTGGATGACCAGGGCGTGGTGCGAAAAGCGTGGGCATTGAAAGAGGCCAGCTCAGCCATCGTGGTGCTGGACACCGCCGGCAAGGTGCGGTTCGCCAAAGAGGGGGCGTTAACGGCGGCGGAGGTGCAGCAGGTAATCGCCCTGCTGCACCAGCTTATCCCGGCGGCTTAATAGAGTGAAACGCGGAAGCCGGGGTTAATAAAGGATTCGCGCGGGGTATAGCTCAATGTCTGGCCCTGCCAGTCATGCACCTGCGCCCCGGCGGCCAGCGCCACGGCGTGGCCGGCCGCGGTGTCCCAGATGGACGTCGGCCCGAAGCGCGGGTAAAGCTGCGCTTTCCCTTCGGCCACCAGGCAGAACTTCAGCGATGACCCGACAGCCACGGTCTGGTGCTCGCCCAGTTGCGCCAGATAGTCCTGCAATTCCTGGCTGCCGTGCGAACGGCTGACCACCACCAACGGCGGGCGCGCATCCCGCACCGCGATCTGCTCCCGGCGGCCGCCCTCTTCTTTCCAGGCTTTGCCGTCTGCCGCGGCGTACATCACGCCGGTAACCGGCACATACACCACGCCCAGCACCGGAATGCCATGTTCAATCAGCGCAATGTTCACGGTGAAGTCACCGTTGCGCTTGATGAACTCTTTGGTGCCGTCCAGTGGGTCAACCAGCCAGTAGCGGTCCCAGTGCCGGCGCACATCCCAGGCCGGGGGATCCTCTTCTGACAGCAGCGGGATATCGGGCGACAGCGCCGTCAGCCCGCGCTTAATCACCTGATGCGCGGCCAGATCGGCTGCCGTTACCGGCGAGTCATCTGTCTTGGTTTCAACATCAAGGGGCTTGTGGCCGTCATAGACCTCCATGATCGCCGCGCCCGCTTCCCGGGCCAGCTGACAAATTTTTTCCAGCATCCTCTACCTCTGCAATTTTGAACCTTATTAAGCAGACTAGTTATTTTTCCCCTGAAGATCTATAGCCGTGCCTGATGGATAACGCCCCCTGCCTGTAACAGGCCCGCCAGACGTGATTTCCTGCGCAGTTTTAAGGGCTTAAATTCGCCATACTTCACAGTTATTTGCGTCATCTGGTCATATTTACACGTTATTCTGCGAGCCCTGCCTGATAAATACCCAAGGAGAACGATCATGAGGAAAGGTTATTTTGCCCTGACGCTGCTGGCTGCCGCAGTCAGTACGCACGCCGCCACGGTGGATCTGCGCATCATGGAAACCAGCGATCTGCACAGCAACATGATGGATTTCGACTACTACAAGGATACGCCGACCGACAAGTTTGGCCTGGTGCGCACCGCGACCCTGATTGCGCAGGCACGCCAACAGGCCACCAACAGCGTGCTGGTGGATAACGGTGACCTGATCCAGGGCAGCCCCCTTGGGGATTATATGGCGGCCAACGGGCTGAAAGCCGGTGAGGTTCACCCGGTCTATCTGGCGATGAACACGCTGGGTTATTCGGTGGGGAATATCGGCAACCATGAATTCAACTACGGGCTGGACTACCTCAAGCGCGCCCTGGCCGGGGCCAAATTCCCCTATGTGAACGCCAACCTTATTGATGTGGCGACCGGCAAACCGCTGCTCTCCCCTTACCTGATTGAGAAAAAAGAGGTCAAAGACCGGGACGGCAACACCCACACATTGAATATCGGCTACATCGGCTTTGTGCCGCCGCAGGTAATGGTCTGGGATAAAGCCAACCTGCAGGGTAAAGTCACGGTGGATGACATCACTGAAACCGCGAAAAAGTGGGTGCCGGAGATGCGTAAAGCCGGGGCGGATATCGTGGTCGCGATCCCGCACTCCGGGCTATCCAGCGAGCCGTATAAGGCGCTGGCGGAAAATTCGGTCTACTACCTCAGCCAGGTGCCGGGTATCGACGCGATCATGTTTGGCCATGCGCACGCCGTGTTCCCCAGCGACGATTTCGCGGCGATCAAAGGCGCGGATATCAAACAGGGGACGCTGAACGGTATCCCGGCGGTGATGCCCGGCCAGTGGGGCGATCACCTCGGTATTGTCGACCTGCAACTCACGAACGATCAGGGGACATGGCAAGTCGCGCAGGCGCGGGCCGAAGCACGGCCAATCTTTGATAAAGCGGCGAAAAAATCCCTCGCCGCCGAAGATGCCAACCTGGTCGGGGTGCTGAGTGACGCCCACAAAGGCACGCGGGCGTTTGTCAGTAAACCGGTGGGCAAAGCCAGTGACAGCATGTACAGCTATCTGGCGCTGGTGCAGGACGACCCAACCGTGCAGATTGTGAATAATGCCCAGGCGGCCTATACCCGCCATTATATCCAGGGTGATCCGAACCTGGCGGACCTGCCGGTGCTCTCGGCAGCGGCGCCGTTCAAAGTGGGTGGCCGGAAAAACGATCCGGCAAGTTATGTCGAGGTAGAAAAAGGGGAACTGACCTTCCGCAACGCCGCCGATCTCTATCTCTACCCCAATACGCTGGCGGTGCTGAAAGTCACCGGCCAGGATGTCAAGGAGTGGCTGGAGTGCTCAGCCGGGCAATTTAACCAGATCGATCCGCACAACAGCCAGCCGCAGCCGCTTATCAACTGGGACGGTTTCCGCACTTATAATTTTGATGTGATTGATGGCGTGAACTACCAGATCGATGTTACCCAACCGGCGCGTTATGACGGCGAATGCACGCTGGTCAACCGCAACGCCAGCCGCATCCGCGACCTGACCTACCAGGGAAAACCGGTCGACCCGAAAGCGACCTTCCTGGTGGCGACCAATAATTACCGCGCGTACGGCGGTAAATTTGCCGGCACCGGTGACGCGCATATCGCCTTTGCCTCACCCGATGAGAACCGCGCAGTGCTGTCGGCCTATATCAGTGCGGAAACCCGTGAGCATGGCGAGGTAAAACCTCAGGCTGACAATAACTGGCAACTGGCACCGATTGCGGGCACCCAGCCGCTGGATATCCGCTTTGAAACTTCCCCCAACGCCAAAGCGGCCGCGTTTATCCAACAAAAAGCGCGTTACCCGATGGTGTTGAAAGGCCAGGATGAGATCGGCTTTGCGCTGTACAGCCTCGATCTCCGCCCGCGCTGAATTACCGGCGGCAAGGTTTCAGGCGACATCAGGCAATAAAAGCAGGGCAATAAAAAAGGCAGGGCCGGAAAACCGGCTCTGCCTTTCTGTTTATCTATAACGCACACATGAAACGGGGAAAAAAATTACAGAATTTCCAGCAGCTCAACGTCAAAGATCAACGCGCTGTACGGCGGGATCGACGCACCGGCACCACGCTCGCCATAGGCCAGGTTGTGCGGGATGTAGAGCTGCCATTTGGAGCCGACCGGCATCAGGGTCAGCGCTTCGATCCAGCCTGGGATCACGCCGCTGACTGGGAATTCTGCCGGCTGGCCGCGTTCTACGGAGCTGTCGAACACATCGCCATTGATCAGGCGGCCGGTGTAATGCACACGGACATGGTCCTGACGGCCTGGGATCGGGCCGTCGCCTTGCTGCATGACGGAGAATTGCAGGCCGGACTCGGTGCGGGTCACGTCATCACGTTCCGCATTTTTTTCGAGGAACGCCTGTCCCTCAACGGCCATCGCCTGCTGCTGCTCGCGGCGCACGGCGTCTGCACGCTCATGCACGGTGCGCAGGGCGCGGTGCAGAACGTCAACCGGAACCGCCGGGGCGTTCCCTTCGAGCGCATCGCGCAAACCTGCGGCCAGAGCTTCCGGCAGCAATCCTTCCAGGCCGGACTCCTGCAATTGCTGGCCAACCTGTAAACCGATGCCGTAACTTGCCTGCGCTTCCACGCTGTCATAAGAAGGGGTTGTCATGCATTTTCCTCAAATCGATAAAAAGTCGAAGGCAAAGCATAACAGCGCAACAGTTTGCGGTAAAATCTTGCATCAGGGAGGATGACATTTGTTACTGAAACAGAAACAATACCGCTCCGGGAAATACCTGATTTACCAATCCGCTTAGTTCCCTGCTGTCTCTTTCTGCCTCAAGCAGTTATCAGACTATACTCAACAGGTAATATTGGGCTGCATAACGCCGCCTCCCAATCATTACGCCGGTACTTTTGTTTGCCCGTTGCGGCAAACCGCGTTGTAAGAGAGGTTGTCATGGGCAGAATCGCGCCCAGGAGAAGGAAAACCCCCCAGGTCAATGTATCCCTGCGACACCTGTGGACCACGCTGAAATCTAAATGGCCGCAGCGCGCCGGGCAGGATACTGCGCCCGACGATCAGCCGCCCCCGCCTGCCGCACGTACCAGGCGCAGCGCCTCCTGGTTACCCTCCCGGTTATCGTCGTCCTGGTTAACCACGGCCTGGCAATCCCCGGCCCGCCTGCACTGGATGGACCCGTTGCCGCTGCCGCACCGCCGCGGTATTTTGCTGGCGGCACTGGTGATACTGCTGGCCATCCTCTGGCCCAACACCTCGCCGCGCTACCCGGTTGAGCAGGCTGACAGCCAGAACACGCGGGACATTCCGTTACAGGCGAATTTGCAGGGCAACACCGGGCGCCCTGCCACGGCAGAGAATGTCCGGGGCTGGCAAACTTACCAGATCCAACCCGGCCAGACGCTGGCCCAGCTCTTCCGCGACAATGATTTGATGGTGAATGATGTGTTTGCCATGGCGCAGGCAGAGGGCGATGACAAGCCGCTGAGTAACCTGCAAGCCGGCCAGCAGGTCAGGATACAGCGTAATGCGCAGGGTGTGGTGACGGCGCTGGAGATTGAAACCAGCACGAGCATGGTGCGGTTTGTCCGGCAGCCGGATGGCAGCTACCGCCGCGTGGGGTAACACGCCCGTTCATTACTCCCTTCTTCTTTTTCCCTTTCGCTCAAAAGCAAAACGCCGGCACAAGGCCGGCGTTTCACAAGCAGCGGAGTAAAACTTACTCTGCTACTACAACGATGTTCAGCTGAGCGAACACATCGCTGTGTACCTGGAAGTGCACTTCGTGCTCACCCACAGTACGCAGGACGCCGTTCGGCAGGCGAACTTCGCTCTTAGCTACTTCAACACCAGCAGCAGTGACCGCATCAGCGATGTCACGGGTACCGATGGAACCGAACAGTTTGCCTTCGTCGCCAGATTTAGACGCGATGGTAACAGAGCCCAGCTCGTTGATTTTAGCAGCGCGCGCTTCAGCAGCAGACAGAACGTCAGCCAGTTTGGCTTCCAGCTCTGCACGGCGTGCTTCGAAGAACTCAACGTTTTTCTTGGTAGCCGGGACAGCTTTGCCCTGCGGTACCAGGAAGTTACGAGCGTAGCCCGCTTTCACGTTAACCTGGTCACCCAGGCTGCCGAGATTTGCTACTTTATCAAGCAGAATAACTTGCATTACCTTATCCTCTCAAAGTCGTTAATGGACAGTGGCCGATTACTGATGACGATCAGTGTACGGCAACAAAGACAGGTAGCGTGCGCGCTTGATAGCACGGGCCAGCTGACGCTGGTATTTTGCACGGGTACCGGTGATACGGCTCGGAACGATCTTGCCGCTCTCGGTGATGTAGTTTTTCAGCGTAGCGATGTCTTTATAATCGATCTCTACAACGCCTTCCGCGGTGAAACGGCAGAACTTGCGACGACGGAAATAACGTGCCATTTGGCTAGTCTCCAGAATCTATCAATTCAATCTGCTCGGCATGCAGCACCATTTTGTTCAGCCCATTGCGCCCCTGAAGGCTGCTGATGAAACCTGACACGGTAATCTGACTGCCGACCGTTAATCTGTGAGTTAATGCTTGTAGTGGGTGTCCGCTGGCGACCACGGGCATTCTGCACCATGCCACCCTGCTGAATCCGGCTTCCTGCTGCTGCGAGCGGTGCTCAAGCACAAACTGGCAGTGCGGTATTCCGGACGGACTGACTTTTCGCGTAGGTGTCTTGCACACTGTGCCGGTTAACACCAGGCGATTGGCCATCACCGCAATTACTCTTCAGAATCCCCAGCATCAGCATCATCAGAGGTTTCGTTGGCGAAATCTTCACGGCGATCACGACGCTCGTCTTTCGCTTTAACCATCGGGGATGCTTCGGTAACCGCGTGCTTAGTACGCATTACCATGCTACGGATAACGGCGTCGTTGAAGCGGAAGTTAGTTTCCAGCTCATCGATCACTTCCTGCGAAGCTTCAACGTTCATCAGAACGTAGTGGGCTTTGTGCAGTTTGTTGATCGGGTAAGCCAGTTGACGGCGGCCCCAGTCTTCCAGACGGTGGATCGTGCCTTCAGCAGCGGTGATAGCACCGGTGTAACGCTCGATCATGCCTGGAACCTGTTCGCTTTGGTCAGGATGGACCATAAAAACGATTTCGTAATGACGCATCGAATTGCTCCTTACGGATTATTCAGCCTCCTGTCCGGGTCAACCGCGGCCCATGGAGGCAAGGAACGTGTTTGTGTGCGGCTGAAAAATGACGCGCAATTATAGGGGGGCAGGCAGGGAAACACAAGGTATGAATCACAGGGAATGCACATTTTACGGGCAGGGCTGACACATCAGAAAAATTGCATGGTAAACCGCATTAACAGAGTTGAGCGCCAAAAAAAAGCGGCAAAAGCTGCAATTTTGATCAATTTTATTGAACATATCGTTCAATAAAAGCTTATTTATTAGCAAAGCAGGTTGATTACAATAGCCTCAGAGAAACAGTATCAGGACATAAACGAAGCGATGTGTTTCCTCGCCCAGCGGTGCCTGAACGTCACACACCTATGCTGGCAGTAAAAAATGCAGTACCAGGGAATACCAAAAAAATAATATGTGCGTTAACGCCTGCTTACCAGCCCCCGTCATGGGGGCTTTTTCATGGGTGCCGTTCAGCCCAGATGCCGGGTGAAAAAGGTGGTGCAGGCTTGCAGGGCCGCAGGGGTTATCTTGTGCCCAATCTGCGGTTCGGTGAGATACGTCAGGTGTTGCGCCTGCCCCGCCTGCTGCAATGCCTGCGCAAGGCGGGCGCTTTCCTCCGCCGGGACCAGATCGTCCGCTTCGCCATGCCAGAGCAGCAGCGGCCGGTTGCCGAGCCTGTCCAGCGCGGCGCTCACGTCATACGCCTCCAGGAAGGCGAGCCGCTGTGCCAGTGCCTCCCCTTCCAGCGGGCGGCCCGCCTGTTGCGGCACGAATAACCGGCGCGACAGCGAATGAAAGTACGCCGAGCCCATAAAACTGGCGGCCGCATCAATCCACGGGTAACGCCCCAGCGCGCCCAGCGTGGTCATGCCGCCCATTGATGCCCCACACACCGCGACCTTTCCGTCAATCAACAGGCCGCGCTGCCGGTATGCCGCACGCAGGCCCGGCAGCTCATCAATATTGCTGCGTAAAATCTCCCAGAAGTGCGACAGCCGCTCCCCGGCATTGCCGTTATCCCGGGCGCCATGCATCAAGGCGTCCGGCATGATCACCCGGAACCCCGCCTGGGCCAGCGCATAACCAAAGTAGGCGTATACCTCTTTGGATGAGGTAAAGCCGTGATAGAAGAATATCGTCGGCAAGGCGTGCTCCTGTTTCCCGGCCGGTGCCGCATGGATGACCTGAATGCCGTTTATCTCTTCCTGAAACATTTCAATCATGCCGCCTCTCTCCTGTTAAATACGGTGTCTGTACGCTTGAATTCACACCTTAAATAAGATTTCCATGATCTAAGTCAAAGAAAACACCTTATTACACTTTATGCCTAAATTTTCTGCCGTTTTTGCCGTTATTGCCATCACCTTTTCTAACCCAAGAGATGACAAAAATGACGGGATTTTCTTTCCGACAATGGGGCCTGGGCGTCAAGCTTTCTGTGCTGGCCTCGCTTACCGTGGCTGCCCTGTTTCTGCTGTTTACCCTGTCGCTGACCCGCACTGCGGGTGAGCAGATGAGAGCCTTAACGCTGGAAGACATGAGCAGCCAGGTTCAGGGCGTTGAAGACATGATAACCATGTACGATTCGAGCCTGAAAGCAGAAGTCAGCAGCTATACCCAACTGTTTACCAGCTTTATGTCCCCGGCGTTCAGCCTGCAAACCACCGGTGACCAGACCGTGCTGAAAGCGGGTGACAGCGTCCTCAATGACAATACCGCCATTCCTGATGATTTCTTTGCCCGGACCGGGGCGATCTCCACCCTGTTTATGCGCCAGGGTGATGACTTTATCCGTATCACCACCTCGCTGAAAAAAGAGGACGGTTCACGTGCCAGTGGGACCAAACTCGATCGCCAGAGTGCGGCCTATCGCGCCGTGATGGCCGGTAACGTCTATAAGGGCCTGGCCACCCTGTTCGGCAAGAAATTCATCACCCAGTACCAGCCGGTCAAAGATCAGGCCGGAAAAATCATCGGCATCGCCTTTGTGGGCGTCGATATCACCCCACAGTTTGCCGAGATGCGCCGTACCATCCTGAGCAAAAAGATTGGTAAGAGCGGCTATTTCTTTGTGCTGGATGCCGGCCAGGGTAACAGCCGGGGCCAATACCTGTTCCACCCGCGGGCTGAGGGCCAGACGCCAGGCTGGGATGCCGGGGTGCGTGATCAGGTGCTGGGCACGCCGCACGGCACGCTGGAGTACCAGGACAGCAGCCTGCAGGCAGGCAGCGGCACGCAGGTGATGGTCTATAAAGCGCTGCCGGCCTGGGGCTGGGTGCTTGCGGGCACAGCGGATGAAGATGAGATCATGGCGCACATCACCCACAGCCGGAACCTGTTCCTGGGGATTGGCGTTGTACTGGTGGGCCTGTTTGCCGTGCTGTTTATGCTGGTGACCCGCAACTGGCTGAGCCGCCCGCTGGAAGAGGTGGTGAAAGTGGCGGAGCAGTATGCAGAGGGCAACCTGAGCGCCAGCCTGAGCACCACCCGGCAGGATGAAGTGGGCCGGATGATGACCGCGATGGACGGCATCGGCCGTGGTCTGGCGCGGATTGTATTGCAGGTGCGTGAGGCCGCGGTGGAGATTAACCACAGCACCGCCTCGCTGGCCGCAGACAGTGAAAACATCACCGGCCAGATCTCCCGCCAGGCCAGCAGCCTGGAAGAAACCTCCGCCAGCATGGAGCAGTTGACCGCGACCGTGCAGCAGAATGCGGACAACGTTTCAGAAGCGATGAAACTGGTGCGCCAGACGGAAAGCGCTGCCCAGTCCGGCGGCGAGGCGGTGACCTCCGCAGTCTCGACCATGAGCGACATCAAAGCCGCCTCCCAGCGTATTGCCGACATCACCAGCGTCATCGAGTCCATTGCTTTCCAGACCAACATTCTGGCGCTGAATGCGGCGGTAGAAGCGGCACGGGCCGGTGAGCATGGCAAAGGCTTTGCCGTGGTGGCCGCAGAAGTGCGCGCCCTGGCACAACGTAGCGCCAAATCGGTGAAAGAGATCGAAACGCTGATCGCTGAATCCCTGGACAAGGTCGAGCAGGGGAACCGCATCTCGGTGCAGACCCACGAGGCGATGAATGACATCCTCAGCCGGGTACAGCAGGTGCGGATGATCGTCAGTGACATCGACGTGGCCTCGCATGAGCAGTCTGCCGGCATTGGCCAGGTAAACATTGCCATTGTGCAGATCGGGCAGGCGACACAAGAGAACGCCATACTGGTCAGCAGCTCGGAAGAAACCGCGGCCGCGCTGAACCAGAAAGGGCAGCACCTGAAGAAGCTGGTCAGCATGTTCCGGCTTGATTAAAAAAACGGCACGCTCACCCCTCACGGCGATCCGCGCTACACTAAACACAGATGCTGTGAGGAGGAAAGAGATGACGTTTTCGCGTTTACTAACCGGGATTTTACTGGCGGGTACTCTGAGCGGTTGCAGTACCTTTCATGATACGCCTAAGCCGCCGCCACCGGCGACAGCGGCTGCGCAGGAAGTGACGCGCGCCCAGGTGGATTCCCTGCAAAAAATGGGGACCATTTCGGTGACGGAGCGCGGCAGCCCGATGGATGCCGCCAGGGCATTGCAGAAAAAAGCGGATGCCAGCGGTGCCCGTTACTACCTGGTGCTGATGAATGATGAAACGATTATTCCCGGCACCTGGTACTCGCAGGCCATTCTCTATCGCTGACCGGCTGATCCGCACCAGCGGGCATACCCGCCTGCCGGTGTCATCAGGTGATGAGGAGATAAATCATGAAAGCGTTGCCGATATTAATACCCTGCTGTTTAGCCCTGGGGCTGCTGGCCCAGAATGCCCAGGCCGCGGAAGCGGTTTCCGCGGCGAAGGCTGCTCAACTGACGCCCATCGGGTCAGTGTATCTGCAAGGCGTGCCGGGCAGCCCGCAACAGGTTGATACGCTGGTCGCCCGGCAAGCCACCGCCAAAGGCGCAGCCTACTACCGGATTCATTCCGTGCAGGAGAGCCAGAGCAAAAGCAACTGGCACGCCACAGCCACCCTCTACCGCTGAGCAGCGGCGTCCCTGCCGGGGCACCTTCGGGTGCCCTTTTTTATCCGGCGCCGGTAGCCCGGTTGAGCAGATCGGTGCAGAGGCTCTCCGGCAACGTACTGTCACCCCGGTGGTCAAACGCCATGCGGCACCAGGCTTCCGCCCGCGGCGGGGCAGCATGGCGCAGTAATTCCGCCCCACTGCACAGCATGAACAGCTGGCGGGTAATCTGCCTTGCCTGCGCTTCCGCCGGTTTTTGCAGCTGCTGGCTCAGTTGCCGCCAGCTACGGTCAAACAGCCGGTTCTGGCCGCGCACCTCATACATTTCCTGGTGTAACATCTCCAGCGCGCCGGGCATTTTATGCAGCGTACGCAGAACATCCAGACACATGACGTTGCCCGACCCTTCCCAGATGCTGTTGACCGGCGCTTCGCGATAGAGGCGCGGCAATTCGCTCTCCTCGCAATACCCGATTCCGCCCAGCACCTCCATCGCCTCAGCCACAAACGAGCTGCCGTGGTGGCATACCGCATACTTGGCCGCCGGGGTCATCAGCCGGGAGAACGCGAAGTGGTGCGCATCCCCGCGCAGCTCCCAGGCTTGCGCCAGCCGGAACAGCAGCGCGGTCTGCCCCTCCAGCCTTAAGGCCAGCCGCGCCAGTACCTGCCGCATCAACGGCTGTTCCACCAGCACTTTCCCGAATGCCTGCCGCTGAAACGCGTGGTAAAGCGCGACCGATAACGCCCGGCGCATCAGGGCATGGCTGCCGAGCGCGCAGTCAAAACGGGTATGTCCGCCCATCGTCAGGATCTGGCGGATGCCGTCGCCCTCCTCGCCCACCAGCCAGCCAGCGGCGTCCTGGAATTCGGCCTCACTGCTGGCATTGGAACGGTTGCCGAGTTTCTCTTTCAGCCGCTCCAGCCGGATGGCGTTACGCGTGCCGTCCGGCAGCAGGCGCGGCAGGAAGAAGCAGGATAACCCGCCCTCCGCCTGCGCCAGCACCAGATGCGCGTCACTTTGCGGCACGGAGAAAAACCATTTATGCCCTATCAGCCGGTAACACTCCCCCGGCCCGCGTGCACCGTCCGGCCGGGCGCGAGTGGTATTGCTCAGCACATCGGAACCGCCCTGCTTCTCTGTCATCCCCATGCCGATCAGCAGGCCGCGTTTCTGGCTGCCCGGCTGGCTGTGGGTGTCATAGCGATCGGAGAGCAGGCCCGGCAGCCAGTCGCGGAACGCCGCGGGCAGTGCGCGTTGCAGCAGCGGTATGGCGCCAAACGTCATGGTGACCGGGCAGAGCGTACCCGATTCCACCTGTCCATGCAGAATAAAGCGCGCGGCACGGGCGGCTACGCTGCCGATGCGCGCCTCATCCTGCCACGGCAGGTTATGCACCCGGTTCGCAATCAGCCCCTGCATCAGCAGGTGCCAGGCGGGGTGAAAACGCACGTCGTCCAGCCGCTGGCCGGCGGCGTCGTAACGCAGCAGTTCCGGCGGGTTGGCATTCGCCAGCCTGCCCAGCTCCAGGGATTCGGCACTGCCGAGTTGCTGGCCCACAGAGGCCAGAAGGTCTGCGTCCCAGTGGGCCTGCGCCCGGCTCACGGCCTCGCGCAGCGGCGTATCAGACAGGAACAGGTTACTGTTTCCCAGTGGCTTGGGCTGATTAAAGACGGTATGGGTTTGCCAGCTCATAACACTCCTCAGATGAATCACCACAGACAGATGCATCAGGCCGGAAAGGCGGATCAAAACAGAAGTAAGTATGGCTATTTTGCGGGGCGGTGCCGCAGAGGCGATCACAAAGACGGGAGGAAAGAGCCGGGGCAGGACGCCCCGGTTCAGGGTCAGGCTTTTGCGCTGCGCTGACGCACGATTTCAAACAGGCAGACGCCGGTTGCCACCGAGACATTCAGGGAAGAGACGGAACCTGCCATCGGGATGCTGATCAGTTCGTCACAGTGTTCACGGGTGAGGCGACGCATCCCCTCACCTTCCGCGCCCATCACCAGCGCTATCGGGCCGGTCATTTTGCTTTGGTAAACGTTGTGATCGGCCTCACCGGCGGTGCCGACGATCCAGACATTGCTCTCCTGCAGTAAACGCAGGGTACGCGCCAGGTTGGTCACGCGGATCAACGGCACGGTTTCTGCCGCCCCGCTGGCGACTTTTTTCGCCGTGGCGTTCAGCGCGGCAGAACGGTCACGCGGCACAATCACCGCATGGACGCCCGCCGCATCCGCGGTACGCAGGCAGGCACCGAGGTTGTGCGGATCGGTCACGCCATCCAGCACCAGCAGCAGCGGGTTTTCCACGCTCTCCAGCAGCCCTGGGAGATCGTTCTCCTGGTACTGGCGGCCTTCACGTACACGCGCCACGATGCCCTGATGCACCGCACCTTCCACTTTTTCATCCAGCCATTGCCGGTTTGCCACCTGGATCACAATACCGGTGGCTTCCAGTTCAGCAATCAGCGGCTGGAGGCGGCGGTCGTCACGCCCTTTCAGGATAAAGACTTCCAGAAAACGTTGCGGGTCGCGCTCCAGCAGGGCCTGGACGGCATGAATGCCGTAAATAATTTCGCTCATGATGCTCTTTAACAAGGTCAAACGGGCTTACAGGCCCGTGGGGTATTGGGTTGGCAGGTACCTGCGGCCATCGTGCACGGCCGCAGGACCCGCCAGGGTATCAGCTGTTGTCCCGCTTCGGCCCGCGGCGTGAGCGGCTGCCTGTGGCACCTTTCTGGTTTTTATCAGAAGGGCGGCGGGAACGGCGTGGTTTTTTGTCATCCTGAGCCGGTGCGCCGCTGCCGTCTTTACGGAAGGCGCTGTCCGGCTCGAAGTTGGTGCGCTTTTTGTTGTCACGGCGTGGGCGGCGGCCGCGGCCGTCATCACGCTGGGTGCCCGGCTTGGCTTTATCGCGGGCGGTTTTGCCTGCGCCACGCGGGCGGCGGGTACTGGAGACCAGCGCGAAGTCGATTTTGCGCTCATCCATATGCACCGCTTCAACGCGGATTTCCACCTCGTCACCCAGGCGGTAAACCTGCCCGGAGGACTCACCCACCAGCCGCTGGCCGATGTTGTCGTAACGGTAGTAATCGTTGTCCAGCGTCGACACATGCACCAGCCCGTCGATGAAGAGATCATCCAGGCGCACAAAGAAGCCGAAGCCGGTTACGCTGGAGATGATGCCGTCAAACACGGAGCCGACATGATCCTGCATGAAATCACACTTCAGCCAGTCGGCAACGTCACGCGTGGCCTCATCGGCGCGGCGTTCGGTCATCGAACAGTGCTCGCCCAGTTGCAGCATCTCTTCGTAATCGCTGTGCCAGCCGCCGGTCGGCGTCCAGCGCTCTTTCAGCGTACCGTGCTGTTTGGCGAGGATATATTTGATCGCGCGGTGCAGCGACAGGTCCGGGTAACGGCGGATTGGCGAGGTAAAGTGGGCATAAGCCGACAGCGCCAGGCCAAAGTGGCCGCGGTTTTCCGGATCGTAAATCGCCTGTTTCATCGAGCGCAGCAGCATGGTTTGCAGCATTTCGCGATCGGGACGGTCAGCAATCGCATCCATCACATCGGCGTAATCTTTCGGCACCGGCTTCATGCCGCCGCCCATTTTCAGGCCCAGCTCATTCAGCACGCTTTTCAGCGCCGAGATGTGGTCATCACTTGGGCGGTCATGATCGCGGAACAGCGCCGGTTCGTTGAATTTCTCCACGAAACGCGCGGCGGCCACGTTCGCCATGATCATGCACTCTTCGATCAGCTTATGGGCATCGTTACGTACCGTCGGCTCGACGCGCTCGATGCGGCGTTCGGCGTTAAAGATGAACTTTGCCTCTTCCGTTTCAAAGGCGATGCCGCCGCGATCGGCGCGGGCGTCATCCAGCACTTCGTACATCTCATGCAGCTCTTCCAGGTTCTTCACCAGCGGGGCGTACTGCTCGCGCAGTTCTTCATTGCCCTCGATGATCTGCCAGACTTTGTTGTACGTCAGGCGCGCGTGGGAGCTCATCACCGCTTCGTAGAATTTGTAAGAGGAGAGACGGCCGGTGGCGGAGATGGTCATCTCGCACACCATACAAAGGCGGTCTACCTGCGGGTTCAGCGAGCAGAGGCCGTTGGAGAGCACCTCCGGCAGCATCGGGATCACCTGCGACGGGAAGTACACCGAGGTGCCGCGGGTGCGCGCTTCGTCATCCAGCGGGGTGCCGGGGCGGACATAGTAGCTGACATCCGCAATCGCGACCCACAAACGCCAGCCGCCGCCGCGTTTTTTCTCACAGTAGACCGCGTCATCGAAGTCACGCGCGTCTTCGCCGTCAATGGTGACCAGCGGCAAAGTGCGCAGATCGATACGCCCTTTTTTTGCCTCTTCCGGCACATGCTCGCTCAACGAGGCAATCTGCTTCTCTACGGCGGCCGGCCAGACGTGCGGGATCTCATGGGTACGCAGCGCGATATCCACTGCCATGTTGGTACCCATTTTGTCACCCAGGACTTCGACAATCTTACCGACCGCTTTGGTGCGGCGCGTCGGGCGCTGGGTCAGTTCGACCACCACCATATAGCCCATGCGCGCCCCGCTCACCTCTTCCGGCGGGATCAGGATGTCGAAACTCAGGCGGCTGTCATCCGGCACCACGAAACCAGTACCGGCATCGGTAAAGTAACGGCCGACAATCTGGCTGGTTTTCGGTACCAGCACACGCACGATGCGTGCTTCGCGGCGGCCGCGGCGATCGGTGCCGCTCGGCTGGGCCAGCACCACGTCACCGTGGATGCACATTTTCATCTGTTCTGCGGAGAGGTAGATATCCTCTTTTTTGCCGCCTTCCAGACGCAGGAAACCAAAGCCGTCGCGGTGGCCGATAACGGTGCCTTTCAGCAGGTCAAGGCGTTCCGGCAGGGCGTAACACTGGCGGCGGGTAAAGACTAACTGGCCGTCGCGCTCCATGGCGCGCAGGCGGCGGCGCAGCGCTTCCAGCTGCTCTTCGCTGGAGAGCTCCAGCTCGTTTGCCAGCTCCTCGCGGCTGGCCGGGGCTTCGCGCTTCGCCAGATGCTCGAGAATAAATTCCCGGCTTGGGATCGGGGAGTCATATTTCTCTGCTTCCCGTTCCAGAAAAGGATCTTGTGACATTGCGGTTCCTCCGTTGTCATCAGCGGGGTTGTGCTGAAATGTGCTTATTCAACAAGCAACAATTTATAGAGCGACGCATTTTCAGTGACCATATCGGCCAGTGTGTATTGGTCCAGCTCGTTCAGGAAATTCTGCACAGCCTGATTGAGAACATGTTTCAGGCGGCAGGCGGGGCCGATGTGGCAAAATTCGCCGGAGCAGTTAACTAAGGTGAGAGGCTCCAGTTCACGCACGACATCGCCGATGCGAATTTGTGCGGCAGGCCTGCCCAGGCGGATACCGCCTTTTTTTCCGCGTACTGCGGTGACCAACCCGGCACGGCTTAACTGATTTATTATTTTAACCATATGGTTACGCGAGACACCATATACCGCAGTGACCTGAGAGATGTTCGTCATCCGATCCTCCGGCAGCGATGCCATATAGATCAGTGCTCTTAAACCATAATCAGTGAAACTTGTTAACTGCACACACACCTCTGGGCCTTATTGACCCTGCCTGTAGGCGTCTGATCTCACAACGCTTAACATATACTTCTGTAAGATTACTCTTTGGATGATAAACCAGCCACAAAGAATGCAGCTAATCATTTAGACCCAGAATGGAATGCGGCGTGCACAACATGGAAGGAAAAAACAATAAACCGGGCACGATGGCCCGGTTTGGCATTCAGTTTACTGAATGATGCGGCAATCAGGCATCAAACGGATCGCGGAGGATCATGGTTTCACTGCGATCCGGGCCGGTGGAGATAATATCAACCGGTACGTCTGTCAGTTCTTCCACACGCTTGATGTAGTCGCGGGCTGCCTGCGGCAGTTTATCAAACTCTTTCACGCCAAAGGTGGAGTCGCTCCAGCCCGGCAGGGTTTCATAGATCGGCTCAATGCCGTCCCAGTTTTCGGCGGCCAGCGGCGTGGTCGTGACTTCACGGCCATCCGGCAGGCGGTACGCCACGCAGATTTTAACCTCTTTCAGGCCATCCAGCACGTCCAGTTTGGTCATGCAGAAGCCGGACAGGGAGTTAATCTGCACTGCACGGCGCACGGCAACGGCGTCCAGCCAGCCGGTACGGCGGCGGCGGCCGGTGGTGGCACCAAACTCGTTACCCTGCTTGCACAGGAACTCACCGGTTTCGTCGAACAGTTCGGTCGGGAACGGGCCGGCACCCACGCGGGTGGAGTAGGCCTTCACGATACCCAGCACGTAATCCACATAGCGCGGGCCAATACCGGAACCGGTCGCCACGCCACCGGCGGTGGTGTTGGAAGAGGTTACATACGGGTAGGTGCCGTGGTCGATGTCCAACAGCGTGCCTTGCGCGCCTTCGAACATGATCAGTTCACCCTGCTTGCGGGCGTTGTCCAGCAGCTCGGAAACGTCAACCACCATACCGGTCAGGATGTCGGCAATTGCCATCACATCATCCAGGACTTTCTGGTAATCCACTGCGTCTTCTTTGTAGTAATGCACCAGCTGGAAGTTGTGGTACTCCACAATCTCTTTCAGCTTGGCCGCGAAATTCTCTTTGTTGAACAGGTCGCCAACACGCAGGCCACGGCGGGCAACTTTATCTTCGTAAGCTGGGCCGATACCACGGCCGGTGGTGCCGATTGCTTTTGCACCGCGGGCTTTTTCACGCGCAACATCCAGCGCGACATGGTAAGGCAGAATCAGGGGACAGGCTTCAGAAAGCAGCAGGCGCTCACGCACCGGAATACCGCGGTCTTCCAGCTGTTTCATCTCTTTCATCAGGGCGTCAGGCGCCAGTACAACACCGTTGCCGATGATGCTGGTGACGTTTTCACGCAGGATGCCAGAGGGAATTAAGTGGAGGACGGTTTTTTCACCGTTGATAACCAGTGTGTGGCCGGCGTTGTGACCACCCTGGTAGCGCACAACATATTTAGCCCGTTCAGTCAGCAGGTCTACGACCTTACCCTTGCCTTCGTCACCCCATTGGGTGCCCAGTACGACGACGTTCTTGCCCATCTTAAGAATCACCAGGTTGCTTAAAAAAGGATTCTAACATCTCATTCACGTGCTTTCAGTAATTTTTAGCACACGGTTGCCTGAAAAATTTTCGCCAATCAGGCACCGATCACCCATGAATTTGGTGAGATCCTGAATATGGTATTACCCACCGTTCCGGACACGCAACATGTAGTAAATCACGCAACCGGCCACCACAATGCCCCCACCGAAACGGCGCAGTGAGGCATCCGGTAACGCCGTCATGGCCAGGATCATTTTACGCCAGGTTTTCGGCCATAACATCGGCCCCAACCCTTCCAGTACCATGACCAGCCCTACGGCCAGCCAGATTGTTGTGTTCATTATTTTCCCTTGCACATAAAAAAGGCCCGCGTTAACGGGCCTGAAAAGGTATGCCGGATTACGGCGCGATGGTTTTTTCCGGTGACTTCATAAAGCGGAAGAAGTCGCTGTCCGGGCTTAAGACCAACACATCTTTGTTGCTCTTAAAGCTGTTTTCATACGCACGTAAACTACGGATAAAGGCATAGAAGTCCGGGTCCTGGCTGAACGCATTGGCGAACAGTTTAGCCGCTTCCGCATCGCCTTCACCGCGGGTGATCCGCGCCTGGCGCTCTGCTTCCGCCAGCGTACGGGTCACTTCGTAATCCGCCGTGGCACGCAGTTTCTCCGCCTCTTCATACCCCTGTGAACGCAGGCGCATGGCTACCGCGCTGCGTTCAGCACGCATACGCTGGTAAATCGCATCCGAGACTTCTGCCGGCAGGTTAATCTGCTTAACGCGCACGTCGATGACCTGAATACCCAATGCGGCCATACTGTTCGGATTGATTTGCAACTCCTGGCCGCTGGTTTCACGCTCAACCCGTTTGGCCACTGAGGCAATGGCGTCATCGGCTTCGGTGGTCGCGGCGGTTTCACCGTCTTCCGCCGTGCCGTTGTTCAGCTGGTCACGCACGTCAGACATCAGCTGGCCGCGCGAGTCGGTCACGATGTCTTTCACTTCCAGGCGGCCAATCTCTGAACGCAGACGGTCACTGAATTTGCGCTTCAGCAGCACTTCTGCCTGGGAGACGTCACCGCCGCCGGTCGCCAGATAGTAACGGCTGAAATCGCTGATGCGCCATTTGAGGTAGGAATCGACAATCAGGTCTTTCTTCTCATTGGTCACGAAACGGTCGGCCTGGTTATCCATGGTCTGGATACGGGCATCGAGCATTTTCACTGATTCAAAGAACGGAATTTTAAAATGCAAACCTGGGGTATAAACCTGAGGCTTGTTTTCATCATCCCGCAAGACTTTGCCGAAACGCAGCACGATGCCGCGCTCACCTTCCTGCACCACAAACAGTGAAGCGTACAGCGCCACCAGCACCACGACGACGATAAATATGACTGACTTACGCATTGGTTACTCTCTCCCTACGCGAGTGGTATCGTCACGCTGCGCATTGGCGCGGCGCTGGTCCATCACATTGCTGTCAACCGGGCGCTGGCCACTGTCGCCCTGGCTGAGGCCGGTGTTAGCCGGGTTCAGGCGAATCAGGCTGTCCGAGTCTTCGCTGTTGCTGTTGGACGCACCCTGACCGCCGCGCATCAGTTGTTCCAGCGGCAGCACCATCAGGTTGTTGCCTTTGTCACTGACCAGCACTTTACGCGTTTCGCTCAGCACTTTTTCCATCGTCTCGATATAGAGACGCTCACGGGTAATCTCCGGCGCGGCTTTATATTCCGGCAACAGGCGGGCAAAACGCGCCACTTCACCCTGTGCCTCAAGCACGGTACGGTCTTTATACGCCTTGGCATTTTCCAGTACGCGCTGGGCCTGGCCGTTGGCTTTCGGCTGCACCTGGTTGGCGTACGCTTCCGCTTCACGGATGTATTGCTGTTCGTTCTCACGCGCGGCAATCGCATCGTCAAAGGCGGCTTTCACCTCTTCCGGCGGACGTGCCGCCTGGAAGTTCACGTCCAGCAGCGTGATGCCCATCTTGTACGGACGGATAGTCTCTTCCAGTACGCGCTGGGTATCGTTACGCACCACGGTACGGCCTTCCGTCAGGATGCGGTCCATGGTGTATTTACCGATCACACCGCGCAGGGCGCTGTCCGTCGCCTGGCTCAGGCTGTCATCGGCACTCACTACGCTGAACAGGTACGCAGCCGGATCCGTCACGCGGTACTGCACGTTCATCTCTACGCGCACCACGTTTTCATCCGCCGTCAGCATCACGCCGGAGGCGGCCAGTTCACGCACAGATTCGACGTTCACTGCACGCACCTGATCGATAAAGGTCGGTTTCCAGTTCAGGCCGGGCTGTACCAGGTGGCTGAACTTGCCGAAACGGGTCACGACACCGCGCTCCGCTTCTTTAATGGTATAGAACCCGCTGGCAGCCCAGATAACGACCACGGCTACCGCCGCGATACCGACAATCCGCCCGCTGACGCCGCGCGCATTATTGCTGCCGCCGTTACCATTGCCTTTGCCGCCAAAACTGCCCAGTTTTTTGCTGAGCTTACGGAAAATGTCATCCAGATCCGGCGGCCCTTGTTCGCGCCCGCCTTTATTATTATTACCGCCAGAGTTGCCGCTATTATTATTGCTGCTCCCCCACGGGTCGCGGTCCTGTCCGTTATTACCGGGCTGATTCCACGCCATGTTTTAGCTCCATTCTTCTATGATTGGTGTTCTTCAGGCTTGCCTTACAGGTCCGATTCACACGACATAGCCGGTGAGCTCCTGCTCTTGCTTACAGAGGCGGCGCCAGTCAACGATGGGCATACGCACCACCAGACCCATACTGCCATCCTCTTCATTCCACTCTTTTTCAATCGCCTGAAGCTGGTAAAAACGGCTGCGCAGACGGCCTGCCTGCGGTGGGAGACGCAATTCAACTTGCGTAATTTCACCGGAAAGACGCTCCGTCAACGCCTGAAGCAGCAACGGGATCCCTTCGCCTGTCTGGGCTGATAACCACACCCGCACCGGTAAGTTTTCATCGTTGCGATCGATACGCGGCGTAAAGTCATCCAGCATATCGATTTTATTCATCACTAGCAGCACCGGGATATCATCTGCTTCGATCTCGGCCAGCACCGTATTCACCGCATCGATATTCTCATCCATACGGATGTCAGCGGCGTCAACCACATGCAGTAACAGCGTCGCCTGACGCGTCTCCTGCAAGGTTGCTTTAAACGCGGCCACCAGGTCATGCGGCAAATGCCGGATAAACCCGACGGTGTCCGCCATTACCGTGTCGCCGACGTCAGCCAGGCTGATGCGGCGAAGCGTGGGGTCCAGTGTGGCAAACAGCTGATCGGCGGCATACACACCGGCCGAGGTGACCCGGTTAAACAGGGTGGATTTACCGGCATTGGTATAGCCTACCAGTGACACGGTAGGGACATCAGCCCGGGTACGGGCACGGCGCCCCTGCTCGCGCTGCTTCTCCACCCGTTCCAGGCGGTTGAGAATCAGGCGGATCCGGTCGCGCAGCAAACGGCGGTCAGTCTCAAGCTGGGTTTCACCCGGCCCGCGCAGACCAATCCCGCCTTTCTGGCGCTCAAGGTGCGTCCAGCCGCGCACCAGCCGCGTGGCAATATGGCGTAACTGCGCCAATTCAACCTGTAACTTGCCCTCGTGGGTCCGGGCGCGCTGGGCAAAAATATCTAAAATCAGGCCGGTACGATCAATCACGCGGCATTGGCACAACGCTTCCAGATTTCTCTCCTGAGCCGGAGAGAGTGCGTGATCAAACAAGACGACAGAGGCGCCGGTGGCTTTTACGGCGTCCGCAATTTCTTCGGCCTTGCCTTCACCGACAAAGTATTTAGGATGTGGGGCCTTGCGAGTGCCCGTGATGACCTGCAAAGATTCAACGCCCGCAGAAGAGACAAGTGCCTCAAATTCACTGAGATTCTCAGTATCTTTATCCTGCGAGAAATAGATATGAACCAGTACGGCCTGCTCACCGGCTTCATAACGGTCAAACAAGCGTGCAACCTCTCAAACGGATAGGAACCGCTAAGGCGGAGGTCATAAGCAGAGATTGGCTGCCTATGGCCCCCGTCATGGTTGACAAGCAATACGCTTTATTCAGCGTCATCGCTTTCCGGCTGCGGCTGTTGCTGCGCAGTGGGAGTGCTACCATGATGATAATTACTGTTCTGGCCACCGCCCGGGTTATTGCTGTGATGCGATACCGGACGTGACGGTACAACGGTAGAGATAGCGTGTTTGTACACCATCTGGCTGACCGTGTTTTTCAACAGGATGACAAACTGGTCAAAAGACTCAATCTGGCCTTGCAGTTTGATACCATTCACCAAATAAATCGAAACCGGAACACGTTCACGACGCAAAGCGTTCAAGAACGGATCTTGCAAAGATTGCCCCTTAGCCATTCTATCTTTTCCTTATTTGCTTGTTGTTTGTAACTAAGAGCCTGACGGCCCTAAAATAAACGACATAAAAATTTGCGCGCTGAGTACCAATCAATTGTACACAAACATCCGGCCTATGCACCAACAACCTGAAGCACGCGATCCAGCGCTGCCTCCGGTTTTTCCGTATCAAGCCACTCTACAGAATCCCAGCCGCGCAGCCATGTCATCTGCCGCTTAGCCAGTTGGCGCGTCGCACAAATACCACGATAAACCATCTCATCGTAACTAATTTCACCGGCCAGATAAGACCACATCTGGCGGTAACCGACACAGCGAATGGCAGGCAAATCCGTATGCAAATCGCCGCGGGCAAACAGTGCCCTCACCTCATCTTCGAACCCGGCATCCAGCATCTGTTGGAAACGCAGTTCAATCCGTTGGTGCAGCAATTCGCGCCGGGTCGGCGCAATCGCAAACTGTTGAACGCGGTAGGGCAGCGTTTCACCCGAAATTTTTGTCAGTTCTGTTAAAGTTTTACCCGAAATAAAAAAAACTTCCAGTGCTCTGGAGAGTCTCTGGGGATCATTCGGATGAATGCGGTCGGCAGAAGTGGGATCGATTTCACGTAATTGATCATGAAGTGCTTCCCAGCCCTGTTCCTGCGCCTGCGCTTCAATGCGTTGGCGAACGGCGGCATCCGCCTGCGGCAAGGGAGAAAGCCCTTCCAGTAACGCTTTGAAATAGAGCATGGTTCCGCCCACCAGCAGCGGGATATTGCCCCGGCGGGTAATCTCTGCCATTTCGTTTAACGCGTCGGCCCGGAAATCAGCGGCGGAGTAAGATTGCGCCGGATCACGAATATCGATCAGGCGGTGCGGCGCCTGCGCCAGCTCCTGTGCCGTGGGCTTGGCGGTGCCGATGTCCATGCCGCGGTAAATGAGCGCCGAGTCCACGCTGATAAGCTCAACCGGCAGCTGCTGGCGCAGCGCCATAGCCAGGGCGGTTTTGCCGGATGCGGTGGGGCCCATAATGAAAATTGCCGCTGGGGCGGTCTTATCGTGTAAGTCAGTCATGCGTTAAAGAAGCGATGGCATCCGCGAGTTGTACTGGTTGCAAAAGGCCCGCCGGCGGTGATTTCACCAGCTGCGGGCAAAGGCGTTCAACCTCTGCCAGTAACTGGATCGCCTGCGAAGTGTTCCAGACCTCATGGTCACTGCCGAGGTGGCGAGCCAGCCAGGTGGCGACCTGCGCCGCCGTCAGATCCGGCGCAGAGGCCAGATAGCCTAACAGGTCTGGTATCAACTTTTGTAAATTTTGTTGGCGTAACGGTAAAGGCACCGCGCGCAGGGTGGCCCGCCCGTGGTCCACGCCCAGTTCCATGCCCAATGACTGGAGCACCGGCTGATAATGCCCGGCCGCCGTGGCCTCCTGTTTGCTGAGCGTCAGCTTAACGGGGATCAGCAACGGTTGCGGGCGTAACCCTTCCGGCGGCGGCAGCAGTTGTGCCTGTTTCAGCCAGCGCTCTGCCACCGGCAGGTTCAGCAATGCCAGCTGGCCGGGGCGCTCCAGCACCGCGTAACAGGGCGGAAACACCGTCAGTACCCGGCCAAGGCTCTGGCTATGCCCTTGCAGGGCCTCTTCCCGGGGCGGCCTCGCCGGAACAGGCGGAACCGGTGCAGCGGGCGGTGCCTCTTTGGCAGCCCCTTCCGCGGCCGGTTGCAGCAGCTTACGGTACAGCTCCCCTTCGCGGCGGGTATAGGCCGGGGTGTCTGACGGCGGGCGGCCGCCATACTGCCCGCCTGAAGGCTCTCTGGCCTGGCCGCCGCGCTGCGCCGGCATGGACGCGGCCGGAGGTTCACTGCGCGGTGCCGCCGGCGCTGAGAACTGGCTGGTGCCGGCGGCCTGCCGGGTTTCCGGTTGCCAGCGCGGCAACTCCGGCACTTGCGCAGCATCTTCATGCAGCGGCAAAGCGGCGGTACCCGCTTCCTGCAATACGCTGACCACCGCCTGATAGATAAAGTCATGCACCAGCCGCGCCTGATGGAACCGCACTTCATGCTTGGCCGGATGGACATTTACATCCACCTGGTGCGGATCGATATCAAGATAGAGCACATACGCCGGCAGTTGATCATCTTTCAGCTGATCCTGATACGCCTGCCGGATGGCATGGTTGATCAGCCGGTCTTTCATCATGCGGTTATTCACGTAGCAATACTGCATCTCCGTCAACGCGCGTGATCCGGCCGGATCGGCCACCCACCCACGGATCGACAGATCACCGTGGCTCCAGGAGACCGCCAGCGCATGTTGCAGGAACTGCGGGCCACAAATGACCCCCAACCGGCGTTCATGCTGGGAAGGATCTTTCGCGGCGCGGTACTGCCGCATGATTTTGCCGTTATGGCTCAGGGTAATCGCCACATCAAACCGGGCCAGCGCAATACGCCGCACCACTTCATCAATGTGACCAAATTCGGTTTTTTCGGTGCGCATGAATTTGCGCCGCGCCGGAGTGTTGTAGAACAGATCCAGCACCTCGAGCGTGGTACCGACCGGGTGGGCCGCCGGTTTTACCGTGACCTCCATATCACGCCCTTCTGCATACGCCTGCCACGCCTCGCTCTGCTCAGCAGTGCGTGAGGTCAGCGTCAGGCGTGAGACGGAACTGATACTGGCCAGGGCTTCGCCGCGGAACCCCAGGCTCATGATCGCCTCGAGATCGTCCAGCGAGCTGATTTTGCTGGTGGCGTGGCGGGCGAGTGCCAGCGCCAGCTCTTTCTGGGGAATGCCGCTGCCGTTGTCACGGATGCGGATAAGCCTGGCCCCGCCGCGATCAATCTCAATATCGATCCGCGTGGCGCCGGCATCCAGGCTGTTTTCAATCAGTTCTTTCACCACCGAGGCCGGGCGCTCAACCACTTCGCCGGCAGCAATCTGGTTGGCAAGCTGGGGAGGCAACACCTGAATCGCCATGCACGCTCCTGATAAGAAGAATCACGCCGCAGAGAAACGGGTGATCAGGGAATAATCAGTGTCTGGCCAAGCTGCACCTCGCCGGACTTCAGGCGATTGGCGCGCTTGATGTCACTCATACTGACGCCATAATGCGCGGCAATCGCGGACAGCGTATCACCGCGCACCACTTTATGCCGCGCCGGGCGTGAAGGGGCGGCGGTCACACTGCCTGAACCGGCCGGGATCTTCAGGCGCTGGCCTGTCCAGACGCCCGGCTTCTTCAGGTGATTATACTGGCTTAGTGCGTTGGCGGAGAGGCCGTAAGTCTGGGCAATACCGGAGAGCGTTTCCCCGCGTTTCACCACATGCACTTTGGCCTTTTTGCTGCTGGTGCCGTGCACCACCGGCTCCGATGCGCTTTCGCTGCCGGCCGCTGACGCACTCAGCGGCCGGTTTTCAACCTTTGGGCCGGTCTGGTACGGATGCGCCAGGAAATAAGTGCGCAGGCCGCTGTAAATCGCCTGAGCTATCTTATCCTGATACGCGCTGCTGCCCAGCAGCCGCTCCTCAGTCCGGTTACTGATAAAGCCGGTTTCCACCAGCAGTGACGGAATATCCGGCGAGCGCAGTACGCCCAGGCTGGCATGTTCCGGGCGGCGTTTGTGCAGCGAGCCGACATGTTGCAACTCACGCAGCACTTTCACCGCCACATCGTAGCCCACACGCTGTGAGTGGCCGAATTGCAGGTCCAGCACAGCCTGGCTGAGGTAAGGATCATCCGCGTTGTTGGCCAGCAGGTCACCGGCACCGCCCAGCAATTCAGACTGCTTCTCGTGCTGCTCCAGCCAGTTTGCCATCTCACTGTTGGCGCGCCGGTTGGAGAGCACCCAGACAGACGCCCCTGACGCGCTGCGGTTGGGGGCAGCATCGGCATGGATAGACACCAGCATACTGGCCCCCTGCTTACGCGCGACATCAGAACGCCCCATCACCGAGATAAAATAGTCACCGTCACGCGTCAGCACCGGCCTGAACATCGGGTCGCGGCTCAGCTTCTCGCGCAGTTTACGCGCAATGGCGATGGTGACATTTTTCTCTTTCAGCCCATTTGCGCCGATAGCGCCGGGGTCCTGCCCGCCGTGCCCGGCATCGATCGCCACCACAATGCGCTCAGAGGCCGTAGTGGGGCTGGCAGTGCGGGTCGAGGTGCTGCCGCTGGTCACCGCCGTGATCTTATTGTTATCAAAAGGGTTGTTTGCCGGCGGCTTGCTGCGTACCGGCGCCGCGGGTGCGCTGCGGCTGACGGTGCTGCTGCTGCCCTGCCCGCTCAGCGTAAAGACCACGCTTGAGAGGCGGCCGTTCTGTTGCGTGGCCGTCCGTGTGCGGGTTTTTCCGGTCAGTTCCACCACCAGCCGGATGCTTTGGGCATCTTTTGGGGTACTGGTACGGATGCGCTTCACCAGATTCTGCCCGCTGAATTCCAGCGGCAGCCCGGAGATCACCCCGCTCTGGTTGATGTCAATCACCACCCGCTCAGGGTTGTGCAGCGGGAAAAAGGCGTAAGCCGGCTTGCCGTCAAAGCTCAGGGTCACCGTGGATTGCTGCGCGCCATTGGTGACCTGGATGTCTTTCAGGTTGGCGGCCCAGGCCTGAAGCGGCCCGGCCAGGCCCGCCACGGCCAGGATCAGGGCTGCAAAGCGCCGCATCCGGGCCGGTGGGTTGAGCGATAATGTCCGCCGGATAATCCGGCTGATTCCCTGCATCATTGCTGGTTATCCCTGTTGATCAGCAACATGTTGCACCAGCCCGCGGCCATACTCAGACACCGCATGCAGCGTGGCTTGCCGTCCGTTTTCGGTATACGTCAGTGTGAGTTCAATATCCGGTTCCGGCAGGACACCGGCCCCCTGCTGCGGCCACTCGACCAGACACACCGCATCCTGAGAGAAATAGTCACGGATACCCATGAATTCAAGTTCTTCCGGATCGGCCAGCCGGTAGAGGTCAAAGTGGTACACCGCCAGCGGCGACAGCATGTAAGGCTCGACCAGCGTATAGGTCGGGCTTTTGACGTTGCCCTGATGCCCCAGCGCCTGAAGAAAGCCGCGGCTGAAGGTGGTTTTCCCGGCACCCAGGTCGCCAAACAGATAGATCACACTGGAACGCGTGCAGGCCTGGGCCAATTGCGCCCCCAGCCCCACGGTGGCTGCCTCATCCGGCAGAGATAAAATAAGTTCTTTCATTAAGTTATGTCGTTTATTTCAACTCTGGATTAACACTTTGCGCGATAACCGGCAGCAAGTCAGTCGCCAGCAGCCCGCGGGTGCCCTGGCGGCAGGCAACCAGATCGGCCGCATGGCCATGCACCACACATCCGGCACAGGCGGCATCAAACGGAGACAATTTCTGGGCCAGCAGCCCACCAATAATCCCGGAAAGAATGTCACCCATCCCACCTGATGCCATGCCGGCATTCCCGACATCGGCGATAGCCAACCCGCCTGACTCATCAGCGATTACCGTTCCCGCACCTTTCAATACCACCACGCCGCCATAGCACTCTGTCAGCTTCCGGGCTGAAAGTAAGCGATCACTTTCAACCTCTTTGACGCCGCAGCCCAACAAGCGGGCCGCTTCGCCCGGATGCGGCGTGAGGACGCGATTCTGACGCTTATCCGGGGTGATTGCCAGCAGGTTTAGCGCGTCAGCATCCCATAACGCAGGTTTGTTACTTTTCCTTAAGGCCGCCAGCGCATTTTTACTCCATGCGGATTGCCCCAGCCCTGGCCCAATCACCAGCACGTCGGCCCAGGCGTCGCCGTCGGCCAGCGTTTTATCGTTCAGTTCCTGCACCATCAGCTCTGGCCGGGCGGTCAGCAGCGGCGCGATGTTCTCTTTGTGAGTAAGTACTCGCACCAGCCCTGCACCGCTGCGCAATGCGGATTCAGCCGCCATCCGGATCGCCCCGGCGAAACCGTGGTCGCCCCCTATCACCAGCAGGCGGCCATGCTCGCCTTTATGGGAACAGGGGCGGCGCGGCTGGAGCCAGCGGGTGCGGCTTCCGGCATCCAGCCGCTCGACGGTGACCCGTTGTTTTTCCAGCCATTGTGATAAGCCTAGCGCAGAATGGTGAAGCTGCCCGACCCAGTCACGCGCCTGCCCGGTCAGCAGGCCGGGTTTGAGGGCGATAAAGGCCAGCGTATGGGCGGCGCGCACCACGCTGCCGGGTGCCTGGCCGGTTTCAGCCAGCAAGCCGGAGGGAATGTCCAGCGACAGCACCGGGGTATGATGGCGGTTCACGGCGTCAATCAGCGCGTCATACGGCGCACGCGGGGCGGAGGTGAGGCCGGTGCCGAGCAGGCCGTCAATGATCAGATCGCTCTCTGTGGGCCAGAGGCTCTCCGGCACGGCGATTTCACCGCCCGCCGCCAGCCACGCCTCACGTGCCTGTGCGGCCTCCAGCGGCAACGGGCGCTCTCCCGGCACGGCGATAACCGTTACCTGCAAGCCCGCAGCGCGTGCCAGCCTGGCCACCACATAACCATCACCGCCGTTATTGCCGTGCCCGCACAGCACCAGCCAATGGCGGCTCTGCGGATAATGTTCGCAGGCCAGCTGAAACGCCGCCTGCCCGGCGCGCTCCATCAGGCCATACAGGGTGGTACCGGTCTGTTCAGCTGCGCGGCTTTCCGCAGCGCGAACCCAGTCTGCGCTGAACACAGAGTGTGGTAAACTGGTGGCGTGTTGTTTCTCACGTTGGTTTGCCATGACTTTCCCTCTCGATCTCCATCAGTTATCCCAACATATCAAGCAATGGGGCCAATCGCTAGGCTTCCAGCAGGTCGGTATCTGTGACACCGATCTCTCGCTGGAGGAGCCGAAATTGCAGGCGTGGCTTGATAAACAGTACCACGGTGAGATGGCCTGGATGGCGCGCCACGGGATGCTGCGCGCGCGGCCGCATGAGCTGCTGCCCGGCACACTGCGGGTGATCAGCGTGCGGATGAACTACCTGCCCGCCAAAGCGGCGTTTGCCAGCACCCTGAAAAACCCGTCGCTGGGTTATGTCAGCCGTTACGCCCTGGGGCGTGATTACCATAAGCTGCTGCGCCAGCGGCTGAAAAAGTTGGGGGATCAGATCCAGGCCTGGTGTACGGAACAGGGCGGCGGCGACGTGGGCTTCCGGCCGTTTGTGGACTCTGCCCCGATTATGGAGCGCCCGCTGGCGGCCAAAGCCGGGATTGGCTGGGTAGGCAAGCACTCACTCATCCTTAACCGCGAAGCCGGTTCCTGGTTCTTTCTGGGCGAGCTGCTGATCGATCTGCCGTTGCCGGTGGATTCCCCGCAAGAGGAGCAGTGCGGAAAGTGTGTCGCCTGCATGACTACCTGCCCCACCGGCGCGATCGTGGCGCCTTATACGGTGGATGCCCGGCGCTGTATCTCCTACCTGACCATTGAACTGGAAGGGGCAATCCCGGAAGAGTTCCGGCCGCTGATGGGTAACCGCATTTATGGTTGTGATGATTGCCAGCTGATCTGCCCGTGGAACCGCTTTTCCCAGTTAACTGACGAAGAAGATTTCAGCCCGCGGGCGGCCCTGCATGCGCCGGAGCTACTGGCCCTGTTTGCCTGGGACGAGGAGAAATTCCTGCGGGTGACGGAAGGATCGGCGATTCGCAGGATTGGGCACCTGCGCTGGCTGCGCAATGTTTCGGTAGCGCTGGGCAATGCAGCCTATCAGGCAGAGATTGTGCTGGCGCTGCAACAGCGGCTCGGCCAGGACCCAATGCTGGATGAACATATCCACTGGGCGATTGACCAGCAGTTGACGAAACGTGAAGCAATGAAGATTGATGTCCAGCTGCCCCAACAGAAACGGCTGGTGCGCGCAGTGGAAAAAGGGCTGCCGCGGGACGCCTGAACCAGAAAGTTATCCACCGTTTCACTTATCCACCGCTTGTGTATAAAAACAAAAACAGCTTGCCAATCAAGTGGGAAAAAAACATCAAGTGATCGGTATAACGTTTTCATACAATAAAATTAACCAGATATATCAAGTAATTATTTTTATTTTATTTGATATGCATAAAAAATAAACTGGTTAAAAAAAGCGCTTAAATTGTGGATAACTCTGTTTAAAACAAATTTTGGCTAAACAGGGATAAGGGACAGGAAGACCAACCCGGTAGGGTGGAAAGAAAAAGTAGGGAGAAAAATTTGGAGCGGGAAACGAGACTCGAACTCGCGACCCCGACCTTGGCAAGGTCGTGCTCTACCAACTGAGCTATTCCCGCATAGGAGGTACATCGTGCGCTTACCGTCGGTGCCGGTAAGTAAAATTTGGAGCGGGAAACGAGACTCGAACTCGCGACCCCGACCTTGGCAAGGTCGTGCTCTACCAACTGAGCTATTCCCGCGTCGCATGGGTATGACGTTTACTGCGTACTGCTTTTTACTCTTTACTGCGTACTGCTGTTTCATCACGCTGATATCAGAAGATGAAATTGGAGCGGGAAACGAGACTCGAACTCGCGACCCCGACCTTGGCAAGGTCGTGCTCTACCAACTGAGCTATTCCCGCTCTGCATACTAACGAAATTCTTCATCGGTACGGGGTGCGCATTATACGAGAATTCCTTTTTGCTGCAAGCCCCTGGAATCAAAAAATCGCTTTTTTTGTTTGATTGCTGCATAAATCGCCAAGGCGATGAATTATGCAGCAACCCCTGTATACTAAACCACCGACAACGCGTTTTCAGCGGTAAAAAAAATTATGGCTGAATAAAATGCTCGCGATAGTAAGCCAGTTCAGCCACCGATTCGCGGATGTCATCCAGCGCCTGGTGGGTATTCTTTTTCTGGAAACCGGCCAGGATTTCCGGCTTCCAGCGCCGTGCCAGCTCTTTCAGGGTGCTGACGTCCAGATAGCGGTAATGGAAATAGGCTTCCAGCTCCGGCATGTAGTTGAACAGGAAGCGGCGATCCTGTGCGACACTGTTCCCACAGATCGGTGACTTGCCGGCCGGCACCCATTGTTGCAGGAATTTAATCGTTTCCAGTTCGGCTGCCCGCTCATCAAACGCACTCTGTTTGACCCGTTCGGTCAGGCCGCTTGCCCCGTGGGTGCGGGTATTCCACTCGTCCATCAGGGCCAGCTGGGCGTCGCTCTGGCGAACCGCCATCACCGGCCCTTCTGCCAGAATATTGAGGTTGGCATCCGTGACCAGCGTGGCGATTTCAATGATGCGATCGCGCTCCGGGTCCAGCCCGGTCATTTCCAGATCGATCCAGATCAGGTGGTTTTCATTTTGCGTCATAGTCTTTCCTGCACCTGCGCCGGGCCAGCGCAGCGGCTGTATAGCCCTCTGCCTGGCGTCGCGCTTTTTTCACGGGGAAGTCATTCACCAGCCATACGGTGAACGGTTAATTAATATAAAATAGCGTGTATCATAGTCTTTTTGGTCGCAACGAGCGATAAAAGCCGGTTTAAGTGAGGCGCAGTGAGTAAGAACAAACTGTCTAAAGGTCAACAACGTCGTGTATCCGCCAACCACCAGCGGCGTCTGAAAACAGACAACCGCAAGGAGCTGGATGATTCCCTGCATGGCGATCCGCAAGAGGGGATCGTGATCAGCCGCTTCGGCATGCATGCAGATGTTGAAGCCGCCGACGGCACCCAGCATCGCTGCAACATCCGGCGCACCATCAAATCGCTGGTCACCGGCGACCGGGTGGTGTGGCGCGCGGGCAAAGAGGAAAATACCAGTGCCAAGGGCATCGTTGAGGCGGTGCATGAGCGCGAGTCGGTGCTGACCCGGCCCGATTTTTATGACGGCGTAAAACCGATCGCCGCAAACATTAACCAGATCGCCATTGTCTCGGCGATCCTGCCTGAGCTGTCGCTGAATATCATCGACCGCTATCTGGTGGCCTGTGAAACGGTCGAAATTGAGCCGCTGATCGTCTTAAACAAGATCGACCTGCTGGACGCCGCCGGCCGCCGCGCAGTGGATGAGGCAATGGGTATCTACCAGCGTATCGGCTACCGCGTGCTGAATGTCTCCAGCCAGACCGGCGAAGGCATGGAAGCGTTCAAACAGGCGCTGACAGACCGCATCAGCATTTTTGCCGGGCAGTCCGGCGTCGGCAAATCAAGCCTGCTGAACGCCCTGCTGCCGCCGGAGGAAAAGCAAATTCAGGTAAATGCCGTTTCCGATGTCTCAGGACTTGGGCAACATACCACCACCGCATCCCGCCTGTACCATTTCCAATATGGCGGCGATGTGATTGACTCGCCGGGCGTGCGTGAGTTTGGCCTGTGGCATCTGTCACCGGAGCAGGTCACCCAAGGGTTTATTGAGTTCCGCGACTATCTGGGCGGCTGTAAATTCCGTGACTGCAAACATGGCAGTGACCCAGGCTGTGCCATCCGGGCGGCGGTTGAACGGGGCGAGATTGCCAGAGAGCGCTTCGAGAATTACCACCGTATCCTGGAAAGCATGGCGGAAGTCAAAGTCCGCAAAAGCGCTGACGAGCTCTGACGCGCACGCTTTCGCGCCCTGTCTGAAGGAACAGACTCTGTGCCGCTGCCGTAAGGCGGCGGCGCTTCACGTCTGGAGACCAGACAAATATTGAACACCATGCCCTGCGCCGCTACAATGCGCGCCCCTTATCCCGAGGCATGTCACATCCTATTGAGAGGCATCTGTGCTGGACAGTATCAAAATCAAATTACAGTACCTTCTTCCTAAACAGTGGCTTACCCGCCTGGCTGGTTGGGGGGCAAATAAACAGGCCGGCGCGCTGACGCAACTGGTCATTAATCTGTTTGTGCGTCACTACAAAGTGAATATGCAGGAAGCGCAACAGCCGCAGATTTCTGCCTACCGCTCTTTCAATGAATTCTTTATCCGCCCGCTGCGTGACGGCGCGCGCCCGGTCGTTGCCTTGCCGCAGCAGGTCTGCCTGCCGGCGGACGGCGTGATAAGCCAGCTTGGCCCCATCGACAATGGCCAGATTTTCCAGGCCAAAGGGCATTACTACAGCCTGGAAGCGCTGCTGGCCGGGAACTATATGCTGGCTGCCGAGTTCCATGACGGGTTGTTCGCCACCACCTACCTGGCCCCGCGTGACTACCACCGCGTACACATGCCGTGCGACGGCACCCTGCGTGAGATGATTTACGTGCCGGGCGACCTCTTTTCGGTGAACCCGTTGACAGCGGCCAACGTGCCGAACCTGTTTGCGCGTAATGAGCGGGTTATCTGTGTATTTGACACCGAATTCGGGCCGATGGCGCAGATTCTGGTCGGTGCGACGATTGTCGGCAGTATTTCCACCGTCTGGGCCGGCATCATTAACCCACCGCGGCCGGGCATTATCCAGCGCTGGACGTACGCACCGGCCGGCATTGAAGGCGCGGTGACGCTGGAAAAAGGCCAGGAGATGGGGCACTTCGCACTGGGGTCGACGGTGATTAACCTGTTCCCGGCCGGAAAAGTACGCCTTGAGCCGCAATTGGCCAACGGCAGTGTGACCCGTATGGGCGCACCTTTTGCTGAAATCCTCCCCTCCCCGGCGCCGTAACTGTTTTTACCAAAGGAATTCCCCCGTGCGTTTCCTCGCTGCCCTGCTGATCAGTCTGCTCTTTTCCCTGCCGCTGTATGCGGCATCCCCCCCTGACCAGGGGCAGCTTGAACAAGAGCTGAAACAGGCAGAAGCCAATAAGGGCGCGCCAAATCAGGCTGAGATTGTCCAGGCGCTGCAAAGCGCCCTTAACTGGCTCAGTGAAGCCCGGGCTTCCGCCGTCCGGGCTGCCCAGTACCAGAAAATCATCGATGACTTCCCGCACCTGACCCAGACCCTGCGCCAGCAAGTGACGCAGGAGAGTGAAAAGCCGCTGGACGTTAACCAGAACCTGCCCGCCACTGACCTCGAACAGCAGATTTTGCAGGTCAGCAGCCAGCTGTTGGATCAAAGCCGCCAGTTGCAGCAGGAGCAGGATGCCTCGCGTGACATCAGTGATTCCCTGAGCCAGATCCCGCAGCAGCAGTCTGAAGCGCGCCGGGTGCTGAGTGACATTGATGCCCAGTTGCAGGCCCAGGGCGCCCCCACCACTCCGCTGGCACAGGCACAGCTTTATGCACTGCAGGCTGAGGCCACGGCGCGCAAGGCGAAAGTTGATGAGCTGGAACTGGCGCAGTTGTCGGCCAATAACCGGCAGGAGCTGTCACGCATCCGCTCAGCGCTGTATAAGCACCGCCACGACCGACTGGATGCGCAATTGCAGGAGCTGCGCAATATCCTCAACAGCCAGCGCCAGCGTGAGGCGGAACAGGCGCTGGAGCGCACGGAGCTGCTGGCGGAACAGAGCGGCGATCTGCCGAAGGTCATCAGTACCCAATTGCAGAGTAACCGTGAACTCTCTATGGCACTGAATGAGCAGGCGCAGCGGATGGATCTGATCTCCTCCCAGCAGCGCCAGGCGGCGGCTCAGACTCTTCAGGTCCGTCAGGCGCTGACCACCATCAAGGAGCAGGCGCAGTGGCTCGGCTCGTCCAACGTGCTGGGGGAAACGCTGCGGGCGCAGGTGGCGCGGTTGCCGGAGATGCCGAAGCCGCAACAGCTCGACCGGGACATGGCCCAGCTGCGGGTGCAGCGCCTGCATTATGAGGAGTTGCTGGACAGGCAGGCGCAGTTGCGCCAGGCCAAACAAGATGACGGCAGCGCCCTGTCGGCGTCGCAGCAACGGATCCTGGATGCGCAACTGCGCACCCAGCGCGATCTGCTCAACTCCCTGCTTTCAGGCTGTGACACCCTGATCCTGGAGCTGACCAAACTGAAAGTGGCCAACAGCCAGCTGGTGGACGCGCTCAATGAGATCAAAGATGCCGCGCACCGCTACCTGTTCTGGGTGGCGGATGTCAGCCCGATAGGCTTTGCCTACCCGGTACAGGTCGCGCGTGACCTGACGCGCCTGCTCTCTCTGGATACGCTGACGCAGCTCAGCGGCGCATCACTGATGATGGTGACCAGCCGCGAAACGCTGATGCCTATTTTTGGGGCGCTGATTCTGGTGATCATCAGCATCAGCTCCCGCCGCCATTATGCGGCGTTTATGGAGCGCGCCCATAGCCGGGTCGGCAAGGTCACGCAGGATCAGTTCCGCCTGACGCTGCGCACCGTGTTCTGGTCTATCCTGGTGGCGCTGCCGCTGCCGGTGCTGTGGGCCGCCCTCGGCTATGGCCTGCGCAACGCCTGGCCTTACCCGATGGCCGTCGCGATAGGGGATGGCGTGACCGCCACGCTGCCGCTGCTGTGGGCCTTTATGATCTGCGCGTCTTTCGCCCATCCACGCGGGCTGTTTATCACCCACTTTGGCTGGCCGCAAAAAAGCGTGTCACGCGCCATGCGTTACTACACGCTCTCGATCTGGTTTATCGTGCCGTTGATCATGATGCTGATCACCTTCGATAACCTGAATGATCGGGAATTCGCCACCACGCTGGGGAGGCTCTGTTTCATCCTGGTCTGTGTGGCGCTGAGTATCGTGACCCACAGCCTGAGCCGTGCCGGTATCCCGCTCTACCTGAACAAAGAGGGATCGGGGGAAAACCTCTGCAATAAAGCGCTGTGGTGGTTCTTCCTCTCCGCCCCGCTGATTGCGGCCCTGGCCTCCGCAGTGGGTTACCTGGCGACCTCTCAGGCGCTGCTGGCGCGGCTGGAAACCTCAGCGGCCATCTGGTTCCTGCTGCTGGTGGTGTACCACATTGTACGCCGCGGTATGCTTATCCAGCGCCGCCGCATCGCCTTTGACCGGGCGAAACAGCGGCGGGCAGACATTCTGGCACAGCGGGCGCGCGGGGAAGAGGACGTGGCGCACGCCAACAGCAGCGAAGGCACGATTGAGATCGAGGAACCAGTGGTGGATCTGGACGCGATCAGCGCCCAGTCCCTGCGGCTGGTGCGATCCCTGCTGACGCTGGTGGCGTTGATCTCGGTGATCGTCCTCTGGTCTGAGATCCACTCCGCGTTCAGCTTCCTGGAAAACATCCACCTGTGGGATGTGACTGAAACGGTGAAAGGGGTTGAGAATGTCCACCCGATCACCCTGGGATCGGTATTGATCGCTATCCTGGTGTTGATCATCACCACCCAATTGGTGCGTAACCTGCCTGCGCTGCTGGAGCTGGCGTTGCTTCAGCATCTCGACCTGACGCCGGGCACCGGTTACGCCATTCTGACCATCACCAAATATGTGCTGCTGTTTTTCGGTGGCCTGACCGGCTTCTCCATGCTGGGCATCGAGTGGTCAAAATTGCAGTGGCTGGTGGCCGCGCTGGGTGTGGGGCTGGGCTTTGGTTTGCAGGAGATCTTCGCCAACTTTATCTCGGGGTTAATCATCCTGTTTGAGAAGCCGATCCGCATCGGCGACACCGTGACGATCCGCAACCTGACCGGCAGCGTCACCAAAATCAATACCCGTGCCACCACCATTTCAGACTGGGATCGCAAAGAGATCATCGTGCCGAACAAGGCGTTTATCACCGAGCAATTCATCAACTGGTCGCTGTCTGATTCCGTGACCCGTGTGGTGCTGACGGTGCCGGCCCCGGCTGAGGCTGATACGGCAGAGGTGACAAACCTGCTGCTCAGCGCCGCGCGCCGGTGCAGCCTGGTGCTGGACAACCCGGAGCCGGAAGTTTACCTGGTCGATATCCAGCAGGGCATCCAGCTCTTTGAGATGCGTATGCACGCCGGGGAGATGGCACACCGTATGCCGCTGCGCCATGAGATCCACCAGCTGATTCTGGCGGCCTTCCGTGAGCACGGCATTACCCTGCCCTTCCCGCCTTTCCAGGTACGGACGGATACACTGCACCGCAGCCAGCAGGGAAACACCACCGTCAGCTCGGTCAGCCGCCAGCAACGTTCCACCGGCGATCTCTGACGTTTCCACTGACCATAAAAAAGGGGCTGAATCTTCAGCCCCTTTTTATTGCACCGACAGCCTGTTGATCAGGCGCGTTCTACGGAGAACGCAATCACTTCACTTAAGCGCTCAGCACCCAGTGCCAGCATGATCAGACGATCCACACCCAGCGCGACCCCGGCACATTCCGGCATCCCATGCGTCAGGGCGTCCAGCAGGTTGTGGTCCACCGGATGCACCGGCAGGCCCCGCGCCGCCCGGCGGCGGTTATCCTGCTCAAAACGCTGGCGCTGTTCATTGCTGTCTGTGAGTTCACGGAAACCGTTCGCCAGCTCCATGCCTTTGTAATAGACCTCAAACCGCTCAGCGACCCGGTGATCTTCCGTACTGATCTCAGCCAGCGCCGCCTGGCTGGCCGGGAAGTGGTAAATAAACGTTGGGCGATCCAGCCCGATATGCGGCTCCACCCCGAAGGCGAACAGCATTTGCAACAGAGTATCGCGATCCTCTTCGGTCTCCGCGATGTTGCTCAGATCGAGCTTTTTCGCCGCCTCACGCAACTGCGCTTTGTCTGCTGACAGCGGGTCTACATCCAGATGGCGGGTAAACGCCTGCTGGTAAGAGAGCGACTCCGCGCTGTTGCAGTCCAGCACCTGTTGCAGCAGGTCATCCACCTCGTTCATCAGGCGGTACATGTCATAGTGCGGGCGGTACCACTCCAGCATGGTGAATTCCGGGTTGTGATGGCGCCCGGACTCCTCGTTGCGGAAGCTGCGGCAGAGCTGGAAAATCGGGCCGCTGCCGGCTGCCAGCAGGCGCTTCATATGGTATTCCGGGCTGGTCATCAGGTAGAGCGGCATGCCCCCGGCTGCGCCCGGCCCAACAAATTCAGTTTTGAAAGGAACCAGGTGGATATCCGTCACCGTTGCCTGGCTCATGGCCGGGGTTTCCACTTCCAGCACCCCGCGGTCGCTAAAGAACCGGCGGATCTCAGCCATGATCGCGGCACGTTTCAACAAATTGGCGACAGGAGCGCTGGGTTGCCAGCTTGCCGTTTCGCTCATGGTCATTCACTCCGAATTCAAAAGGGGTGCAGTCTACCTGTAACCCGGACAGCAAACAAATGCGGCGTTTTATCCTGCCGGGGTTTACCGCTTCGCCCCTTCAGGGTAACAGGGCAAGCCGGTTTGAGAGCGGTTTACACTTTTCCGATCCCTGCCGCAAAACGGCTGCGGCGATCGGGATAAACCCTCGATCGCATCAATATTTACGCATTTTTGTTTCGTTATACTCGGTTCCCTTATAAAAAGCAGGCCTATATTGCCGGCGCTGAGCCTTCATTTCACCGGCACGCCCGCCCGCGGGCAGGCCGCTGATGTCCCCTGAATGGAGGAGTGCCGTGCAAACCTTTAACGCCGATCTGGCCATCATCGGTGCCGGTGGTGCAGGGTTACGCGCTGCCATAGCCGCAGCGGAAGCTAACCCCGCCCTGACGATTGCGCTGATTTCCAAAGTTTACCCCATGCGCAGCCATACCGTGGCCGCAGAAGGCGGTGCTGCCGCCGTTACCCAACCCCATGACACCACAGACTCCCATTTTCACGACACGGTGGCCGGTGGCGACTGGTTGTGCGAGCAGGATGTGGTGGAGGAATTTGTCCGCCGCTGCCCGCAGGAAATGACACAACTGGAGTTATGGGGCTGCCCGTGGAGCCGCAAGCCGGACGGCAGCATCAATGTCCGCCGCTTTGGCGGCATGAAAATTGAACGGACCTGGTTTGCCGCCGACAAAACCGGCTTCCATATGCTGCATACCCTGTTCCAGACCTCCCTGAAATACCCGCAAATCCGCCGTTTTGATGAACACTTTGTCCTCGATATCCTGGTGGATGAGGGCCAGGTGCGCGGCCTGGTTGCCCTGAATATGATGGAAGGCAGCCTGATTCAGGTACGTGCGAATGCCGTCATCACCGCCACCGGCGGCGCGGGCCGGGTTTACCGCTATAACACCAATGGCGGCATTGTCACCGGGGACGGCATGGGCATGGCGTTCCGCCACGGTGTGCCGTTGCGGGACATGGAGTTTGTGCAATATCACCCGACCGGCCTGCCCGGCTCCGGCATTCTGATGACGGAAGGGTGCCGCGGCGAAGGCGGTATCCTGGTCAATAAAGAGGGCCACCGCTACTTACAGGATTATGGCATGGGGCCGGAAACCCCGCTGGGGCAGCCAAAGAATAAATACATGGAGCTTGGCCCGCGGGATAAGGTTTCACAGGCGTTCTGGCATGAATGGCAGGCCGGCCGCACCATCAGCACCCCGCGCGGTGAGGTGGTGCATCTCGACTTGCGCCATCTGGGTGAGAAAACGCTGCTGGAGCGGCTGCCGTTTATCTGTGAGCTGGCGAAAGCCTATGTCGGCGTGGACCCGGTCAACGAGCCGATACCGGTTCGCCCTACCGCGCACTACACCATGGGCGGCATCGAAACCAATGCCCAGTGTGAGACGCGCATCCGTGGGCTGTTTGCCGTGGGGGAATGCTCCTCGGTAGGGCTGCACGGTGCCAATCGCCTCGGCTCCAATTCGCTGGCGGAACTGGTGGTGTTTGGCCGCATCGCCGGTGAGCAGGCGGCGCTGCGTGCTGTCGAGAGCACACCCGTTCCGGTGCGGGCGCTGGACAGCCAGGCGCAGGATGTAGCGCAGCGGCTGACGGCGCTGATGAATCAACAGGGAACGGAAAAGTGGTCCACCCTGCGTGACGAAATGGGCATCGCCATGGAAGAGGGATGCGGCATTTACCGTACGTCAGCGCTGATGCAGAAAACCATCGATAAACTGGCGGAACTGAAAACCCGTTTCTCCCGCGTGGCCATCACTGACCGCTCAGGGGTCTTTAACACTGACCTGCTCTATACGCTGGAGCTGGCACACAGCCTGGATGTCGCCGAATGTATGGCGCACTCCGCCCTTGCCCGCCGCGAATCACGCGGTGCCCACCAGCGGCTGGATGAAGGCTGTACCGAACGCGATGACACCCATTTCCTCAAACATACCCTGGCGTTCTACACGCCCGGCGGCGCACCGCGGCTGGAATACAGCGACGTGAACATTACTGCCCTGCCGCCGGCAAAACGGGTCTATGGCGCTGAGTCTGAGGAGAAAACCCATGGCTGACATGACGATTACCGTGATGCGTTATCACCCGGAGTATGACAGCGCACCGCACCCAGAAACCTACACCGTGCCTTATGACGAGCAGACCTCACTGCTGGACGCACTCGGTTATATCAAAGATAACCTGTCGCCGGATCTCGCGTATCGCTGGTCCTGCCGCATGGCAATTTGTGGCTCCTGCGGCATGATGGTCAACCGCGTGCCTAAACTCGCCTGCAAAACCTTTTTGCGTGATTATCCGGCGGGCATGGAGGTGGAAGCCCTGGGCAATTTCCCGATCGAACGCGATCTGGTGGTGGATATGACCCACTTTATCGAAAGCCTGGAGGCGATTAAGCCCTACATCATCGGCAACGATCGCCAGCCGGCGGCCGGCCCGAACCGCCAGACCCCGGCGCAGATGGCGAAATATCACCAGTTTTCCGGCTGTATTAACTGCGGCCTCTGTTATGCCGCCTGCCCGCAATTTGGCCTGAACCCTGAATTCATCGGCCCGGCGGTGATTACCCTCGCCCATCGCTATAACCTCGACAGCCGCGATCGCGGCAAGGCCGCGCGGATGCCGCAGCTCAATGGCGAGAACGGCGTCTGGCGCTGCACCTTTGTGGGTTACTGCTCTGAAGTCTGCCCGAAACATGTGGACCCGGCAGCGGCTATCCAACAGGGAAAAGTGGAGAGCAGTAAGGATTTCATGATCGCCATGCTGAAGCCACGTTAAGGAGAGCACCATGATGACCACAAAACGTAAACCTTACCTCCGGGACGTTACGCCCAACTGGTGGCAGCGGCTTGGCTTTTACCGTTTTTATATGCTGCGTGAAGGCACCGCCCTGCCCGCAGTCTGGTTCAGCCTGCTGTTGCTTCACGGCCTTTACCGGTTAAAAGCCGGGCCGGCAGGCTGGGAGGCGTTTGTCCATTTGCTGCAAAACCCGGTGGTTCTGCTGCTCAACCTGATTGCCCTGGCGGCAGCCTTGCTGCACAGCAAAACCTGGTTTGATCTGGCTCCCAAAGCGGCGATTCTGATCGTCAAAGGGGAAAAACTGGGGCCGGCACCGGTGGTGCGCCTGCTGTGGGCGGTGATGATTGTGGTGTCGCTGGCAATCTTTGCCATCGCGCTGTATTAACAGGAGGAAAAGATGGACCAACATCCTAAACGCGCTGATGAACCGGTCTTTTGGGGCCTGTTTGGTGCCGGTGGCATGTGGGCGGCGCTATTTGCCCCGGCAGTGATTCTGCTGATCGGTATTCTGCTGCCCCTGGGCCTCGCCCCGGAAGGGACGTTCAGCTATGCGCGGGTACTCGCGTTTTGCCAGAGCCTGCCCGGTCGCCTGTTTCTGTTTCTGATGATTGCGCTGCCGTTATGGTGTGGCCTGCACCGGTTGCACCATATGACGCATGACCTGCAATGGGTTATCCCGGCCGGGAAATGGCTGTTTTATGGGCTGGCAGCCATTCTGAGTGTGGTCACCGCCATCGGCGTAATGACCCTCTGATCGCGGCTTTTTGCGTAAACGGCCCGGCAGGGCCGTTTTTCATTCCGCCATCCCTCTCTTATTCATTTTTATTACCTACACTTAGGAAAGATGGATGATAAAAGGAAAGGCTATGCATCTTTGGTCAAAACTCGGCGTCATGATGACCGCATTGTTTTCGGTAGCGTGCAGCGTAAAGCCGCCGCCGGACGTTAAAGTGGTAGAAAACTTCGAGCTGCCGCGCTATCTCGGCACCTGGTATGAAATTGCCAGGATGGATCACGGCTTCGAACGCGGGCTGGATCATGTCACGGCCAACTACAGCACCCGGCCGGATGGTGGCATCAAAGTCATTAACCGCGGTTATAACCCTAAAAAGAAATCCTGGCAGGAGAGTGAAGGGAAAGGCTATTTCCTGGGTACGCCGGTACGCGCCGCGCTCAAGGTCTCTTTCTTTGGCCCCTTCTATGGCGGCTATAACGTGATTGAGCTGGACAGGAACTATCAGTATGCGCTGGTCTGCGGCCCGAATAAGAAGTATTTATGGATTTTGTCACGCACCCCTATGCTGGACGAAGTGGCGCGAACCCGCCTGCTGGAAACGGCAAAACGTTATGGGTTTGATACCAGTAAGCTTATCTGGGTAAATCAATCCTGATCGGGAAATCAGGTACGGCCACCGGCAACCGCGTGTCCGTACCTTTTATCCGCATCAGGTTTATCCGCGTCAGCGTTCAGGGTTATCTGCGTCAGCGTTACTGTGCACTGCGTTGGATAGCTTCACCGCCTGCCGATACATCCTCGCCAACACCGCGCGTGGTATTACATGCCGTCAGCGACGAGAGGAACAGCAAAGAAAACACCACCAGAATTGATTTCTTCAACATAAAAATTTCCTTCTTTTAAGGGAGTAGGTGCTTAAGCCCTTTTAGTTTAGACAAGAAAAGCAAGGAAGTAGAAAGAAGGTGGTATTTTTTAAACGGGGGAATTAACTGGCGATATGGGAAATAGCGCTGCCCAGGTGCTGTACATCCTCACCAAAGCCGCGTGCGGTGTTACACCCGCTTAATGCAGCCAGCACCACGAAAGAGAGCGCAGCCAGCCAGATTTTCTTCAGCATCGTTAACAGATTCCTGAATGGCTGCTGCAACAGGCGTTGCAGCAGCATGACACTCGGGGCGTCAGAACAACCGTTACTTCACGCGGGAAACGTATTCGCCGGAACGGGTGTCAACTTTGATCACTTCGCCACGCTGAACGAACAGCGGAACTTTTACCACAGCACCAGTAGACAGGGTCGCCGGCTTGCCGCCAGTCCCTGCGGTGTCACCTTTCAGGCCCGGATCGGTATCAGTGATTTCCAGCTCAACGAAGTTCGGCGGGGTCACTGCGATCGGCTGGCCGTTCCACAGGGTCACGATACATTCTGCCTGATCCAGCATCCATTTCGCGCTGTCACCTACGGCTTTGGCATCGGCGGCCAGCTGCTCGAAGGTTTCGTTGTTCATGAAGTGCCAGAACTCACCGTCGTTGTACAGGTAAGTCAGGTTCATATCGATAACGTCTGCGCCTTCAGCGGAGTCGGTAGATTTGAAGGTTTTCTCAACGCGGGTACCGGTCAGCAGGCGACGCATTTTAACACGTGCAAAGGCCTGGCCTTTGCCCGGCTTAACGAACTCGCTGGATTCAATGGCGTAAGGTTCGCCTTCGAACATGATTTTAAGACCGGAACGGAAATCGTTGCTAGAATAAGTCGCCATAGTGGCCCTCTGAAAAAATGTATATTGGTAGCTTAGCCAAAAAATGGCACATATTATAACCCAAAACACGGCGACGAGAGAAGATTGGTTGCAGCAACTCGCCGATGTTATTACTGACCCGGACGAGTTGCTGTCGCTGCTGGCACTCGACACCCATCCGGAACTGCATAAAGGGCGTGATGCCCGCCGCCTCTTTCCTCTGCGCGTCCCGCGCGCGTTTGCTGCACGTATGCAGCCCGGCAATGCCGCTGACCCGTTACTGGTTCAGGTGCTGACAGCCCAGGAGGAGTTCCTTGCGGCCCCCGGTTTTACCACTGACCCGCTTGATGAGCAGCAAAGTGTGGTTCCCGGCCTGTTGCACAAGTACCGTAACCGCGCCCTGTTGTTGGTGAAAGGGGGCTGTGCAGTTAACTGCCGCTATTGCTTCCGCCGTCATTTCCCGTATCAGGATAATCAGGGCAACAAAGCAAACTGGGGCAAGGCGTTGGAGTATATCCGCCTGCACCCGGAATTGGATGAAATTATTTTCTCCGGCGGCGATCCGCTGATGGCCAAAGATCATGAGCTCGACTGGCTGATTAGTGAACTGGAAGCGATTCCTCATATCAGGCGGCTGCGGATCCACAGCCGCCTGCCGGTCGTGATCCCGGCCCGTATCACTGACACGCTCTGTCAGCGGCTGGCGGCTTCACACCTGCAGGTGCTGATGGTGACGCATATTAACCATCCGAATGAGATTGATGATCATCTGCGCCATAGTATGGCACGCTTGAAACGCGCAGGCGTGACGTTGCTGAACCAGAGTGTGCTGCTGCGCGGCGTGAATGATGATGCGGATGTGCTGGCGACTTTGAGTAATGCACTGTTTGATGCGGGCATTCTGCCTTACTACCTGCATGTGCTGGACAAGGTGCAGGGCGCGGCGCATTTCATGGTAGATGATGAAGAAGCGCGGGCGCTGGTCAAAGCGTTACTGGCTAAGGTTTCCGGCTATATGGTGCCGAAGCTGGCACGGGAAGTGGGTGGCGAGCCGAGCAAAACGCCGCTCGATCTCCGGTTGAAACAGGCCTGAGGAAGAGATTTCAGGCGAGGTACGCCTCGCCCGGATAAGCGAGACCTATCCCTGCCGGCAATGGATTGCCGTTATGGACACTTGTAGACCTGCCCTACCATTTTGCTGTCTTTTGGTACAAAGCTGGACCAGAAATCTTCGCTTGGGCTGGTGGCGCCATAAATGACGTTACCCCCCATTGCGGCCGCCTTATTGCGGAGATCATTCGCCGCGCCGCGCATTGAACTGCCGTCACCGCTGGTGCCTGAGAACCAATTGCTCTGCGTACCGGTCACTTCGCCCACCAGCTGGCATTCATTGCCGGGTTGAGCGTCAGTAAATTTAACTTGTTGTCCGGTGCTGCTCAGTTGGTGGGTGGAGTTACAACCCGCCAGCAGCAACGCGGCCGAAAGTCCAAGAAACACGTTAATCCGCATCTTTTTCCCCATTTGGTTGAGAATCTCGCAAACCTTATCAGCATGTGCGACATGCTGGTTAAGCATCCGTTGCCGTAATGAGATGAAGCCCGGCCCATCCCGCTGATAAGTAACGCGTCGGTAGTTTACAGTTTATACGTTAATTCAGCGAGACAATGATAGATATATAGCAGCAACAATCAATTAGATGCGAATTATTCTGCACCCATAATAAAAAACCCCCGGCCTGAGCCGGGGGTTTTCATAACAGACTGTAAGGGGAACAGTCGGCAGAAATTACATCATGCCGCCCATACCGCCCATGCCGCCCATACCGCCGGCGCCCATGTCTGCTTTCTCTTCTTTCGGCAGTTCAGTGACCATGCACTCGGTGGTGATCATCAGGCCAGCCACAGAGGCCGCGTACTGCAGAGCAGAACGGGTCACTTTGGTTGGGTCCAGGATGCCCATGCCGATCATGTCGCCGTACTCTTCGGTTGCAGCGTTGTAACCGTAGTTACCTTCGCCCGCTTTCACGCTGTTAGCAACCACAGACGGTTCTTCACCGCAGTTCAGGACGATCTGACGCAGAGGTGATTCCATTGCGCGCAGCGCAACTTTGATACCCACGTTCTGGTCTTCGTTCTGGCCGCGCAGGTCAGCCAGTTTGGATGCAGCACGGATCAGCGCAACACCACCACCGGCAACCACGCCTTCTTCCACCGCAGCACGGGTCGCGTGCAGGGCGTCTTCAACGCGGGCTTTCTTCTCTTTCATTTCAACTTCAGTTGCTGCGCCTACTTTGATGACGGCCACGCCGCCAGCCAGTTTAGCCACACGCTCCTGCAGTTTTTCGCGATCGTAGTCAGAGGTCGCTTCTTCGATCTGCTGACGGATCTGGGTCACACGGCCCTGAATGGTGGTTTCGTCACCCACGCCATCGATGATGGTGGTGGTGTCTTTGTTGATGACCACACGTTTAGCCTGGCCCAGGTCTTCCAGGGTCGCTTTTTCCAGCTCCAGACCGATCTCTTCAGAGATAACGGTACCGGCAGTCAGGGTCGCGATGTCCTGCAGCATTGCTTTACGACGGTCGCCGAAGCCCGGTGCTTTCACCGCAGCCACTTTCACGATGCCGCGCATGGTGTTCACCACCAGGGTCGCCAGCGCTTCGCCTTCAACGTCTTCAGCGATGATCAGCAGCGGTTTGCCTGCTTTGGCAACGGCTTCCAGCACCGGCAGCATTTCGCGGATGTTGGAGATTTTTTTGTCAGCCAGCAGGATGAACGGGCTTTCCAGCTCAACAGCACCGGTTTCCGGTTTGTTGATGAAGTAAGGGGAGAGGTAACCGCGGTCGAACTGCATACCTTCAACCACGTCCAGCTCGTCTTGCAGGCCGGTACCTTCTTCAACGGTGATCACGCCTTCTTTACCGACTTTTTCCATCGCTTCAGCAATCAGTTTGCCTACGGTGTCATCGGAGTTAGCGGAGATGGTACCTACCTGAGCAATGGCTTTGGAGTCAGAGCACGGTACGGAGAGTTTTTTCAGTTCTTCAACCGCAGCGATAACAGCTTTGTCGATCCCGCGTTTCAGATCCATCGGGTTCATGCCAGCGGCAACGGCTTTCAGGCCTTCAGTAATGATGGATTGCGCCAGAACGGTTGCGGTAGTGGTGCCGTCGCCTGCTGCGTCGTTCGCTTTAGAGGCCACTTCTTTCACCATCTGTGCACCCATGTTTTCGAACTTGTCTTCCAGTTCGATTTCACGGGCAACAGACACGCCGTCTTTGGTGATGGTCGGTGCGCCGAAGGATTTGTCCAGTACGACGTTACGGCCTTTCGGGCCCAGGGTCACTTTTACCGCATCAGCCAGCACATTTACGCCGCGCAGCATTTTTACACGAGCGTCATTACCGAATTTTACGTCTTTAGCTGCCATTTTACTTTCCCTTAAATTCGTTCAGTTCAGTGATATACGCGTGATTACGCTTCAACAATCGCCAGGATGTCGCTCTCAGACATGATCAACACTTCTTCATTGTCGATCTTCTCGGCTTTCACACCGTAGCCATCGTTGAAAATGACGATGTCGCCTACTTTCACATCCAGCGGCTTCATTTCGCCGTTTTCCAGGATGCGACCATTGCCCACAGCCAGCACTTCACCACGGGTAGATTTACCCGCCGCGGAGCCGGTCAGAACGATGCCGCCAGCAGATTTAGACTCAACTTCTTTACGCTTGACGATAACGCGGTCATGCAATGGACGAATTTTCATTGATAGCTCTCCTTTGAGAAGGTCCATATCTGATTCAGGATAAGATGCCGTATACGCTGCGCATACCGGCCTCGTGGTGTTTTAGATGGGGGCATTAGCCCCCCCTTCAAGGGACACCAACAAAAATTTTTTTATTTTTGTCGTGTCACCGCATAACAAACAGCTAACAAAAGGTCAGCCCGCACTCTATCTTGCCGGGGCCGGCACCGCCACCCCAGCGAAACGTTTTTCTGTTACCGCTTAGTGATCGTCTTTGTGGGTATCGCGTTGTTCCAGGCGGGGGTGAGGATCATCCTTGCGCTGGTATTCGCCGTCAAAGGTGGTGCCGCCCCCCTGGCCGGGCCGGAACCCGCCGCGGGCCGTAAAGGCGAGGTGCGGCAGCAGTTTCAGCGTCAGGCGTTTTTGCACCGGCGGCAACAGCAGCAGCAACCCTAAGAAATCGGTAAAGAACCCCGGCAGCAGCAGCAGGAAACCAGCCAGCACCAGCGAAACGCTTTTCACCATCTCAGCCGCCGGGCTTTCACCCTGCGCCAGCTTCTGTTGCATCTGGATGAAGGTTTTCATCCCTTCGTTACGCACCAGCGACACCCCGACACCAGAGGTAAAAATCACCAGCAGCAGCGTCATAAAGACGCCCAGCACATGGGCAACCTGGATAAACAGGGATATCTCAATGTAGGCCAGTAAAAATATCACCAGCAACGGTAACAAACGCACCGTATTCTCCTTTCAGCAAACGCGTTGGCAAAGAGGCACCAACGCGTAAAAATAGAGGCCCGGCAGGTCATGTTACCGGGCTGACGTTATTGAGATGGAGTTGGTGCCGGATGAATTCAACCGCAACCGCTATTTTTATTGAGCAGGTCAACGAAATGTGAAGCCCTTCACAGTTATCAAATCCTCCTGCGGCGAGCGTACAAGGCGTGATCGCGCTGCGTGCATTTCTCAGAAAGCAGCATATGATCGTGCGCGGCAGGAAGCCGGCGGTTAATTCTATGGTGTGAACATGCGCCAGCATAATGTCTACTATTTATTCAGTCATCCATTTACGGCATCAAATAGAGAAGGTTCTATGTCAAACACAATTCGTATCGAAGAAGACCTGCTCGGCACACGTGAAGTGCCGGCCGAGGCTTACTATGGGATCCATACCCTGCGTGCGATCGAAAATTTCTACATCAGCAATACCAAAATCAGTGATGTCCCTGAATTTGTCCGCGGCATGGTCATGGTGAAGAAAGCGGCGGCGCTGGCGAACAAAGAGCTGAAAACCATCCCGCGCAAGATTGCTGATGTCATTATCCAGGCATGTGATGAAGTGTTGAATAAAGGCAAGTGCATGGATCAGTTCCCGGTAGACGTTTTCCAGGGCGGCGCCGGGACGTCACTCAACATGAACACCAACGAGGTGCTGGCCAACATCGGGCTGGAGCTGATGGGCCATCAGAAAGGGGAATACCAATACCTCAACCCCAATGACCACCTGAATAAATGCCAGTCCACCAACGATGCCTACCCGACCGGCTTCCGCATTGCGGTGTATGCCTCAATCCTGAAACTGATCGATGCCATCAGCCAGTTGGGTGACGGTTTCGAGCGCAAAGCCAAAGAATTTGAAACCATCCTGAAAATGGGCCGCACCCAGTTGCAGGATGCCGTGCCGATGACCCTGGGTCAGGAGTTCCATGCGTTTAATGTGCTGCTGAAAGAAGAGACGAAAAACCTGCTGCGCACCGCGGAATTGCTGCTGGAAGTGAACCTGGGCGCGACCGCTATCGGCACCCGCCTCAACACGCCGGAAGGTTACCAGCAACTGGCCGTGCAGCATCTGGCCGCGGTAAGTAACCTGCCGTGCGTCCCGGCTGAAGACCTGATCGAAGCGACCTCGGACTGTGGTGCCTACGTCATGGTGCACAGCTCTTTGAAACGCCTGGCGGTTAAGCTGTCGAAAATCTGTAACGACCTGCGCCTGCTGTCGTCCGGCCCGCGTGCCGGGCTCAATGAGATCAACCTGCCGGAGCTCCAGGCCGGTTCCTCCATCATGCCGGCCAAGGTTAACCCGGTTATCCCGGAAGTGGTCAATCAGGTCTGTTTCAAAGTGATCGGCAACGACACCTGCGTTACCATGGCGTCAGAAGCGGGCCAGTTGCAGCTGAACGTGATGGAACCGGTCATCGGCCAGGCCATGTTTGAATCCATCCATATCCTGACCAACGCCTGCTATAACCTGCTGGAAAAATGCGTCAACGGTATTACGGCCAACAAAGCGGTGTGTGAGGCGTACGTCTTTAATTCCATCGGTATCGTCACGTACCTGAACCCGTTCATCGGCCATCATAACGGTGATATCGTCGGTAAAATTTGTGCGGAAACCGGCAAGAGCGTGCGTGAAGTGGTCCTTGAGCGCGGCCTGCTGACGGAAGCGGAACTGGATGACATCTTCTCGGTGCAGAACCTGATGTTCCCGGCGTATAAAGCCAAACGCTATACCGATGAGAATGAACAGTAACCCTGTTCTGACCTGACATCAGGGCACGTTATTCAGTGAATAACGTGCCCTTTTCTTTTGGAAGGTACAAAAATATAACAAGTTGTTTTCATTTTTCACTAAGGAACAAACGCAATGTTGATTCTGGAATTTGTCATTGTGCTGCTGGCCATCTTCCTTGGCGCGCGGCTGGGCGGCATCGGCATTGGTTTTGCCGGTGGGCTGGGGGTGCTGGTGTTGGCGCTGATTGGCGTAAAGCCGGGCACCATCCCGTTTGATGTGATCTCCATCATCATGGCGGTGATTGCAGCCATCTCCGCCATGCAGGTGGCCGGGGGCATGGATTACCTGGTCCGCCAGACGGAAAAACTGCTGCGGCGTAACCCACGCCACATCACGCTGCTGGCACCGGTGGTCACCTACTTCCTGACGATTTTTGCCGGCACCGGCAATATCTCGCTCTCTGCCCTGCCGGTGATTGCGGAAGTGGCCAAGGAACAGGGCATCCGCCCCAGCCGCCCGCTCTCAACGGCTGTGGTGGCCGCACAAATCGCCATTACCGCCTCGCCTATCTCCGCCGCGGTGGTGTACATGGCGACGGTGATGGAGCCGCACGGCGTCAGTTACCTGACGATGCTGACTATCCTGATCCCCGCAACGCTAGCGGCCGTGCTGCTGATGTCACTGCTGGTGAGCTGGCTGTTCAATGCCCGGCTGGAAGATGACCCCGTGTATCAGCAACGTCTGGCAGAAGGGCTGGTTACGCTGCGCGGTGAAGATCGCCCGGCCATTCCCGCCTCCGCGCCCTATTCGGTATTGCTGTTCCTGCTTGGGGTACTGGCTGTGGTGGTGTATGCCATTTTCAACAGTAACGGTTTCCATCAGGCGGTGCTGGGCACCCCGGCGGCCCCGGTGATGACCACCACCAGCGCCATCCTGATCATTATGTTAAGTGCCGCCACGCTGATTACGCTGCTGTGCCGGATAGATACCGCCGCCATCCTCAACGCCAGCACGTTCAAGGCGGGCATGAGCGCCAGCATCTGTATTCTGGGTGTGGCCTGGCTGGGCGATACCTTTGTGCAGGATAACCTGGTGTGGATCAAAGGCACGGCCGGCAGCGCCATTACCAGCCACCCGTGGCTGCTGGCGGTGATTTTCTTCTTCTGCTCGGCGTTGCTTTACTCCCAGGCGGCGACCGCCAAGGCGCTGATGCCGATGGCGATGGCATTGGGTGTGACGCCACTGACGGCACTGGCGGCGTTCCCGGCGGTGTCCGGGCTGTTTATCCTGCCGACCTACCCGACGCTGGTGGCGGCAGTACAGATGGATGATACCGGCACCACACGCATTGGCCGTTTCGTTTTCAACCATCCCTTCTTTATCCCTGGTACGCTGGGCGTCGCGCTTTCCGTGCTGTTCAGCTTTGCGCTCGCCAGCGTGATGCTGTAATCCGCTGCCAGCGGCCGGGCTCACTAAAGTGTATGCGGGGGTAAAATCCCCCGCCTTCGCCTTCAAGCGGCCGTCGCTTCGCGTTATAGTCTCTGGCTGGCGCTGACCGGTCGGCGTGCCTTTCTCCCACTATGTTGCGAGGTCGAGATGTCTGAGATAACCGCGTCTGAAATGACCCTGACAGAAACTGTTCCCCTGAATATCGATCCCCTGCCGGCGCAGGCCGTTGTGGTGCTCTGCACAGCGCCGGATGAAGACAGTGCGCAGGAGCTGGCGGCAGTGGCGCTGGGCGAGAAGCTGGCGGCCTGCGTCACGTTATTGCCGGGTGCCAGTTCAATGTACTACTGGGAAGGCAAGCTGGAGCAGGCGTACGAAGTCCAGATGTTGTTCAAAAGTGATACCCAACACCAGCAGGCGTTGCTCGCCTGCCTGCGGCAACACCACACTTACCAGACGCCGGAGCTGCTGGTGTTGCCGGTCCGCGATGGAGACAAAGATTACCTCTCATGGATTACCGCCTCATTAAAATAATTGTCTGGCTATGCGGCATCCTGCTGCTGCCGCTGGCTGCACATGCCTCCCTTTTCCCTTCGCCTGCTGCTAAGGCGTTTGTGCCGCCGGATCAGGCGTTTGCCTTTGATTTTTCGCAAAAAGGCAACCGCCTGACGCTGAACTGGCAGATTAAACCCGGCTACTACCTTTACCGCCAGCAGATCCAGTGGACGGCCACCGACGCCACAGTAGGGGATGTCACCCTGCCGGAAGGGCTGTCACATAAAGATGAATTTTTCGGCATCTCAGAAATCTACAAAAACCAGCTGGCGTTTACGCTGCCGATCACCCGGGCTGCGCCGCAGGGCCAGGTGAAAGTGACGTATCAGGGCTGCGCCGAAGCGGGGTTCTGCTACCCACCAGAGACGCGCATTGTGCCGCTGAGCGCCGTGACGCCGGGTGCGACGGCAGACGCGGCAGCGGCTCCCTCTGCCCCACCGCAGACAGCGGCCACCGCCGCCCCGCTGCCCTTCTCGCCGCTGTGGGCATTGTTGATCGGCATCGGCATCGCCTTTACGCCCTGCGTGCTGCCGATGTACCCGCTGATTTCCGGCATTATTCTCGGGAGTGAAAAACGGCACAGCCACCGGCGCGTGGCGGTGCTGGCACTGGTGTATGTGCAGGGCATGGCGCTGACTTACACCCTGCTGGGGCTGTTGGTGGCCGCCGCCGGGCTGCCGTTCCAGGCGGCGCTGCAAAGCCCCGGCGTGCTTATCGCGCTGTCAGTGCTGTTTATCCTGCTGGCGCTCTCGATGTTCGGCCTGTTTACCTTGCAGTTGCCTTCCGCGCTGCAAACCCGCCTGACGCTGTGGAGCAATACCCAGCGCGGCGGGTCGCTGCCCGGCGTGTTTGTGATGGGCGCACTGGCGGGGTTGATCTGCTCGCCCTGCACTACTGCGCCGCTGAGCGCCATTCTGCTCTACATCGCGCAGAGCGGGAATCTGCTGGCCGGTGGCGGCACGCTCTACCTGTATGCGCTCGGCATGGGCATTCCGCTGGTGGCAGTCACGCTGTTCGGTAACCGGCTGCTGCCGAGAAGCGGGCCGTGGATGAACCATGTGAAAGAAGCATTCGGCTTTGTGATTCTGGCACTGCCGGTGTTTCTGCTGACGCGGGTCATCGGCGATGTGTGGGGGGAACGGCTCTGGAGCCTGCTTGGCATCGCCTTTTTTGGCTGGGCCTTTTTGCTCAGCCTGAAAAGCAGCCGCGCCGGTGTCCGGCCGCTGCAACTGCTGCTGCTGGCTGCCGCGCTGGTGGTGGCCCGGCCGTTGCAGGAGTGGGTATTCCCCTCCCCGGCCACCGCCGCACAACCTGCCGGCCCGGCATTCCAGCCGATCACCAGCCGGGCCGCGCTGGCGGAGGCGCTGCATCAGGCGCAGGGCAAACGGGTGATGCTCGATCTCTATGCTGACTGGTGTGTCGCCTGTAAAGAGTTTGAGAAATACACGTTCAGCCAGCCTGCGGTGCAGGAGGCACTGGCGGACACCGTGCTGCTGCAGGCGGATGTCACCGGTAACAGCCCGGAGCAGCAGGCGCTGCTGGCGCAGTTACAGGTGCTGGGCCTGCCCACTATTTTGTTCTTCGGCGAGCAGGGCCGGGAAATCCCGGATACCCGCATCACCGGCTTTATGGACGCCGCGGCCTTCCGTGCGCATTTGCAGAAAGTACACCCGTAAACGACACTAGTGTCTGGATTGGAAATGGGAGAACGCCAACGTGCAACGTGAACATGTGCTGAACCACGCTTTAACCCTTCTGGAGCAGCGCGGGCTGGCCACCACCACGGTAGAAATGGTGGCAACAGAGACGGGACGTACGGAAAGCGATTTATACCGCTTCTGGCCGGATCGTGAGGCGCTGTTGTATGACTGCCTGCGCCATCATGGTCAACAGATTGATACCTGGCGGCGCCAACTGCTGCTGGATGATTCGCTGACGCCGCAACAGAAGCTGCTGGCCCGTTATAAGGTACTGCATGAGCAGGTGAACCAGCAGCGCTACCCAGGCTGTTTGTTTATCGCCGCGTGCAGCTTTTTCCCGGACAAACAGCACCCTATCCACCAGCTTGCAGAGCAGCAGAAACGCGCCTCTTATGACTATACGCTGGCGCTGTTGCAGGACATGGACGCAGACGATGCGCCGATGGTGGCCGAGCAGATGGAGCTGATTCTGGAAGGGTGCCTGAGCAAATTGCTGGTAAAACGGCAGCCCCATGATGTGGAAGTCGCATTACGGCTGGCTGAGGATGTTTTGCAGGTCGCACGCTGCCGTAAACATGGTGCGCTGACCTGATAAACATCGCCTGTCAGGGGCAGTTTTTGCTGCTGCCCTGCTGCTTTTTGCCTGAAAAGAGAGCAGTCAGCCCGGTTTCAGGGAGAATTCTGCATAAAGCCGTTGACGGCCTTCAGCCAATACGGTTTAATGCGCCCCGTTGCCCGGATAGCTCAGTCGGTAGAGCAGGGGATTGAAAATCCCCGTGTCCTTGGTTCGATTCCGAGTCCGGGCACCAATTATTCAGAAAACCCAGCCAATGGCTGGGTTTTTGCTTTTCTGCGTCTGAACTCTCCATCAAGCCGCCTTCAACCTTTTAAGCTGCCTGGGCGGCAGTGAACAGATCCACAGGCAAATTTATCGGGGACGTTACTTTCTAAGCTGCCTGTGCGGCAGTGAACGATGACAGCGCTGATGATTTGGCAACAAACACTTTCTAAGCTGCCTGTGCGGCAGTGAACTAATGGGGCGCGAGTTCACCGGAGGCCGCCCATTTCTAAGCTGCCTGTGCGGCAGTGAACCATTGCAGTAGCCGTAAATTTCCTGTCCTTTGTTTCTAAGCTGCCTGTGCGGCAGTGAACACATTCCATTAAGGATTACATCCTCCATGTTATTTCTAAGCTGCCTGTGCGGCAGTGAACGCCGTTTTTTTCCTGATGGCGCGCACGTTCAATTTCTAAGCTGCCTGTGCGGCAGTGAACGAGCCAGAGATAGATGAAATTTTGCTGATTACTTTCTAAGCTGCCTGTACGGCAGTGAACTTTGTCCCTCTCCAAAAAACCCCATTTTCAGCTTTCTAAGCTGCCTGTATGGCAGTGAACAAATCGAACGTAGCCATATGGCCTCCAGTCTATTTCTAAGCTGCCTGTACGGCAGTGAACGTGAACGGCAATAGCGTGCAGATCTGCCCGCCTTTCTAAGCTGCCTGTACGGCAGTGAACTTCAATCGCGCACCACGCCGTTACGGGTTCATTTTCTAAGCTGCCTGTGCGGCAGTGAACCTAGGCGAAATCCGCGTTGTCTGCCGACAACATTTCTAAGCTGCCTGCACGGCAGTGAACTTCGGCTGCCCTGAAGCCCTCAGGAATGCGCATTTCTAAGCTGCCTGCACGGCAGTAAACACGCGTTTGTGTGTGTAACTCTGGCGTAATCATTTCTAAGCTGCCTGTGCGGCAGTGAACCGGTGTAACCCGCGAAACCATGTATTTTGACATTTCTAAGCTGCCTGTGCGGCAGTGAACTGTCTATCGACGAGGAGGAAATTCCCTACTAATTTCTAAGCTGCCTGTGCGGCAGTGAACAGACAGCCCGCGAATCTCTTCTGGCGACATATTTTCTAAGCTGCCTGTGCGGCAGTGAACCCCCTGGCCTCTCGCGTCATCGCCTCAATATTTTTCTAAGCTGCCTGTGCGGCAGTGAACGCGACACAAGCGGCAGCAGCAGCACAAGCAGCTTTTCTAAGCTGCCTGTGCGGCAGTGAACTGGGGTCATCGTTGGTATACACCCACGTGTGATTTCTAAGCTGCCTGTGCGGCAGTGAACAATACCACCGATAGTCGCTGTTTTAACGTCCATTTCTAAGCTGCCTGTGCGGCAGTGAACGCAACCTGGTCGATACAATATCAATCCCTTGTTTTCTAAGCTGCCTGTGCGGCAGTGAACGAACGTGCCGATCACAAACGGCGATCCGTTCTTTTCTAAGCTGCCTGTGCGGCAGTGAACATGCTGCGCCACGGTGGAGGTGGCGCGCTTCATTTCTAAGCTGCCTGTGCGGCAGTGAACCCAGACATGCCGCCTGACGCTTGGCATTTATTTTTCTAAGCTGCCTGTGCGGCAGTGAACTGTACGCAGGAGTTGCAGGATTTTGAGGAGTTTTTCTAAGCTGCCTGTGCGGCAGTGAACACGTAGTCAGCGGTGTACTCAACGTGGCCATTTTTCTAAGCTGCCTGTGCGGCAGTGAACTATCACTGGCAGGGGCTTAACTTCAACTGGCATTTCTAAGCTGCCTGTGCGGCAGTGAACAGAACAAAACCGCCATCGAACTGGAGGAGTTATTTCTAAGCTGCCTGTGCGGCAGTGAACACTGAGCGCCTATCACGAAAAACTTGCAGCGTTTTCTAAGCTGCCTGTGCGGCAGTGAACGTTTCCAGCACCTTCCCGGGGGTGCCGGTGATTTTCTAAGCTGCCTGTGCGGCAGTGAACTGGTCAGCCAGCTTCGTAACGTTTTGTTATTGCGTAAAAATCCTTTTAATTCTCTTCCTTACCCCTTTTTTCTTACCTCATATTTAGGTCTCAATAAATCAACAACTTATCCTTGACGGAAATAAAAGGGTCAGAACCAGGGGATGGTGGCGGTGTTGCTCAGGCCGTAACAGCTAAACTCCCCTGCGGTGGCGGCGGGCTGAAGTTCACCGTGGCGGATAAACAGCCGGAAGTGGTGACCGCTGGAAAGGCTTTTTACGGCCAGCCAGGGCAAGTCGCTTCGCTGTTCCTGACTGTTTTCAAGCCGCTGTGTCGCCTCTGCTTCACTGATCCAGCCTTTCTTCACTGAGCGCCGCAGTAAGCGCCCGGCACTGCTTTTCACCTGCACCCGGCTTACCGCGCGCCACCCTTTGATTACGCTGACCTGTGTGATCGCTGAAACAGCGCAGTAATCGCTAAGGCCGGTACGCCAGTGCAAAGACTCCAGCGTATGCAATGCGGTCTGCGTGCCGTGCAGGCGCAGAACCGGGCCGGGTTTAACATCGTGTGCCGGAAAGCTGACGCCAATATCGCCCTGCTTATGCGCCGCTAATGCCCGGTGTAATTTGGCGAACAGCGCAGACATCAATGTCTCTTCGGTAAACTCAGGGTCAGGTAATACACGGATCTCAAGAAAATGATCCATCGCCATTCTCCTTAATCGGCTTTTTCACCAAAGACACCACCACGAATCAGCACTGCCATGACATAGTGCTGCTGCTCTGTTGGCGGCTGCTCGCCACGGATGACCCACCGGTCCAGTAGCGTATAGAAGTCCATCTTCTCTTTAGGTTGCCGGCAGGCAATGCCGCGGCTGGTCACAGAACCATACGGCTCAACAGCAATCGCCCCTAATGTGCCAGCCTGCGGGTGCCAGGTATCAATAGTGCGAAGCGCATTGCCTATTTTCTGGGAATGCATCGCCGCCACGTTATTCACCTGGTACAGCACTTTGCTTTTATTGCTGCTTTTATCAAGCACCAACTCCTGGGAAGGAAACACCTCCTGCCCCTCCCCCAAATGGGCATACGCAGCCACCTGTAACAGGACAAAACGCTCGCCGCGCAGCCCGGCGGCAATCTCATCCGCCAGCTCACTCAGCGTGGCGTCTGCGGGCGTAAATGCCCGTAGGGAATAGTCATGCGCCATGAACTCCCAGGTTTTACTCCCGGTGACCACCACCCGGATTTGTCTGGCACCGACCCGGTTGCGCCACAGGAAACGGCCATTGGCCAGATTGGCGGCATAACGTTTCGCCAGTTCGCTAAAACCCTGTTCATCGATATAGCCGGTAATAATTTGCTGTAAAGCGTCCTGATAGCGCCGGTCATTACATACTGAAGGCTCGGCCAGGTTGCCCAACACGCGCAGGGTGAAGCTGACTTTCAGGGTATCCGCGTCTGCCGGTAGTGCAGCCACATCCACTCGTTGCAGGTTAGCGTGCTGGATCTGATTATCCAGTTTGGCGTTATCGCTGGTTACCGCATTTTTCAGGCGGTTAGAGATGGTCCCCCGTACTGCTTTTTCCTGAACAGGAATAGGTTGCCACTCTGCCCCTTGCCAGAGGCCGGAGAACATCAGCGCATCGGACGTCGCCAGTTTGCGTTCAAATGCCAGTACTGACGCCGTTTTGATATCAACAGGTGCCTTTGCCATGTTTGCGTCCTTTTAAAAGTGATCATCATCATAAGTACAATCTTCTGCCTCAATGGCGGCCTGCGCCCCGCAGCAGTAGTAACCTGTCTCCGTGGTGTGATAACGCCACAACAGTTCATCCAGCGAGTGGATCCGGTGCAGACCGCACCATTCCCCCACGCCATATACCGCTTCGGCAAAACAGAAAGGGGTTGCCGGGTCACGGGTCCGCGCTACGTCACCTGGGGCGTAGCACGGCGAGATACGCTGATAGCCGGTCATCAACGGCACCAGGTAACCGGCATAAGGTTTTGGCTCATAACGCCATTCGGCGGGCGCGCCGGGCTCCGGTAATATGCCCTCCCCGGTATGCGGTGCCAGCTTCAGCGCAGCGAAGTCGAGCCAGGCATCCAGCATGTCGGTTTGCGGCTCCAGTGCCTGTTTTGCTGAACAATGCTGTGCCAGCCAGGGCGAACGGTCGACCAGCGCAAAGCCCGGCATCAGCGGCCAGAACAGTGCGCTGACCCTTTCATCGTCCGCCAGGTTGCGTACCTGCACCTTGCCCATACTGACCACCGTGCCCCCAGCCAACCGCTGTTGCCGGCACAGCACCTGTAAATGCTCAGCCAGCAACGCTAAACCGGTATCACCGTTGGCAAGCGTGCCCCGGCACTTCATGACCAGCGATACGGTGAGATGCATCCGCGCCTCTTCATTGATTGACGCGGTCTTGCCCTCTTTACTCAACGGGTTGCGGGTCAATACAAACTGGTAATCCCCACCCGCGTTATAGGCATGAACCTGATGGTGATGGCAGATGACCCCGCAGCCCTCCAGCGTGATGCCGTGGCTCTGCTGAAGTTTGCGTGACAGCGCGTGTGCATACCCGAGGAACTGAGTGATAGCCGGAAATCCCCAGGTCAGCCCTGTGGCTGCATTGGCATTTTCCACCTGCAACCGCGGCAAAATAATGCACCGGCTCATGATTGTGCCTCCTTGATGACGTGTTCCATTTCACGTAAACGCTGTTGGCATTGCGTGCGCCACGCTTTGCGTTCAACCATCCCCACTGCACATTTTGCGGCATTTAACTGCGTGTTCAGCCACTGGGCGAAGTCATCTGCCACGGCGGCTTGCCAGTCACCCCGTTCCCGATCCAGCGCGAATGCCGGGTCATCCTGGGTACGCCACGGATCAAGCCAGAGCGCCTGATGAGGCCTAAGAAGGCAGGAGGACTCTGTTGTCCAGTTGCACCACTCGGGCCGTTGAATACCCGCAGCAACGTTGAACAAAAGATCAATCAACTCATCAACATAGTGTTCACGGCGACGTTTGATGGCAGCGTTGTTATAGTTGCCGCTGTGCGTGAGGAGTGCGGTGAAGCTTGTGAGCGTATTAGCTGTTAAATACTCAAATGGCCCTTTAGGGGCGAACAGCGAGGTGATAGCCAGTGGCTTTCGCTCCTGCACCTGCCACTGCGGTGGTTGAGACGAGAGCAGCCACATCCGGCCGCCGCGGCTGCTGTTAAGTGCAGAGATATTTTGCGGTTTGGTGCCGCCAAAATTCATCACAGCGGTATTGGGAAAGGAGACCACCGGCAATGGGTGCCACTGTTTATTGCGCCGGGCCTGACGGGCAGCTTTGCTCTCTTCACTGAAACGCTGCGCAACGATTTTCTGGTGCAGTGCTTGCGCTAATGAGGAGGAAAACAAGGGGCTGAGCAGATGGTAACCATCACCCACCGGAAAGTAGATCTGCTTGGACAGCGTATGGGACGTGGGTTGGCCGGTATCAAGCACCCGGGAAAAACCGGTTACCCAGGCAGCTAACTGCTCACTATCTTCTGCCAGCTCAGCGAGCAGTGAATACTCTTTGCGGCGCAGGCAGTCGAGCAAAGAATCTTTCCCAAACCGGGTTTGCAGCAGTTTTGCCACATCCAGCGCCGCGGCATTGCCTACCGCATCCAAAGAGGGTGCCGCCAATGAGGCCGTCGACAGGTAGCCCTCCTGCTGGCGGATGCAGCTATAGAGGCTGCTGCTTTGCGCGTCGCCATGTGTATATTTCGCCGCATGTGTCACCAGGCTGATTTGCCCGGCGCGTTGCGCGGCATTCGTCAGCCAGGTACGGGGTTCATATTTTAGTTCCAGTTCCCGCCGCGCCTCGGCAAGGGCCTGGTCAAGTGCGCTCAGGTCTGCCGCTGAGGCTGCCTCACGCCGTTTTTTCGCGTCTTTGTCGAAGGCCGCGAGTTTGCTCTGCTTCCGGTCATTGATCCATGAAGTGATGTCCATCTCTTCACCGCCATTTAATTTGCTATGAACGTGAGTAATGAAAATATCGTTTGCGCTGACTCACTCCCGACCTCAATCGAGGGCGCGGAATACCCCTAAAAGCGGATGAAAACACCATGCCTGCGGTGCCTCCGTTGGGCTGCACATCAGGGAGAGTTCGCCATAGCGCGTGCTTACCTCTTCCAGTGACAGATCGCTTTGTTCAGCCAGCGCCAGCCATACTGCGTGGTAATCCGTTTCTACCCAGGCACTGACACCGGCAGCAAACTCGACCTCTGCCCTGTTAAAGCACCCTGCTTCTTTCCAGCCGCTGGGGCCGTCATCCCGAAAATAAAATCCCGGCGTGTCATATTCTTCCTCCATACGTAAAAAGAACTGTTCTTCAGGGGAGGTGCGGCGGAAAGGGGTACGACGTTGCAACTCATCATTCCAGTGCAGTGGCTGGCGCCACCAGAGCGCCGCCGAGAGCTTGCCCTGCCCACGGCCTAATAACACCTCGCGGGTGTGCTGGTGCTCCAGCGCGGTCAGGCTGCTGTATGGGCTGCGTTGTGCCGGAGGTTCGATCAACCTCGGGAGAGAACTGATGACGCGATACTCCTCCTCATGCAATACGTCATTCACGTCGTCACTTGTCAGACGAAAATGTGGGTTCTCAAAGCCAGGCAGGCAGAAGACCGCTTGCCCAGGATGGGTACGACGCAAGGCACGCAGATTTTTATTGAGGATGAAGATATTGGGGGAATCAGGCACCCGCCTGCGGTGGCGCTGAATGCGCCCGGCAAACTGAACCATCGAGCGAACCGAGCTACATTCCAGAATGCCCCAATCCGCATCCCAGTCACGCCCAACTTCTACTACAGACGTTGCCAGTACGACAAACAGGTGATTTTCGTCTGTTGAGCTGGCCAAGGCCCGCTTAACTTCCGGCAATTTCCAGAGTGCGTCTGTTTCACGCCGGTCAAAGGCACGATCCAGATGCTGTTCAATATGGGAGCGTATCCCTGTCGGGTGATGGCTGTGGTAGACGCAATAATGAATATGCGTTCCCGGTGGTGAAGGGCATTGCAGCAATGCTTTGGCGACCGCCACCAACGGATCAATATTTGCCATACGCACCAGCCCCAGGGAGACCTTTTTACCGTGCTCATGGCATTCATGGTGCGCATGATGGAGAGACAGCATGGCCTCATGCAATGTGGTGGCTACCGCTGTAATGACCTCCGGCACAGAACGGCCGGCGGCCTTGACGGGGATAATGCTGCCTTGCCGCACTGCCGGTTTATTGCGTAAACGCGCAACGCGAGCAGCTATAAAATCCTGATGAGCCTCAAGAAACTTCTCATAATCACCAAAACAGCCCGGCTTAACCTTATCCTCATCAAACCAGGCGCAGCAAACCGCCATATCCTGTGGCTGACCGATGGCGTGCTGGTAAGCCTTACGCCCTTTGCCATAGGCAATATAAAGCGCCTGTACCAAAGAAGGGGGTAATGTTGCCGAGGAGAGCACGACTTTCGAGCCAAGCATACCGGCCCAGTTGACCAGGCGACACAGGGCGTACTCATCAGCCAGGTCGAAATCGTCCGGCTCATCCAGCACCAGATCACTGGTCAGCAACCGCAGCATAGGGGCAAGCTGTTTGCCGCCGCGGGTGCCTTCCGTCGCCGGCATCAAATGATCAATCGTCGCCACCAGCACGGGGGCATTAATCAGCTGTTTGAGTTTGGGGTCTTTCTGCAGCCAGTGCTGCAATGGGCTGTTATCGGGCGCGCCATCGTAATGCACATATTGGTGCTCTCCAAACAGTGCCTGGGCTGACAGGCTATTGTCATCCGGCTCCGGATGCTGCTGTTCATAAAGCTCCCGGGCAGCGGACGAGCCAATCATAACGGCCAGATCATCCGGCTGAAGATGCAGGCGCTCGCGCAGCGCTTGCCCTGTCTGGAGGGTCAGTGTTCGCAGGCCCAGTGCCACCGTAAACCGGCATCCCTGCTGCTCATTCGCCAGCGCATACATGATACGGGCATTGGCGAATGTCTTACCGCAACCTGTAGACGCGAGGTTGATACCGAAAAAACCCTGCTGCTGTGCCTGTTCCCGCAGCCCGGCACAGCATTCCCAGGCTTTATTCTGCCACTGGAAGCGTACATCCGCGGCCCGCTCACGGAAGCCTTTATGCCGGGCAATCGCCGGCAGTTGCCGCCGGATACCGGGCAGTACGCGAGCCAACAGCAAAGCATGGTGCGCGACCCCGACACAGTGCTCATCCAGCTGCTGCTTCAGCCGGCCGGTGGCGCGGTCAGTATTGGCCCAGACCGGATAGTGTTCATCCTGCCAATGCGCAGACGTTTGCTGCGAAGAGTAGTGGTGATCTGCCAGCATCAGCGCCAGCCGGGCCAGATGGGGAACAAACGCCTCATCAAGCCGGGCGAAATCCGCTAACGCGCCGGAGTTCAGGGCGCGTTTCGCCAGTTGATGTGCTTTATTGCCCCAGGCTGCGCTGCGCCACGGTAATCCGTGTGGAAAGGTCCAGACACTGTCGAAATCCGCTTCTGTCCACCCGGCCAAATGATTAAGGGCATTCCAGGAGGCATCAAGCTGTTGCTCCAGCCATGCTGCGCTCTCAGCCATATCCGGCGGGTTCCTTCCCGGATAATGCGGCAACCGGTGGTGTGACAGCAGAAGCCAGCACACCGTTTGTGCCAATGGCGTCATCCCACAAAAAGGGCTGGCCGGCGCAGTATGATCGTTGGGATCGAGAGCGGGTTTCACCCGATCTTTCTTCAGGCGCGCAAGGATCGCCTCTTCATCAATACGATCGGGGTGGTGTAATAACGCCAGCCACTCACTGTCATGTTGTTCACCGACAAACGCCTGGAATAACCGTACCGAGAGCCATTCATGGCGAAATGGCTGATAACGACGTACTGAGGCGTGGCACAGATTGTACTGGAACAGGTAACCCGCTTTTCCAAAATCATGAAATAGCCCGGCAAGTGCAGCCAGCAACGCAATCGCTTCAGTACAGCTCCAGGCGTTCTCTCGCTGGCTGCGTAAAATATCCAGTGTGGTGTAATGGGTAGGCACCGTGCCCTGTATATTAAAACAGCGGGCATTACCCACAATCCAGAGAAGCTCACTCTGGCCGTTTTTTTTCAGCCAATGGCAGGCAATCGCCGTGTTCCTACGGGCGCTACGACGTAACAGGCGTCGTAATGTATTGACGCCCTCCAGGGTGATGGCCGTCTGCCAGGTCCTGTCCCCTTTACGCTCTGCAAATTGATCCAGGATACGGCTCGTTTCTGTACGCGCCTGTTTACTGCATTGTGAGATCAACAGAATATTCATGATGCCAATACCTCTGCGGTCTCCTGCAATGAGGCAATCATCACATCCAGCGCTTCTGCCTGTTGAAAGCCGGAGATACAGCGTTGGCGGAATGTTTGTTCATCCTCGCCTTCCATTGCGGCAATAAACGCATGGGGTAAAACCAGCGCATCTTTAACGAGATCGGCAATATCAAACACCAGCCCACCACGCCGGGTTTTACCATGTAATACAGCCAGCCCATGAGGAATACCTGTTACCCAGGCAGCCACCGCGGCTAACCCATAAGCCAGGTAATTACCATGGTCGAGAAACTGGTTTGCGCTGTCAGTCCCGGCACCGCGCTTTGCCCGGCTGAAGCGCCCATACTGCACCGTTTCAGCAGCCAGTTTATAGAGTGCTTTGGTCAATTGGGCTTCTTGTAACAACATATCAGTATGAGAGCCTGCATGTTCAATTCCCTGACGATAACGGTGCAGCAAAGCACGTAACTGGGCTTCTTCCGGTTTGAAATGGGTTTCACGCCGCCCCCCATTTCCCAGCCAGCAACGTTCAATTTGCCTGAGCCTGATATGCTGAAAACGGCGGGCAGCCAGAAGGCGCTTTTCCTCATCGAACCAAAAAGAGAGCCACTGCTGTAGATACTGGGTAGGCCGGTATTCGCTTTGGGGGGTTAGCCACGAAACATCAATATCGACTTCATTCCCTGCATACAGCGGTGTCCCGCCCCCGCCACAAAACCCGACCAGGACTCCGGCCCGTGCAAATTCACGCATAGCGGCTTGTGTGATGGAGGTGCCGGTTCCCAGCATCACAACGCTGGTGTTCGCAATAGGGATGTTCCAGTACAGCGACGTTTTTCCTTCGTCAGTGACGTAATCCACACGTCCGCCATTGACCAATACCCGGCAGTATTGCAGGTAATAAATGTTTGCACGTTTAGAATGCAGAATGGTTTTCAGATCGGACGGGGTAATTAATGCAGTCGACATAATGGAGACTCGTCTAATAAGAACGTAATGAAATACTCTTTTTAGCGAGTCGCCAGGGCAATGCAGCAATGATGATAATGAGAGCGGAATCAGAAAGATATTTTTATACCGATACGTAGACAGCATTTCGGCAATAAAAGGCGCATTTACTCCGATTAAGAAAACAATAAGTAAATGTGTATATATTCATTAACCAAATAATTTAAAGGCAAGAATAATTTTTTGCTTTCCTTAATGGCTTAGCACTACCCAATCCCTGTGCCGGCTGATAAGTGTTTTATGGGCGTTGAGCAGCTGGGTCTGCTCCAACCGGCGGATAGCCGTTTCCGTAAGAGGGAGGTTTTTCCACGCCGACCAGGCGCGGTCGGTGAGGTCGTCTGCCGGGTGTTGCAGCGCCAGCAGCGCATCCTGATGGGAGGCCAGGGCGTCTGCCGGTAATGCGGCAAGTTCGGCGGTTATGCTGTTGAGGAAGTCGTGGGTGTGGCGCAGCAGTTGCGCGGCTGTCAGGTGCGGGGATTGCAGGGCAAACAGGATGCCGGGGCGGTCAGCGCTATGGTGGAAGCGGCAGCTCACCACATAACCGATATTCATCTCGACCCGTAACCGCTGGAAGAACCGCGGCTCGTAAAACATCGCCAGCAGTTGCCCGGCGGCCAGCGTGGTGGCGGTAACCTTGCTCAGCGGGCAGAAGATTAACAGTGCGTGGTCCTGGCTCTCTGAGGTGATCGTCCATTCCCGGCGAGCAGGTGGTTTTGCAGGCGGAGCCAGGGCAGATGGCGCGTTCAGCGTGCCGGGAAACGCAGCCAGCAGATGAGAAAGCCGGCGATGCAATGCCGGATCGCCGCCGTAGAGGCTCGCTGCCCAGTGTGTTGGGAATACGCCCTGCTCATCCGGGCACGCGGACAGTGCATACGGTAACTGGCTCAACAATGCCCGCACCGGGATGTCGGTGCGCTGTGCTTCACGCTCCTCTCTGGCGGCTCGCGCGCCCTGCGCCATCACACTTGCCGGTAGATGCCCAAGCGTGTGCGTAAGGTGATGCAACGCGAAAGACAGCGCCGCCGCATTGCCCCGGCAGGTCAGCAGCCAGATGCCCTGATAGCGCGCAAAGGTCAGCTCACCGCCCCGGTGGGCCATATCCCCCGCCAGCGTCTGCAAGGCGCAACGAACGGTATGGCCCCAGCTCCCCGAGAGATCGCTGCCCGCTGCCGGGCGCAGCAGCAGCATCCCCTCGCTGTCAGCGGGATGAAGATGCGGCAGCGGCACAGACGCGGCGGGCAGCGCCGTAGGAACGTCGTCATAGGGAACCGGATGGAAGCGCCACACCGGCGCGCTGAACAACGGTGGCGCGGCAGGCGTAAACGCCGTCAGCACAAGGGGGAATCCCTGTACGCATACCGTCTCGCCTTCCACATCCGGTGCGGCCCACACCCTGGCCATCTGCGCCGGGGTCAGGTGCGCAAGCAACTGTTGCCAGCCGCGGATAAAGGCCGCGTCGATCTCACCCATCGGCGGGAAACCAAATGCCTGATCGCGCAGGTGATCGAGCGGCGTCTGCTGGTCAGCCTGACGGCGCGCCAGTTGCGCGTAGTGGTGCAGGTGCGTATCAGAGAGCGGCACCAATGCCTGCCGCCATGAGTGAAACAACGCCTCGATCTCTGTATGCATCGGCAGTTGCAGGCCACCGCCGTTGAACGCCAGTGATATCACCCACGCCTCAGCGGAGCGATAGGCGATCAATACCTGTACCTCATCACACAGGCCGCGGGCGCGCAGGGTCGCGAGCAGCCCCTGCCCCGCTTCATCCGTCACCCACTGCCGGAATAGGGTCAATGCCGTCGCCGGAACCGTGGAAGGCAGCAAAAATGCCAGTTGCACGTGTGGTACGCCACGGACATTCACCGCCAGGTTACGCCGGGCGGCGAGTGTGACCGGCTGCGCGACCGGGAAATGCGGCACGTCAGCGGTGGGCAGCTGTTCACCGTAGTGGTGTGCGAGCTGGGAGAGTTCGTCCAGGGTGCCGGGGCCTTGCAGCCACAGCGTCATATTCGCAGCGTGGTAGAAGCGCTGGTGATAATCCCGTAGCGCCTGTTGCAGGGCGTCAGGATCGCTGCCAAAGCTCGCCAGGCTGCCGACATGAAAACGGTGCAGGCCGGGCGGCCCGTCAAGCGTCTGCATCAGGGCGGCCGCACGCAGCGTCTCTGCGTGGGTGCGCAGCAGGCGGTATTCGGCGTCAATGATCGCGGTTTCCTGCTGTTGCGCCTCCGGCGTCAGCAACGGCGAGGCCAGCATATCCACCAGCCGCGCCAGCCCCGGTTCGAGCTGCTGCGCACCGGCCTCAAAGAAAAAGGCCGTGGCAGTCGCCAGCGTCGTGGCGTTGACCCGCCCACCCGCTGCCTGTATCCAGGCCATCAGCCGGTCGCTGCCCTGAAAACCGTCACTGCCGGCAAACAGCAGATGTTCCAGTAAATGCGCCAGCCCCGGCCACGCGTCAGGTTCATCGTGGCTGCCGACGCCGACCTGCACCAGTGCCGCGGCGCGGGTCGCCTCCGGCCGGCAGATCAGATGAACCTGCAAGCCATTCGGCAGTTGCAGCGTGGCGCGCGCCTGATGCATCCGGAGATCAGACCTTGAAGATCAGCTGGGAGTTAACACGGTTGCGGAAGGTCAGCTGGTCGATTTTCATCGTAGTGCAGTTGGCCTCTTCACGCGCCGCCAGAATTTTGCCGTGGTGCGGTGATTTGGAGCAGACCGGGTCGGCGTTATCCGCGTTGCCGGTCAGCATGTACGCCTGGCAGCGGCAACCGCCGTAATCTTTCTCTTTCTCCGGGCAGGAACGGCACGGCTCCGGCATCCAGTCATAGCCCCGGTAACGGTTGAAGCCAAAGGAGTCATACCAGATGTGCTCCAGGCTATGTTCCAGCACCGACGGGAATTTTACCGGCAACTGGCGGGCGCTGTGGCACGGCAGCGCGTCACCTTCCGGCGTCACGCTGAGGAAAATCGCGCCCCAGCCGCCCATGCAGCCTTTCGGGCGCTCTTCGTAATAATCTGGTGTGACGAACAGCAAATTGGCCAGATTGCCGCTGGCGGCCATACGCTCGCGGTACACCTGCACGGTCGCCTCGGCCCGCGCAATTTGTTCACGCGTCGGCAGCAGCCCTTCACGGTTCAGGTGCGCCCAGCCGTAGAACTGGCAGGTCGCCAGTTCCACATCATCCGCTTCCAGTTCAATACACAGCTCAATGATGCGGTCGATCTGGTCGATGTTGTGCCGGTGCAGCACAAAGTTGAGCACCATCGGGTAGCCCTGCGCTTTCACCGCTTTCGCCATCTCCAGCTTTTGCTGGAACGCTTTTTTCGAACCGGCCAGCGCGGCATTCAGCGTTTCATCGCTGGCCTGGAAACTGATCTGGATATGGTCCAGCCCGGCGTCACTGAACGCCACCAGCTTCTTCTCGGTCAGGCCGATGCCCGAGGTAATGAGGTTGGTGTAGAACCCCATATCGTGCGCGGCTTTGATCAGCTCCGGCAGATCTTTACGCACCAGCGGTTCGCCGCCGGAGAAACCAAGCTGCACACTGCCCAGTTCGCGCGCCTGGCGGAACACCTCAATCCACTGTTCGGTGGTCAGCTCTTTTTCCTGCTTCGCGAAATCGATCGGGTTGGAGCAGTACGGGCATTGCAACGGACAACGGTATGTCAGCTCCGCCAGCAACCAGAGCGGCGGGTTGACCTGTGGTTTGGACTCACTCACGGAACATGATCCACTTTTGTTCATAGGCGCTGATGAAGAACTCCTTCACATCTTCACCTACCCCTCCGGCATCAGGAAAACGCGCGTCCAACGCGGCAATGATCTCGGCGACGGTTTGTTTGCCGTCCACCAGCTGCAAAATGGCGGTGGCGCTCTCATTGAGCTTCGCCATGCCTTCGGGGTACAGGATCACATGGCAATCTTGCACTTTTTCCCATTGCAGCCGATACCCGCGGCGGAAAACCGGGGTGCTTTGTACGTTAATCTCGATCATACGAGTCTCTCTGTGTGCCAGACGGGTTGCTGCGTCACGGTGTGATAAGGCGGGCGGTTCAGCGCATACGCCATGGTCATCGCATCCAGCATACTCCAGAGGATATCCAGCTTGAATTGCAGGATCTCCAGCATACGCTGTTGTTTCTCTACGGTGTCGCAATATTCCAGCGCCAGCGCCAGTCCATGCTCAACATCGCGGTTAGCCTGGCTCAGGCGACTGCGGAAGTAGCCGTAACCTTCAGCGTCAATCCATGTGTAATGCTGTGGCCAGCTGTCGAGGCGTGACTGGTGGATCTGCGGCGCAAACAGCTCGGTCAGCGAGCTGCACGCGGCTTCCTGCCAGTTGGCGCGGCGTGCGAAGTTAACGTAGGCGTCCACGGCAAAACGCACGCCGGGCAATACCCGCTCCTCCGACAACAGCACCTCGCGTTTCAGGCCCACGGCTTCACCCAGCCGTAACCACGCCTCAATGCCCCCCTCCTGGCCCTGGCTGCCGTCATGGTCGAGAATGCGCTGTACCCATTTACGGCGCGTTTCCGGGTGCGGGCAGTTCGCCATGATGGCGGCATCTTTCAGCGGGATGCTGGTCTGGTAGTAGAACCGGTTGGCGACCCAGCCCTGGATCTGCTCTACCGTCGCCTGGCCGTTATGCATCGCGATATGGTAAGGGTGATGAATGTGGTAATACGCACCCTTGGCACGCAGCGCCTGCTCAAATTCTTGCGGCGTCATCAGTTGCGCGGAGGTCTGTTGTGGATTCATTGTCATTACCTAAAGATCAATCGTCATACCGTCCCAGCTGACCTCAATGCCCTGCTGCGTCAGCAGGTGGCGCTCAGCGGAATCTTCATCAAGGATCGGGTTGGTATTGTTGATATGGATAAGGATTTTGCGTTTGGCCGGCAAGGTACGCAGCAGCGCCGCCAGACCGGTCTCTTCCGACAGGGCCAGGTGACCCATATCTTTGCCGGTGTTGCGGCCGACGCCGGTATCTGCGAGTTCATTGTCACGCCACAGGGTGCCGTCAATCAGCAGGCAATCCGCTTTTTTCATCCAGCCCAGCAGCGCGTCATCCGGTTCGCCCAGCCCTGGGGCATAGAGCAGCGTGCGGCCGCTGGCGGTGTCTTCAATAAACAGGGCCACGTTATGGCCGGGCAGCGGTTTACCACGGTATTGCGAATAGGGCGGCGCGTTGCTCAGCAACGGGATGGCGGTAAAGCGGATCGTCGTGCACGCAGACGTGGTGAACGCCTCATGCGGGGTAATGCCGTGGTGAATCAGGCCGCCGTTCCAGTGGGAAAGCATGGTGAATACCGGGAACCCGGTGGTGAGATCATCGTGCACTTCCGGCGTACACCAGACATGGTGCGGGCAGCCCTCACGCAGGTTAAGCAACCCGGCGCAGTGGTCAATCTGGCTGTCGGTCAGGATAATCGCGCCGATGCCGGTGCCGCGCAGCACTTCAGGCTTATTGAGTTCGGGCGAGGCCGCGAGCTGGTGGCAGATGTCAGGCGAGACGTTGCACAGCACCCACTCTTTGCCGTTGTCGCTGACAGCGATGGAAGATTGTGTACGGCGCGACGCCTTAAGCGTGCCCTCGCGTACACCCTGGCAATTCCGGCAATTGCAGTTCCATTGCGGAAAGCCGCCGCCTGCCGCAGAACCGAGAACTTTAATCTGCATGTGTAGACCGAGAAGGGAAAGAAAGAAGATGCCCACAGCCAGGCCGTGGGCATAAGGATCAACGGTTGGAGATGTACAGAGTCACTTCCAGGCCGAGACGCAGGTCAACAAATTTAGGTTTAGTCCACATGGTGGTTATCCTCTGGATGTTAAAAAGCATTCAATCAATGCTTAACTTATTGCGGCAAACAATACGCGGATTGTCAAATTCAGCAGGGATAAAACCTGTTGGCAGGTCAACCCGGCGTGTTGCCGGGCCGCAACGATTTAGCGGCGCTGATGTTGCTCTAATGTAAATGGTTTATCAACCCTTAATACGCCGTGGCTATCATCAGGCAACACCCGCCGGGCTTAGCCGCCCCAGGTGCGTTTCAGTACCCGCAGCCAGTTACGCCAGGTGATTTTTTCAATCAGTTCACGGCCATAGCCCGCCTGAGCCAGCGCCTGTAACAGCCGGGGCAGCCCGGTGACATCACCCAGTTCATCGGGAACGCTGATGCCGTCAAAATCAGAACCGAAGGCTACCCGGTCTTCGCCCAGTGTAGCGATCAGGTAATCCAGATGTTTGACGATTTCTGTTATCGGCGTGTTTCCATCACGTTTCCCGTCTTCGCGCAGGAACGCATTTCCGAAGTTCACCCCGACCAGCCCATCACTGTCACGAATCGCGACCAGTTGCTTATCCGTGAGATTCCGGGGCTGGGCGCACAGTGCATGGGCGTTGGAATGGGTGGCCACCAGCGGCGCATCACTGATATCCGCCGTCTGCCAGAATGCTTTCTCATTCATATGCGACACATCAATCATGATCCGCTTACGGTTGCAGGCTCGCAGCAGCGCCTTGCCTGCCGGCGTCAGCCCGTCGCCGCTGTCTGGTGAACCGGGAAAACCGCCGCTGATGCCGACACCAAACTGGTTCGGCAGGTTCCAGAATGGCCCGATGCTGCGCACGCCGGCATCATAGAATTCGTCCAGCAAGGCAAGTTCATCATCCAGGGCTTCGGCGCCCTCAATGTGCAGCACCATCGCCAGCACGCCCTGCCCGATACACTGTTCAATCTCCTGCACCGAGCGGCAGAGCCTGGCCTGGCCGGCCGATTCCGCTTCAATCTGATGGAGGATGGCAATCTGGCGGCGGGTAATGCCGAGGGGGTCGTGCGGGGCGTCAGCGATGGCGGGTTTCATCTGTGCGGCATAGTCCGCGGGCGGCACAAACACCGCAAACAGCCCACCAGCAAACCCGCCCAGGCGCGCACGCGGCAAGTCCAGGTGCCCTTTCAGCGGCCCCTCGACAAAGGCCCGGCCAGGGTGTTCATCATGATGCAGCCAGAGGCTGAGCAAAAGGTCGTTATGCCCGTCAAACACCGGCAAGCTGTGCGCGTTATTCATAGGAATTCAGTGTGCAAAAAGGGGGATCTGCCTCGTTATACGGAAAGGTCGGAAACCGTGCAAGTAAGAAAGTCTTTAGTTATGCAACAAAAGATCCCCAATAAAAAAGGGAACTGCCTGGGCAGTTCCCTTTTTTCACGTCACCTGAATCAGGATTGTTTCAGCTCACGCGCTTTTTCAATCAGCATCCGCTTTTCATAGCGGGCCGCTTTTTTCTCGTCGAACTGGTTTTCCCATTTCGCAATGACCAGCACGGCCAGGGCATTCCCTACAACGTTCAGTGCGGTACGCGCCATGTCCAGCAGGCGGTCAACCCCGGCAATAAAGGCCAGGCCTTCCAGCGGAATGCCGGCACTGCCGAGGGTCGCCAGCAGAACCACAAAGGAGACGCCCGGTACGCCCGCGATCCCTTTTGACGTCACCATCAGCGTCAGGACCAGAATAACTTCCTGGCCGAGCGACAGGTCAATGCCGTAGAGCTGTGCAATAAAGATAGCGGCGATACTTTGATAGAGCGTTGAACCATCCAGGTTAAAGGAATAGCCGGTCGGCACCACAAAGCTGGTAATCGCTTTTGGCGCGCCATAGGCTTCCATCTTCTCAATAATACGCGGCAGAACGGTTTCCGAACTGGAGGTAGAATAGGAGAGGATCAGCTCATCTTTCAAAATACGGATTAAGGTCATAATGCGCAGTTTACACAGCCGTGCAATCCCGCCCAGAATCACCAGGGCAAAGAACACAATCGCAAAGTAAACCAGCAGCATCAGTTTGGCGAGCGGCAATAATGACGCAAAACCAAAGTTCGCTACCGTCACGGCAATCAGGCCAAATACACCAATCGGTGCATAACGCATGATCATGTTAGTGACTTTAAACATGCTCTCTGACACTGCTTTAAATACTTTCAGCAGCGGCTCTTTGGTTTCTGCCGGCAGGGAAGAAAGGCCCAGGCCAAACAGAACAGAGAAGAAAATGATCGGCAACATGTCGCCTTTTACCATCGATGCGAAGATGTTCGACGGAATTAGCGACAGGATCGTGTTCACCAGGCTATGGCCGCCGGTTTGCACAGTTTCCGTGGTTTTCTCATATTGTGAAATATCGACCACTGCCAGCGTCGACATATCGATACCGTGACCGGGTTGAAAAACATTAGCCAGTGTAATTCCCACCACAATAGCAACTGTCGTGACCACTTCAAAATATATAATGGTTTTCAATCCGATGCGGCCCAGCTTTTTGGCATCACCGACACCCGCAATACCTACTATCAGCGTCGAGATAACAATAGGCACGACAATCATTTTAATCAGGCGGATAAAGATATTTCCGGCCGGATTAAGAAAATTATCAATTAACCAGTCTTTAGATTCTGTCTGGTTATGTAATACAGCACCAACGATAATACCTAATACTAATGCGATCAGGATTTGCCAGGCGAGGCTGATTTTAACACTTCTCATACCGAAAAAGTCCTCAAAGCCTCCTTTCTCCTTTTAATAAGGGGAAAAGAGAACTTAATCATTGCATACGGGCTATAGTTAATGAGATGAGCATTGCAGCTTCCCGTCAGATGCAAGCCGGGTAAATCAGTATCATTTTGCACCGTCTTCCTGCAAGCGTTGATTTTGTATGCAATTTGCGCAAAACAACCATACATAAAACCTATGCTCAGAAGGTGTCGCCATAAGTTTATGTTATTTCTTGTTTTAATTTTGTCATAATTCACAATGCCATAGGAAAAGCGCCTAAAATCGCCGCTGAAAAAAATTGGCCTTTTGCTCAATAATTATTCAGACCTGGTCAGCATTATGTTTATAGGATGTTAATAATTAACCGGCTTAATATTCCTCTTTTTTAACAGGGGAATAGGATGTTTCCGTTTTATCCCTCTGTTTTACCCGCTTTGTTCCTGTTTTAAATAAGCGTCACCCGGTTCTTTATCTCTTTTCCCGGCAATAACCCCCTGCGTTTTCTGTGCCGGTTTCGCTATTTCAGGGCGACACGGGGAATCGCGCAAAAACATTGTGCAGGGCTTCTATTGTTCAACCTATATAACCAATAGGCTGAAGCTAAATAAAAGCCATTTTGCCTTTCTGTGCGTGTTATTGGCTTTTATGCACTATTTCTTCTCTTTTTGACGCGAATGCAAGCCGTTTTCAAGCCCTTTTGTCACCGTCAGGCGTGACGTTTTTTTCTTCAGAAGTGATTAATTTCTCAGCTATTTCATAAAAAGTTACGTGTTGCGTGATCTGTCGCCCAAAAAGCGAACAAAGAACCAAGGCACACTACAATTAACTTATGGTTGACATACTATTAACAACTTCAAGGAGAAATGACGATGAGCCAGATTCATAAGCACCCGATCCCTGCTGCTATTGCAGAACATGCCCTGATCAATCCAGAACAATATCACCAGTATTATCAACAGTCTGTTGAAAACCCGGAGGCCTTCTGGGCCGAGCACGGCAAAATCCTCGAGTGGATAAAGCCTTACAGCAAAGTTAAAAATACATCCTTTGCACCCGGTAATGTTGATATCCGCTGGTTTGAAGACGGTACACTGAATCTTGCCGCCAACTGCCTGGATCGTCATCTTGCAGAACGAGGCGATCAGACCGCTATCATCTGGGAAGCGGATGACCCACAGGAAGCGGGTAAAACCCTGACCTACCGTGAATTGCATCAGGACGTCTGCCGTTTCGCCAATGCCTTGAAAAAATTAGGCGTCACGAAAGGAGACGTGGTCGCCATCTATATGCCGATGGTACCGGAAGCGGCCGTTGCCATGCTGGCGTGCGCCCGTATTGGTGCCGTGCACTCCGTCATTTTTGGTGGATTCTCACCGGACGCCGTCGCCGGGCGTATTATCGATTCCAACGCCAAACTGGTGATTACCGCTGACGAAGGACTGCGGGCCGGCCGGACGATCCCGTTAAAGAAAAACGTGGACGATGCGCTGAAAAACCCAGGCGTGACCTCCATTACTCACAGTATCGTGCTGCGCCGCACCGGTAAACAGGGTGACTGGCAAGCCGGGCGTGACCTCTGGTGGCATGAGGTTATTGCCGATCTTCCGGATACATGCCCGCCGGAAGAGATGCAGGCTGAAGATCCGCTGTTTATCCTGTATACCTCCGGCTCGACCGGCAAGCCTAAAGGGGTGCTGCATACCACCGGCGGGTATCTGGTGTATGCCGCCCTGACATTTAAATATGTGTTCGATTACCATCCCGGTGAAATTTATTGGTGTACCGCCGATGTCGGCTGGGTGACCGGCCACAGCTATTTGCTGTATGGCCCGCTGGCCTGTGGTGCCATTACGCTGATGTTCGAAGGCGTACCCAATTATCCGACCGTTAACCGCCTGGCCCAGGTGGTTGATAAGCATCAGGTCAATATTCTCTATACCGCCCCTACCGCCATCCGCGCATTAATGGCCGAAGGAGATAAGGCGATTGAAGGCACCTCCCGCACGTCGCTGCGCATTATGGGATCGGTCGGTGAGCCGATTAACCCGGAAGCCTGGGAGTGGTATTACCATAAAATCGGTAACGATAACTGCCCGATCGTCGATACCTGGTGGCAGACCGAAACCGGCGGCTTCATGATTACCCCATTGCCGGGCGCAACAGAGCTGAAAGCCGGCTCCGCGACCCGCCCCTTCTTTGGCGTTCAGCCTGCATTAGTCGATAACGAAGGCAATCCGCAATCCGGTGCCTGTGAAGGTAACCTGGTGATCACCGATTCCTGGCCGGGCCAGGCACGTACGCTGTATGGCGATCATGAGCGTTTCGAGCAGACCTATTTCTCTACGTTTAAGAATATGTATTTCAGCGGCGATGGTGCCCGCCGGGATGAGGACGGCTATTACTGGATCACCGGCCGCGTTGATGACGTGCTGAATATTTCCGGCCACCGCCTGGGTACCGCAGAGATTGAATCTGCCTTGGTTTCCCATCCGAAAATCGCAGAAGCGGCCGTGGTAGGGATCCCGCATAACATCAAAGGACAGGCAATTTACGCTTATGTCACGCTGAATCACGGCGAAGAACCGACGCCCGAGCTCTATACCGAAGTGCGTAACTGGGTACGCAAAGAGATAGGGTCTATCGCTACGCCCGATATCCTGCATTGGACAGATTCCTTACCGAAGACCCGTTCCGGCAAAATTATGCGGCGCATACTGCGCAAAATTGCGGCCGGTGATACCACCAATTTTGGAGATACCTCGACCCTGGCCGACCCTGGTGTCGTAGAGAAGTTATTGGAAGAAAAACAATCAATGAACGTCACACCGTAATTTACACCGCCTGAGCGCGGTGTTCTCACTCAATGCCTCACAGGAGATTGCGATGAATGATGCTACTTATCAAGGGATTGAACGGAACCCGCGCTTCAGGGAATTGGTGCAAAAACGCGGCCGCTTTGCCTGGCTGCTTTCGCTCATTACACTGGCCCTGTATGTTTGTTTTATTCTGCTGATTGCCTTTGATCCGCAATGGCTGGGCACGCCACTTTCTGACGATACAGTAATAACCCGCGGTATCCCGGTTGGCATTGGTCTGATCGTTATCTCTTTTGTACTGACCGGGATCTACGTTTACCGTGCCAACGGCGAGTTTGACCGCCTGACGCATGAAATTGTGCGTGAGGTGAAGCCATGAAAATCCGGCTTTTAACCTTGCTGGCGTTGTCTGCCCTGCCTTCTCTTGCTGCCGCTCGTGTGGCAGGTGACGTGCAACAACAGCCCCTGAATATTCAGGCAATTATCATGTTTGTGCTGTTTGTCGGCGCCACGCTTTACATCACTTATTGGGCGTCCAAACGTACCCGCTCCCGTCAGGATTACTATACCGCCGGCGGCAGGATCACCGGTTTCCAGAATGGCCTGGCTATTGCCGGTGATTTTATGTCAGCGGCCTCTTTCCTGGGGATTTCAGCCCTGGTGTATACCTCAGGGTATGACGGGCTAATCTACTCGATTGGGTTCCTGATTGGTTGGCCTATTATTCTGTTCTTAATTGCGGAACGCCTGCGTAACCTGGGGCGTTATACCTTTGCGGATGTCGCTTCCTACCGGCTCCAGCAGAAACCAATCCGTACCCTTTCTGCCTGTGGGTCACTGGTGGTTGTGGCGCTTTATCTCATCGCACAGATGGTGGGCGCCGGGAAATTGATCCAACTGCTGTTTGGCCTCAATTACCATGTTGCAGTGATACTGGTCGGGATATTGATGGTGATGTACGTGCTGTTCGGCGGCATGTTGGCCACAACCTGGGTGCAGATTATCAAAGCCGTGCTGCTGCTGTCCGGGGCCAGCTTTATGGCGCTGATGGTCATGAAGTCTGTAAACTTTGACTTCAACACGCTGTTCACAGAAGCCATCAGAGTTCATCCTAAAGGCCTTGCCATCATGAGCCCTGGCGGGCTGGTTTCTGATCCTATCTCTGCGCTGTCACTCGGCCTGGCATTGATGTTTGGTACTGCCGGTTTGCCTCATATCCTGATGCGCTTCTTTACCGTGCATGATGCCAAAGAGGCACGCAAAAGCGTGTTTTACGCGACCGGCTTTATTGGTTACTTCTATATCCTGACGTTTATTATCGGGTTTGGCGCAATTTTCCTGGTCGGCAGTAATCCTGCCTTTAAAGATGCGACCGGCGCACTGCTCGGTGGCACCAATATGGCAGCTGTTCATCTGGCCAATGCCGTTGGCGGGAACTTCTTCCTCGGCTTTATCTCGGCCGTTGCGTTTGCCACCATACTGGCCGTGGTTGCCGGCCTGACCCTCGCAGGTGCGTCAGCGGTTTCCCATGATTTGTACGCCAGCGTGATCAAAGAAGGGAAAGCAACTGAACATGATGAATTGCGGGTTTCTAAAATTACCGTCGTGATTCTGGGAGTAGTGGCAATAGGGCTGGGTATTCTGTTTGAAAAACAGAATATTGCCTTCATGGTAGGGCTAGCCTTCTCCATCGCGGCAAGCTGTAATTTCCCTATCATTATATTGTCGATGTACTGGGCTAAACTGACCACCCGTGGTGCAATGATTGGCGGTTGGCTGGGGCTGTTAACAGCCGTTATTCTGATGATTCTGGGGCCGACGATTTGGGTGCAGATCCTTGGCCATGCGACGCCTATCTACCCTTATGAGTACCCCGCTCTGTTCTCTATGATCGTTGCCTTTGTGGGGACCTGGCTGTTTTCCATCACTGACCATTCGGAACAAGGAAGACAGGAACGCGCCCGGTTCTTCTCACAATTTGTTCGCTCTCAGACCGGTGTAGGTATTTCGCAGGGCGTGCAGCATTAAAAACATTGAGCACAAAGATGTATGTAGGACCAAAGCCACCCGATGCGGTGGCTTTTTTATGCCTTGTTACCTTTAACGGCGCTAAATACAGCCATGCTTAAAGAAATAAGGGGGTGAGCCGTTAGGCGTGTTGATAGAAAAACACCCAAAAAAGGTATTTCAAATGAACACACTCTTTTTTCCATAGCAAAAAGGCCATCCTTGCGGATGGCCTCGTGCTTGATTTGATGCCTGGCAGTTCCCTACTCTCGCATGGGGAGACCCCACACTACCATCGGCGCTACGGCGTTTCACTTCTG
>NZ_PJZI01000079.1 GCF_002858805.1 Chimaeribacter arupi
AATGTAACGACGCCAACCTTTACCTTAAGCAATATCGACGCCGACGCAGTGACGGTGGAAGTGCTGATCAACGGCACGGTTTATCCGGCCACCAAAACTGGGGAAACCTGGAACTTCATCGCGCCAGAATTGGCCGACGGCGAGTATACCGTGCAGGTGAGCGTGACGGATGACGCGGGCAATACGGCGACCTCAGCGGCGCTGAATATCACGGTCGATACCGCAGTGAATGCACCAGTCGTCACATTAAGTGACGACACCGGTGTGCTGGGTGACAGCCAGACCAACGACACCACGCCGGGCTTCGCGATTACCACCGACAGCGACGTGGTGACCGTGATGGTCAGCATCGACGGCGGCGCACCGCAGGCGGCGGTACAAGACGCCGCGGGGCAATGGCACTTTGTCACGCCTTCGGCATTGGCTGACGGCGAACACTCTTTGAGCGTCACTGTTACGGATGTGGCGGGCAACAGCATCAGCGGCGAGGCGTTTGCCTTTACCGTCGATACCACGGTCAATATCCCGACCATCGATCTGAATGACGCCTCAGACAGCGGCGCAGACTCGGCCGACAACATCACCAATGTGAAGATACCAACCTTCACCCTGAGCAATATCGACGCCGATGCGATGACGGTGGAAGTGCTGATCAACGGCACCATTTATCCCGCCACCAAAATCGGGGAAACCTGGAGCTTCATTGCGCCAGAACTGGCGGATGGCGAGTATGCGGTGCAGGTAAGCGTCACCGATGACGCGGGCAACACGGCGATTTCAACATCCACAGCGGTACTGATTGATACCGCCATCAGCGCGCCAGTCATTACCCTGAGCGATGACACCGGTGTCACCGGTGACAACCAGACCAATGACACCACGCCGGGCTTTGCGATTACCACCGACAGCGATGTGGTGACCGTGATGGTCAGCATCGACGGCGGCGCACCGCAGGCCGCGACCCAGGATGCGGCGGGGCAGTGGCGCTTTGTGACGCCTTCCACCCTCAGTGATGGCGAGCATTCCCTGATCGTGACGGTCACCGATGTGGCGGGCAACAGCATCAGCGGTGAGTCGTTTGCCTTTACCGTCGATACCACCGTCAATATCCCGGTGATTGACCTGAATGACGCCTCAGACAGCGGTGCCGATTCGGCTGATAACATCACCAATGTAACGACGCCAACCTTTACCTTAAGCAATATCGACGCCGACGCAGTGACGGTGGAAGTGCTGATCAACGGCACGGTTTATCCCGCTACAAAAACCGGGGAAACCTGGAGCTTCACCGCGCCAGAATTGGCCGACGGCGAGTATGCGGTGCAGGTGAACGTCACTGACGACGCGGGCAATACCGCGACCTCATCGGCGCTGAATATCACGGTCGATACGGCGATTACTGCGCCGGTGATTACCCTGAGTGATGACACCGGTGTTCAAGGCGACACCCAGACCAACGACACCACGCCGGGCTTTGCGATTACCACCGACAGCGATGTGGTTACCGTGATGGTCAGCATCGACGGCGGTGCTCCGCAGGCGGCAGTGCAGGATGCAGCAGGGCAATGGCACTTTGTGACACCTTCGGCATTGGCTGACGGCGAACATTC
>NZ_PJZI01000080.1 GCF_002858805.1 Chimaeribacter arupi
CAGCCGAAGCCGGACGATAACCAGCCGAAGCCGGACGATAACCAGCCGAAGCCGGACGATAACCAGCCGAAGCCGGATGATAACCAGCCGAAGCCGGATGGAACGGATGGTGACGAAACGATCGATCCTGCTAAACCGGGCCGTCCTGGCGAATATAACGGTAAGCATTGGGAAGTGAAGATGCCGGATCGCGTCATCCTCACCCCAGGGTCAGCCACCGGTAAAACGGAATGGATTGAGCCGCCGCGCGACGGTAATACCAACAACGGCACCCCGTATGAGGGCGTACCGAGGTCGGGTTCTACCATTCCGCGTGTGGCGGATATTAAACCGGCAGACAGCACCCCTGCTGCTGATCCGAGCCAATATAACGGCAAGCATTGGGATGTGAAAACGCCTGATCCGGTGATTCTGACCCCAGGGTCTAACACCAACAACATCAAGGATCATGACACGCCGCGTGACGGGAATACCAATAACGGTACCGAATACGAAGGCCAGGGCAAGATTATTCACGATCCAAACGGCACGGCGAAAAATATCTCTGAGACGACCGGTCTGAACGGTGATCCAAGCCAGTACGACGGTAAGCACTGGGATGTGAAAACGCCTGAGCCGGTGGTGCTGACTCCAGGGTCCAACACCAACAACGTGCAGGACAATGCCACGCCGCGTGATGGGAATACCAGTAACGGCACTGCATACGAAGGCCAGGGCAAGATTATTCACGATCCAAACGGCACGGCGAAAAATATCTCTGAGACGACCGGTCTGAACGGTGATCCAAGCCAGTACGACGGTAAGCACTGGGATGTGAAAACGCCTGAGCCGGTGGTGCTGACTCCAGGGTCCAACACCAACAACGTGCAGGACAATGCCACGCCGCGTGATGGGAATACCAGTAACGGCACTGCATACGAAGGCCAGGGCAAAGTTGTTCACGATCCGGACGGCACCGCGAAGAATATCGCTGAAACCACCGGCCTGAACGGTGATCCGAGCCAGTATGACGGTAAGAGCTGGGGAGTTGAAGAACCGGCACCGGTGGTACTGACCCCAGGGTCTGGCACCAACAACGTGCAAGACAACGCCACACCGCGTGATGGGAATACCAACAACGGTACGGCGTATGAAGGCCAACCTAAACTGGTTAAAGGCTCAGTGCGTAAGATGCCGGCGGCAACTGCGACCGATGCCGAGCCTAAAACGACGGTAACCTCAGCTGAAAACTCGGGTGCCCAAAGCAACCTAGTGAAAGGTGCGGTACGCAACACGGCGGCTGTGACTACGAAAGTAGCCCCAGGTGAAAACGGTGGCGGCGTGCAGCCGAAGCCTATCGCCACCGGTGAAGGTCAGGGTGCGGAAATCCGCGGGCCGGAAGCGGCAAGCGCAGGCACTATCCATCTCGATATTGCATCGAAAGCGAAAGGTCTGATTGAGCCGATGGACAAAGGCCATGGCGTGCAGCCGAAGCCTATCGCCACCGGTGAAGGCCAGGGCGTGGAAATCCGTGGTCCGGAAGGGGCAAGCGCAGGCACTATCCATCTCGATATTGCATCGAAGGCGAAAGGCCTGATTGAGCCGATGGACAAAGGCCATG
>NZ_PJZI01000081.1 GCF_002858805.1 Chimaeribacter arupi
GAGCCGGGTGCGTTTCACCTGGGAAAGCGATGCACAGGGCAACCCGGTGCCGCGCGGCTGGCACACGCCGCCGGGCCGGGACAGCGTGCGGGTACGCCAGATGGCCTGGGACAGCGCCCGGCAGGCGTACACCTTCACCACCGAGGAAGAACAGCCCGTCACGATTATCTGGACGCCGGATCATTCCGGGGTGCATGTTCCCACGAACACCGGCAACCAGCACCGCCCGATCCTGCCAAACCCGGTGATGGTGAACCCGCTGCCGGACAGTACCGGTATCCGGGCCACCACCAGCCCGGCGCCGGACGAGAAAAGTTTCGCGGATTACATCCTCATTCTGCCGGTGGCGGACATTCCGCCGATTTATATTTATCTGAGCAAGCCGCCGGTGGAGTTTCTGGAGGTAAAACCGTACCGTGATTTTAACGGACGCTCCAGGCAGGGGCATTATCATGTGGATCACATGCCATCACGTCAGGCCGTAATTTTGTACTTACGCCGGGAATATTCTGAGTTATCACCAGATGAAATTGAGCCTATGGCCGATCAAGTTGCAGCCATTGCCATTCCTGAGAAAGTACACCGCCAGAACAGTGCGACCTATGGTGGACGAAACCGTTCTCAGATGGTACCGGACTCTTACAACCTACGTGTGGCCATAAATAAGGATTTTGACCAAATTAAACCGGTACTGATAGAAGAATATGGCGCTACAGAGGCAGAACTGGACGCGTGCAGACAAGAAATGCACAGAATTAACACAGAATTAGGGTTATACAAATGACTATAAATACTACATTGCTCATACGTAGTTTGGAAAAGCCATATCAAGCTATCTTCGAGGCCGGGGTTATTACCTACCGAACGCCGCCGCAAGGCACACAGTGTGATCCTTACCTGACACTGGATATGAAAAGTGAAGGTATTTTTTTGGTTTTTGATAACGATAAAGAGAAAGCACTCAGTGATATTGCTTTGCGGTTGAGATCTGACAAGACGGAATGGGTTTTTCCTAATGAACTCCCATCCCCACTTAAACAAGAAATGTCCCGAGATTGGGTGCATGAAACCTTTGGAAAACCGGATAAAAGCATCCCCCCTAAAATTGTCATGAAAACAGAGTTCGGCTGGAGGGAACGTTTTAAAATAGAAGATTTTCATATACCTATAACGATGATCATTTTATATGATATGGTTGATATGGCTAAGTCGATAAACTTCCTTCCAACCTCAAGATTAAGATGGTAAATCCCGTCTGCCTGTATAGATTTTTGTGCAGGCAGAGTAATGGCAGGCAAGCCCTGCCGATATGAATAGGGCTGTACAAATGACAGTAAACGTAGACGCCTTAATAAATAGCCTGGGAAAATCCTATAAAGATTTACTTGAGGCTGAACTTATTCCCTATAAAACTCCCCCTACCGGATTTTCAGGTGATCCTGATCTTAGTCTGGATATGGCGAAAGAGGGGGTTTATCT
>NZ_PJZI01000082.1 GCF_002858805.1 Chimaeribacter arupi
GCCACTGCCCTGCTGCATCCTGGGTCGCGGCCTGCGGCGCAGCGCCGTCGATGCTGACCATCACCGTCACGACGTCGTGGTCGGTGGTAATCGCAAAGCCCGGCGTGGTGTCGTTGGTCTGGTTATCACCAGCTACGCCGGTGTCATCGCTCAGGGTAATGACCGGGGCATTCACTGCGGTATCGACGGTGACATTCAGCGCGGCTGAGGTCGCGGTATTACCTGCGTCATCAGTAACATTCACTTGTAACGTGTAGTCACCGTCTGCCAGCTCCGGCGCGGTGAAACTCCAGGTCTCCCCGGTTTTGGTGGCCGGATAAACTGTACCGTTGATCAGCACTTCCACCGTCACCGCATCGGCGTCGATATTGCTCAGGGTAAACGTCGGGGTTTTCACATTGGTGATGTTGTCGGCCGAGTCTGCGCCGCTGTCTGAGGCGTCATTCAAATCGATGGTTGGGATATTGACGGTAGTATCCACGGTAAAAGCAAACGCCTCGCCGCTGATGCTATTGCCCGCCACATCCGTAACAGTGACGCTCAAAGAGTGTTCGCCGTCAGTGAGTGCCGAAGGCGTGACAAAGTGCCATTGCCCCGCGGCGTCTTGTACCGCCGCCTGCGGCGCACCGCCGTCAATGCTCACCATCACGGTCACGACGTCGCTGTCGGTGGTAATCGCAAAGCCTGGGGTGGTGTCGTTGGTCTGGTTATCACCCTGCATGCCGGTGTCATCACTCAGGGTAATCACCGGCGCAGTAATCGCCGTATCGACCGTGATATTCAGCGCCGCTGAGGTCGCCGTATTGCCCGCGTCATCCGTCACGCTCACCTGCACGGTATACTCGCCATCCGCCAGTTCCGGCGCAGTGAAACTCCAGGTTTCCCCGGTTTTGGTGGCGGGATAAACCGTGCCGTTGATCAGCACTTCCACTGTTACCGCATCGGCGTCGATATTGCCCAGGGTAAAGGTTGGCGTCTTCACGTTGGTGATGTTGTCCGCAACATCGGCACCGCTGTCTGACGCGTCATTCAGATCGATGGTTGGGATATTCACCGTGGTATCGACGGTAAAGGCAAACGCCTCGCCGCTGAGGCTGTTACCGGCGTTGT
>NZ_PJZI01000083.1 GCF_002858805.1 Chimaeribacter arupi
GCTGCAATCACCAACGTACTGGCTAAGAAATTCGGTGGCCAGGCGCGTGCTTTCGACCAGATCGATAACGCACCGGAAGAAAAAGCACGTGGTATCACCATCAACACCTCTCACGTTGAGTACGATACCCCGACTCGTCACTACGCGCACGTTGACTGCCCAGGGCACGCCGACTACGTGAAAAACATGATCACCGGTGCTGCGCAGATGGACGGCGCAATCCTGGTTGTTGCTGCGACTGACGGCCCGATGCCGCAGACCCGTGAGCACATCCTGCTGGGTCGTCAGGTAGGCGTTCCGTTCATCATCGTGTTCCTGAACAAATGTGACATGGTTGATGACGAAGAGCTGCTGGAACTGGTTGAGATGGAAGTGCGTGAGCTGCTGTCTCAGTACGACTTCCCGGGCGACGACACGCCGGTAATCCGCGGTTCCGCGCTGAAAGCGCTGGAAGGCGAAGCCGAGTGGGAAGACAAGATTGTAGAACTGGCCGAAGCACTGGACAGCTACATCCCAGAGCCAGAGCGTGCGATTGACAAGCCGTTCCTGCTGCCTATCGAAGACGTATTCTCCATCTCCGGCCGTGGTACTGTTGTTACCGGTCGTGTAGAGCGCGGTATCGTTAAAGTCGGTGAAGAAGTTGAAATCGTTGGTATCAAAGACACCGCGAAATCTACCTGTACCGGCGTTGAAATGTTCCGCAAACTGCTGGACGAAGGCCGTGCTGGTGAGAACGTAGGTGTTCTGCTGCGTGGTATCAAACGTGAAGAAATCGAACGTGGTCAGGTACTGGCTAAGCCGGGCTCCATCAAGCCGCACACCAAGTTCGAATCTGAAGTGTACATCCTGTCCAAAGAAGAAGGCGGCCGTCATACTCCGTTCTTCAAAGGCTACCGTCCGCAGTTCTACTTCCGTACAACTGACGTGACTGGCACCATCGAACTGCCGGAAGGTGTTGAGATGGTTATGCCGGGCGACAACATCAAAATGGTTGTTACCCTGATCCACCCGATCGCGATGGACGACGGTCTGCGTTTCGCAATCCGTGAAGGCGGCCGTACTGTTGGTGCGGGCGTTGTTGCTAAAGTTATCGCTTAATCGC
>NZ_PJZI01000084.1 GCF_002858805.1 Chimaeribacter arupi
CTCTCCTTTTCAGACACGCTACCGCCCTTCGCTGTGAACCAAAGCGCATAAGGCCGATGCCCGGGACTGTTGTGCTGTTTTGGTTTTGCGGTGTCGTGTTTCGATTTCGCAAACAAAAACAGCAAAAAAACAGCAGACGGCGAACCGTCTGCTGTGCGGGGTGTTACGCGGTGGTGCGTTCATTCCAGGAGTCGGAATGAATGATGTTGCCGTCTTTGTAGGTCCAGGTGATTTTTTCGTAGCGCAGCTCAACCCTTTCCAGGTGGTTGTGCTTCTCATAGGCCGGGTCTTTGATGTCATGCATTACCGGCGCGACTTTCACCAGCTTGACGTTCTCCAGCTTGGTGTTGAAGTACTCCACTTCCTGACCGGCATCATTGATGCGGTACCATTTGAACTCAGCCGATTTCAGAGTCTGGCCGGTGGTCACCGCTTTATAGAGGTACGGCGTGGAGGCGTCGATTTCCTTGGTAAACAGGAACGGGGTGTGGATACGGGTGCCGGTCAGCTTGCCGGTGTTGTTGTCAGTCGGGATATACAGGTCATGCTCCTGCGCCACGATCTCAATGCTGCCTTCACGGTCTTTGACATCCACACAGCCTTTGATGTCTGCACCGCCGTCGTCTTTGAGCCACAAATAGACTGGAATTGCCATGAGTTACTTCTCCATTTTTTGAGTTAACGCATCACCCAGAGCCGGTGATACGGTGGTTGCGCCGGTGACCTGACAGGCATCCGCCTGCGGTACCAGGCTGATTTCGACCCGGCGGTTGGCCGCCCGGCCCGCCTCCGTGTCATTGGTGTCATGCGGGCGGCTTTCGCCGTAGCCCTGCACTGCAAAGCAGCTCTCCGGTACCGCGCCGGTGTCGCGCATCCAGTTGCGCACCGACTCCGCGCGTTTCAGGGAGAGCAGTTGGTTGGACGCCGCGTCCCCGGTGTCATCGGTGTGGCCGGCGACCACAATCAGCCAGCCCGGTCTGGCCTTAATCCCCACCAGGGCATTCACCAGCACCTTTGTCGAGCCGGGTTTCAG
>NZ_PJZI01000085.1 GCF_002858805.1 Chimaeribacter arupi
CATGGCCTTTGTCCATCGGCTCAATCAGGCCTTTCGCCTTCGATGCAATATCGAGATGGATAGTGCCTGCGCTTGCCCCTTCCGGACCACGGATTTCCACGCCCTGGCCTTCACCGGTGGCGATAGGCTTCGGCTGCACGCCATGGCCTTTGTCCATCGGCTCAATCAGACCTTTCGCTTTCGGCTCAATCGTGAGGCCCATATTGCCTGCGCTTGCCGCTTCCGGACCACGGATTTCCACGCCCTGACCTTCACCGGTGGCGATAGGCTTCGGCTGCACGCCATGGCCTTTGTCCATCGGCTCAATCAGACCTTTCGCTTTCGATGCAATATCGAGATGGATAGTGCCTGCGCTTGCTCCTTCCGGACCACGGATTTCCACGCCCTGACCTTCACCGGTGGCGATAGGCTTCGGCTGCACGCCATGGCCTTTGTCCATCGGCTCAATCAGGCCTTTCGCCTTCGATGCAATATCGAGATGGATAGTGCCTGCGCTTGCCCCTTCCGGACCACGGATTTCCACGCCCTGGCCTTCACCGGTGGCGATAGGCTTCGGCTGCACGCCATGGCCTTTGTCCATCGGCTCAATCAGACCTTTCGCTTTCGATGCAATATCGAGATGGATAGTGCCTGCGCTTGCCGCTTCCGGCCCGCGGATTTCCGCACCCTGACCTTCACCGGTGGCGATAGGCTTCGGCTGCACGCCATGGCCTTTGTCCATCGGCTCAATCAGGCCTTTCGCCTTCGATGCAATATCGAGATGGATAGTGCCTGCGCTTGCCCCTTCCGGACCACGGATTTCCACGCCCTGGCCTTCACCGGTGGCGATAGGCTTCGGCTGCACGCCATGGCCTTTGTCCATCGGCTCAATCAGGCCTTTCGCCTTCGA
>NZ_PJZI01000086.1 GCF_002858805.1 Chimaeribacter arupi
CGACTGCCCTAAGTGCGGCCGGCGCGGCCGGGTGATTGACGGCGACACGCGCTTTACCATTCATGGCAGCCCGGTGGCGGTGGACGGCGGGCTGGTGCGCTGTGGCTGCCCGCCCGGCAGCAACCGCATTATTGCCCCGCTGGGGGAGTGGCTGGGGCGCGGCCCCTCGCCGCAACAGGTGGCGCAGGAGAAGCACGCCGCGATGCTGGCCGCCCAACAGGCGGAGCGGGAAGCCCAGGCGTTACAGCAGGCAGCAGCGCGCGAGCGCAACCGGGTGTTCGCCAAATCCTGTCTGCGTGGCGAGGGCTGTAATGATGCCGGGGACGCCCCGGAGCCGCACACCCACTTTGCCGAGATGGGGATTTTCCGGGCGTTGCCGGAGACAGAGGTAGCGCAGCACGCGCAGGCGGCAAAAAGAAAACCGCCCGCGCCGGAGGATATCCCAAAACCCAAAAAGCGCAGTGCGCTCTACCGCTGGCTGAACGGCAACCATGAGGAGAGGGACTATCAGGCGGCGGTTGCCGCCGCCAGCGCCGCCGCGCGGGCACACACCGCCACCGCCGGGGCGGCGGTACTTGAGCAGGTGGCGGGGCGCTTCACGACCTACGGCACCTGGGCGGTACGCGCAGGCACGGTGGCCGCCGGGGGCTTCGGCGCGCCCGTCGCCGGGCTGCTGGTGGGGATGATGCCGGGGCGGCTCAATGACGGCGAGCAGGACTTTATCGACCGGATGCGCGCCGAACAGATGCGCACCGCCCCGAGCCGGGTGCGTTTCACCTGGGAAAGCGATGCACAGGGCAACCCGGTGCCGCGCGGCTGGCACACGCCGCCGGGCC
>NZ_PJZI01000087.1 GCF_002858805.1 Chimaeribacter arupi
AAGAGGAAAGGGTTTTGTATAAGGTGAAGGGTTTTTAACTTCAACATTGACCCATTTAGTCTCAGGGGGAGGCGACAGGGCACTATTATTTTCATTGACGCAGCTGCTTAGTATAAATACAGAAAGGCAAGCTATTAATGAATGAATTCTTTTATCCATTTTTGATTTGCTTGTTAAGTTAAAGAAGAAATGAAAATTATTATAAATTCATAATAACATTCAAGCATGCTTACTTAATTTTCATTTTATCAACCTTTTCAAAATCAGGAAATATAGTTCTATCCGATACTACGCTTCCATCAGGGTATACAATTTTAGAATATACCCCTTCGATCTTTTTCTCTACACCTATATATCTTACGACTTTATTTTCATATATTTCAGGAAAATATCTTATATGGTTCGAGTCATAAGCACGCAAAGACAAAAAACTTTCCCTCCCAAGTAAAGATAGCTCCTTCACCTTTTTACCTAGATTCCATTCTGATATATAAGGATAATATTTCGGTTCTAATTTTATATCTCCATAAAATGAGGTGAACTGCCCATTCCGTGATGCATCATCATCAAATGCAATAGTAGCACCAACCGCCGTACCGGGGACTAACTCTTTACCCAAATGGGTGGCATCGATATACTCAATACCCAGATTAAATTTACTCAGTGTCCAGCCACAGGCCCCGCCCCCGCTCATTGCCATTTTGCCCTGCCAGATATCGCTCCTTTCTTGCTGTTGCAAAGGAATTTGAATGCCTTTATAACTGGGTTCTTTTACCA
>NZ_PJZI01000088.1 GCF_002858805.1 Chimaeribacter arupi
TACGCTTAGTCGCTTAACCTCACAACCCGAAGATGTTTCCATCCGCGAGCGTGATTATTTGAGAGACTCTATTACAGGCTTCGCATTACTCAGGACTTCTACGGAGAGTAATGGATGCTGTAATGTTTCAATTTTCAGCTTGTTCCAGATTGTTAAAGAGCAAATACTTCGCAGCATACTGTTGCCAATATACTCGGAAATATTGAGTGACTGCGGGGGATGGTGGAGCTAAGCGGGATCGAACCGCTGACCTCCTGCGTGCAAGGCAGGCGCTCTCCCAGCTGAGCTATAGCCCCATGCAGTCTTTGAATACCTTTTACCACGCTTTCACAGACACGCTGCAGCGTCACGACATTTACCAGGGCAAATGAGTGAGGCAGCAACACAGTATGGGAAAGAATTGGTAGGCCTGAGTGGACTTGAACCACCGACCTCACCCTTATCAGGGGTGCGCTCTAACCACCTGAGCTACAAGCCTATAAAGGTATTTCTGCTCGAATTTCATCAGACAATCTGTTGTGGGCACTGCACGGTCAAATATCTTGAGGTAAGGAGGTGATCCAACCGCAGGTTCCCCTAC
>NZ_PJZI01000008.1 GCF_002858805.1 Chimaeribacter arupi
ATTACATAGATTTACAATGACATCACGTTTATCTATGTTTATTCGTAACTTCAGTGACAGTTTCCAGGATTACTATTACAAAGATGGTCAGTTTTTATAGGATAATCATTTAATATGTAAATCAATCGGCCATACCTAAACAAGTTAACGTAAATCTTGTAATACTGTCGCCAGCATCATGTTATTTACCTGGCCATTGTCGGATTTTTGCCCATTTCTGCGATGACGTTGCACGAAATAAAAAATTCATAATATGGCCATGCCGGCGGTTAATCAGCCCGCTTACCTTTACAGCAAGGAGTCTCGCTATGGCTATCTCACTGAGTAAAAATCAATCCGTGTCATTGACCAAGGAATCCGGGGCGGCCGTTACTGCTGTCCACGTGGGGTTAGGCTGGGACGCGGTAAAAAGCAAAGGCATCTTCGGCATGTTTGGCGGGGGCGGCGGGGATATTGACCTCGACGCTTCCTGCCTGATGCTTGATAACGCAGGCCGTGAGGTTGACACCGTCTGGTTCCGCAAACTCGAATCAAGCTGCGGCTCCGTGATCCACAGCGGGGACAACCGCACCGGCGCCGGTGACGGCGACGACGAGGTGATCACCATCAACCTGCGCCGCGTTCCGGCCAACGTCCATCACCTGGCGTTCACCGTAAACAGCTTTACCGGCCAGAACTTCACCAAAGTTGAAAACGCCGGTGTGCGTATTCTTGATCAGGCGAAAAAAGAGCTGGCGAACTATAACCTGGCGCAAAAGGGCGAACACACCGCGCTGTTTATTGCGTCCCTGTCCCGCAATGGGGATGACTGGCAATTCAAAGCGCACGGTACGCCTGCCAACGGCCGCACCGTTGAAAGCATGATCCCGATGATCGTCCGTGAATTGGTGGGCTAACCATGACAACCCAGCTTATCGCCGGCGGCAATGCTGCCCTGCCTGAAACCACCGTGATTGTCCGCATCAAAAGTGGCGTGGCCGCCGATGTGGCTGCTTTCCGCCTGAACGATCAGGGCAAAACCCGTGTGGATGACGACTTCGTATTTTACGGGCAGAAACAGAGCCAGGATCGCGCGTTGATCCTGCTGACAGAAGGGGCGGTCAGCGCGTTTTCCGTGAATCTGGCGGCACTGCCGGCGGATGTGCAGAAAGTTGCCTTTACCATTACGCCGGAAGGCAGCCAGTCGGTGCAGGCACTGCGTTCACTGGCGGTAGGCGTGGAGTATAACGGCCAGCCGCAGCTCAACGGGGATGTTGACCTGGCCGGGCGCAGTGAAGCGGCCCTGATCCTTGGGGAACTCTACCGCCGTAACGGCGAATGGAAATTCCGCTTTGTTGCCCAGGGGTTCAACGGCGGGCTGCAACCGCTGGCAGAGCATTATGGCGTCACCATTGATGACACGCCGGAAGAGGCCGCGCCTGCACCTGCACCCGCTCCGGCCCCGGCCGCCAAACCGCAGCCGGTCAATCTCAGCAAAGTCACGCTGACCAAAGAACAGCCCACCATCAATCTGACCAAATCGGTTAACCTGAGCAAAAGCCAGGGCTTCGGCCGTATCCGCGTAAACCTCAACTGGAACCGCGGCACCGGCGGCGGCTTCTTCAGCAAACTGGGTGCCATTGACCTCGACCTCGGGGCTTATGTGCGGTTGAAGAACGGCGAGAAAGATCTGATCCAGGCGCTCGGCAACCGGTTCGGCCGTTATGACCAGTTCCCTTATGTGCATCTGGAAGGGGATGATCGCACCGGTTCGGTGTCTGAAGGAGAGTGGCTGAACATCAACGGCGCCCAGTGGGATGAGATCGCCGAAGTGGTGGTGTTCGCCTTTATCTACAAAGGCGCGCCGAACTGGGCGAAAACCGACGGTGTCGTTACCCTGCAACTGCCGGAGCAGCCGCCGGTAGAAACACGCCTCACCGAAGGCGGCAACCGCCATAACATGTGTGCGATTGCCCGCCTGGAAAACGTCAACGGCACCCTGAAGGTGGAGCGCCTGAACGACTACTTTGCCGGCCATGAGCCAATGGATAAAGCCTACGGTTGGGGATTCAACTGGCGGGCCGGCAGTAAATAACACACAAGCAGCAAATAACAACAAAGAGGAAAGAACCATGTTTGATTGGGCAAAGAATAAATTCAATCAGGGCCGTGACACCTTCATGACTGAAGTCAGCCGTTATAAAGGCAAAGACTTCATGCAGGGGTGTGTGGCGGCCGGGACTTACATGGCCTTTGCTGACGGCGTGGTGACGCCGCAGGAAAAGCAGAAACTGGTCAAATATTTCGAGATTAGCGATGCGCTGAAAGTGTTCAGCACTGAGGAAGTGATCCGCGAATTCCAGAAACTGTCAGAGAAATTTGATTTTGACCTGGACATCGGCCGCTCTGAGTGCCTGAAAATTATCGGCAAATTGCGTAGCAAACCGGACGAAGCACGCGCAGCGGTACGGCTCGGGGTGATGATCGCCAAGAGTGATGCCAATTTCGACGACGCCGAAAAACGGGCGCTGATTGAGATTTGCAACGAGTTGGGCCTTAAGCCTGACGAATTCTTTTAACAGAGAGTAAATGATGGAATCTACCCTGATTGGTTTCCCCGCCGAGACGGTCATCGTCTTTGTGGTGCTGGCGGTTGCCGCACTGCTGATTGACCTGCTGGCCCACCGCGGCGATAAGGCCATCAGCCTGAAAAGCGCAGCGCTTTGGTCGGTATTTTGGGTGGCAACAGCCCTGGGCTTTGCCGCTTTCCTCTATTTCCACCACGGTCAGGAAGTGGCCAGCTTGTTTGTGACCGGGTATGCGCTGGAGAAAGTGCTCTCTGTCGATAACCTGTTCGTGATGATGGCCATCTTTGCCTGGTTCAAAGTACCGGATGGCTACCGCCACCGCGTGCTCTACTGGGGCATCATCGGGGCCATCATTTTCCGCGCGATTTTTGTGGCGATTGGCTCCGGCCTGCTGATGCTCGGCCCGTGGGTCGAGATGCTGTTTGCGGTGATTGTCGCCTGGACAGCGGTGATGATGCTGCGTTCCGGTGATGATGACGAAGAGATCGAAGACTACTCCGATCACCTGGCCAACCGCCTGGTACGCCGCTTCTTCCCGGTCTGGCCGAAACTGGCCGGCAACCGCTTCCTGCTGAGCTCGCAGGAAGTCAGCGCTGAGCTGGCAAAACCGGAGAACAAAGGTTTTGCGTTCACCGTGAAGAAGGGCGCGCGCTATGCCACGCCGCTGCTGCTGTGTGTGGCCGTGGTGGAGTTGTCTGACGTGATGTTCGCGTTCGACAGCGTACCGGCAGTCATTGCGGTGAGCCGTGAACCGTTAATTGTCTATTCAGCGATGATGTTTGCTATCCTCGGCTTGCGTACCCTCTATTTCGTGCTGGAAGCGCTGCGCAAATATCTGGTGCATCTGGAAAAAGCGGTCATCGTGCTGCTATTCTTCATCGCCTTCAAACTCGGCCTGAACGCCAGCGATCACCTCTGGCACCACGGTTACGGCATCAGCGCCACCACCAGCCTGTATGTGGTATTGGGTGTGCTGGCGCTGGGTATTCTGGCCAGCGTACTGTTCCCCGGCAAAGAGTCGCCGGCAGACGATCGCCAGGGCTGATCGGGCCGATAAATGCATTATCCGATGGGGGGAGCCCCCCCATCACCTCAGTAAAAGGAGAACCACATGGGTGTATCACTTTCCAAAGGCGGCAACGTTTCTTTAAGTAAAACCGATCCGAGCCTGAAAAAAGTCCAGGTGGGGTTGGGTTGGGATGCCCGGTCAACGGATGGCCAGGATTTTGACCTTGATGCCTCAGCGTTCCTGTTGCAGGCCAACGGCAAAGTGGCGCAGGACAACGACTTTATTTTTTACAACAACCTGCGTTCAAGCTGCGGTTCTGTCGTGCATCAGGGGGATAACCGCACCGGCGCGGGCGATGGCGATGACGAAACGCTGCTGGTGGACCTCGGCCTGGTGCCGGCGAACGTGGATAAGATCGTGTTTACCGTCACCATCCATGACGCCAATACCCGTCGCCAGAACTTTGGCCAGGTCAGCAACGCCTTTATCCGCCTGGTCAATGCCGAAAGTAAAAACGAAGTCACACGTTATGATTTGCAGGAAGACAGCTCCACGGAAATTGCGATGATTTTCGGTGAGCTGTATCGCCACAACGGTGAGTGGAAATTCCGCGCCGTTGGGCAGGGCTTTGCGGGCGGCTTGTCCGCCCTGTGCGGCAACTTTGGCATCAACGCCGCGTAATGCGTTGAGTAACGCTTTCTCCGTGCCGCCGATGCGGCGGCACGTATTCAACTTCACGATAAGGAAGAGATTATGGCAGTTTCACTGAAAAAAGGCGGCAACGTCTCCTTAACCAAAGAAGCCCCGTCCATGAAAACCGTGCTGTTCGGCCTCGGCTGGGACTCACGTAAAACCGACGGCAGCGCCTTTGACCTGGACGCCTCCGCCTTTATCGTTGGCGAAGATGACAAAGTGCTCTCTGACGCGAGCTTCATCTTCTTCAACAACAAAACCAGTGCCTGCGGCGGCGTAGTGCACCAGGGTGATAACCGTACCGGTGAAGGCGCGGGTGATGACGAGCAACTGCTGATCCACCTGGACAAAGTTGACGCCTCTGCCAAGAAAGTGGTGTTTGCCGTGACGATCTACGAAGCAGAAGATCGTAAACAGAACTTCGGCATGGTCACCAACGCGTTTATCCGTGCAGTGAACAATGACGACCAGACCGAGCTGGCACGTTATGACCTCTCTGAAGATGCCGCGACCGAAACCGCGATGATCTTCGGTGAACTCTACCGCCACAACGGCGAGTGGAAATTCAAAGCGGTCGGCCAGGGTTATGAAGGCGGCCTGTCGGCGCTGGCAAAAGGCTTCGGCGTTAATATCTAATCCTGATATCAGAACTGAAAAACCCGGCCTTGCCGGGTTTTTTTATGGCGGGTTTTTTATGACTTAGTGCCGGGGGCCTGTGAATTCAGCGTGAAGCGTTATCGCCGTGGGGCAGTGATACGAACAATTCGCCTTCAATCACTATGCAGGCTTCACCGCATAATTCCACACGATTATTTTCTTTTATCCGGCAGGTTATTTCCCCTTTCCGTTTACCGCCTTGCTGGGCAGACAGCACTTTTTTGCCTAGTTTTTCCCCCCATAGCGGGGCCAGGAAAGTATGCGCAGAGCCGGTAACAGGGTCTTCATTTACCCCAACCTGCGGGCCGAACCAGCGTGAGCGGAAATCAAACGCTTTAGCCGGCGTGCACACGACAACGCCGCGCGTATCGAATTGTGCTAACGCGGAGAAATCAGGTGACAGGGAATCCAGCACGTTTTCATCATTTATGATGACCACGATATCTGACGCCTGCCATATTTCAGCCGGCCCGGAGCCCAGCCCCAGCGCAGCCAGCAGGCCAGGTGGCGTATCAATCCGCACGGGATGAACCAGGGGGAAATTTAAAATATACCCCTCGTCGCTGCCTCTCACCGTCAGTTCGCCGCTGCGGGTGTGGAAACGGATCTCTTCTGCATGGGGAACATACCGGGTAAACAGCACACAGGCGGCGGCAAGTGTGGCATGGCCGCAGAGGTCCACTTCTACGGCAGGCGTAAACCAGCGAAGCCCATAGCTGTCACCTGTTTTGACAACAAAGGCCGTCTCTGAAAGGTTATTTTCCTGTGCAATGCGTTGCAGCGTGGTGTCATCCAGCCATTTTTCCAGCATACAGACAGCCGCAGGATTACCGGAAAAAGGATGGCGGCTGAATGCATCGACCTGAAAGAAAGGCACCCGCATTGATTGAGCCTGATGGTTATTCTTCACTTAACGCCTCCAAATCGTTATAGATGGTATAACGTGATACCCCCAGCGCGGCGGCGGCATGTTGAACCCCGCCTTTCATTTTAAAAATGCCTTTGGCACGCATATCGTTAACGATTTTCAGGCGCTGGGCTTTCTGGGTTTTTTTGCCGGGCAGGGTATGTTTACTGATTATCTCGTTGAGGGTCTGGGCAAGAAGAGTGTCCACGGCCAACGCGTTATCATCAGGATAGGGTTCTTGATGATTGAGCAGTAAATCAACCCCCTGGCGAATCATTTCATAAGGCGTGGCGTCGATGTTATTGCAAAATGCCACCAGCGGCTCGCCCGCGTCACTGTAATAAATCGTCGACGCGCTGTTCAGCACCTTCCCGGAAAACGTGACTGTTTTATAATTTTTTATTACGACGGGCCGGTTGTTTCCTGTTGAGCCGGAAAGCAACCCGGCAAAACCGGTATCTTTATCCGGGCCGGATAACAAGCTGTCACCTTTCTTCCTTCCGCTGACATGGCCATTGATAATTTTATGGACGGAGGCGGCCGGTTTGGTCAGATCGTGCAGAACGATCTCATGGTTCCCGGCGATTGTGCTTGCCAGCGCATCCATGGCGGCTTCAAGTGTCCGTATCAGCTCATCTGATTGCTGCTTATGTTCAACGTTCATCAATTCATCTCAGGATGTCGCCCTTGCGCAGGCTTTCTTAAAAATATACCGCTGCGCCCTGAGGTGATCAACGTTTTGTTGAATTTTCCACAATGTGTTGATGAGAAATAGTCTGCCCACCCGACGTGCGCCGGTCATGTGCAGCGAAAAGGGTGCGTGACGCTGTGGGAAAAGGGCAGCTGCAGCCGGGCATATCATGCCCGGCGTGCGTGACCAGGCCCGGTCAGCGGCTTTTTCCGGCCGCCGCGCCGGGGAGAGGGGAATTACTTAAACACCTGTTGCACAAACTCACTGTATGCCGGACGCCAGACATCCATTTCATGCCCGAGTTTCGGGTAGCTGTGGAAATTGACGCGGATCTTTTTCTCATCAAGCTGCTGTTTCAGGCCGTTGATGTCTTTGCCGGTGACGTCATCCTCACTGCCCACTACCAGCGTAAAGTTTTTCAACTGCTGGTTAATCATCTCCGGGTTCTCCAGCGCCTGCGCCACGCCGCTGTTGGGCACGGTCACGGTGGTGACGCCGCTGAAACTCGCCAGCCAGCGGAAGCGGTCGAGGTGGTTCATGCCGGAAACCAGCGCCTGATAGCCGCCCTGGGAAATCCCGGCGATGCCGCGCCCTTCCGCATCGGTGCGCACCCGGTAACGATGCTCGATCAACGGAATAATATCCTGCATCAGCTCCTGGTCGGCGGCGGTCGCGTTCAGCGGGTAGAAGATTTTACGCCGCTCCTGACGCGGGAAATTCTCCGGGACAGCGCCGGTGGCGTCCGTTTCGGTATCCGGGAACACCACCACCATCGGCTGCATTTTCTTCTCCGCCAGCAGGTTATCCATGATCTGCGGGAACCGCCCCTGCACAATCGATGAACTCTCCGTATCGCCAAAGCCGTGGTAGAGATAGAGCACCGGCAGCGGCGTGGTGCCGCTTTCATAGCCCGGCGGCAGCCACACGTACAGGTGCCGCTCCTTGTTCAGCGCGGCTGACGAATAAGTCAGGCCGTGCACCTCGCCGTGCGGCACCTTGCGTTCATCCAGCAGGCTGCCGGGCACCAGCACCAGGCTGGTATTCACCTGCCGCTGGGGTTTCGGCATGGCGCTGCCGGTATCAATGCTGCGGAAACCATCGACGTTGAAAAAATATTCGTACAGGTTCGGCGCTTGCGGTGCCAGCCGGTAGTGCCAGACACCCTGTTCATCCTTCGTCATTGGGTAGGCGACGCGGGTACGCGGCAACGCGCCGAGCACCACCGCCACCTGCCGCGCCTCGGGCGCAATCAGGCGGAAGGTGATGCTGCGGTCAGGGTTGACCTGCGTCACCGCCTGGCTCAGGGGCAGGTTTTCGTCAAAATCTGTGGGCTTGGTCAAGGGGGCGGCGGTGCTGCGCAACGTCAGCAGCACCAGCCCGGCACCGAGCCAGAGAAGGCGGGAAGGGCGCATCATTTTGCCCCCGGTGCGTTCAGCGTAAAGTAATGGTCATTGGCACCCAATTGGTGGCCGTTGCGGTCATACAGCACGCTGGAGATCATCACCGGGCTGTCGCTGAGCGGCGTCGCGCCGGCTTCCACCTGTTTGCTGCCGCTGTCTGCACCCATATCGAGCCGTTTTTCGCCTTCGCTCAGCGTACGGTTATCCTGCGTGATGCGCCAGACCAGCCGGGCATCGGGATAGGCAGTCAGGGTATCGTTGATCGCCCAGAAATTGACCCGCCCCGGCGTGCCGGTTTTCCAGTTCAGCGTGACCGGCTCAATCGACGGCAGCACCGGTTGGTAGGCTTTTTTCAGCGCGTAATAGCCGAGTTTAGGCTGGCGGCGGTAATCCATCACGCCCCAGTTAATCGACGGCCAGTTCTCGACAAACATGAACTGCAACAGCACCGTGACCGGCTGGTAACGCTGACGCCGGTAACTCTCTGCCGCCAGGCTGACGGACTCTGCCTGATAACGTTGGGTATTGGCGATGAACGTTTCGATGTTCGGCCCGCGTTCAATTTTGGCGAACTGGAAGGTCTGGATCGGCTGGAAGTTATGGTATTTCCACACCACCCAGCCCGGATCGCCCGGCTGAGTGGTGGCCGGCCAGAGATCTTTTTCCGGGATAATGGTTTTCAGCGTCTCCAGGTTCGGCAATGCCTCTGAGCCAAACTCGGTAATGATGGCGCTTTTCGACGGTTGCAGGAAATCGTTCAGGGTGCCGAAATACCAGCCCTGCCAGAAATGCTCAGTCACCGAAGACCACGGGTGGGTAATGCGGGAGGTATCCGCCGCCAGCGCATCCGCCACCGCCTGTGCCAGCGGCTTGTTCATATCCGGGTGCCAGTCCGGGAAACGTTTCTGCATCCACAAAGAATCAAACGGCGGCTCATTCTGCCCGCCCCAGACAATGATCGACGGGTAATTGCCGTACTGGCGGATGGCGTCAGTGGCCTGGCGTGCGGCTTCCTGAGCAAATTCCGGGCTGTCGTTATAGCCCCATTGCAGCGGCATATCCTGCCAGATCAACATACCGCGCGCGTCCGCCAGCGCATACAGCGGGTGGCTGGCCAGGTGGCCGTGAACGCGGATGGTGTTGGCATTCATCTCCTCCAGCAGCACCAGATCTTTTTCCCAGTCTTCAGGCGACATGGTGCTCAGCCACGAGGTGCCGATGTAGTTGGTGCCGCGCAGGAAGATGCGTTTACCGTTAATCTCCCAGCCGCCCTGATCGGGTTTGACGATCTGCCGCAGGCCGGTGCGTGTGGTGCTGCGGTCCAGCGTGCCGAGGTTATCGGTCAGGCTGACCTCCACGTCATACAGGTTCGGGTCGCCGTAGCCTTTCGGCCACCACAGCCGGGCGGCGTCCATCGGCAGCGTGACGTTGAGCGCCTGCGCGGTGTGGCCGGCATAGGTGAGTGTCACCGGCTGGTCAATCTCATAACTTTTACCGGAGAAATTCGCGGGTTTCACCCGGACATGCAGCGTCGCCTCGCGGCTGCGGTTGGCCCGGTAATCAATCGCTATTTTCAGGGCCGGGTTTTCCAGCCCGTTTTGCCAGTCCGGCGTGGTCAGCACGTTATCAATCACTGCGCCGCGGCTGATGTGCACATTCACCGGTGCCCAGATGCCGCCGGAGTTGGCATCCTGGCCTTGCTTGCTCCAGGCCCCGCCGGGGCGCGCATCATGCTGGGAGAAGACGCCTTTGATCAGGTTTTTGTGCAGCGGCCAGATGCTGTCCGGGGATTCAAACGGGCTGTCGACCCGCACCGCCAGTTGATTGGTGCGCTGCGCATCCCGGCTGATGTCCAGCGCGAAACGCTGGAAATAGCCGGTGTGGCTGCCGATGCGCCGCTGGTTCAGCCAGGCATCAGCCTGATAATCCACGCCGTTAAACACCAGCGTCGCCATGTTGTCCGGCCGCAGCGGCGGCAGGTCGAACTGGGTGCGGTACCAGAGCGCGCCCTGGTGATCCAGCCCGGCGGCGTACCAGTTGGCGGGCACCCGCAGCGTCTGCCATTGGCTGTCGTCGCTGTGCCAGCCTTCCGTTTCCTGTTGATTGGCGTCGTGCACCCGCCATTGTCCGGCAAGCGATTGGGTCACCGGCTCACCGGCGGAGTGTGTGCCGGCAGCGCAGCCGCTCAGCAGCAGGGCGGCAGCCAGGGCGGCCAGGGCATTGTTCATAAGTTCTCCTTGATTTGCGTCAGGGCAACAGTGACGCGTTGGCACATCCCGTCGAGCTGGCTGTCCAGTACGTTCATGGTGGCGAAATCCCCGCGTTCTGCGGCATCTTCCAATTGGCTCAACACCTGGACCAACGTCTCACAGGCAAAGGTGGCGGCTTCGCCTTTCATTTTGTGGGCGTCACGTTTCACGCCCTTGATGTCCTGCCGGGCCACCGCGCTGCGCAAACTGGCGAGCAGCCCCGGCAGCTCCTCAAGGAACATGCCGATAACAATGGTCAGCAATTCATGGTCATGGCCGACGCGCTCCATCATCAGCGGGTAGTTCACCGCATCCGTTGGGGGAATGTCCGGCGGCGGCATCTCCTCTTCCAGCGGCTGGGTCATGACCGCCATCACCCTGGCGATCTCCGCCGCGAGGGCATCAATCATCACCGGCTTGGCGATGTAGCCGTCAAAACCGTGCTCCAGGCAATATTCACGGTCACCCTGCATCGCGTGGGCCGTCATGGCGATAATCGGCAGGTGCTGGGGCGGCGTGCTGAGCGCTTCCTGCTCGCGCAGGATCTGCGTGGCTTTCTGGCCGTCCATTTCCGGCATCTGCAAATCCATCAGGATCAGGTCGTAGCGGGTTTGCGCAATGTGTTCCAGCGCCTCCAGCCCGTTATTGGCGATATCCGCCTGGTGGCCCAGTTTGGTGAGGAAGTGGATCGCCAGTTTCTGGTTTACCATATTGTCCTCCGCCAGCAGGATGCGGTACTGCGTGCCTGCCATGTCGGGCGTGACCAGCGGGGTGGCGGTCACCGGCACCGGGGCCTGCGCACCGGGCGCGAGGGTCTGGATAATCACGCTGAACAGCTCATTCTGGTCAACCGGCTTGTTGAGGAAATGCAGGATGCCGATCTTTTTCAGGATGGCCGTATCCATATAGCGCCCCATTGAACTGAGCATGATCAGCTTGGTGTTGCGCAGGGCAGGGTTGGAGGTGATCTCAAGCGCCAGCGTCATGCCGTCCATGTCCGGCATCTGCGCATCCAGCAGGATCAGCGGGAAATCGGGCGAGTCGTCCAGCGCATCCAGTGCCGCCTGCCCGCTGCTGAAGGTTACGGCCTGTAACCCCATATGGCGCAGCATCTCCTGCATCAGCCGCAGGTTGGTCTGGTTGTCATCCACCACCGCGACGCGCACGCCCTGGAGGCTGGCGGGCACATGCACCGGGCCGCTTAACACCGGCGTTTTTTTCAATACCGGCAGGGAGAAGAAGAAGGTGCTGCCGCTGCCGGGTGTACTGGCAACCTGCAATTCACCGCCGAGCATCTCCACCAGCCGGGCGGAGATAGTGAGGCCAAGGCCGGTGCCGCCATATTTGCGGGTGGTGGAGGTGTCCGCCTGGCTGAAGGATTCGAAAATCACACGCTGTTTGTCTTCCGGGATGCCGATGCCGGTATCTTTCACCTCAAAGGCCAGATGCTGGGCGGCGATGCCGTGGGAGAGGCTCATCACCACTTCGCCCTCATGGGTGAACTTCACCGCATTGCTGACCAGGTTGGTCAGCACCTGCCGCAGGCGCACGGAGTCACAATGGATGTACTCGGGCACATCAGGGGCGACATCCACCAGCAGCTCAATGCCTTTCTCGGTGGCCTTGGGCATCAGCGGCCGCATGATCCCTTGCAGGAACGGCCGCAGCGCAAACTCTTCCATGTCGAGGGTGATTTTGCCCGCCTCGATTTTGGAGAAGTCGAGGATGTCATCAATTACCTTCAGCAGCACCTGGGCGGAGCTGTGCGCCATCGTGATGTAATCCCGCTGCTCCGGTGTGAGGTCGGTGTCGAGGCAGAGCTGCGTCATGCCGAGGATGCCGTTCATCGGCGTGCGGATTTCGTGGCTCATGTTAGCGAGAAACGCACTCTTGGCCTGGCTGGCGGCTTTCGCCATCTCGACCGCCTGCCGTGAGGCTTCCTCCGCTTTTTTACGCTGGGTGATGTCCTGCATGGTGCCGATCACGCGGGCGATTTTGCCCTCGGTGGTGAGGCTGATCACCTGGCCCAGCAGCAGGCACCAGCGGTAGTTCTGGTCGTGGTGCATAATCCGCAGTTCACACTCAAACACGGCCAGCCGGTCATTGCCCGCCTCCTGCAACAGCCGGGCGGCGGTCGGCAGGTCATCCGGGTGAATCAACTGCCGCCACATGTCCGCCGTGTATTTCCAGCTCCGGCGCGGGTAGCCGAGCAGCGTCAGCAGCGCATCATTCACCTGCACCAGGTCGTTGAGGTAATCCCAGTCCCAGATGCCGATGTGGGTCGCCTCGGCGGCCAGGATAAAGTCATCATGCAACTGGCGGCGCGACGCCAGGATATCGGCAAAGTGCGTGACATCGGTATGCAGGCTGACGATGCCGCCTTCCGGGGTGCGGTTATGCTGCACAAACACCGTGCGGCCCTGCAATTTGCGGATTTCGTAATGGTTGTCCACGCGGCAGCGTTCGGCGAGGGTGGTGGCCAGCGCGCGGCGATCGGTGCTTTCGGAGATATAGCCGGAGGTGATAAAGGCCTCAATCAGCACCGTCAGCGGCGTGCCGCGCACCAGATAATCACGCACTGCCGGGTAGTAATCGAACGCCTGCTGGTTAAAGGCCACCAGGTTTTCCTCGGCGTCGTAGATAAGCAGCGCGGCATTGATGTAATCCAGCGCCGCGAAAATGGCGTTTTTCATGGTGAGACCCCTGTCGGCGGCTTGGCGTGGAACAGCTCCGCCTGCCGGCGCATATACTCCAGGCCGGGGGCGATCACCATCGCCCAGGCGGTGATGATATCTTCGTCACACTGCGGGTCGAGCTGCCGTACCGTTTGCAGCACCGCCCGCCGCCAGTGGGCGTAAAACGCGGGCGGCAGTTTGATCCCTTCGGCGTCCTGGGTACGGGAAATGGTCATCAGGTAGTTGGAGACGTTGTGGGTGCTGGAGACAGAGAGCATAAAGAAAAAGGTCTTGTAGACGATTTTACGAAGCTGCGCCTCGTCCTGCTCCAGGAAGGTCGCCTCGATCTCCGCCGTGCTGTGGACGAAAAGCTGGTAGAAGTGGTTGAAAAAGCGGTCCCCGCCGTCGCTGTCGGTGATCCGTGCATAGCTGTCGTTAAAAACCGTGTCATAGGAGAAGGTCATGGCTGGGGCCCTCCGGGTTTTCGCTCCTGCGGCATGCACAAGCGGGGTAGGTTAAAGACATCGCTCAGGCGGGTATTGAAATAACTCTCTTGCGGGAGTGACCGGATCAGCGGGCCGTAATTGCTTTTGTACATCAGCGCCTCCAGAACCATCGCATTGGTGGTGAGGGTGATCATCCGGTTATAGCCGCCGGTGGCCTCAAAGCGCCCCTCATACCAGCCGCGCTGGTTGTCCCGCGTCAGGCGTGTCATCGCCATCAGCGCGTCGGTGAAATCGGTGTCCCACAGTGTCCAGAGGCCGAACACCGCCCGCGTCGACACCAGTGCCCGCGTCGGGTAAAACTTGCTGTCATCCCCCAGTGTGTTCCAGGCGTAGCCGTTACCGAAAATGGTGTCATACACGTGCCACGGGGCGGCATTGAGGTTGTATTCATCGCGCGCGGTCAGGATTTTCAGCTTCTGCCAGCGCTGCTCCTGCACGCGGTAGATGTTCTGCGCCCGCTGGCGTTGGGCGCTCAGCAGGGTGGTGTCGTTGCCCGGCGTCTGCCAGCCATACTCCAGCCCGCCCAGCACGTAAGGCGTATTGGTGACCACGGCGGGCGTGTAGGTGGTGCGCGGATCGCGGGAATCCACATCAATCGCGATGCCGTCAACAATCACTGACTGGTAAGGCGGCGTCACTGATTTTTCAGACGGAAACCCCCACAACGCCAGCGCGGCTGCGCCATATTCGCTGTAGCCGAGCCGCCCCTCCGGCTGCGGCGTCAGTTTGCCGTCACGCATACCGCCGCGCAGCAACTGGCCGCTGTTGTCCACCACGTTACAGAAGTTCCAGCGCAGGATGATGCGATCCAGGTATTCGCTGTAGATCGGGTGCCACAGCGCCACCACCCGTAAACCGGTCATCAGCCGGGCCATGTCCTGCGCTGACCAGCCCAGGGTGGCCGGTTTGTTGCTGTAGTCCACCATCGCGGCATTGGTGGTGTTGTAGAGCAGGTTGGGCGTTTTCAGGCTGGTGAGCGGTAACTGGTTAAGCGTGGAGAGCATCCGCGTCAGCCGGTCATCAAACTCCACCTCATCCACCAGCCCGAGCTGGCGCGCCGCCGTCAGGGCGATCAGGGAATCGCCGATTTGCCACAGGTTGGTGACCGGGCGGTTGTCACTGGCGTTAATCAGCCCGGTGCCTGCCTGGGTATTATTTTTGAAATAGCGCCACGCCACCTCGGCCCACTGGCGCTCCTCGTCCGTCAGCGCCCCCATCCGCCCCGGATAGTGCCAGGCCCCGCTGCTGACGTAGCGCACGCCCGGCGTCCGGTTCAGCCATGAGAACCCGAACGCCAGCGCCGCCGCGATAAGCAGCAACAGAGCCAGCCTGAAGATTCTCACGGTTTTAAGCATGACATCGCCACCGGAGGCAGTTTGATCGGCGCATCTTCATTTTCACATGCGGCACATTTACAGGCTTTACAGGCCGGTGCAGTACGCATCGCCACGCCGGTCTGTTCACACCAGTTTTTGATGCCCGGCGTTGGGCTCATAAACGGGCGGTTGCGCCTGGTGTTGTTGTCCTCAAACGCATCCACCAGCCGTTTTTCCCACAGTGACGGCGCGAAATCGCGGGATTTCGGTTTGTCGGTGTTGAATTTCAGCAGGCGTCCCTCTTTTTTGTAGAGCAGGGCCTCGAGCATGATGCCGTTGTTGTTGCCGGTGAACTCTTTAATCGGGCCGTCGCCGTTTTCGTAAATCCCCTCGTAGTAGCCGCTGGCTTTCTCGTTGGCGTTTTCAATGGTGTCCAGCAGCCGGTCGGTGTAGGGCGAATCCCACAGCACCCACATCCCCAGCGCGGCTTTCAGTGAAATGGCTGCCGTTTCAGGCACGTACTTGCCTTTGTCGGTGATGGTGTTCCAGTTAAACCCGTCAGAGAACACTGTGTCATACACAAAGTACGGCGCTTTATCGAGCTGGTGTTCCGATCGCGCCGTCATGGTGCCGGTGATCAGGTAGCGGTTCTCCTGCGCCTGATAGACGCGGTCAGCAAAGTTTTTCATCCACGGGTGCGAGTAGTTATTGAGGTTGTCCTCACGGTCATCGGCTTTGTCCCAGCCCATTTCCAGCCCGTGCAGCAGGTAGGATTCCGTGACCACATAGTTGTGCTGGTTGGTCAGGCGCGGGTCGCGGCTGTCATACGGCACCAGCACGCAGTAGATGTTGGCGAGCGAATAGGGCTCCGGCCGTGACCCCTGGCAGGTCGAGAAGCCCCAGAGCTGGAAGCCCGCAGAGGCGTACTCTTCGTAGCCAAGCCGCCCCTCCTGCGCATACACGGTTTTTTTGTTGCCGTCGACATACGCCCCGAACAGCGTGCCGCAGTCATCCACCGTGTGGGTGAAATCCCAGCCGAGCACGATGTTATCGACGCTGTTACCGTATTCCGGGTAGCGCTCTTTGACGATCTTCAGCCACAACAGCATCCGCCCGATGTCGATGGCGGAAAACCCGATCTCGCCCGGTTTGTTCAGGTAGTTCACCTTTTGCGCGGTGATGGTGTTGTACACCTTGTTGGGCATCTCATTCTGGAACAGCACCAAAGTGTTCAGCGTCTTCAGGAGTTTGATCATCCGCTGGTCAAATTCTGCCTTGTTGATAATGCCCAGCTCACGCGCCGCCACCATTGCGGCGATATAAGACCCGGTGTCCCACATGGTGGTGGAGGGGTATTTGTTTACCGCGTTGACCAGCCCGGTGGTGGGCTGGTAGTTGACGATAAAATATTGCCAGGCGTTCACGGCCATCGCCTGCTCCCGTGGCGTAAGCGCCCCGTGGCGCACCGGGTAGTGCTGCGCCGGCAGTTCAACCGCCGCCTGCACGCTGCCGGCCACCAGCCATAACCCCAGCACCAGCGGCAACCAGGCCAGCCAGCGCCGGGCAGAAAAAGAGACGATAACGAGCGACGGTCTCATGGGAGTACTCCTTTATTCCGATCGGTCATCGGCATGGGTGAAGGGGAGACGCAGGCGAGGCATAACATTTGCCCATGCGCGATATAACTTAAGCTTTCCAGCACCACGGCGTTGGTGTCCGCGCTGAGGGTCTGGTTAACGTTCTGGTTGCCGCTGGTGCCCTCATACCAGCCTTTGCCCGGCTCCAGCAGCGCGGCCGCCTGCGCCCGCAGGCTTTCGCTCCAGGCGTTGCGGAACAGGGCATACCAGCCAAAGGCGGAGCGGGTGGAGAGCAGGCGTACAGGTTCCTGATCGCTGCGTGAGACGGTTGCATCCTGCACCGGCTGCTGGCCGGGCAGGGCGGCGATAAAGTCCGGGGCCTGTTCGGCGTAATCCGTATTGACGGAGGTGTAGTTGCCGGTGGCTTTGTGCAGGCTCTGCTGGATGCGCACGATGCGCCAGGCAAACTCCGCGCTGCGGCTGTCAAAGCCCAGCTCCAGCCCGGTCAGCACATAAGGCAGGGTGATGATGGTCGGCGCGTCCTGATCGACCCCTTTGCGGAAGCCGTCACTGGGGATCGCATAGCCGTCGATTTGCACCAGCTTGACCCCCTCGGGCGGCTGGGTGACGGCGATCCCGGCCGAGGGGCTGACCATGCGCAGCGTCCCGGCGGTATAGAGCCGGAAACCATAGCCGCTGCGGGTCTGGCTGGCGCTGAGATCCCAGTGTGACACCTCAATGCTGGTGGCGGTCGCCGGGCTGCTGCTCTCAAACAGGGCATTAAGGTTCCACTGATCCAGCACCTCCTGCACCTGGGCCGCGTGCGTCGGGTAGCGCCAGACCAGCAGCGTCAGCGGCACCAGCAGACGCCCCATGTCCACCGCGGAGCCGGTGGGCGGCTCCTGTTGCTCCGGGTCAACCATCATTGACAGCGTCTGGGTGTTGTACCAACTGCCGGGCACGCCGTTCGGCAGCAGCGGCAACAGGCTGAGGGCGGTCAGGGTTTTGGAAATCCGCTGGTCAAACTCATCCACCGGCACAATGTCGAGTTGGCGCGCGGCAATCAGCGCCATCAGGTAGCTGCCGGTGTCCCACAGGGAGGTGTAGGGGCGCTGGTCCTGCGCATTCGCCAGGCCGGTCAGTTGGGTGTTATTGACGAAATATTGCCAGGCGACGCGCGCCCAGACGGCCTCATCAAACGTCAGGTCGCGCCGCTGCGGCAGCGGCGGGAAATCCCGGCTCAGGGTATACCCGGCTTTCTCCTCCACCACCGGCGGCATATGTTTTTCCACATACAGCACGATGCTGAAACCGATCAGGAACCCGAGGAGAATGGTGATGTAACTGCGGGTGGCCAGCAGGCTCGCTTTCCAGGACATGTCAGGCCACCTCTTCGTCAGACAGGGCGGGGTCAGGTTTCCACATGGCGGCCAGGATCATCGGCATCATGGCGGCAATGTTCACCCCGCCCCAGAAGATGTTGATGATGTAACCGGAGGGGTCTTCAATGTCACCGTTAAACACTTTAATGCCGCCCCAGAGAAGCCCGAGCAGGGTCAGCACCACAATGGCGATCTGCGGTTTGACCAGGTAGAGGAACCGCCCCTGCTGGCGCTCCTTCGGCGTCACGTGGAATTTGATTTTTTCGCCGCGCAGCACCGTGTCCAGCGCGCGCAGGTTCATCGAATAGAGCGACAAATAGGAACTGCGCCCATCCCACGCCGACAACCCCCAGGTGCCGAACATAAAGGCCAGCTCGGAGGCGAGGAAGAACGGCAGGAAATGCAGGTAAAACGGCTGTGAATAGGCGGACACCGGCGGAATATTGGTAAACAGGTAGATAAGCGGCGAGATTAAAAACACCGTATTCCACAGGCAGGCCAGATAAGACCAGAAGGTGGTGCCGTACATCAGCGTTTGCGGCAGGCTGAGCCGGAAGCGTTTGCGGCTGAAAATCGGGTCATGCAGCAGGATGTCCATTGACCCGGCGGCGTATTTGAAACGCTGGATCATCCAGGTCAGCAAATCCTGCGGGGAGAGCATTTTGGATTCAATCCGCGGGTGCATCACTGATTTCCAGCGCCGTTCGGTGTCGCCATGCAGCACGATCGAGGTGTAGATGTCTTCGGAGACGTGGAATTTATACGGTGTCAGTTCGGTGTCCATGATCACCTGCGGCCGCATCGCCTCTTCCAGCGCCTCGCGGGTGTCGGCGTCCGGGATGTCTTTGGTAAAACGCGCGACTTCCTCATCCACCGCCCAGACGTAACTGCGCAGCGCCGCCTGCATCACCGCCTCACGCCGGTGGATCGAGGCCGCCCCGCAACAGAATGAGGCGTTCGCCCAGTTGCGGCGGCGCAGGATCACTTCATAAAACATGCGGGCATCGTTAAAGAACGGGTCGCGCCCCAGCACAATCGGGCCGACCAGCGCTTCGGTGGCCTTGCCAAGGCCATAGCCGATGCGCCCAAGTTTGCGGCGCATCAGCTCCGGCAGGCGGTTGCCTTCAGGCAGATCGTAAAACCATTGGGGCGTTTGCACCCAGGCGACATCCGGGTCACGGAAGTAGCCCAGTGTGTGGGTCAGCAGCGTGGGGAAGACCCGCGTATCGGCGTCGCAAATCACCAGAAAATCGCCGTCGGTCTGTTCCATGCCGTTGCGCAGGTTACCGGCCTTGTAGCCGATATTGGTGTCGCGGGTGATGTAGTTCACCCCTTCCTGCTCCGCCACGGCGCGCATCTCCGGCCGGCGGCCATCGTCGAGCACATGAATTTTGTATTCAATCGGCGCGGGGTAGGTGACTTTCAGCGCATCCTGGATCGAAATCCGCACCAACTCCACGTCTTCCGAATAGGTCGCGATAAACAGGTCAACGCGCAGCGGCCGGGATTCTGTCTGCTCATCCGGCCCGAGGCATTCATTCACATCGGTCGGTGCCGGGCGCTGGGGAATATCCCACTCTTTCCACAGGTTAATCGTAAAAAATACCGTGCCGATATAGGCCAGCGTTTCAGCAACCACCAGCGGGACGGCATACCAGAGCGCGTCGTAATTCAGGGACGACATCCAGCGCCAGCGGATATAGTTTGCGCCCAGAATAAGGGCGGCCACGGCCAGGCATTGCCACAGCACCTGAATAAACCAGGGGGTATTTAACGGTTCCGGGGGTTTCCGGTGTTCAAAATGGGAAAAATAAAAAGCCATGAGCATTCCTGTTCATCAATTCACAAGAACAAATGCGCGCAAGCGCTACGTTTCCCGGTGCAAAAAACAGAAATGCTGCTGAATTATAAATGCTTATTTATTTGGTTTACGTTCAGTGCCGTCAACCGGTCACCGCGTAATGTCATTTGAGTCTAGTGCAGCAAAAAAAGGTTTCAAGGCCATTTTTCATCGAAACTACCGCGACATAGCGGAATTATCACCTATTATTCTGTGAGACGACGCACGTTACACCGGGTGAATCGGTTTCCTGCCGATTGGCGGGATGAAGTCGTCTACACTCATTAAAACAGTAACCTCCCTAACGTGAGTCTCCCCGGCACACGGAAAAATGGCGATCGTGAGAAGCACGTTGATCAGGCGGAGAAATTATGGCGGTACAGGATACGGTATTAACTGAAGCCCCGGCTGCGGTCTCCTGGCGCTACGCGGTGCCGGGGCGGCGCGACCTGCGTGTGGATATGCTGCGCGGTATTGCGCTGGTGATGATGGTGGTGGCCCACACTGAGGTGATGTCGGTATTTAATATCTTCACCTGGGAGCGGCTGGGATTAACCACCGGTGCCGAAGGGTTCGTTATTATGGCCGGCTTTATGCTCGGTATGCTGAACCGCGCTCGCCTGCAAAAAGAGTATTTACTGACCGTTTCCTATACCCTGGTAAGGCGCGCCTGGAAAATATACCAGGTCAATATCATTATTATTCTCTCCATGCTGTTGCTGGCTAAAATCCCGTTTATTAATACTTTTGAGGTAACCCATTTTACCGACCGTTATGCCGGCATCTCCTATTCCCTGCTGCCGGTGACGGCGCAGATCCGCGAAACCTGGTTCAATATTATCCTTTACCTGCAAATAGGGCCGCACCAGACCCAAATCCTCGGGTTATATGTATTTCTGCTGCTGGCCAGCCCGCTGATGTTATGGATGTTGTCGCGCGGCCATGTTATTTGGCTGCTGCTTATCTCACTGGGGCTTTATGTCTGCTACCAGCTCACCCATGCCCGGCTGACGGTGTCGCAATTTGAATTCGCTTTCCCCTTGCTGGCCTGGCAATTTATTTATGTGCTGGGCATGAGCTGCGGCTGGTACAAAGATGAGCTGACCTCGCTGGCACGCCTGCCGTTCGGCCATGTGGTGATTGGCGCGATGGTGGTGTTCGCGCTGGTCATGATGTTTATTGCCCAGAACCACACCAACCCCTTTATGCCGCGCGCGCTGATGATGGATGTTATCCCGCCGGCGGATTTCAACTGGTTCTACCGGACGCTGGCGGCCAAAAACGGCCTTGGCCCGATGCGGGTGCTGGATGACTTCTGCCTGATCATCACCGTTTACCTGGTCCTCAGCCGCTTCTGGACGCCGATTAACCGGCTGGTGGGCTGGTTCCTGATCCCTTTGGGTCAGCACTCACTCTATACCTTCATCATTCACGTCTATTTCGTGCTGATTGCCAGCCAGTTTGTGCATTTTGACCTGTGGCATCAGGCCTGGGTGACCAACACCGTGGTGCATGTCGCGGTGCTGATGGCGTTATGGCTGATGGCGAAATATGAGGTGGGCGGCAAATTTATTCCAAATTAGCCGGCAGGCACAGGGGACGAGGCAAAACATGGGGGTGATTATTCGTTTACGGAAAGGCAGCCAGGCGTGGTTAACGGCGGGCAAAATGGGCTGCGTGTCAGTGATGCTCTGTTGCGCCGGGGCGGCATCCGCTGCGCCGGTGGGTAAAAACCCGTTCAGCCAGGGGCAGAAAAAAGCCGCACCGGCCGCCGCCAGGCCGGCACCCAAGGCGGCCGGTGATAAACCCGCCGGGGCGCAGGAAACGACCCCGGCACGGGTCTCCACCGGCCTCTGGGGGCGGCTGTTTTACGGCGATGATGCCAAATTCTCCGGCGCGCTGACCTTTAACAGCGGGCTGAAAGACCAGCGGGTGAGTATCCCGACCGGCGAGGATTCGGTGGACCAGTCAAACCGCGTGAGCCAGATGATGCTGCTCAGCCTGCAATATTCGCCGTTCAGTTACTGGTTCGCCAACGTCACGTTCCGGATGCCGGTGCGCCACGTCAACAAATACAGCCCCGATTTCCGCTACAGCTTCGGCTATGACGACTGGCATCCCAATACCTTCAGCCTGGTGTACGGCAACTACGGGGATAACCGCTTCTTCCCGACGTCCAATAACCGGCGCACCTACCCGGAGCAAGGCTCCTGGACGTTTGCCTACAAATTCAGTTTGCCGAAAGCCTTGGAGAAACACCTGCTGATCCAGAAAGGGGATGCAATGACCTGCCAGGTCGGCACTACCTGGGTGCCGCGGTTCTACTCGCTGGACGCGAACGATCGCCTCACCAATAAACATGTGGTGCTGGGCGGCTGCGGTTACAGTTTTGTGCAGCACTACTTCATCCGTTTTACCGCCTTCTACTATCCTGACAGCAGCCAGCAACAGCCGTGGGATGCGGACTATACCTACAGTTTCGGCTATTCCACCTATAAACCCGGCACATTTTCGATTCAATACAACAACTACAGCGGTACCCGTTATCCCGGACGTAAAGATTCCAATGCCAATTTCAGAGAAGGCACCGTCAGCCTGATCTATTACATCCCGTTTTAAGGCGTGAACGTTTTGAGGAGCGTGCTATGCAATCATTGAGCGTGGAGCGCGAGCCAGCCACCATTCTGGTGGTGGATGACTCCTCCAGTTACCGGCTTTTGCTCTCCAGCCTGTTAAAAAAATGGGGCTACCGGGTGTTTGAGGCTGAACAGGGTGAAGCGGCACTGGCGCTGATGGCACAGCAGCCGATCAACATGGTGATCAGCGACTGGGAAATGCCGGTGATGGACGGGCCGACGCTCTGCCGGGCCATCCGCAGCAACACCAGCACCCGTTATATCTACCTGATCCTGGTCACGGCGCGCCACACGGTAGAAGACCTCACCACCGGCATTGAGGCGGGCGCGGATGATTTCCTCAGCAAGCCGGTGAACGCGGCGGAGTTACAGGCGCGCCTCTACGCCGGGCGGCGGATCCTTGACCTCGAAGCCAACCTGGCGCTGCGCAATGCCAAACTGGCGCAAGCCTGGCAGCAGATGGAAGCAGATTTACAGGCGGCGGCGCGCCTCCAGCACTCGCTGTTACCGGCGCGTAATTTCGCGTTGCAGGGGTTCAGTATCGACTGGCTGTTTGTGCCGTCCGCGTATGTCTCCGGCGATATGTTTAACTTCTTTGCCCTGTCCGATCACCACATCGGCTTTTACTGCATTGACGTGGCCGGGCACGGGGTGACGGCGGCCATGCATTCGCTGGCGGTGGCGCGCCAGTTCCTGCATGGCCGCACCGTTGAGAACTTCCTCGCCCGCAGCGGCCCGGATGGCGGGGTGATCATTACCCCGCCGCACCAGGTGGTGAGCCTGCTGAACCAGCGCTTCTGTTATGAAAATGACGACGTGCACAGCTACTTCACCATGATTTACGGCGTGATCAATACCCAGACCGGCGAAGGCAGCCTCTGCCAGGCGGGCCACCCGACGCCATTTATTGTGCACCCGGACGGCAGCACCACCTCGGTGGGCGAAGGGGGCGGGCCGGTGGGGCTGTTTGAGATGCTGACCTGGGACGAATGCACCTTCAGGCTGGAGGAGGGCGAATGCCTCTACCTCTACAGCGACGGCATCAGCGAGTGCGAAAACCAGGTCAGCGAACAGTATGGGGAATCCCGGCTGAAAAACGTGCTGGCGGAGCACCACCGGCTGCCGCGCGCGGAGCGTTTTCTCCAGGTCGAGCTTTCTTTGCTGGCGTGGCGCAATGTGCAGCTGGAGGTGGTTGACCCGCAAAACGGCGTCAAATATGGCAACAGCAACCTGCATGACGATGTCTCGCTGCTGGTGATTGAGCGGACATCCTCCTTTACGCGTCAAGAGGAACAACCATGAATGTTGAGACCACAAAAAACAACAACATCACCATCGTCACGCCGGTGGTCCGGCGGCTGGATGCGTCGGTGTCACAAAAATTCAAAGAGAGCGTGCAGGAGATTATCCGCGGCGGTGAAACGGAACTGCTGATCGACTTCAGCCGCGTCGATTTCATCGACAGCAGCAGCCTGGGCGCACTGGTTTCCCTGCTGAAAATGCTGAACGGCAAAGGCACGCTGGCACTGAGCGGCATGAATGCCAACCTGCAGAACTTGTTTAAACTCACGCGCATGGACCGGATCTTCATGACGTTCCCGACTCAGGATGAGGCGCTGACCAAGCTGAACAACCGATAGGTATGCAGCCATGCATGACTGGGTTCCCGAGGATGTTGATCTTACGCTGCCGGCTGTCCCGGACAGTCTGGCCATTGCCAGCCGCGCCCTGGAGGCGTTCGCCCAACCGTTGCCGCTGGGAGAAGAAGGGCTGTTCCCGCTGGATCTGGCGCTTAGCGAGGCGTTCACCAACGTAATCAAGCACGGTTACGGCTATGACGCCTCACAACAGATACAGCTGTTATTCCGCTACCAACATGACCAGCGCACGCTGGAGGTGGTGCTGACAGACAGCGGCAGCCCGATCCCGCCGGTGCTGCTTGAGCAGGATAAGTGCCTGAACATTAACCCGGATGACATGGACAGCTGGCCGGAGAACGGCATGGGGCTGATGTTTATCCGCGCCAGTGTGGATGAGATGCGCTACGACAGCCAGGATGGCCGCAATACCCTGACGCTGGTGAAATACCTGCGTCAGGGCGCCGCCGACGAAAACGCAGACCCATAATCCTAGGATTACAGGATTACAGGATTACAGGATTACAGGATTACAGGATTCTGGGATGACAGAATCCTGATAATGCGATGCGTTAACCTCCGGCTGCTTTTTCAGCACCGCATTGCCGTGGTAACGTCACGTTTGACACGCCATCAGCCGACTCACTCAGGGAGCATTCATGAAAATACACCTCACCAGCCAGCCCAGTTATGCCGATATTGATGAGCTGAAACAGGGCGTGCTGCATTACTCTTCCCAGTTCGCAGACACCTCTGAAATTGAGGCACTGGCGCTGTTTATCCTGGATGACGAGGAGAACAAACTGGGCGGGCTATCCGGTTCTACCGCCGGAAACTGGTTGCGGATTGATGTGCTGTGGGTCAGTGAGGCGCTGCGCGGCCGGGGCGAAGGGCGGCGGCTGATGCTGGCCGCCGAACAGGAAGCCCGCCGCCGCGGCTGCCGCTTTGCGCAGGTAGACACCCTGAGCTTTCAGGCCCGCCCGTTCTACGAAAAGCTGGGCTATGAATGCCGGATGACCCTGGACGCCTACCCGCGCCACCATGAGCGCTACTATCTGACGAAAGCGCTTTAAGGCCGGCAGCGCCCGGCGCGTCAGGTCAGGGGGAAGTGGCCCATATTCTGCCCCCTGCCTTCAGCTTTCGTTCACCTGAACCGCCCCTTTTATCAGCGAGGCGAAAGACGCCACGGCTTCATCCTGATTCAGTTGCCCGCGGGCGAGTGCAGCGGAAAGTGCCTCTCCTGCCCCCACCAGACCAATGCAGCACTGCAACAACGCCCTGGGTGACTTAGTCACATGCGGCGTCAGGACGGAGACGAACATCCCGACGCAGTTTTCCAGCAGCGCCTGAAACACCGCGGATTTCTCTTCGCTGCCTGCCAGTGCCGCCCCTACCGCGTGAAACGCGTCTGTTTTATCTGCTGCGCAATGGATATATGCGCTCGCCAGCATCTGTATCGTTTCCTGCGTATCCCTGCGGGTGGTGGTCATCGCCTCTGTGAAAGTCCTCACCCGTTCCATATCAATCCACCGGTAGAGGGCTATCAGCAACGCCGAGCGGGTAGGGAAGTGATCATAGACCACAGGCTTGGAGACGCCGGCGCGCACGGCGAGGTGCCCCAGCGTCAGCTGATCGGCGTTTTCCTCCTGCACAATCAGGAGCGCCGTGTTAAGAAGCTGCTTACGTCGTTCTGCCTTTTTTAACCTGCGCGCAGCGGAGCCAGATACCGTTGTGTTTTCTCTTTCCATGTCTCTCTCAATTTAACCTACTAAAAGTAGCTTTCTGTGGGTGTCGGTGCTACATTTCCTACTAATAGTAGCTTATCACGCAAATAAGGAACCTTAACTATGTCCTTTGCTCCCGTACTACTACTGGGCGGATCCGGTGCGATTGGTCACCAGGCAGCCCGTGCATTACACGCGACGTACCCTGATCTGCCCCTGTTGATAGGAGGCCGCGATGTGACCAAAGCGCAGCGTGCGGCGGCTGACATCGGGGGGGCGGAGGGCGTGCAAATCGACCTCACCTCCGCCGATCTGGGCCTCGGCGAGCGGGAAATCAGTGCCGTGGTGGTGCTCTACAAAGACCATTCGCTCGCTGCCCTCCGCTTCGCGCAATCACGTCGCGTGCCGCATCTGAGCATCTCTTCGGGGGTGTTTGAAATCGCCCCGGAAATCGCAAACTTCATGCAGGCACCGGGGGCATCAGCGATTGTGCTCGGCTATGAGTGGCTGGTCGGGGCCACTACCGTGCCTGCGCTCCATCTGGCCCGCGCATTCAGCCAGGTGCATGAAATCCGCATCGGGGCGCTGGTGGATGAGAAAGATGTCGGCGGCCCGGCAGTTGCCGCGGATTTTGAACACCTGAATCACCTGCTGCCCGCGGCGCTCACGCGGCGGGATGGCGTCTATCTCTGGCGTGAGGGCGAGGAGGCAAAATCGGTGTTCCCCGCGCTGGATGGCACCCATATAGACGCCACGGGCTTTTCGTCAATTGATGTGGTGGGGCTGGCCTCCGCCACGGGGGCGCACAGCGTGCAGTTTGACCTGGGCATGGGCATCAGTTCAAGCCGGCGCAAAGGCGGGGCGTTCTCGACGGAAATCATCCTGGAGATGTCTGGTCTGGACGTCGCGGGAATGCCCCACCACACCCGGCATGCGGTCGTGCATCCGGGGGGCGCGGCCCCGCTGACAGGGATGGGGATCGCCTTGCTGCTTGAACGGTTGGTCGGGCTGGATGGAAAGCCGCCGGTCGCGCCTGGCCTGTACTTCCCCTACCAGATTCTGGACGCGTCACACTACTTAGCGCGTCTGGCAAAAGAGGGCGGTGAACTGCGGGACGTGCCGTTGCCCTGAGTCTCCCGGCTGTGCAACAACCGGCAAGCGCGCCCTGCGCCTGCCGGTTTACTCCTGTACATTCCCTTCTCTTTCCAGAAAAAAGTGCGCGGTTGACCCGTCACCCGTGAGTCTCCCGGGCGCCGGAATCCGTCAGTGTGGCCCTCACCTGAGGGAGGCTCTGCGGATAATTTTGCTGAATAAACTCAATCATTTTTTCCCGCACGTGGCAGCGTAAATCCCAGGCGGTGGGGGAGTTCTGTGCCGTCATCAATAACCGGATTGTCATGGTTTTATCCGTGGTATCGCTGACCTGGAGCACCTGGGTTTGTTGGTCCCAGAGTTTTGTTTCGCTGAGGATTTTTTCAAATTGCTGACGCAGCGGCTCTAACGGCATGGAATAATCAAGGTAAAGAAAAACAGACCCTAATATTTGCGCGTTATTACGCGTCCAGTTCTGGAAGGGCTTTTCTGTAAAGTAGGTAATGGGCAGCACCAGCCGGCGGAGGTCCCAGATGCGCACCACAACGTACGTCAGGTTGATCTCCTCAATCCAGCCCCATTCATTTTCCACGACCACGGCATCGTCAATTTTTATCGGTTGCGTAAAGGCAATCTGAATACCGGCAAACAAGTTGACCAATGACTTCTGAAGGGCAAACCCAATGATGATACCTGCCACCCCGGCACCGGCCAGAATGGTCGTGCCGAATTTCCGGACACCGGGGAAATTGAGCAGGATCAGAGAAACACACAATGCCACCAGGAGGACGATAGCGACCTTTTTAACATAGATGATTTGCGTGCGGATTTTACGGGCGCGAAGGTTATTTGAAAGATTAATGTCGTAGCGTATGAACAGCATATCCTGCGCCACATTAATCAACCGGATTAATACGGAGCAAAATGATATTATAATAAATATATTGAGGGTGGTGGTAATAAAGCTCAGGGCGTCAGGATTAATATTGATATAATTAATCCCTACATTGATTAACAATAACGGGAAGAAAAGAAATATCGACCCACGAAGGTGCTTTTCAAGTGATTTGAATAATTTTCTGTCACGCCCCTGCCAATAACAGATAAACCTGAGAAGGATATACCGGGCCAGAAAACCCACTGCGAAGGAGAGCGTGACGAGCAATACCGCACCCAACCATGATGGCGCGCCAGATAACTCACTAAATATCAATGGCATCATTTTCCCTTATATTCAACCAACAACCTTAGGTTGTCAGATAAGTCACTAAAATCAGTAACCGTTGTTTTCCCGGTTATCTGCGTATTGCATGATTACACCGATTATTTTAGGAAAAATTTAGCCAACTGGCTTGCCCGGCAGATAAAAAGCGCATGAAACGACAGAGGCTTCAGGGCGTGTTGAGTTTAACCCATTGAAATCAGGCGTGATATCCGGTTTCGCCTCTGCCGGCCGGCGCACTGAGTGGAAAAATCTTTATCCCTCATACGCCCGTCACGATGCGTGCTTTGCCAGCCACGCAGAACAAAAATCCAGATAAGCCATCATAATGGCTGAAGGGTGTTTACGGCGGGCATAGACCAGATGCAATGGCACAGGGTGTTTAGGCAGGTCAGGTAAAAGCTCAACCAGTACTCCGCTTTCGAGGTAAGGTTTCGCTAAAAAATCCAGCAACAGGGTGACCCCCATGCCTTTTACGGCATAATGACATAGCCCCTGAACATTATTGGTTGAAAAGAAAGGTTCGAATTTTACCTTTTCTGCGCCGGACACCCATTCAAAAAAGCCCTGGTTCAGATTTTCCCAGCCGACAACCGGAAACCGCGCCAGGTCAGCCAGCGTCTTGGGTGCGCCGCAGCGTGCTAATAATTCAGGGCTTGCCACAAATACCCCGTTGACGGTCATCACAGGTTTGGCAATCACATCTTCAGTATGTAAATCACCCATTCTCAGCGCAACATCAATACCATCCTCAAATAAATCAACCACCCTGTCACTTGAATGGCTGAATATTTTAATATCGGGATAGTGTTGCTGAAAGTCAGCCAGTAAATCCCACCATAAGGGGAAATTGGGCGGCACAGAGATACGCAATTTTCCTTGCAGTTTATGAATCGACTGCACGTTTTTTTGCGCCTCTTCCAGTAATTCCAACCCCAGCCGGGCCTGTTCAAAAAATTGTTGTCCTTTATGCGTTGGCTTCACCCCCAGCCGGGAGCGTTCCAGCAGCTGTACGCTCAACGCCTGCTCAAGCTCATTTATTTTTCGGCTTAAGGTTGAAACCGGCACGCCAATTTTCTCACTGGCGGCAGAAAAACTGCCTGCTTTTACCACAGCGATAAACAATTTCGTCGCGTTAAAATCCATTGCTCTTTCCATATCTGGAAAACATCTTCCTATTTTTGGCTGTTCCATTCCATTTTTCAATCCGTATCTTATAAGAAAAGACGCTGGCGGCTGATGGGCCGCGGCACGATGACAAGAACAGAGAAAAGAGGTGCAAAATGTCTGAGTCAATGCTGTTCCGGGACGTGGTGCGTGAGCGTCATTCTGTCCGGAGTTTCCTTCCTCAACCGGTTCCTGAAGCACTTCTTCGTTCGGTATTAGAGGATGCGCAGCGCTCACCCTCTAACTGTAATACGCAGCCCTGGCAGACCCATATTGTCTCGGGCGCAACGCGTGACGCACTGAGCAAGGCCATCCTCGCAGCCGATGACGCAGGCCAGCTGACCCCTGATTTCAGCTTTGACACCCATGATTTTCAAGGCATTTACCATGATCGCGCCAAAGCTCAGGGGGCGGCCTATTATCAGGCCATCGGCGTAAAAAGAGAGGCGTATGAGCAGCGCCGCGATGCATCACGGCGCAACCTGGAATTTTTTGGCGCGCCCCATGTCGCCCTGCTTTTTATGCCTGAAGCCGGGGACAACGTGCGTGTTGCCGGTGACATCGGTATGTATGCGCAGACCCTTCTGCTTTCCCTCACTGCCCACGGCCTGGGCGGCATTCCACAAACCATGCTTGGCTTTTATGCCGACACCATCCGGGAAATGCTGGGCATCTCGCCGGCGATGAAATTACTGTTTGGGATATCACTGGGCTACCCTGACAGGGAGCATCCTGCCAACCAGTACAGAATTGAGAAAGCCCCGCTCGAAGAAAGTGTCATTTTCCATCAATAAATGCAGGTGTGCGGCCACCCCACCTTGCTGAGCGAGCAGGACGCCATCAGGCGATGGCGTTCTGCTCAGGAAAATCTGCGGCATTCGGGTAACATGCTCTCCTGACCCGGAGAGCACAGGTTCAGGCAACCAGGATGGCCCTGAAGTCATTCACATTCGTCAGCGTGGGGCCGGTCAATATCAGATCACCGGTGGCCTGAAAGTAGCTGTAACTGTCATGCGCCTCCAGGTAATCCTGAGCGTTTAACCCCTTTACCCTGCCTCGCGTCAGTGTATCCGGGTAAACCAGCGCCCCGGCGGCATCTTCGGTGCCGTCAATGCCGTCGGTGTCACCTGCTGCTGCCCAGATCCCACGTTCTCCAGCCAGGGCACAGGCAAGGCCCAACAGGAACTCGGTATTCCGGCCTCCTTTTCCTGCCTTTCCCCCGCTCACTGTGACGGTCGTCTCACCACCCGACAACAATAGCGAGGGCGAAGTAACCGGCTGACCATACTGCCTGACGGATTTCGCCATCGCTGCCATGACTTTTGCCACTTCGCGGCTTTCCCCTTCTATGGCATCCCCCAGGATCAGCGGTGTAATCCCCAGATGGCGGGCCGCCGCCGCGGCTGATTGCAGCATCATCGCCGGTGTGGCGATCATCCTGACGTCACTTTCTGCCCCGTTATTGGGGGTGGGGATTGCCCGCTCCAGCACACAACGCACATGTTCCGGCACCTGAATGCCGTAACGCGCAAGGACGTTCAGGGCATCAGCGGGTGAGCTGTCATCCGCCACGGTAGGCCCGGAGGCCACGTCAGCCGGGTTATCACCGGGGACATCGCTTATGATCAAAGATACCACCCTGGCGGGTTGCGCCAGTGCAGCCAGCTTTCCGCCTTTGACGGCGGATAAATGGCGGCGAACCAGGTTCATCTCTTTGATGTTCGCCCCGCTGTGCAGTAAGGCACGGGTGATGGCCTGTTTATCCGCCAGGGTCAGCCCTTCAACAGGCAATGCCATCAGCGCCGAGCCGCCGCCGGAGATCAGGGCCAGCACCAGATCATCCTGCGTCAGCCCGCGCAGCGATTCGACGATAAGCATCGCGGCTGTTTCACTCATGGCATCGGACACCGGGTGGGCCGCTTCCAGGATGCGGATCCGGCCTGCCGGCACGGCGTGGCCATAACGCGTTACCACCACACCGCTGACGTCCACGTCCGGCCATGCTGCATCCACTGCCGCAGCCATCGCGGCGGAGGCTTTACCGGCCCCGACAACCACGCAGCGTCCTGCCGGCCTGGGCGGCAGGGCGGAAAGGATAACAGGCCCTGGCCGGGCGCTGTTAATTGCCTGCTGAAAGATCTCCTGCAATATCTTTGCGGCTTGTTTATTGTTCATCGTCAGGCCGTCTCAGCAATGGCCGATTTTGACGTAATAAACTGCACCACCGCACGCGTCACCTCCGTCGTTTTGGCCGTGCCTCCCACATCAGGCGTCAGGATCCCATTGGCGCACACGTATTCGATAGCGTCCATGATCAGCGCCGCAGCCTCACGCTCACCCAGGTGTTCCAGCATCTGCACTGCCGTCCAGAACGTGGCAATTGGGTTGGCGATCCCTTTGCCGGTGATATCAAAGGCTGAACCGTGGATAGGTTCAAACATGGAAGGGAAACGCTGCTCCGGGTCGATATTGGCGGTAGGCGCAACACCCAGGCTTCCCGCCAGCGCCCCGGCCAGGTCGGACAGGATATCGGCATGCAGGTTGGTGGCGACAATGGTATCGAGGCTTTGCGGGTGCAGGGTCATGCGGTGGGTCATGGCATCCACCAGCATTTTATCCCAGGTCACATCCGGGAATTCCTGCGCCACTTCCGCAGCAATCTCATCCCACATCACCATGCCATGACGCTGGGCGTTGGATTTTGTCACTACCGTCAGCAGTTTGCGCGGCCGGGACTGGGCAAGTTTAAAGGCGTAGCGCATGATGCGTGTTACCCCAACCCGCGTGAAGATGGCCACTTCGGTGCCTACTTCTTCCGGCAGCCCCCGGTGCGCGCGGCCGCCGTTGCCGGAGTATTCACCCTCGGAGTTTTCCCGCACGATCACCCAGTCCAGATCGCCCGGCCCGCGGTTACGCAGCGGCGAGGTGACGCCCGGCAAAATTTTGGTCGGGCGGACATTGGCATACTGGTCAAACCCCTGGCAGATAGGCAGCCGCAAGCCCCAGAGGGTAATGTGGTCGGGCACATCCGGCGCGCCTACCGCCCCGAAATAGATGGCGTCAAACTTCTTCAGTGTCTGCAGCCCGTCTTCCGGCATCATCACGCCATGCTGTTTGTAATAGTCTGACCCCCAGTCAAAGGTTTCCACGTCAAATTTAAGCTGAGGATCCTGGCGTTCCAGTGCGTGAAGTACCTCAATACCGGCGGAAATCACTTCCGGGCCGATGCCGTCAGCAGGGATTGCAGCAATAGAATAAGTACGCATTTCTTTTCTCCGGTTCATGTCAGTGAGTGTCAGGATGGGTCAGTCCGGCCGGCTGGGGCTTATTGCCCCTGGCAGACAGGATAAGAACAACGAGCGCTGAGATGCACAGCAGCCCGGCAACAAAATAGAGGCCCCAGGTGTAGCTGCCGGTTTGCTGGCGAATGACGCCAATCATCATCGGGCCGACGAAGCCGCCCAGGTTGCCGATAGAGTTGATGGTGGCGATGCCCGCCGCCGCGGCCGGGCCGCTCAGGAACAGCGTGGGCATACTCCACAGCGGCGGTTTGGAGGCGCTGATGCCGACCGTAACCAGTGTCAGGGCGAAGATGACCGCCAGCAGGGTGCTGACATTACCGGCATAAATCAGCCCGGCCGCTGCCAGCAGGCAGGCGCCAATGACGTGCCAGCTCCGCTCGTTCTTACGATCGGAATGGCGGGCCCAGAGGATCATGCCGATAACCCCCATCACCGCCGGGAACGCATTCAGGAAGCCAATCTCCAGCGATGAGGCACCAAAGCTGTGGATAATTTGCGGTGACCAGATACCCAGGGTGTACAGCCCGGCAGAGGTGCCGAAATAGACCAGTGCCAGGGCCAGTACCCGTTTGTCCGCCAGGCCACGCCATGCGCTGGTGTGGCTGTTGCCGGAGGCACGCGCCTGTTCTTCTGTCCGCAGGCTATTTTGCAGCCAGGTACGCTCTTCCGCGGTCAGCCATTTGGCTTTTTCAGGGCGGTCGGTCAGATAAAACAGCACCACAACCCCCAAAATCACGGCCGGGACGGCTTCGAGCATAAACATCCACTGCCAGCCGGCATAACCCAGCAGGCCATGCATCTCAAGCAGCGCGGCCGATATGGGGGAGCCAAGTGCGGTTGACAGCGGGGCGGCCGCCATAAAAATCGCCGTCACCTGTGCCCGTTTCGCGGCCGGGAACCAATAGCTCAGGTAGAGGATAATGCCGGGGAAGAAGCCGGCTTCAGCCACACCGAGCATAAAGCGCAGCACGTAAAAGCTGGTGGTGCCTTCGACAAAGGCCATACAGCCGGAGACCAGCCCCCAGGTGATCATGACGCGCGCTATCCAGATGCGGGCGCCGACTTTGTGCAATATCAGGTTGGAGGGGACTTCAAATAAAAAATAACCGAGAAAGAAAATACCCGCCCCCAGCCCGAATACGGTGGGTGAAAAACCTAAATCCTGATTCATTGTCAGTGCTGCAAACCCGATATTGACGCGGTCGAGAAAGGCAATGAAATAGAGCAGCATGATAAAGGGGATAATGCGCAAGGTGACTTTACGCATCACCGTTTTTTCGAGGTGAGAGTGCATATGAACGTACTCCGGTTAATGTAATGTAGGGAATGTTATTTTTTTGTAATCAGTTGCAGTATGCAGTTTTGGCTTGCCGAATCATCAGGGTTGGATTATATAAATTATTTGAATAATGGGTTGGGGTGCAGATTATGGATATAAATCAATTACGTTGCTTCATTGCCGTTGGAAAAGAACTGCACTTTGGCCGCGCGGCGCAAAAGCTGGAAATGATGCCTGCATCACTTTCCCGCTTTATCCGGTTGCTCGAGGATGACCTGGGCGTGCGCCTTTTGAACCGCTCTACCCGTAATGTCTCTTTAACGCTGGAGGGGATAAAATTCTTTGAAGAGGCGAGCAGGCTGATGGAGCAATTTGATGCACTGGAACTGCGCTTCAAAAATGGAATAAAAGATAAACGTAAAACCTTGCGGATTGGGGCGATTGACAGCGCAGCGCAGGGCATCGTTCCTGCCCTGCTGAATTTATTTGTTCCCCTGCACCCGGAAACCGATATTCATATTATCGAAGAAAAAACCGTTAATCTTATCCCAAAATTAAAATCCGGCTGGCTGGATATTATCTTTTTCCGTAAACCTCACGTTATGGATGATGCATTGGCAACGCGCTTTATCACCCGGGAAAAATCTATTCTGGCCGTACCGGCCAATCACCGTTTATCCGGAATAAAAGAGGCCTCCATCACTGACTTTCAATCAGAACCGATCATTATCCCTGACCGCCGTACCCGCCCCCACAGCCATGACCTGACGATGAGCCTGTTCAAAAGTGCCGGCCTGCGCCCCCATGTCGCACAGTATGCGGAAGAGAAGCAAACGATACTCAGCCTGGTCGCGGCCGGTCTGGGCGTGGCGGTGGTTCCCGCGTCTTACCGGCTGATGAAAAGTGACCGGATTCACTTTATCCCGCTCAGGTTTCCGGATCAGCTGGCAGGCCTCCAGCTCAGTGTGGCCTGGCGCAAAGGCAATGAGGATGAATACCTGAGGGAACTGCTCAGGCTGATGAACGAGCATAAGGCAGAACTGACAGACAGCCTCTGACCCCGCGGTGCAGCGGCTGCCTGCGCGAAAAGCGGTTATCCCTGGGTGTGTGTGATAAGAAAATCAATCAGTGCCTTCACCCTGTTGGTCTTGCCGGCGCTTTTGAGGTAGTAGAGGTAAACCGGCGGATAGGTTTTCCAGAAACGCGCCATGACGGGAATAAATGCCTCACGGTCTGGCTGAAGCCGGTAAACAGGCTCGAATAACCTTCCGATACCCAGCCCGTTTCTTATTCCGTCCGCCATCACGTCAATGTCGTTGCTGATTAATGGGTTGTGCATGTCGAGGGTTAATTGCTCGCCGTTGTCATCCAGGATCAGCGGGAGGATACGGTTATGGGTGATAAAGCGATAACCGATCAGCTTATGGTGATAAAGATCGGCGGGCGTCGTGGGCGTGCCGAACTCTTTAAGATAGGTGGATGACGCATACAACCCTTCCCGGAACGGCTTTAACAACTGGCGGGCCACTACACCGCCTTCAAGCACATCGCCAAAGCGGATCCCCAGATCGAAGCGTTCATCAATAATATTTACTGTGCCGTCGTACACCGACACTTCAAGCTGGATGCCCGGATAGTGCCGACAAAAAGCTGCCATCACCGGTTTCAGCACCAGCAGGTAAGCGAAGCGGGAGAGCGTTATCCGGATCAGGCCAGACGGCTCCTGATGCTGATCGCGGATACTTTCAAGTGATTGCTCGAGGGAGTCCACTGCCGCTGACGTTTGCTCCAGCAACTGTTGCCCGACGTCAGTGAGTTCGATACGCCGTGTAGTACGCACAAAAAGGGGGTGGCCGATGTGTTGCTCAAGCACCCTCAGCGCCTTGCTGACCGACGGCGGGGTGATTTCAAGCTTTCTGGCGGCGGCAGAAATACTGCCCTCGCGGGCAATGCTCTGGAAAATGCGTAGCTGGTTATACATCACGTTATTCATAGCGCCATCCCTAAGCAATTGCCTGCCGGCGATTCACGACAGCCGGCTATTCACTATATGTATTATTAACTATGGGTGATTATCAACGACCATCGATTATTAACTACAGGCTAAATATCTTTGAGTCAAGCGTGCCCTAATCTTATCAACATAGCCTGCCTATACTGGTGACTCGTTTCCCGCTGTCTGTAGGTTCGCCGTGAAAAATATTATCGTCATGTTATTGAGTCTGATGATGAGCCACTCCACCCTGGCGCAAGCCCCGAACTCCCCGGATATGCCCGTGATAAATATTTTTGAAATCAGCGTCAACCCTGATAAACGCCCTCAATATGATGAGCTCGCCAGGCAGACCATTTCCACGTCAATTGATCAGGAAACAGGTACGCTTGCCATGTATTCCCTCCAGCGCAAAGATGCATCGCATCAAACTTACATGGTGGAGATTTATGAAGATAAAGAGGCTTACCACCGGCATTTACAGTCCGCGCATTACCAGGCATTCATCGCACGTGCGCCTGAGCTTATTAACCGGAAGCACCAAATACAGCTGACCCCGCAATTCCTCAGCGATAAGCACATTGTCCAAAATGCGCAAACCATCAATAACCTGGTGATTGTCGATGTGAAGCCTGAATTCCAGGAGGCATTTAAACACGTTGTCCTCCCTGAAATGGCTGAGTCCATCAAGGTTGAGGAAGGGGTGCTTGCCATGTATGCCGCTACCGGGGTGGACAATACCCATCGCTGGTATTTCTATGAAATTTACGCCAGTGAGGCTGCTTATCAGCAACACAGGCAGACGCCGCATTTCCGGGACTATATCGCGCAGACGGCACAGATGGCGGTCAGTAAAGAATCCATCCCGGTCGCCCCGGTATACCTGCGAAACAAAGGCGGGATAGGGCCGGTGGAATAGCGGGTCAGCGTAGCCGTGCAGATAAGGGAAGAGGAGTGAACATGAAAAGGGTGATTGCGGCGGCGGCACTGTCGCTGGTGCTTACAGATTTCGTGAATGCTGATGAAAAAAGAGGTGAAGTCATGTTGAAAACAGAACCATCAAGCCTTTCTGAGGCCGATATCCAGGCTGTCTCCCCGGCACTGGCCCGGTTTGGCCGCGAAGCCATCGCGGAGGATCTCTGGAAGCGCCGTGAGCTGTCTGTGCGTGACCGCAGCATCGTGACGGTGGCTATCCTGATTGCCAGAAACCAGCCCGCCGAGCTGAAGCATTATGTTGAGGTCGCGCTTGACGCAGGCGTCACCCCGGCCGAAGTGTCGGAGATCATCACGCATCTGGCCTTTTACTCGGGCTGGCCCAATGCTATGTCGGCTGTCACCGTCACCCACGCTATTTTTCAGCAGCGGGGCGTCACGGCGGCGGATCTCCCGGATGCCTCACCGGCGCTTTTACCGCTCAATCAGCAAGCAGAAAAGCAGCGTTCAGAGACGGTAGAAAAAAATGTCGGCCCTGTTTCCCCCGGCCTGGTGAAATTCACCGCCGATCCGCTCTTTCTTGACCTCTGGCAGCGGCCTGCGCTCAAGCCCCGCGACAGAAGCCTGGTGACGGTCAGCGCGTTAATCGCATCAGGGCAGAGTGCGCAAATTGGTTATCATCTTAACCGGGCGATGGATAATGGCTTAACCGCGGAAGAGGCCGGGGAAGTGGTGGCGCAGGCAGCGTTCTATGCAGGATGGCCCAATGCGTTTTCTGCAGCGCCGGTGGTGGGGGAAGTATTGTCTGCCCGCGAGGCTGATTGACGCTTACCCTGTCCCGGCACAGGGCTGCGGTTGCAGCCCTGAAAGTCAGCGATGGTTTTTCCTTGCCAACAGAATACCGGCTGAGCAGCCCAGTTAATTACGCGAATAACCCAGACGTGAAACGGCTGGGGTTATTTTATTTAAATAACGCCATTATCAAAATTTAGCGGGAAAGGGCGGCTGTGTTTAATGGGGAATATCGGAACCCCACAATAAAAAACTATCCTTAAAAAGAAAATGCAGTCTGCTTCAATGCATTGTTTTATTTTTAATTCAGCGTGGCTAAAAATAAAGCGAATCGCGTTAAATAACAAATTAAAACGGTTTTATAAGTTTATTGTGCTGATTTAAATAATTAACGCGGGACTAAAGCTCAAAAATGGGCGGCTGTGCAGGGTTTAATGTTTTTTAGGGATAATTTCCCTGGCTTCACGTTGCCATGCGAAAATTCGTAGCTACCTTTTATCAAGTGTTGGAAAACATTCATTTCTCTTATTCATCTTATTCCGCGGCGATAAACTGCCCGGGCAGAGCCTTACAAACCGAATAGCAGGATACTCTTCTATGAACTTGCTTCATGAAGTTTTTCGTCTGTCTCCGGAACTTGCTTTATTTCTCTCACTTGCTGTAGGCACATGGATTGGAAAGCTGAAACTGGGTGCATTCCAGCTCGGTGGGGTGGCAGGGGCGTTGCTGATTGCCGTATTGATTAGCCAGGTTGGAGTAACCATTGACAGCGGAATAAAGAACGTTTTGTTTGCGGTCTTTATTTATGCCGTCGGTTTTGAAAGCGGACCTAAATTTTTCTCATCATTAGGGCGACGCACGCTGCGTGAAATTGCCCTGGCGTTGGTCCTGGTTATCACGTCGCTGGGCACGGTGGTCGTCATGGCCAAAATGTTTGCGCTGGATAAAGGCATTGCCGCCGGCATTGCTGCCGGGGCGCTTACCCAGTCAGCCATTATCGGCACTGCCAGTGCAGCCATCTCCAAGCTGGGCCTTGATCCGGCGCAGTTGCAACAAATGCAGGGAAACGTGGCGGTAGGCTATGCCGTGACGTACATCTTTGGCTCTCTTGGCGCCATTATCATTTGCGTCAATATCCTGCCTAAAATCATGGGCCGCACTATCCGTGAAGATGCCATAAAAGCGGAACTGGAGATGATGCAGGGCGCACCGGTGCTTGCCGCCGGCCAGCAGCCTGCGCTGCCGGGGCTGGTGGGGCGCGTCTTTCTTGCCGGCCCCGCCAGCGGCAAAACGGTGGCACAAATTGAAGCCACCGCTGACCCTCTCTTTCCCGTCACGCTGGAGCGCCTTAAACGCAAAGATAAAGTCATTTCCGTCACACCGGATATGCAGCTCACCGACAGTGATGTGTTGCTGTTAGTCGGACGCCGGAAAGGCATTATTTCGCTGGCACCTTCCCTCGGCCGGGAACTGGATGCCGATGAAGGGCCGGAAATGATTATGCAATCCTCTGAGGTGCTGCTGACGAATCCGGCGCTGACCGGCAAATCGATTGGCCAGTTGCGCCATCAGATTTCACGTGAAGCGCGCCACGGGGTGTTTGTCACCACACTGCGGCGTGGTGATACCCTGCTCCCGTTCAGGGACGATACCGTCATCCAGCATAACGATGTCGTCACCCTGTACGGCAGCGAGCAGGATATCCAACGGGCGGTGGCATTAGCCGGGCCGCCGCTGATTAAAAGCCCGAAAACGGATTTGATGTTCCACGGGTTCGGCCTTTCTGTGGGGCTGATATTCGGCCTGCTGGTGGTGCATATCGGCGCTGTGCCTCTGACACTCGGCAGCGGCGGCGGTGCGCTGTTATCCGGGCTGCTGTTTGGCTGGTACCAGGCCCGCAAACCGCTGACCGGCAATATGCCGCTGCCTGCGTCCGGCTTGCTGCGTGATCTGGGCCTGGCCGGTTTCGTTGCGGTGGTGGGGTTACAGTCTGGTTTGCAGGCCGTCGACACCGTACGCCATAACGGCATTTCCATATTTCTCATCGGCATCGTCGTGACGGTGGTGCCTCTGATGATCACCCTGTTTATTGGTCGTTACATCCTGCGCTATGACAACACCGCTGTTTTTGCCGGGGCGTTGGCGGGAACACGCAGCGCAAATCCTGCCTTTGGTGAAATTCTTGATAAAGCGGGCAATGCCATTCCTACCGCACCCTTTGCGGTGACCTACGGACTGGCCAATGTGTTTTTGACCCTGTTGGGTCCGTTGATTGTCGCCCTTGTCTGAACAACCCGTTACCTAACCATGTTGTCATCAGGAGATGCTTACCATGACGAATCCTTACGAGAAATATGCGTCGCTCAGCCCGTTTGAATTGAAAGATGCGCTGATTGATCTGGCGTCCAGTAAAACCGACCGGATGATGCTTAACGCCGGCCGCGGCAATCCGAATTTCCTCGCCACACTTCCCCGGCGTGGGTTCTGGCGGCTTGGCTTGTTTGCGACGGAAGAGGCTGAGCTTTCCTACTCTTATTTGCCGCACGGTATTGGTGGGCTGCCCCGCCTGGATGGCATTGAAGCCCGCTTCGATGCGTTCCTGTCACGTGAGCATCAGCAGCCGGGGGTCGCGTTCCTCTCCAGGGCGGTCAGCTATGTCCGTGACCAGCTTGGGCTTTCTGCGTCGGCTTTTTTGCATGAAATGGTCGAGGGTATCCTGGGGGCTAATTATCCCGTCCCGCCCCGGATGCTCAGAATCAGCGAGAAGATTACCCGGGAATATATCGTTAAAGAGATGATAGGCGGGTTGATCTCGGCAGAGGATGTCGATTTATTTGCCGTTGAGGGCGGCACCGCAGCCATGACGTATCTCTTTAATACCTTGCGTACAAACGGGCTGGTGAAAGCCGGGGATAAGGTCGCGATGGGTGCGCCTATTTTTACCCCTTATATTGAAATTCCTAAGCTGGAAGATTATCGGCTTGAGAGCGTGATGATTAATGCCTCTCCTGAACAGAACTGGCAATACCCGGATGAGGAACTCGACAAGTTGCTGGACCCAGAGGTGAAAATTTTCTTTTGCGTCAACCCGAGTAATCCGGCCTCAGTCAAAATGGATAATCGCAGCCTCGAAAAAATGGCCAAAATAGTCGAACAGCGGCCAGACCTGATTATTCTCACCGATGATGTGTACGGCACCTTTGCCAAAGATTTTAAATCTCTGTTTGCCACCTGCCCGCAAAATACCATTCTGGTGTACTCGTTCTCGAAATATTTTGGTGCCACCGGCTGGCGGCTTGGCGTGATTGCCACGCATCAAAATAATATTCTGGACGACAAAATAGCCAACCTCAGCGCGGAAGAAAAAAACCGCCTGCATGAGCGTTATACCTCGCTGACCCCCGACGTCGCGGCCCTGCGTTTCCTTGATCGCGTCGTTGCAGACAGCCGTAGCGTGGCCCTTAACCATACCGCCGGGCTCTCCACACCGCAGCAGGTACAAATGGTGCTGTTCAGCCTGTTTGCACTCATGGACGGTGACAACGGCTATAAGGCGGCAGTCTCAGAAATTATCCGCCGCCGTCAGGCGGTGCTGTACCGGGAGTTGGGGATTACGCACAAGGAAGATGATAACGCAGTCGATTATTATACCCTGCTGGATCTGGAGGCGATCTCACGTCAGGTTTATGGCGACGATTTTGCCCGCTGGGTGCAGCAAACGCTTAACCCCACCGACTTGTTGTTCCGGATTGCTGATGAAACCGGCATTGTGATGTTGCCTGGTTCAGGCTTCGGCACCCAGCAACCTGCCGGCCGTATTTCTCTGGCCAACCTTAACGAATATGAATATGCCGCCATAGGTAAAGCCCTGCGGAATATGATGGAGCACTACTTCAGGGAATTTAGCCTTAACGCCGGAAACACCCCACCGGCGCAATAACCTGCGCCGGGTATTTGGGGCGTAAGGCGTGAATAAAAACCGGCAACAAACCAGGGCGGGGAAGAGGCTTCTTTCCCGCCCTGGCGAGAGGGGAAAACACACTGCCCGCGCTTTCCCTGTTATTTCTGTTGCCCGCTCTCCCCGAGTACCCGCTTAATCGCTTCGCTCCCACAGTGGTCATCAGACTCTGCGCCGCCGGTACCGGCGAGGCCGACGGCACCAATCACCTGGCCGTGATATTTCACCGGTACGCCGCCGCCAAGCAGCAGTAACTCATTTACGGTATTCAGGTTAACGGTGTCCGGGGAGGACTGCGCCTGCCGGGCAAACTGTTTGGTCGGCGTCTTCGTCGAGAGTGCCGTGAAAGCCTTACGCCAGGCGGCCTGCGTATTATGCGGCCCGACGTTGTCATCCCTCATCAGTGACACCAGGTTCCCGCCCCGATCCACCACCGCCACCACGCCCTGACGGTTCATACCGTGGCAGACAGCCAATGCCTCTGTTGCCAGTTTACTGCTCAGTTCCTGCGTCATGTCATAGACGGCAGCCGGTTCGGCAGAAAGGGCCAGGCCTGGTGCCGCAGCAAGCATCATGGCAATCATAAAACGTTTCATTTCTTCTCCTTCTGAATGCGCTTCCCCGGTACGGGGTCTCTCCGTACCGGTTCAGCCACAATGGGACGCAACAGGGCGTGTTCGTTGACTGGAATGGCAGCGGGATGTCAGAAACGCGTTGTGTTTGACTCCCCTGGGTTAATCACCGTGCTGTTATACCCGTGCGGGTCTCCACATTGCCTGTCAGAAAGATGACCATATTGTCATCTGGCGCTGAAACGCTGGGGCGGCCATAGAATTCGTGGCAAACTGCCCGGATGAAACTGTTACTGATCGAAGATAACCTGAAAGCCAGCGCCTGGGTGCGTAAAGGGCTTGAAGAGGCAGGCTATATTGTGGATTACGCAGCGGACGGGCGGGACGGCCTGCATCTGGCGCTGTCGCACCCCTACAGCCTGGTGATACTGGATATTATGCTGCCGGGTATGGATGGGTGGCAGGTGCTGAAAACCCTGCGTACCGCCGGCAACACCCCCGTTATTTGCCTCACCGCCCGGGATTCCGTGGAGGACCGGGTCAAGGGGCTGGAGCTTGGCGCGAATGATTACCTGGTAAAACCGTTCTCCTTTGCTGAGCTTCTGGCCAGGGTAAAGAATCAGCTCCGGCAGCACCAGCCGCACAGCTCGGTGCTTCGCGTGGCCGATCTGGTCATGGATTCGGCCCGTTTTCAGGTCACGCGTGACGGCATACCTGTGGCGCTCACCCGCAAAGAGTTTATGCTTTTGTGGCTGCTCGCCAGCCGGCACGGGGAAATCCTGCCGCGGACGCTGCTTGCCAGCGAAATCTGGGGGGTGAATTTTGACAGTGAAACCAACATTGTGGATGTCGCCATCCGCCGCCTGCGCCGAAAAGTGGATGATCCTTTTCCCAAAAAACTCATTACCACGGTGAGGGGCATGGGCTATTGCCTGTCTGAAAAGGAGCCGGGCAGTGTATAGCCCCTCTCTCACGCTCCGGCTGACGGCGATTTTCACGCTGATCATGGCGATGGCCTGCGGCGGCATCAGCCTGATACTGTATAACGCATTACGCAGCGAACTGGTGTGGCGCGACGATCAAACGCTGATCAACCGGGCTGCACAATTAAGGCAGTTGCTTGAAGATGGTGCCCAGCCCGGCTCGCTGCCGCTCTATTTCAACCGTATGGTCGACATCCGCCAGGATATTCTCAGCATCCGGTCGCCGCATGAGCAAAACGTCAGTATCAACCATACCGGTGTTGCGTTGCCCGCGCTCTCCCCGACGCCGGTCAGCAGCCCACCCAATGAGAAACAGTTGCACCGCTGGGTCAATGCTGACGACACGGAAGCCTCGGCGCTCAGCCTGCAGGCAAACTCACAGGCCGGGCCGGTCACGATTACCCTGGCACGCGTCGCGCGGGAGCGGGCGCTGGTGCTGGAACGTTATCGCCGGCAAAGCATTCTGGTGTCACTGGCGGCCATTTTGCTGTGTGCCGCGGTAAGCCCGCTCCTTATCCGCCGGGGGCTTCGCGCGATCGGCCGGTTAAGCCAGATCATGGCAGAAACCGGCAGTGACAGGCTCACTCACCCGGTGTCGCTCCAGGCGATACCGAAGGAGCTGCTGCCGCTCGGTGAGGCGCTGCATGATATGCGCCAGCGCTTATCAACGGACTTTATCCGGCTGACCCAGTTTGCCGACGATCTGGCCCATGAGATACGCACCCCCATCAATGTGTTACTCGGCCAGAATCAGGTTGCGCTTGGCCATGAGCGTTCAGCCGCGGAATACCAGGCCCTGCTGGAAGGGAACATTGAAGAACTGGAGGGGCTGTCGCGCCTGACGGAGAACATTCTCTTTCTTGCCCGCGCCACGCACCACAACATCAAACTCAATAAAGAGACGTTCTCCCTCCATGATGCCCTGGAAATGCTGATCGATTTCCTTGAACCCCTGGCGGAAGAGCGGGAGATGTTCATCGAGCTTCATGCCGAAGGAGACCTCACCGCGGACAAAATGCTTTTCCAGCGGGCGATGACCAACCTGCTGACCAATGCCATCCGTTATTCGCCCGGCAAAGGAACGATCTCTGTCAGCACGGTTGATCGCGGTGACGTCATTGAGATTGAGGTGTCGAATGCCGGTGACGCGCTTGCCGAACCGGATAAAGTATTCGAACGGTTCTGGCGGGGCGATAATGTCCGCCATACGGCGGGAAGCGGGCTGGGGCTGTCGCTGGTCAGCGCGATAGCCACCTTGCACGGCGGCAGCGCGTATTACCGGCATGAGCGCGGGAACACGATTTTTGGCCTCCGCCTGCCTGCCTGACCAGGCCGTTGCGTTTCGCCGTCATGCCGGATGCATACCCTAACCGGCCTTTGGGGGACGAGTGAAAACAGCGGTGGGTTTAACGCAGCGCCGTTTCTGCCACATTGAACTCCGACTCCCGGCTCAGCAGGTTGACTGAGCCGAACAACGCAGACAGAGGCGTTATGTCCTGACGGCCCGCCGTCAAAATCACCACTGAATGGCCCGCATCATTGACCGGGGCGAGCAACGCCCTGGCGCAATCAAAATGCGTAAACCTCTGCCGGAGTTCGCTTATTTGAACCCCCGGCACCAGTGAAATCAGTGTGTGTGAAGGCCGCAGCGCAATACTGCCGGCGAGTGCGGGCAAGGCGGCAGGGGCGGTATTAATAAAAATGATGTCTGCTTCATCAACAACCGCCTGATGATTATCCAGTGTCCAGCAGGGGTACTCCCTTGCCGCATTTTGGGCCGCTTCGCTGTTTCCGGGCGAAAGAAACACTTGCGCGTCCGGGGCTGCCTTAAACAGTGCCTTGATGACGCCTTCAGCCCGTAGATCAACCCCCAGAATTCCCACTCTTTTCATTTTCCTCTCCAAAACCGCCGGCACAGTGATGAGTGACTCAGGCCAGTTCTGCGAAGGTGCAAGCACCTGCCGGGCGACTGCTGCACGGGTGTTGAGATCCGTTTCGTCGCTGTTGCCGCAGCGGTTATACTCCGCGTTCGGATGACGAGCCAGGCCTCTGCGTCCGTCAGGGGAACAGGCAGCACCTTGAATCAGCCTTAAAGAGTGACTAAATTACTAAATGGTTACTTATTGTCAATCAGAGCCTTCGGGCTAAGCTAAAAAAATGACGAAACATGTGAACGTACCCTCATCACGTGGTCCGCTTGACCACAACGTCCGGGATCAGATAGTGGACGCCGCCACGGCGCATTTTGGTCACTATGGCTATGAAAAAACCACTGTCTCAGAACTGGCAAAATCGATAGGTTTTTCAAAAGCCTATATCTACAAGTTTTTTGAGTCCAAGCAGGCTATCGGCGAGGTGATTTGCGCCAACCGGCTCGACATGATGATGTCGGTGGTGCACGCCGCCATCGCGGATGCCCCGTCAGCCTGTGAGAAGCTGCGCCGCCTGTTCAGGGCGCTTACCGAGGCCGGCAGCGACCTGTTTTTCCACGATCGTAAGCTCTATGACATTGCCGCCGTGGCAGCGCGCGACAAGTGGCCTTCAACGGAGAAATATGAGGCGCGTCTGCGGTCGCTGATTGAAAGCATCATTGCCGAAGGCAGGCAGGCCGGGGAGTTCGAGCGGAAAACCCCGCTGGATGAAGCCACCCAGGCGATTTATCTCGTGATGCGTCCTTTCATCAGTCCTGTCCAGTTACAGTACAACCTGGATACCGCCCCGACGGCGGCTGTGCTGCTTTCCTCCCTCATCCTGAGAAGCCTGTCACCCTGATTAGTGACTATTGACTTTATTGGTCACTGGTCTGAGAATGCGGATACCTTCCTATTAACCAATCAGGGTTCCCATGCTCAGGCTTTATTCAGCCCGTCTGGTGGTTTGCCTCCTGCCGCTTGCCCTGGTGGGCTGCGGTGATAACACCCCCGCGCACGATCCGCGCACACAGCCCCCGCGGGTACGCTCAGCGACTGTGGAGCGTGCGGCCGATACGTCACGCGCCTTCACCGGCGTGGTGGTCGCCCGTACGCAAAGTGACCTCGGCTTCCGGGTGCAGGGTAAAATTCTTGAACGCCTTGTGGATACCGGCCAGACCGTTAAACGCGGCCAGCCGCTGATGCAGTTGGATCCGGTTGACCTCAGGTTACAGGCCCAGGCGCAGCAACAGGCGGTGGATGCCGCCAGGGCGCGGGCGAAAAAAGCCGGTAATGATGAGGCGCGTTACCGTGGGCTTGTCGCTGCCGGGGCCGTGTCGGCGTCTGAGTTCGATCAGATCAAGGCGGCGGCTGATGCGGCCAGGGCTGAACTCAGCGCCGCGCAGGCGCAGGCCGGGGTGGCGCAAAACGCAATGGGTTATGCGGTGCTGCCGGCCGATGCAGACGGCGTGGTGATGGAGACGCTGGCAGAACCCGGCCAGGTGGTGAGCGCCGGGCAGGCGGTCATCCGGCTGGCCAGGGCCGGTCAGCGTGAGGCGCTGGTGCACTTGCCGGAGACGCTGCGCCCCGCTGTCGGAAGCGAGGCGCAGGCCGCCCTCTACGGCAGCGAAACGCAGCCTGTGGCTGCCCATCTGCGGCTGCTCTCCGATGCCGCCGACCCGGTGACCCGCACTTTTGAGGCGCGGTATGTGCTGACGGGGGCGCTGGCGAACGCGCCGCTGGGGGCAACCGTCACGCTTCACCTCACGACAAACCGGGGCGACAGCCAGGTTATGCAGGTGCCCCTGGCGTCGCTTTACGATCCGGGCAACGGGCCTGGTGTCTGGCGGATTTCAGGCCAGCCGGCGAAGGTGTCGTGGCAGCCCGTCAGGGTGCTCAGCCTGAGCGATGAGGCAGCGCGTGTCACCGGCGGCGTGATGCCGGGGGAAAAGGTGGTTGCGCTGGGCGCGCACCTTCTGCATGAAGGGGAGGCGGTGCGCCTGGGCGAACAGGCCGCCGGCGCAGTGGGGAGCCTGCCATGAGCGCCGGAGGGTTCAATCTATCCGCGCTTGCGGTACGCGAGCGTTCAATCACGCTGTTCCTGATTCTTCTCATCACGCTCGCCGGTATCATATCGTTCTTCGGGCTTGGGCGGGCTGAGGATCCCCCTTTTACAGTCAAGCAGATGACCATCATCACCGCCTGGCCCGGCGCGACCGCGCAGGAAATGCAGGATCAGGTGGCCGAGCCGCTGGAAAAACGGCTGCAAGAACTCACATGGTATGACCGGGCGGAGACGTATACCCGGCCGGGGATGGCATTTACTACGCTTTCCCTGCAAGACAAAACGCCGCCGTCACAGGTTCAGGAGGCGTTCTATCAGGCACGCAAGAAACTGGGCGATGAGGCCAGAAATCTCCCTGCCGGTGTGAGCGGGCCGATGATGAATGACGAGTTTGCCGATGTCACTTTTGCGCTGTTTGCGCTGAAAGCGAAAGGAGAGCCCCAGCGGCGGCTGGTGCGTGATGCAGAAGCATTGCGTCAGCAGTTGCTGCATGTCCCCGGTGTGAAGAAAGTGAATATTATCGGGGAACAGGCCGAGCGGATTTACGTCGCCTTTTCGCATGATCGCCTGGCGACGGTGGGCCTCTCTCCACAGGATATTTTCTCTGCGTTAAACAGCCAGAACGCGCTGACGCCGGCGGGGGCCATTGAGACCCACGGCGCGCAGATTTTTATCCGCCTTGATGGGGCCTTTGATGAGTTGCAGAAGATCCGCGAAACGCCGCTTGTCGCACAGGGCAAAACGCTCAAGCTCTCCGATGTGGCCACGGTCGAACGCGGTTATGAGGATCCCGCCACCTTCCTGATCCGCAACCAGAATGAACCGGCGCTGCTGCTGGGCGTGGTGATGCGTGAAGGCTGGAACGGCCTGGATTTGGGTCACGCGCTGGATGCCGCCACGGCTAAAATCAATGAAAACATGCCGCTGGGCATGACCCTGACGAAAGTGACCGACCAGTCCGTGAACATCCGCTCTGCGGTGGATGAGTTCATGGTGAAATTCTTTGTCGCCCTGCTCGTCGTAATGGTGGTGTGCTTTGTCAGCATGGGGTGGCGCGTCGGGGTGGTGGTCGCGGCGGCAGTGCCGCTGACGCTGGCGGTGGTTTTTGTGGTCATGGCGGCGACGGGCAAAAACTTTGACCGGATTACCCTCGGCTCGCTGATCCTGGCGCTGGGGTTACTGGTTGATGATGCCATTATCGCCATCGAAATGATGGTGGTAAAAATGGAGGAGGGCTACGACAGAATCAAGGCCTCGGCTTATGCCTGGAGCCATACCGCCGCGCCGATGCTGGCCGGTACGCTGGTGACGGCCGTAGGCTTTATGCCCAATGGCTTTGCACAGTCCACGGCGGGTGAATACACCAGCAATATGTTCTGGATTGTGGGCATCGCCCTGATTGCCTCCTGGGTGGTGGCCGTCGCCTTCACGCCGTATCTGGGCGTCAGGATGCTGCCGGAGATTGCCAGGGTGGAAGGCGGGCATGACGCCCTCTATAACACCCCGCGCTATCAGCGCTTTCGCCGGGTGCTGGCCCGCGTTATCGCGCGGAAATGGGCCGTGGCCGGAACCGTTGTCGCCCTCTTCATGCTGGCGGTGCTGGGAATGGGGCTGGTGAAAAAACAATTTTTCCCCACCTCTGACCGGCCGGAAGTGCTGGTGGAAGTCCAGATGCCTTACGGCACCTCGATAGAGCAGACCAGCGCCGCCGCGGCGAAAATCGAAGGCTGGCTGAAAAAGCAGCCGGAGGCAAAGATCGTCACGGCCTACATCGGGCAGGGGTCGCCCCGTTTTTATCTGGCGATGGCGCCTGAATTGCCCGATCCCTCCTTCGCCAAAATTGTGGTACTGACAGACAGCCAGACGTCACGCGAGGCGCTCAAGTTCCGGCTCCGGGAAGCGGCTGCCGATGGGCTGGTACCTGAAGCACGTGTGCGGGTGACCCAGTTGGTGTTTGGCCCGTATTCACCGTTCCCGGTCGCCTGGCGCGTGATGGGGCCGGACCCCGCCACATTGCGCGGCATTGCTGACAAGGTGAAAACCGTGTTACAGGCAAGCCCGATGATGAGAACCGTCAACACCGACTGGGGGCCGCGGGTGCCGGCGCTGCACTTCACCCTGAATCAGGATCGCCTCCAGGCGAGCGGCTTGACGTCCGCCGGTGTCGCCCAGCAGCTCCAGTTCCTGCTCTCGGGCGTGCCGATTACCACGGTGCGTGAAGATATACGCCAGGTACAGGTGACCGGCCGTGCCGCAGGCGATATCCGTCTCGATCCGGCCAAAATTGCCGGCTTCACGTTAGTCGGCAGTGCGGGCCAGCGTATTCCTCTGTCACAAATTGGGGATGTCGAGGTCAGGATGGAAGATCCGGTGCTGCGTCGTCGTGACCGTACGCCCACCATTACCGTGCGGGGGGATATTGCTGAAAACCTGCAACCACCGGACGTCTCCACCGCACTGATGAAACAGTTGCAGCCGGTTATTGACGCGCTTCCGGCCGGGTACCGCATTGAAATGGCCGGCTCAATTGAAGAATCAGGCAAAGCCACCAAAGCGATGGCACCGCTGTTCCCCATCATGCTGGCCATGACGTTGCTGATCATCATCCTTCAGGTGCGCTCCATGTCGGCGATGATGATGGTCTTCCTTACGGCACCGCTGGGGTTGATCGGTGTGGTGCCGACGCTGCTGCTTTTCAATCAGCCGTTTGGCATCAATGCGCTGGTCGGGTTGATTGCGCTGTCGGGCATCCTGATGCGCAACACGCTGATTCTGATTGGGCAAATCCATCATAACGAGAAAGAGGGCCTCGCGCCGTTCCATGCGGTGGTCGAGGCGACGGTACAGCGGGCCAGGCCGGTATTGCTGACGGCAATGGCTGCGATTCTGGCCTTTATTCCCCTGACACATTCGGTATTTTGGGGGACGCTGGCCTATACGCTGATTGGCGGCACGTTGGGGGGCACGATCATTACCCTCGTTTTCCTGCCTGCGATGTATGCGATCTGGTTCCGGATCCGCCCTGACGCCCAGCCACATTCCGGGCAGCCAATGGGTGCCCGGCACTGATCACCCACGGCGCGTGGGGCAGGGTGCCCACGCGCTGCATTTACCCCTGTCAGCCCGCTTTCACTGAGCGGGCCACATCCTTAACCGCACTCTCCAGACCTTCTGAATTTTTCTGGATGCTGGCGATGACCTCACCGGCTTCGCGCATGAGCGTGCCCCCTTCACAGGTATTCTTAAGGCTGCTTTCAATGCCTTTAAGCACGTCTTTCGCCAGCTGGTTATTGCTGGCCACCACCCGTTCGATTTTTTCGGTGGCATCACTGACACTCGCTGCCAGGTTACGCACTTCCGCCGCGACAACCGCAAAACTTCTGCCGGAGGTGCCCGCCCTGGAGGCCTCAATAGCGGCATTAAGGGCGATGAGCCGTGTCTGCGTGGCAAAGCTGCGGATGGTTTCCACCATGCCGTCAATACTGTCAGACTGGCTGTTGAGGCGCGTTATATCAGCGGAGACAACGTTCATCCCCTGCATAATTTTCTCCACCATCCGGATGCTGTTCTCAATCACCTCGGTTCCGGCCTGCGCACTGCCGCGGGTCTGCACCGCCATATCCCAGGCATGAACGGCCGCCTCTTGTTCCCGCTGATTACGCAGAACCTGCTCCGTGACATCCGACGCAAACTTCACAATTTTGTACAACTGACCTTCGTTGTTAAAAACAGGGTTATAGGTCGCACGCAGCCAGAGCGGTTCACCGCGGCGGTTCAGGCGAGGGAACTGGCCGGAGAAAAACTCCCCCTGGTTCAGCCTTTCCCAGAACTGCCGGTATTCCGCGCTGTTGCGCAGCGTTTCTGAACAGAACATCCTGTGGTGCTGCCCCAACACCTCATCCCGCTGATAACCGGTCGTTTTCAGGAAGTTTTCGTTCACATCGCGAACGATGCCCGCCGGGTCGAAGGAAATGACCGCCATCGAGCGGTTGATGGCGGTGATGACGGATTCCTGCTCAAGCACTGACTGCATACGGTCGGAGATGTCAGCGGCGATTTTAATGATTTTGCATACCCTGCCGCGCCAGTCAGTGACCGGAATGTAACTCGCCTCCAGCCATACCGGGCGCGCGCCCTTCGCCAGCCGCAGATATTTATCGCTGAAGGTCTCCCCGGCCGCCAGGCGTTGCCAGAAGCGGCGGTATGCCGGTGAACTGACCAGGGAAGGGGGGCAGAACAGACTATGGTGGCGGCCCAGGACTTCATCAGCCGTGTATCCCATCGTTGCCAGAAAAAGCGGGCTGGCCTTTTGAATGATCCCAGCAGGGCTGAATTCGATAACGGGCATGGTTTGCCCAAGCGCGTTGAACGACGCGGCTGAACGCAAACTGCTCAGGAAAGGGAACTTTTTCAGGAAACTCAATCGCATCAGATACACCGGATAAAGTAAGGGTAGCTCTAGTTATCGGCAGCCCGCCCGCCCGCGTTACGTATCACTGCGATAGTTTTCGCTGATTAGTATGAGTAAATGTTAATCGGCATAGATCCGTGCTGTAAACATTTTTTCACATCCAGGGCGCGCACTCCCCCTGTTTCTGCCTGGCTGTCCCAACGGTTTTTTTAAACAGAGCGAGGGTGGCCGGGTGATTTTTTGTCAGCGGCCAGTGATTTTTTATCCATTGCGCTCTGAAGTGGCTCTTCATAGAGTGCAAAAGAAGATCATGCTTACCTCAACTACGCTCAAGGACATTATGACTACTACACATAAGAAAGTTGCCGTTGTAACAGGTGGTGCGATGGGCATTGGCGCAGAAGTAGTAACAAAACTGGCTGCGGAACATTTCCACGTCATTATCTGTGACATTAACGCCGATGCCGCGAACGCGTTTTGCGAAGAACTCACCGCCAAAGGGTTGGCAGCCTCAACCTGTCATATGGATGTCAGCTCACCACAAAGTATTGATGCGGCCTTTACGTGGATAGATAAAGAGTTTGGCCGCTGCGACGTACTGGTGAACTCAGCCGGTATCGCCAAAACGATGCCGTTCCTGGAGTTCGATGCTGACGTGTTCACTAAAACAATGACTATCAACGTCACCGGCACCTTCCTCTGCTGCCAGTCAGCAGCCAGACTGATGAAAAAAAATAACGCAGGCCGGATTATTAATATTGCCTCTGTCGCCGGGCTGAGGGCAGTGGGAAAAGGGCGGACTGCGTATGGCACATCCAAAGGGGCGGTTATCGCCCTGACCCGCCAGATGGCCGTAGAGCTGTGTGAATACGGGATTACGGCGAATGCGGTGGCTCCCGGCCCGGTTGACACCCCGATGACGAAAGAGCTGCATAGCGACACATTCCGTCAGGCATACAGCAAAGCCATCCCGCTCGGGCGCTATGGCCTGACATCCGAGATTGCCGGTGCCGTCAGCTATCTGGCCTCCGATTCCGCCGCCTATGTCAATGGGATTGTCCTGCCGGTTGACGGGGGCTTCCTGGCCTGGGGGGCCGGCGATATTTAAGGTATCCCGCGCCTGTCTGCCAGGGCAGGCGCGTCATTAACCCCTGGAGCCAGCCTTAATTTCCTGCCATCTCTGCACTGATCCATTCAACCAGATGGGTGGTGTCTTCCCGCGATTCAGCATTCGGTGAGATCCAGAGCACTAACTTCTCAGGGCCTTTGACGAAGCCGAAAGGCGCGATCAGGCTGCCTTTTTCGAGCTCTTCACGCACCAGCATCCTTGGGGTGTTGGCAAACCCCAGGCCGACGTTGGCGGCTTTTATCATCAGATAAAAATGCTCATAAAACTCCAGCTCACTCCCGGCGGGGAATTCCGCATCGTTCGCGCGATACCAGCTTTCCCAGGCATCCGGCCGTGTCCGGGTCGCCAGCAGTCGGGCATGTTTAAGATCGGCAATCTCTTTCACCCCGGAAGACGCCAGGTAATCCGGGGCACAGACGACGCCGACCCATTCATCGATTAACGGCACAGGTGTTATCCCGAACGGCACAGGAATGCTTGCCAGGCGGATGGCCACGCTGACGCCGTCAAGTGCGAAATCGATGGGGCCATGCCCGGTGCGTAAGCCGACTTCCATAGCCGGGAAGCTGCTGTGAAGCCGCCCCATTCTCGGCAACAGCCAGTACATCATGATTGACGCGGAACAGGACAACTCAAGCGGCCGCGGCCGGACGTCATCAATGCTTTCCTGAATCATGCCGAAGGCTTTACTCAGCCCGGCCGCCAGTTTGGCCCCTTCCGCCGTCAGTGTGGTGCCCTGCGGCGTGCGGATAAGCAGCGTGACGCCCAGTAATTCTTCCAGCGCCCTGATATGCCTGCTGATTGCGCCATGCGTCACAGAAAGCGCATTTGCTGCTTCCGTGAATCCCCCTTTTCGCGCGGTCATTTCAAACGCCCGGAGTGCATTAAGCGAGGGCCTGAGTGGTCTGGACATACTGATTTTCCTCCATATTTCAGCACAGGCTGATGACCGCCGATCCGGTTGGCTGTGACTTTTTCTCCTCTTCCGCGGAAATCATATCGATAGGCAAAAAAGGCCGTCAATGTATATTGAAAATTGATTTTCAGTATTAAGACCCTGTGCACATTATTAATAAATAAGGAATTAATATGCTTTCATCTTCACCCGCAAGAGAAGAGTTTACCGCACTGTTTTTCGTGGAAAGCAGTTACCCTCTTGAGAAAGTCAGTGAAATTATCGCCGGCGAACAATCCAGCGGAACGTTTATCTCTCTGCCTGGGGAATCCGCTGAGCTTAAAGAGAGATCGCGTGCCAGGGTGGTGTCAATTACCGAACAGGCGCCGGCCAATGCGGCTTCGCTGCACAGCGCGTTTCTGAAGCGAAAACACGCCTCAGAACACTATTTCCGCGGACAGGTAGAAATTGCGTTTCCCATCGAAAACATTGGCGTCAATATCCCTGCTTTACTGACAACCGTGGCGGGAAACCTGTTTGAAATCGGTGAAGTGACCGGGCTGCGTTTGCTGGATATCACGCTGCCTGAGCCGTTTGCGACGAAGTTTGCCGGGCCGCAGTTTGGCATTGAAGGAACACGGACGCTTTGCAATATTCATGACCGGCCGATTATCGGCACCATCATTAAGCCCAGCATTGGCCTGATGCCGGAGCAGACCGCTCAGGTCGTGGATGAGCTTTGCGCAGGCGGTATCGACTTCATTAAAGATGATGAGTTAACCGCCAGCCCTGACTACGCGACCTTCGATGCCCGCCTGAATGCGGTGATGCCTGTCATAAAAAAACATGCCGATCGCCTGGGCCGTATGCCGATGTATGCCATCAATATCTCCGGCAGTGTGGATGAGATGCTGCGCAGGCATGATGCTGTCGCAGAGGCAGGCGGCACCTGTATCATGCTGAATCTTAACTGGGTAGGCCATTCGGCCGTTGAACATATCCGCAAGCACTCGCAGCTGCCGATTCATGGCCACCGTAACGGATGGGGCGCGTTAACCCGGAACCCCAGTCTCGGCTTCTCCTTCCCGGCTTATCAGAAAATCTGGCGCCTGTGCGGGATAGACCATTTACATGTTAACGGTATCAAGAGCAAATTCTGGGAGCCTGATGACTCCGTCATTGATTCAGCACTACATTGCCTGACGCCCTTTTCGGGTGTGCAACCTGTCATGCCTGTTTTCTCTTCCGGGCAATGGGCAGGGCAGGCACCCGATCTCTATCGCCACCTTAAATCAGTCGATCTGATGCATTTGGCAGGTGCCGGCATCATCGGCCATCCGGGCGGTATCGCTGCCGGCGTACAAAGTATGCGCGAAGGCTGGGAGGCCGCTATTCATCAGGTTCCTGTTCATCAATATGCCAAAACCAGGCCGGCGCTGGCGGCTGCCCTGGAAAAATTTGGAGGGGCATAACTATGCATGCAAACACGCAGCAGACAACCACGCAGCCTGGGCTCAGACTGGCATTTTATGGCGATGACTTCACGGGGTCATCGGATGCGCTGGAAGTGCTGGCGGCTGCCGGGCTGAAATGTGCGATGTTCCTGACGCCCCCTTCTGCCGGGTTATTAAGCACATTAGGGACGTTTGACGCCATAGGCATAGCAGGAGACAGCCGCGCCATGTCTCCCGACGAGATGGATAACACCCTTCCTGAGGTCTTTTCGGCGTTAAAAGCACTGGCCCCACAGGTTGTTCATTACAAAGTGTGCTCAACGTTCGACAGTTCACCTGAAACCGGGAATATCGGCCATGTTATCGGTATGGCGTCAGCAATATTTGGAAAAAGCGCCGTACCGGTGGTGGCCGGTAACCCTGCGCTGGGGCGGTACTGTATTTTCGGCAATTTATTTGCGCTTTCAAAAACAGATCATGCCGTCCACCGTATTGATCGTCATCCGGTGATGAAATCCCACCCTATTACGCCAATGCATGAAGCCGATCTGGCATTGCATATCGGAAAACAGAAATCATTGAAATTTGGCCGGGTCACGATTAACCAACTGGATGACGACACCGGGTTAAAACCGGCGCTGGAAAAGATGGCTGAAAATGACGATGCCATTTTATTTGATGGCGCAACGCCCGCCCACCTTACGGCTGTCGGTAATATCCTGACAACCTTCGCTGAACAGTCATCGCCGCTGTTTGTCGTCGGCTCCTCAGGGGTTGAATATGGCCTTATCCAGCACTGGCAGCAGTCTGGTCAGATTGACCACAGCCCGGCACCGGATACGTCTTTAACGCCGGTGGAACAATTGCTGGTGATATCCGGCAGCGCCTCCCCGTTTAGCTATTTACAGATTAAAAAGGCCATAGAACATGGCTTTGTTGAGATTGGCGTAGAGGCCAGGGCGTTGATTTCTGAAAACGAAAAGCAACAGGCCGCGCAGGACATCATTGATAAAGCCATTGAACTGCTGCAGGGCGGGGAAAATGTGGTCATCCATACGGCAAAAGGCCCGGATGATGCACGTATCGCCGACATGATCACGTTCATGGTGTCCCGGGGGGCCAGCCCTGAAGCGGCTAAAACCCAGGGGGGGAAGGCATTAAGTATTGAGCTTGGGCTTATCACCCAAAAAATTCTGGAGCGGCACCCGCTTAAACGGATCGTGGTTTCAGGTGGCGATACGTCAAGCCAGGTGACGAAAATACTCGCCCCTGATGCGCTGGTTATCCAATCGGCTATTTCACCCGGCGCGCCTTTATGTAAGGCGTTATCTGAAAAACCGTTTTTGTCAGGGCTGGAAATAGCGCTGAAGGGCGGCCAAATGGGGGATGAAACCTATTTTGTTCAGGCACTGAAGGGTAAGCAACGCTGAAAAACGTTGGCTGATATAAAAAGCACCTGCACTGAAGGATAATAACGATGAACATCTCTGTCTCGGAACAAACACCTACACATAGTGAAAGTACTGACGCCGATAATAATAAATCAATGAAAAATGTGGTTGCCGGCAGCCTGTTTGGTACGGCCCTGGAAACCTATGACCTTTACCTGTACGGCACTGCTGCGGCCTTAATATTTGCGCCTTTGTTCTTTCCCGAAGCGGATGAAACCGTGTCGCGGTTAGCGTCACTGGCCTCATTTGCCATTTCATTTATTGCCCGCCCGCTCGGTTCCCTGGTCATCGGCCATTTCGGGGACAGAATAGGCAGGAAAAAATTATTATACATGACGCTGATTGTCATGGGGCTGAGTACGGTGGCGATAGGCTTACTGCCGACATACGCCAGCGCCGGTATCTGGGCGCCGATCATGTTGTGTATCTTGCGCTTTATTCAGGGGTTTGCTTTTGCAGGTGAATACAGCGGCGCGGTTCTGATGCTGCTGGAGCACGCACCCCGGCGAAAACGGGGCTTTTATACCGCAATAAACAACATCGGCCCGGTATTTGGCTTTTTTGGTTCGGCAGGCTTACTCCTGATCGTCAGTTCGGTGCTGCCCACGGACGAGTTTTACGCCTGGGGCTGGAGAATACCGTTCGTGGCCAGCCTGGCGCTCCTGGTGGTGGGCGTTTTTGTCAGATCGAAAGTGAAAGAATCCCCGGTCTTCGTGGAAGCCGCCGCCAAAAGGGCGCAAGCAGCTAAACCAGAAATGTCCCCGGCCATGACCCTGTTTACAAAATTCCCGAAACAGCTCCTGCTGGTGGCCGGGGCAAACATTTGCCACTTCTCTACCTTCTATTTATTTACCGTTTTTTCAATGAGCTATGCGCAAAGAGATCTCGGCATGTCCAACAGCCTTGTCCTAGCGGTAGTGATGTTGGCCATTTGCACGCATCTTGTGGTCGTCCCCCTGGCGGGCGCGCTCTCTGACAGAATCGGGCGCCGCAGAATGATGCTTATCGGGTTTGCCGTGACGGCGTTATCCGCCTTTCCGTTCTGGACCCTGTATTCCAGCGGGGAATTTATGCCGATGCTGGCAGGGGCAAGCTTATTAATGATCAGCTATGGGCTGGTTTACGGTGCCGTCGCCTCTTTCACCGGCGAGGCGTTCAGCACCGGAGTCCGTTTTACCGGCTTTGCCATGGCAACCAATGTCGGGGGAATTGTCGGTGGCGGCACTGCGCCGATCATTGGGGCTTTTTTACTGAGCTATTTCGGAACACCTTACGCCATCGCGTGGTATATGGTCTTTTTAGCCCTGGTATCTGCGGCATGTACGTATTTCAGCAAAGAGACCAGCAATAAAGATATCTCGATCGAGAGCTGAGGGTGGGGCTGAGCTTTTAGAGGGTGCCGGTAAAGCGTGTTTACCGGCACTGCACCGTGTAGGGGATGTTGAAGGGATGAACGGCTGCCTGCTGATTAACGCAGGCACACCGGCCGCGATGAGTGGGGAGCAACGTTAACCTCACTGCGCATACGGCCCCTGGGCGATGGAGTCGCGGATGACCAGCTGGCCGGGCATCAATGACAGCGGGGCGACCTCTTCCCCATCCAGCATATGGGTCAGTTGCATCAGCGCGCTGGAGACCATTTCCGCCATGGGCACATGCACCGTGGTTAAGGCCGGAATGAAAAAGGGCGCGACCGGAATGTCATCGAAACTCAGTAACGAGACGTCACGGGGAATATGCAGGCCCGCCGCGTGCAGGGCGCAGGCGGCACCGATGGCCATGTCGTCATTACTGGCGACAATCGCGGAGAAAGCCACGTTTCTCTTAAGCAATGCTTCAGCCGCCTGACGGCCGCTTTCGTTTGTCCAGCTGCCTTCCAGAATCAAATTTTCATCATATGCCAGGCCGTTTTCGGTAAGCGATGAAATATAGCCCCTTAAGCGGCTCTGCCCGGTATAGGAACTGCCCATGCCTTTGATAAAGGCGATCTCTCTATGGCCTTGTGAAATTAAATGGTTTACCGCATTCAGCGTGTCATTTTCATGGTCAGCGCAGACGGAATATTGCGGGAATTTTTTTAACCGGCGGTTTAATACAATTAATGGTTTGCTGATGGTGGGAATTAACGCATCAATATCATCAACGCTTAAGTATCGCGGATAAATAATCACGGCATCACAGCAACTGTCGATCAGGAAATTAATTGCCTGGCGCTCCTGTTCCGCATTGTGCTTACCATCCGCCAACACCAGCTGGGAGCCTAACTGTTCGGTTAACGTCGCTGCCTGAAAGAGGAGCTCAGTAAAAAAAGGGCCGTGGTACAGCGTATTGGGAACCATCAGGCCGATGCTTTGCGACCGGTTTGTGGCCAGGTTCCGGGCCAGGAGGTTAGGGCGGTAGCCCATCTGGTCAACGGCCAGCATGACCCGATCCCTGACGGTTTTCGACACATAAGCGTGCCCTGCCAGCACCCGTGAAACGGTGGCTTTCGAAACGCCTGCGCGTTTTGCAACATCGAGCATCGTAGTCATTCAGCGTCCTTTTCAGCGTACCCAGGCATTGTAACGCAAAATCCCGCATTGAAAAACGGCCGATTCCGGTAAAGCCGGTTACCCATTTCGCCGCGGGTTAATTAATCCGGTGCCGCCGCCGGTAATTATCATGATTTAACTGAAAAATAATCTGAAACCGGTATCAGATTATTCTTTTGTCGTGCCTGAAAATAGGGGGTTTCGGTTTGAGTTATGGATCACAAAAGAAACAAAACAAATCTGTAACCGGTTGCAGGCGCGCGGCGTAACGCGTACATAGTTAAAAAAAACGGAGGATATCATGATGAGAATTCTATTGTGCTGTTCCGCAGGTATGTCTACCAGTATGGTCGTGCAAAAAATGCAGAAAGCCGCGTCACAGCGGGGTTTGGCGGCCGAAATAGAGGCCGTCGGTATGGAAGAGTTTACTCGTAAGATCGCCGATTATGACTGCTGCCTGCTCGGCCCGCAGATCAAATATAAGCTGGCGGAGTTTGAACGGAATGCGCAGGAATATAAAAAACCCGTTGCCGTTATTAATACGATGGATTACGGCATGTTGAATGGGGAAAAAATCCTGGCGTCGGCGCTCGCATTGATTGATGCCAATAAGGGGGCGTAATGAGCACACTGGCTGATTCCTTATTCGGCGTGATTGAGAACCGCATCAGTCCCATTGCTGCGAAGCTCTCTTCGCAACGGCATGTGGTGGCGATCAAAGACGGCTTTATCGCCTCCATGCCTTTCCTGATTGTGGGTTCGTTTATGTTGCTGTTCTCCCACCCGCCCTTCAGCGAAAACAGCCAGTGGGGGTTCGCCCAGTGGTGGCTGGGCATGATCAAGCAGTACAACGACCAGCTGATGATGCCCTACAACATGACCATGGGCATCATGTCGATTTTTATCACCGGTGCCATCGCGTACAACCTGGCGCAAAGCTACAAAATGAATGGCCTGATGGCCGCCCTGCTGTCGCTGATGACGTTTCTGGTGGTGGCGTCACCGCAGAAAGACGGCGCGCTGTCAGTGGCTTCCCTCGGTGGGGAAGGGATTTTCACCGCCATCCTGATAAGCCTCTATTGCACCGAAGTGATGCACGTGCTGGTGAAGTTCAACATCGGCTTCAAGCTGCCGGAGCAGGTGCCGCCGAAGATCCGGCAGTCGTTTGACCTGCTGATCCCGATTATGGTGATTTTCCTGACGCTGTATCCGCTGAACCTGTTTATTGAGAACCACTTTGGCCTGTTAATCCCCCAGGCGATTATGTCGGTGTTTGCGCCGGTTATCTCGGCGGCGGACTCCCTGCCTGCGGTGCTGATCGCCGTGCTGCTGTGCCACCTGCTGTGGTTTGCGGGCATTCATGGTGCGGCGATTGTCGGCGGTATTTTGCAGGCATTCTGGCTGAGCAACCTGGGGCTGAACCAGGAGGCGTTAAACGCCGGCCAGGAGATCCCTAAAATCTTCATTGAGCCTTTCTGGCAATTCTTTATCACTGTGGGCGGCTCGGGTGCCACCATGGGGCTGGTGATCCTGTACCTGCGCAGCCGCTCCGCGCACTTGCGCTCCATCGGCCGCCTTGGCTTCGTGCCCGGTTTGTTCAACATCAATGAACCGATTATTTTCGGCTCGCCGGTGGTCATGAACCCGCTGCTGTTCATCCCGTTTATCACCACACCGTTGATTAACGCCGTGATTGCCTGGACGGCCACCCGCACTGACCTGATTAACCACGTGATTTCGCTGGCACCCTGGACCACCCCCGGCCCGATTGGCGCGGCATGGTCAACCGGGTGGGACTGGCGCGCGGTGGTTCTGGTGGCGTTCCTGATCTGTTTATCCACGTTGATTTATTACCCGTTCTTCAAAATGTACGAACGCCAGCTGCTTGAACAAGAGGCAGAAATGGTGAGCGAAAACCTGGCTGCGGAGATGAAATGATGGAAGAGATGCAGGAACTGGAAAGCACGGTCATGGCGTTAATCATCCATGCCGGGGAAGCGCGTTCATCGGCCATGCAGGCGCTGCAGGCCGCAAGAAAATACCAGTGGGGCGAGGCGGATGAGCTGCTGGAAAACGCCGGTTCAGCCGCCCGGGAAGCCCATAAAATACAGACGGCCCTGATCGGTGCCGATGAGGGCTGCGGCAAAATTTCCGTCAGCCTGATCCTGGTGCACGCCCAGGACCACCTGATGAACGCCATGCTGTGCCGCGACCTGGTGGAAGAGTTGATCTATCTGCACCGCGAAGTGCAGGAACTGTCAAAAGCGAATACGCAGTAAGCCATTGTCAGCAATTTAAAAGGATGAATTATGTCAACGTTACCGGCTGGTTTTCTTTGGGGGGGCGCGGTGGCCGCGCACCAGGTTGAAGGTGGGTGGAAAGAGGGCGGCAAAGGCCCCAGCATTGTGGACGTGCTCACCGGCGGCGCGCACGGGGTTGAGCGTGAAATTACCGACGGGATCGTCGAAGGCAAACACTACCCCAACCATCTGGCCACCGACTTTTACCATCACTACAAGGAAGACATCGCCCTGTTCGCGGAGATGGGCTTTAAGTGTTTCCGCACCTCTATCGCCTGGACGCGCATTTTCCCCAACGGGGATGAGCAGGAGCCTAACGAGGCGGGGCTGAAATTTTATGATGACGTATTCGATGAGCTGTTGAAGTACGGCATTGAGCCGGTCATCACGCTTTCACACTTCGAAATGCCGCTGCACCTGGTCACGCAGTATGGCGGCTGGCTCAACCGCGACTTGATCGATCTCTTTGTGCGTTACAGCAAGGTGGTGATGACGCGCTATCAGCACAAAGTGAAATACTGGATGACCTTTAACGAGATCAATAACCAGCGTAACTGGCGCAGGCCGCTGTTTGGCTACAGCAATTCCGGGGTGATTTTTACCGATCATGACAAGCCGGAAGAGGTGATGTACCAGGTGCTGCACCACCAGTTCGTGGCCAGCGCGAAAGTCGTGAAGCTCGGCCACCAGATTAACCCTGACTTCAAAATCGGCTGTATGCTCGCCATGGTGCCGCTCTATCCCTGGTCCTGTAACCCTGACGACGTGATGTATGCGCAAAAATCGATGCAGGAGCGCTACCTGTTTGGCGACGTGCACATGCGGGGCGCTTATCCGTCTTACATCCTGAAAGAGTGGGCGCTGCGCGGTTTCCATATTGAGATAGCCCCGGAAGATGCGCAGACCCTGCGTGAAGGCTGCACGGATTACCTCGGTTTCAGCTATTACATGAGCAACGCCGTGGAGTACGCGAGTGCCGCCCAGGGTGACGGCGAATTCGAGGCCTTCCCCGGCAGCCGCAAAAACCCTTATGTACCGGCGTCTGACTGGGGCTGGCAAATCGACCCGGTGGGCCTGCGCTATACGCTGAATGCCCTGTATGAGCGTTATCAGAAACCGTTATTTATTGTTGAAAACGGCTTTGGGGCGGTCGACAAGGTCGCAGAAAACGGCGAAATCCATGATGACTACCGCATTGCCTACCTGCGTGAGCACATCGTGCAGATGAAGAAAGCGGTGCTGGAAGATGGCGTCGACCTGATGGGCTTTACTCCCTGGGGCTGTCTTGATTGCGTGTCGTTCGGCACCGGCCAGTACAGCAAACGCTACGGCTTTATCTACGTGAACCGCCATGATGACCAGACCGGCGACTTTTCGCGCTCCAAAAAGAAAAGCTTCGGCTGGTATAAAAACGTCATCGCCACCCGCGGTGAATTACTCTGAACAGCCGTTGATGTTACAGGCTGATATCGCCGGTGGCGGTCACTGAGCCTGCAAGGAGCGGGGCATGAAAATAGCAGCGTTTGATATTGGCGGTACCTCATTAAAAATGGGGGTAGTCAGCAGCCAGGGGGATATCCTTCACAAAGATAAGAAAGAGATTCCCCACCGTTCCGGCGAGGCCATTCTTGCCGCCATCCTCGGCTGGCTGAAGCAGCACCCAGGGTGTGAGGGGATAGCCATCAGTGTGCCGGGTTATATCAACCCCCACAGCGGCTTTATTACCATGGGCGGCGCCATCCGCGATTTTGATCATTTCGATATCACCGGGTGGCTGGAAAATAAAACCGGTTTGCCTGTCAGCGCCGAAAATGATGCCAACTGCGCACTGCTGGCGGAGCGCTGGCTGGGCAGCGCCGGGCAGATGGACAACGTCCTGATGATGACCATCGGCACCGGCATCGGCGGCGCGATATTCTGCAACGGCGCGCTGGTGAGTGGCCACCGTTTCCGGGCGGGCGAATTCGGCTACATTCTCAGTGAGCGCCCCGGCAGTGACCGGCTGATGAAATCCACCATGAATGAGACCTGTACGCTCACGGTGTTGCGCCGGCGTTACGCCGGCCATGTCGGGAAAAACCCTGAAGAGGTCACCGGTGAGGAGATATTCGGCTTATACGACCAGGGCGATATAACCTGCCAACGTCTGGTGAATCAGTTTATGCAGGATATCTGCTCCGGCATCCATAACCTCGCCCATATCTTCGACCCGGAATGTATTTTCCTCGGCGGCGGCATTACCGAGCGCCCGCAATTCCTGGAAGAGATTAAACAGCACCTGGCCTGGTATCGCCTCTCCGTTGACGTACGGAGCGCCCGGCATGGGAACAGCGCGGGCCTGTTGGGCGCCGTGCGCCATTATCTCGATCGGCACACATAACCTTTCCGGCCTGCGACGGCAGGCTGAATTTTTAATATCTGCATTTCCTGGAAAACAGCATCCCTACGGTGAGGCTTCCTGCTGCCCTGCGCGGCCTATTCCCCTCGCCTGACTCACACCAAACGGAGTTACATCCTATGCAAAATAAGATCAAGATTGTCACCATCGGCGGGGGTTCCAGCTATACGCCGGAACTGATTGAAGGCCTTATCCTGCGTAAAGACCAGTTACCGATTGCTGAGCTGTGGCTGGTGGATATTGACGATGGCGCAGAGAAAATGGAAATCGTCGGGAATATGGCGAAGCGTATGATCGCCGCGGCGAAGCTGGACTGGCAGGTGCACCTGACGTTAAACCGCCGGGAAGCGCTGAAAAATGCGGATTATGTCACCACACAATTTCGCGTTGGCTTGCTGGATGCGCGCCTGAAAGATGAGGTGATCCCCTTAGCCAACGGTTTGATGGGGCAGGAGACCAACGGCGCAGGCGGTATTTTCAAAGCGTTCCGCACTATCCCGGTTATTCTCGACATCATCGATGATATGCGTGAATTATGCCCCAATGCCTGGCTGGTGGACTTCACCAACCCGGCGGGGATGGTCACGGAAGCTGCCATCAAATACGGCAAATGGGAAAAAACCGTCGGGTTATGTAATGTCCCCTTCGGCCATATCACCCAGGCGTGCAAAGTGCTGGGCAAAGAGGAAAAGGATCTCTATTTCAAATTCGCCGGGCTTAACCATTTCCATTGGCACCGCGTCTGGGATCAGCAGGGCAATGAGCGCACCGCAGAACTGATTGAGAAAATCTACTCCCCTGAGCAGCAGGAGAGAACGGATGAAGGGCTGAAAAACATCCACCAGATCCCTTTCTATTTCGACCAGGTAAAACATCTGGGCCTGTTGCCTTGTGGCTACCACCGCTACTACTACCTGCAGGAGCCGATGCTGGCACACGCTGTCGAGGAGTTCGCACGCTATGAAACCCGTGCGGAAGTGGTCAAGAAAACCGAAGCGCGACTGTTTGAGCTGTATAAAGACGTGAACCTGAACTACAAGCCTGAGGAGCTGAGCCAGCGCGGCGGTGCGCATTACAGCGATGCCGCGTGTGACCTGATCGCGTCTATCCAGAACAACAGCGGTAAACTGATGGTGGTTTCTACCCGTAACAATGGGGCCATTGCTGATTTGCCGTTTGATTGCGTGGTGGAAATCACTGCGGCCATCACGTCGCACGGCCCGGAGCCGCTGCGCTGGGGTGCGTTGCCGCCGGCTGCCCGCGGCATGATCCAGTTAATGAAAGCCATGGAAGAGACGGTGATCGACGCGGCCGTCACCGGTGATTACGGTGCCGCCCTGCATGCCTTCACCATCAACCCGCTTATCCCGGCGGGGGAGACGGCCGTTAAGGTACTGGATGCGCTGCTCTACGCCCACAAAGCCTATCTGCCTAAATTTGCCGATAAAATTGCGCAGATAGAACAGGAGAAGCCTGAGATCGCGGCATTCGTCGACACGCTGCTCGCCGACCGGAAAGCCCATGCCTGAAGGCGTTGCCCGGATACCGCCTCGCATTGAGGCGGTTGTTTTGTGGTCATGGCATGACCTTCCCCTACATCGTCTTCCGCCGTTAAATGCTATCAACGTGTGCTCTTCTGCTCTGTCGCCTGAGATAACCGGCAGTGTCAGGATCAGGCACGGATGCACCAAACAGCCTGTGTAAACTATTTGTTACGGGAGGCAGCCTCCCGATCCTTCTCTGTTGAGTGACAATAACTGCTGGCTTTAAATAGAATTGCAGCGCTTAATACTTCTTAATTCAATATTTCCAGCCATTTGTCTGGACAAAATGCAATCAAGGACACTTTCAATGACCAGAACGTCCCCGTTGGCCATCTGTTTGCTGATGACCGCCAGTTGCCTTTCAGCAAGCGCTTTCGCTCAGCAGCCGCCTTTAAAAAATATCGCACCTTATCCGCAACCGGAGAAAGGAATAAGCCGGCAGGTGATCCAGCTGCCGGAACGTAAGAATGAGTATTTATATAAAATTGAGCTGATGATTGGTCAAACGTTAGAAACCGACTGTAACCAGCACCATTTGCTGGGCCAGCTGCGGAGCGAGACGGTGGATGGCTGGGGATACCCTTATTACGTGTATGAGCCGGCAAAAACGCCGGATTCAGGCATGATGCACGTCTCGACTATGATGGCCTGCCCTGAAGGGAAAAAGGAAAAGAAATTTGTCGACGCAAATCTCGGGGCGAATGGCATGTTGCGTTATAACAGTAAACTTCCCGTCGTGGTGTATACGCCAGGCAACATTGAGGTTAAATACCGCATCTGGAAAGCCGAAGACAACATCAGTTCTGCCAAAATAGAGTAAACCGTAATGCGTTAAAGTCCGGCTTTTTCCCCCGGTATACGACTGATATTCCACCGCCTTGCTTTCTGGCCGGAAAACCCCTGCGCGCCCGGCTTTCCGTCGCATTGTGGCTACCCGTCCAATGCGCCGGTGCCTGCGCTTTCCGTCGCCATGCTGCCAAACAGCTTACGGTAGGAGGAGAGTGAGACGCCCACCGATTTACGGAATGCGGCACGGAAACTCTCCATAGACCCGAACCCACAATATTCCATGACGTGTTCGTTAGGCAGGTGGTTATTTTCGAGTAACTCGCGCGCAAGGTTCATCCGGGCCTGAAGCAACCAGGCTTTGGGGGTTGTCCCCATCGCCTCTTTGAAACGCCGCAGAAAAGTCCGTTCTGACATTAACGCCCTGTCTGCCATTTGCCTGACTGACAGCGCCCTGTCCAGGTTCTGAAGCGCCCACTCAAGCACCGGGGCAATCTCATCACGCGGCTTCTGTGCAACAGGAGACGGGATAAACTGGATTTGCCCGCCAGAACGTTGCGGGGCCATCACTAAACGCCTCGCCACCACGTTAGCAATATGCGCACCGTAATCACGGCAAATCAGATGAAGGCAGGCATCAATCCCTGCTGCGCTTCCCGCAGAGGTAATAATTTGCCCGCTGTCGACATACAGGACATTCGGGTCCACGGTTATATCGGGATAGTGCGCCGCCAGCTCACTGGTATAACGCCAATGGGTGGTCGCACGCTTGCCGTTCAGTAAGCCGGCAGCCGCCAGGACAAAAACGCCTGAGCAGATAGAGAGCAGGCGCGCCCCGCGCTGACAGGCCTCACACACTGCGTCCAGAAGGGCCTGCGGTGGCTTTTCATCGCGGTTACGCCAGCCGGGAATAATGATGGTTTGCGCTTCGCTGAGCGAGTCCAGCCCAAAATCTGAAACAACCTGGATGCCTTCTGACACTTTTATCGGGGAAGGGTCGACCGACACTATCCGGTGTTGATACCAGGGAAAATCAAATTCAGGGCGATGAAGGCCAAAAATCTCTACCGCGATCCCAAATTCAAACGCACAAAGTCCGTCATAAGCCAGGATGGCGACCAAACCGGGGTGTTTTAACATTGGCGGAAAACTACCAGTTATTGTCAGTGCCGCCACTTTATCAGCGTGAGGCTGCTTCTTACAATCATCAGACACTTTGAAAGGAGACAGTGCTCATGCCAAGTTTAATCAGTGAAGTTCCCGCCGCCTCACCTGCTGAATCCCTGCAACATTTCAGCCGCCGTTTAGCGTTTGAAACCGATTGCTCTGATGTCCATCAGAGCCAGAAAACAGGCAATGTCGACTATGTGTTGGTCGATGTCAGAAGTGGTGAAGCCTTTGCAAAAGCGCATGTCCCCGGCGCGATCAGTATTCCCACGCGTACTATTACTGAGGAGCGCATGTCCGGGTATCCACGCGAGACGCTGTTTGTTGTTTACTGTGCCGGCCCCCACTGTAACGGCGTACACCGTGCCGCCATCCGGCTGGCTGGGCTGGGTTTTGCGGTAAAAGAGATGATTGGCGGCCTTACCGGCTGGGTTGACGAAGGGCTTCCCCTGCAGGGAGAACATATTCCCGCCCCTGCCGATGGGTTCTCCTGCGAATGTTGACTCCCCCCCTCACTATCCGGGCAGCGATGCCCGGTGATATCCCGGATGTGCTCAGGCATATGCGTTCGCTGGCGGATTTCGAGCATTATATCAGCGACTTTACTGTCGATGAAAAGTCCCTGTTAACGCGCGTGTTTGGGCCACATCCTGAATGCCATATTTTTGTCGCCGAGTGCCGTGAAGGCATTATTGGCTATGCGGTTGGGCTGGTTATCCCCTTTACCTACGATTTGAAGAAAACGCTGGTTCTGAAAGAGTTTTTTGTGGATTCAGGGCACAGGGGAAAAGGCACCGGCTCTGCGCTTTTTCGCCATGTGGCGGCCTGGGCTATTGCTGAGGGTGGGGGGCGGCTGAAATGGGATGTGATGGCCGGAAATCAGCCTGCAGAAGCCTTTTACAAAAAGCATGGCGGCTGCCCTGACAGTAAGTGGAGACCTTATGTGATGGGTGAAGACGCGTTAAAAGCGGCTGCGAACGGCATGGTGTCTGAATAAACGCGCCGGTTAAAACATGACATCAGGGTAACCGGAAAGCAGATTCCTTCATCTCTTTGATGGAGGCGTCTCTTCACCCGTTACCTTTTCACTTGCTGAAACAGGGAGGCCTGATGAGCCTGACCGGTGATGTTCACTTACATAAATGCCCTGAACGCTTCTGCCTCTGCATTGGCAAGCATTGAGGCCCGGAGGTGTGGGGCCGCGGCAAGGTAGCGAGAAACCAGGTGGAACCCTGCGCTATATCCCAGCCACCGGGGTAAAGAGCCGGTTCCGTAAAACCAGGCATTGTGATCGTAATCCGTGCGATGCCAGTATTCACTGAGGTGTGGAATATAGGGTTGGAGTATGTCTGAACTGAGGCGCTCCCAGGGCTCTGGTTCCCCTGCAAAAAGCTCAAGCGCAAAATGCCCGGCAAGCCCTTCAGACACCAGCGCTTCACCGAGCGTCCGGCCATATCCCGGCCCGGCCCACCGCGCAGCATGGTGCAGCTCATGCGCAAACATCCGCTCAAGGGCATCCTCTTCATTGTGAGAAAACGCCGGGTTTTCAGGATCAACCGTGATATACACCACCCCCGGTTCCGGGCAATATCCCATATGCCCTTTTTCCGGGATGACATACGCCCCCGCTTTTACCACAACATCGACAGCAGGCAGCGGCAGCAGTTTGTTTGCGAGGGCGTAGGTATGGGGCAGGCAGCTATGAAGCCATTCACAGTAAGGGGTGAGTTTCCCGTGCGCATTCAAAATATGAAGCGTCATTTGCGGCATAACACTGTTACCCAAAAGCATTAATAGAGCCTTATGTTAACAGACACAGACACAGACACAGGCGCACTAAGCGGCAAGCGGCTCACCGGCCGCAATGCAGGCGCTCAGTGCCCGGACGCCTGCAAACCCGTTGATTATGCATCCTGCAAGCGTGCCAGCATACTTACCCGGCAGGCGTAAATAATCACGCACAACAGCAGGCTGAGTAACGCCGTGCAGATAAATACCCCCGCACCGGTCATCGACAGCATCACACCACCGATTAACGGCCCGGCAGCGATCCCAAGCGAAGACAGCATGGACGCGCCCAGGTAGGCACCACGATGTGCTGCCGGGGCCAACTGATCGAGCAAAATGTTCAGGTTCGGCATCAGAATCGCTTCCCCCATGCTGAACACACCGGTCACCGTCAGCCATAGCCAGATGTCCGTCGTACGGATGGAAAAAAGCACAGCTGCGATAAAGCGAAAATGATGCCGCCCAGAAGAATGCGTTTCGGCAGGGCAATGTGCGCCAGAAACCGCATAATAAACGTTTGAAATACCAACACGGTACAGGCATTCGTGACCAGTATCAGGGTAATCAGCTTAACCGCCGCGTTGCCGTCAAGTAACAGGAGATACTGGGGCAATATGGCTTCGTAATGGATAAAAACAACGCTGCACAAAATGCTGCACAGCAGCGCCGCCATGTAGATTTTATCCCTGGCGATAATACCTATCACCTGGTGCAGCTTAACCGCCGGCCCGCTGCCGGCCTGTTGCTCAGCCAGCAGTTTGCCCGCCGGGATAAACAGCAGCACGTAGACGAAAAAAGGCAGATAAGACAGCCCGGTTATCAGGAATGTCCCCTTCTGAGAGGTCAGGCCAAATGCTATCCCCACCAGCGGGCCACATACCGCCGCAACGTTAATCAGGTAGTAGCGCATTTGCAGGGCAAGTGCACGGCGGCGGCGGTCACCCAGCAAATCACTCATCAGCGCACGCAGGGGCGGATCAACCCACGCAAAGGACACACCAATGATCATCAGGCCGACGATAAACAGCCCTATCCCGGTTGCCTGCGCCAGGGTGATATACCCCACGGCGGAAAACGCACAGCCCAGCAGAAGAATAACGCGCCGGCCCAGCCTGTCCGAAATTTGCCCGCCATACATCCCGAGCACCACCGAAAACAGGGCGCTGCTGGTCATCGCCAGGCCAATAGCAACCGGCGACATATGGTAATTCTGCGTCATGATCACCGCGATAAACGGCCAGGCCATAAAATAGCTGAACCGTATGACGAGCGTAAAAAAGAGCAGCGCATGGACAGTCGCCGGGAAAGATTTCAGCGTCTGGAACAGGCCTGTTGCCGCACTGGCTTCAGCAACCGGTTTACTCGTCATAAGCTATCCTTATCATTATTTTTATTAACAGGCTGGGGTCGCTGTTGGGCATAAGCGACTAAATAGTAATAAGATTATTCTTCTGCGCCCGCAATAAAAATGTTAATGAAGTGTTGAATTCACCAGCTTGTGAGGTAATGGCTCTTTGTGGCAGGGAAATATAAGGGAAAGCGGGAAGCAGAGAATAAAATACGGACGTTACTGCTGGCATCAACGGCAACCCCCTGTGGGAAGCGGGCGTGAACAGGGTTAACCCTGCGCGTTTGTCCCAGCCCACATGGGACTCCTCTTAAAACGCCGTTCCGGCCGGGTTGGCGTTACCCGGTTGCGTAGCGTGCGTGATAAATTACCCCACACATATTCTGATACAGATTATTGCCTGATTCACCGTATTGACTGCAACGGCCGCCTGCCGGCCTGTTCAGGGAGAACGCTATGCGCCATCTGACATCATTAGTGATCGTTGCTTTGCTGGGCGGGGCGGTGGGGGCTGCGGCCACGCAAGCGCCCAGGTTGATCACCCATTTTTCCGGCACACAGACGGCAAAAACCGCCCCGGCCGGGTTCTGGCAGACGCCCACCATCGAGGGTTACGGCAAAATCCACTATCTGCCGGAATCGGCTTACCTGCCGCGTACGGATAAGGTGCATAAAATTGTCTTCCAGATTACCGAACAGGCCGATGCGCCCGACAAAGTGAACAAAGAACTCGATCATCTGGCACGCACGGTAAACCTCTATGTCGCCGCCGGTGTGCCGCTCAGCCAGCTTAAGTTTGTCGGGGCAATTTCGGGCGCCGCCACTGATGCAATTTTAAGCAATGAGCACTACCATGAGGTGTTTGGCATCAAAAACCCCAATGCCGCATTGATTGAGCAACTGACCCGCGCCGGTGTGGATCTGGCGGTATGCAGCCAGGCGGTGGCCGGGCACCACTACCCTTATGATGCGATCGACCCCCACGTCACGCTCGCGCTCTCCAGCCTGACGACCATCACTTCCCTGGAAGAAGACGGCTATGTATTAATGCCGCTATGATCTTCCCCTACCAAACCGGCGTTATTTAGCAGGATAAACAACGCCGGTTTAGTAATTCGTGCTAATAACTTCCCGTAAATTTTGTAAAAAATCGTTTATTTAGTTTATTGCAGCTAAAAGTTTTGTATCGCGTGCATAAACCACTGGATGAACAATACTTCGTCTATCCTGACTCATAAGTGGGATGGACAAACCTGTCCCTGACTTTCTCAAAATAACGATATGTTTTTGCCGAAAGATCCCGTGATTATGCCGTTCTGCTCATCAGTCCGGCATTGGGCTGAGGCCTTTCTCTTTCGCGCGTAGCCGGTCACCGGTACGCCGCACCACACAGTGATACCGTTTTGCAACACGGCCGTTTTCCTGCGGACAGGAGGCGGCTTCCCCAGCGTTTGTGTCGCGATGCCCTGCCTGCCAGAAATGGCCAATGGGCAGGCAAAAGGCAGCGCCGGCTCATTTTATGCAAAAGGAACACGTCATGACCCCATTTTCCAGTTTCTGGCAAGCCGGATATGAAGGTGCGGATCATATCAACCCCCTGGGTGAACCGCTGTCGATGAATGAGGCCACCGGCCATTTCTCGAGAGTGCGGGAGGATTACACCGCGCTGCTGGGTTTTAACATCCGCTGCGTGCGCGAAAGCGTGGGCTGGCGGCTGGTGGAAAAAGACGGGCAGTTTGATTTCAGCTCCCTGGAGGAGCGCGCCCGGATCGCCCAGGAACTGGGCATCCAGATTTGCTGGACGTTCTGCCATTACGGCTACCCCGACGATGTTGAGATGTTCTCCCCGGAATTTATCACCCGCTTTGCCCGCCTGTGCGATGCCCTGACCCGTTACCTCGCCCCTTATACCGACACGCCCATCTACTCCCCAATCAATGAAATCTCCTTTACCAGCTGGGGCATGGAAAACGGCATTTTCCCGGTGCCGGCGGGGGCGGGGGAGAACGTGGCAGACGAGGGCAAACGCCAGTTTGTACGCGCCACCATCGCCGGGTGTGATGCCATCTGGGCGGCAGACCCGCGCGCGCGCATCTTGCAGTGTGACCCGATTATCCACCTGGTGCCGCCGGAAATAGAGGTCGAAGGGTTTGACGGCTCAGTCGAAGGCTGGCGTCAGGCGCAGTACGCCGGGTGGGACATGCTGTGCGGCCGCCTCGCCCCGGAGCTGGGCGGCTCGCCGCGCTACCTCGACCTGATTGGTGCCAATTATTACCACAGCAACCAGTGGGAGGGCGGGACGGAAGCCCGGCTGTGGTGGCATCTGGGTGACCCGCGGCGCAAGCCGCTGCACCTGATGCTGAAAGAACTTTACCAGCGCTACGGCCGCCCGATTTTGCTGGCGGAAACCAGCCACGTCGGCAGCGGCCGCGGTACCTGGGTCAATGACATTACCAACGAAGTGGCGCAGGCGCTGCTGGCGGGGGTAGATGTGCGGGGGGTGTGTCTCTACCCGATTATTGACCGTCCCGACTGGGACAACGTTACCCACTGGCACCGCAGCGGCCTGTGGGATCTGGACTATCTCGGCCCCGATCCCTATGCCCGGGTACTGGTTCCTCACTATGCCGCAGCCCTTCGTCGTGCTCAGGGAATGCTGCATCGGCTCCACTCGAAACTGTGTTTCAACAACAGCCCCATGGGCCAGGAAAGCTCTATGTCGACAATTATTGTGTTTTGCCATTTGCGCTGGGACTTCGTCTATCAACGACCACAACAATTACTTAGCCGGCTGGCTCAGTTTCACAAGATCCTGTTCATCGAAGAACCGGTGTATGACGAAGGTAAACCCTATCTGGAGACCAGTACCCCGGCAGCCAATATCACCGTTTACCGCCCTCATACCCCTGTGCATGCGCCTGGTTTCCATGATGACCAGATCGCCGTGCTGCAACCGCTGCTGGAAAACCTGATCGACGACAGCAGCGACCCGATTGTCTGGTTCTATACGCCGATGGCGCTGCCGTTGCTGGCCCCGCTCCATGCCAGCCTGGTGGTGTACGACTGCATGGATGAATTGGCGGCGTTTAAAAACGCGCCCAAACAGCTGCTGCAACGTGAGTCCGCGTTGCTGGCGCGGGCCGATCTGCTGTTCACCGGCGGCCCAAGCCTCCATGCCGCCAAACAGGGCCGCCACAACAACAGCTACTGCTTCCCAAGCAGTGTGGACGCCGTGCACTTCGAGCAGGCGCGTGACCGCAACAACGGCCACCCGCTGCAACAGGCCCTGCCGCGCCCGCGCCTGGGCTTCTATGGCGTGCTGGACGAGCGGCTGGATCTCGATTTGATCGCCGCCCTGGCGGACAGCCACCCGGAATGGCAGCTGATCATGGTGGGGCCGGTGGTAAAAATCGACCCGGCCACCTTGCCGCAACGCCCGAACATCCACTACTACGGCCAGCAAACCTATCAGTCACTGCCGCATTTCCTGGCAGGCTGGGACGTCTGCCTGCTGCCGTTCGCGCTTAATGAATCCACGCGCTTTATCAGCCCGACCAAAGTGCTGGAATATATGGCCGCAGAACTGCCGATTGTAAGCACCCCGATTAAGGATGTGGTGGAGCCTTACAGTGATGTGGTGGCCATCGGCCACACGGCGGAAGAGTTTATCGCCGCCTGTGAGCGGGCGCTGGCGCAGGATGAGCAACAACTGGCGGAAACCGCCTCGGTGATGCGTACCCGCATCGCCCGTACCTCCTGGGATGCCACCGCAGAACAGATGGCGACGCTGATGGATGAGGCGCTGCTGCACAACCGCCACCCGGTGCTGGAAACGGAAATGCCGACCCGCGCCGAACTCTCCGGCTCCAACGTGGCGGTGCTCAGCACCGGCAATGTCCAGAGCGAGGCGCTGCGTATTCCGTGCCTGATCGCCGGGGCGGGGCCGACCGGCCTGAGCGCGGCTTACCACTACGGGCCGGGCGCACTGCTGCTGGAGCGCCACGACAGCGTCGGCGGCTGGTGCCGTTCCGTGGAAGACAATGGCTTCACCTTCGATTACGCCGGCCACATCATGTTCTCCAATGACCCGTACGTGCTGCAACTCTACGAGATGCTGCTGGGGGATAACATGCACTGGCAGAACCGCGAAGCCTGGGTTTACAGCAACGACGTGTTCACCCGTTACCCGTTCCAGGGGGCGCTGTATGGGCTGCCGCCGGAGGTGATTAAAGAGTGCATCGTCGGGGCCATCGAAGCCCGCTACGGTGACGAGGCCCAAAAAGCCACCGGTAAAGTCGTTAAGCCGCTGGATGACTGCTGTGCAGACGGCAGCGCGCCGGACGAGAACACCCCGGTACGCGAGGGCGGCAACAAAAAGCCGCAAAACTTCGAGCAGTTTATCCATCAGGTGTGGGGCAAAGGGATCGCCAAACACTTCGCCGTGCCGTACAACAAAAAACTCTGGACGGTGCCGCTCTCTGAGATGGAAACCTCCTGGCTGGGCGGGCGTGTGCCGCTGCCGGATCTGGAGCAGATTATCCAGGGCGCGCTGGAGCCGTCACCGCCGCCGATGGGGCCGAACTCCCGTTTCGGTTACCCGCTGAAAGGGGGCTTCCAGGCGCTGATGGAAGGGTTCCTGCCGCATATTGAGGGCCAGCTGGAAACCGGCGCGAAAATCGTCCAGGTGCAGCCGCGTGAACACCTGCTGACACTGGCCGACGGCCGCCGCTACCGCTATGACCACCTGGTCAGCACCCTGCCGCTGCCGGAGCTGATTAAAATGATGGGCGATGCCGCGCCGCCTGCGGTGCAGGAAGCCGCTGCCGGGTTGCAGCATATTTCGGTGAAATGTGTGAACCTCGGCATCGGGCGTGAAAACCTCACCGATAAGCATTGGATCTATTACCCCGGCGAAACCATTTTCCACCGCATCTTTGTGCAGGGTAACGCCAGCCCGCACTGCAATGCGCCGGGTGGGTTCGGTATCACCTGTGAAATCACCTATTCACCGCACAAACCGCTGCCGGTGGATGGGCAGGCGCTTATTGACCGCTGCATCGAGGAGTGCATCCAGGTCGGGATGTTTACCAAAGAGGACAAGGTGCTGGCGGCCAACATCGTCGACATGCCTTACGCTTATGTGATCTACGACCACACCCGCGCCCAGCATGTGTCGACGGTGCGCACCTGGCTGGCCAAGCATGACATTGTGCTGGCGGGTCGCTACAGCGAATGGGAGTACTACAATTCAGATCACGCCTTTGTGGCCGGCAAGAACGCGGCGCAGAAAGTCAAAGCGCTGCAACGCAAAGACGGTACCGGCAGTTAACCTCCGCGCGCCCCGCTTGCCGGGGCGCCGCTTGTTCTGCCTGCGCTTCGGCCGGGCATGCGTCATCTCCCGCCGTCCGGCATGAAATCTCCCATAAATAATAAATATGGCTACACTTTATAGCGGTGACAACGTCACTTTTGAGGCCGCAGGCGGCCTTCAGCACTGCGTAATTGATAAAATCCGCACATGACATGAGAGGCGTAATATGTTGTACCGCAGCTTCGAAAGGATGATTGATATCTTTAAACCGGCCCCGAAGGAGACGCCGCCGAACCGGGTCTGGGCATTTTATTTTTACTATTTGCGTCAGGTCTGGCCCAGTTTCCTTGGCCTGATGTTCGTTGGGCTTATCAGCGCCTTGCTGGAAGTGGTGCTGTTTGACTTCCTCAGCCGCATCATTGACCTCACACGCGACACTACGCCGGAGCGATTCTTCAGCGAGCACAGCGGCGAGCTGATCTGGATGCTGATCGTGGCGCTGATCCTGCGGCCGCTGTTTATCGCCCTGCATGACCTGCTTATCCACCAGAACATCAACCCCGGCATGTCCAGCATGATCCTGTGGCAGAACCATAACCATATCCTGCGGCAGAGCCTGCGCTTCTTCCAGAATGACTTCTCCGGCCGCATCGCCCAGCGCATTACGCAGACCGGCAATGCGTTGCGCGATTCCGCTGTTCAGGCGGTGGATGCGATCTGGCATGTGCTGATTTACGCCATCGGGTCAATGGTGCTGTTCGCCGAGGCGGACTGGCGGCTGATCATTCCGCTGCTGGTGTGGATTGTGGCCTATGCCATCAGCCTCGCGTATTTTGTGCCGCGGATTAAAAACCGTTCGGTTGCCGCCTCCAATGCCAACTCACGCCTGATGGGCTGCATTGTGGACGGCTACACCAACATCCTGACCCTCAAGCTGTTTGCGCATAAAAACCTCGAACAGGATTACGCCCGCACCGCCCTGGAGGAGCAGACCCACAAAGCCCAGCTGACCAGTCGTCTGGTTACCAGTATGGATGTGGTGATCAGCACCCTGAACGGGCTGTTGATTGTCGCCACCACCGCGCTGGCGCTGTGGCTCTGGACGCAGAACATCATCACTGTCGGGGCGATTGCGCTGGCGACCGGTTTGATGCTGCGGCTGGTGAACATGTCCGGTTGGATCATGTGGGTGGTCAACGGCATCTTCAGTAATATCGGGATGGTGCAGGATGGGCTGGAAACCCTGACCCAGCCGGTGAGCGTCACTGACGAGCCGAACGCGCCGGAACTGGTGGTCACGCAGGGTGAAATCCGCTTCGAACATGCGAAATTCAACTACATCCGCGAAGGCACGCCGTTAATCCCGGATTTCAACCTGGTGATCAAACCGGGCGAGAGAATCGGCCTGGTCGGCCCGTCCGGCTCCGGCAAGTCCACCCTGGTTAACCTGTTGTTACGCCTGTATAACCTCGACGGCGGCCGTATCCTGATTGACGGGCAGGACATCTCGCAGGTGAGCCAGCAGAGCCTGCGCGCGCAAATCGGCATGATCACCCAGGATACGGCGCTGTTGCACCGCTCCATCCGCGATAACCTGCTGTACGGCAGGCCCGACGCGACGGAAGAGGAGCTGGAGCACGCCATCAAACGGGCGCACGCGGATCAGTTTATCCCGTTCCTGACTGACGATCAGGGCCGCACCGGGCTGGACGCGCATGTGGGTGAGCGCGGCGTCAAACTCTCCGGCGGCCAGCGCCAGCGTATCGCCATCGCCCGTGTGCTGCTGAAAGATGCGCCGATCCTGATCATGGATGAGGCGACCTCGGCACTCGACTCTGAAGTCGAAGCGGCGATTCAGGAAAACCTGAACACCCTGATGAAAGGCAAAACGGTGATCGCCATCGCCCACCGGCTCTCCACCATCGTCAAAATGGATCAGCTGGTGGTGATGAAAGAGGGGCAGATTGTCGAGCTGGGCAACCACGAGGAGCTGCAAACCGAGCAGGGCCTCTACTCCCGCCTGTGGCGTCACCAGACCGGTGGCTTCGTCGGGGCGCGCTGACTGCAACAGCGTAAAAAAAGGGACGGCATACCGTCCCTTTTTGTTGTCTGTCTGGTCGTCGTGGGCGTCAAAGCTCACCCGTCAGATATTGCGCCACGCCGTTGCCGAAACTCCAGTCGGAACGGTCATTGTTGATAAATGACACCATCACGTCGCTGGGGAGGATGCCGCAGTGCTCGTGCAGTTCACGGCACAGCTCGGTAAGGAACAGCGCTTTCTGTTCCGGGCTGCGCGGGCTGGTAAAGACCCGCAACACCACCACCTTCTCCGTGCGCTCAATCCCTAAGCCGGTGTCCTGAATCACCATCTGGTAAGCTTTGTTTTCGTGAACAATCTGGTAACGGTCGCGCGCCGGCACCTTGAACGCCGTCAATACGGCACGGTGCGCGGCGTCCAGCATAGTTTTGGTTTCAGCTTCACTGCGCCCTTCAAGGACGTCAAACATCAATAACGGCATGGGTCACCTCACAATGTGCATTCAGGTTCAACGGGATAACGGAAGGCCAGCGTAAAGCAAGAATGCGGCGGGAAAAAGCGCTATCCTTGAACTGATTATTCACTCTATTGAACAATGCCGATGAAAGACTTGAAACCCGACGCCCTCTGGACACATCTGCACTGGCTCTCGGTGCTGGCGGAGCAGGGCAGTTTTACCCGCACGGCGGAACGGCTGGACGTCAGCAAAGCCGCGGTCAGCCAGAAAATCAAAGAGCTGGAGCAGCTGGCCGGGGTGCCGCTGGTGCGCCGCACCACCCGTACCATGCAACTGACCGACGCCGGGCAGAAACTGGTGGAGGAGCTGAAAGCGCCGTTCTCGGAGATTATGCGCAGCTTTATCGGCATCCGGGATGCCCAGGGGCCGCTGCGTGGGCGGGTGCGCGTAACGGCCCCGGTGGCCTTCGCCCGCCAGCAACTGGTGCCGCACATCATCGGCTTTATGCGCCGTTATCCGCAGGTGCGGGTGCAGCTTGAAGTCAGCGACCGGCTGGTGTCGCTGGCGGCAGAGGGGTTTGATCTGGCGATCCGCCACAGTGACACCCTGCCGGAGACGCATGTCGCCCAGCGGCTCTGCGCCACGCGCACGCTGGTGGTCGCCGCGCCGGACTACCTCCGCCGCCACGGCACACCGGACACGCCGCAACAGCTCGCCGATCACCAGTGCCTCTACTACCCACGCGGCACCGAGCAGCCGGGCTGGGCCTTTGTTTCAGAAGAAAAAGAGGCGCAGCAAAACATGCTGCACGAAGCATCGCCGGTCACGGTGCCGGTCAGCGGCATGTTCGCCACCAATAACAGTGAGTCGATCCGGGATGCGGCGATCGCCGGGATGGGCATCGCGCTGCTGCCGGACTTCAGCGCCCGGTCGGCGTTAGAGGCGGGAACGCTGGTGCCGTTGCTGGCCGGCTGGCAGCCGGTCGGGGTGTTTGCGCAAAACCTGTATATCGTGCGGCCGTGGAGCGCGCAGGTGCCGCGTGCGGTCACGGAATTTGCTGCTTACCTGCGGGCAGGGTTTACTGACACACAAGGGTGAGCGTGCGGACAAACAGCAGGCGAAAAAAAGCCCTGCATCCTGCTGTTCTCTCTTGCCGGAGTAAAACGTCAGGGGCAGGGCAGAAAAGGGGCAGCCCAGGCTGCGCCAACGAGAAACCGCCAAACATGGCGTTATTATTCAGCCGCATTTTTTATTCTGTGCGGCTTTATGCCCAGAGGTATTTCCCAGAGGTATTTCCCAGAGGTATTAACCGGTACAAAAGGTGCGCCGGTGCCTGTCGGCATCACTGCCGCAAGCCGGATCAGGCGGTCAGGCCGCCATCAATGATCAGCGTCTGGCCGGTGATATAGCGGCCGGCCTCACCGATCAGGAACTCCGCGGCCTGGGCCACATCATCCGGTTGGCCAAACTGCCGCAACGGAATACTTTTGCGCAGGGCTTCCCGCTTATGCGCGGGCATCGCGGCGGTCATGTCCGTCTCAATCAACCCCGGCAACAGGCTGTTAACCCGGATGCCGAAACGCCCCAGCTCATGCGCCAGCGAACGCCCCATGCCGATCATCGCCGCTTTGCTGGCCGCATACGCCGTTTGCCCGGTGTTGCCGTGAATGCCGGTAATGGAAGACATCAACAGCACTGTGCCGTGGCCCTGCGCCATCATGGCCGGCAGCAGCACGCGATGCCAGAACAGCACCGTGTTGAGGTTGGTGTCCAGGGTCAGGTTCCAGCTCTCGGTCGCGTGGTGGATATGCAGCCCGTCCCGGCAGATGCCGGCGTTGTGGATGATCGCCGCCGGTGCGCCGTACTGTGCCAGCAACGCCTGGGCGGTGTCGGTCACCTGCTGCTCATCGCGGCCGTCACACCGGAAGCCCTTCACCCAGCCTGCGCCGCCCGCCTGCTCCAGCGCACGGCTCTCCTGCTCACTCTGCCGCCAGGTAAATGCAACGTTCATGCGGCGTGACAGCCGTGTGACCAGCGCCGCGCCGATGCCCCGGCTGCCGCCGGTGACAAGCACCCAGCTCCCTGTCATGGCTCAGGCCTCCTCACCGGCAAAATGCTGGCAAAGCTGGCGCAGCGTCAGCCCTGGGTTCTGCACAAACAGATCGGCTTCCAGCGTCAGGCCGAACTCGCGTTTCAGCAGTACCATCAGCTCCACATAGTCCAGGCTGTCCAGCTTCAGCGCCGCCAGCGGCATATCCGCGTCCAGCGTGGCCGGGTCGAGGTCTTTGGCGTCACACAGGGTGTCCGCAATGGTGGTGTAGAGGGTGGTGTAGTCAGTCATCGTAATCTCCTTGGTGTTGGAATGGGGCGGGCCAGGTTTTCAGCGAAATAAAGTGCGTCATGGCCTGTGTGCCCAGGCTGGCCTGAATACCCAGGCGCAAGATAAAACCGCGCTGCCGGTCGCCCAGCACCAGGGCGGGCAGCACGGCGTAATCCACGGCGGCACCCCCTGCCGCCCCTGCCGGGGTGTCCAGCAGGGCGGCAGAAAATGAGGCCTCGTTGTGGGTCTGCATCAGCGGGAGTTGCGGCATCACGTCCGGCAGGGTGGTGGCCTGCAATTCCGGCAGGATGTCATGCACGGTTTGCATCACTTCGGGCGAGGCCAGCAGCTCGCGGAACAACAGGGCGTCCAGCGCGACCCAGGCGGGAAGACCCGGCGGCAGCACGGCGGTATCACCCAGAGCGCACTGCCTGACGGCCAGCCCCGGTTGTAACGCCGGAGGGGTGCTGCCGGCCAGGCAGGCACTGATGCAGGGCTGCGCCTGGGCATCGAGCAACCTGGCGCTGACGCCCCTGGCGGTCTGCTCCACGCTGAGCTGATAGGGCTGACAGCAGTAGATCGGCGCGCGCAACCGGCTGGTGAAATGCCAGGCTTGCGGCGGGTCGTTTCGTTTCCCGGCGGGCGTGCTGAGCGCAGCCTTGACATCCAGCAGCGCGCGCATCCCCTGGATCGGCGTCTGCGTCAGCCCCAGCCGCCGGGCGAAACCGGCATCGTAGTGGACAGGGTTGTCATCCCCGGAAAAGGTGGTCCAGTGGCGGATATGCGCCGCGGTGTAGCGGATCATGCCTGGCCCCGCGACAGGATTAACGCGGCATTCGCGCCGCCAAACCCAAAGCTCAGGTTCAAAGTATGGTCAAAGCGGGCGGCGCGGTGGCCCTCGGCAATGTAATCCAGATCGCACTGCGGGTCAGGGCGGCGGAGATGGGCCGTGGCCGGCATCACCTGTTCGGCCAGCGCCTTCAGGCAGACAATCGCTTCAAAACTGCCCGCCGCCGCGATCATATGGCCGGTGTAACTCTTGGTGCTGGAGATCGGGATGGTATAGGCCGCATCGCCCAGCGCCATTTTGATGGCATCGGACTCATTAAGATCGTTGAGCGGCGTGGAGGTGCCGTGGGCGTTGATGTAGCCGAGCGCTTCCGGGGCCAGCCCGGCCTGCGCCAGCGCCGCCCGGATGGCTTTGGTGCGCGGGATTTTGTCCGCGGCCGGGGCGGTAAAGTTGACGGCGTCTGAATAGTTGCCGTAGCCGGTAATTTCACCCAGGATCGCGGCACCGCGTGCCAGCGCCGCCCCACGCTCCTCCAGGCAGAGCACCGCGCCGCCTTCTGACAGCACAAACCCGCTGCGGTCGAGGCTGAAGGGGCAGCAGGCGCGCGCCGGATCATCCTGTTCCGGTGTCAGCGCTTTGAGGACATCGATATTCCAGATGGAGTTGTCTTTGGTCAGCGATTCCGCGCCGCCCGCCAGCATCATGTCAGCGCGCCCGCTGCGGATCACCTCAAACGCATCGCCAATCGCGAGGGTGCCGGTGGCGCAGGCGGCCACCGGAGTAGCCTGGTAACCGCGCAGCCCCCAGAACTGGCTACAGGCGGCGGTGGCAACGTTGGGCATGGTCAGAAAGCACCCGAACATCGACCCCATGCCGGTCTGCTGGTACTGGTCATAATTTTCCAGCGCCTCATCCAGCCCGGCCCAGCCGGTGCCGATGATCGCGCCGCAGGCGAGCGGGTCATAAACCTCAGCCACCGGCCTGTCGCCGAAGGCCATCGCCATTGCCTCACGGGCCGACACCAGCGCCAATTGCGCGAAGCGCGGCAGGCGGCGGCGGATGGCGGCCGGTAAAAAGGCGATGTCCGGTTTTGGGTCGGCCAGCCCATAAAAGTGCGACGCGATCCCGGCGGCCTGCCGGTCAACCCGCCGATAACCGATGTGCCCGGCCATAATCCCGGCCCAGCTCTGTTCCGCGCTGTTTCCCAATGGGGTGACCGCGCCGTAACCGGTGACGACAACCCGGCGTGATGGTGTACTCATCTTATGGTCCTTTTGCCTGGTCAGGGAGCACATCGCGGCCGTCATAGCCCATTGCCAGGCAGAGTGTCAGCGTGGCATTGAGGTAACGGATCCGGGCATCGACCAGATTGATATGGTTGGTGAAGAGATTTTCTTGTGCCGCCAGCCATTCGCTCAGGGGAACGGCACCCGCCAGATAGCGGCTGCGGGTCAGGTCGGCACTCTGTTGGTTCAGCGTCACGCTCTTTTGCAAAAAGGTGAGGTTCTGTACGGCGGCCTGCCGTTCTGCCTGCGCATCCGCCACCTGGGACAAGGCGCGGTACACGCTGTTGCGGAATTCAAGCGACGCCTGCCGGACGCTGATCTGCGCGTGTTCCACGGTGAGCTGCACCTTGTTCCACTCCAGGAACGGCAGCGAAAGCGTGGTGCCCAGCGTGCGCGCCGGGTTATCGAACCACTGGCGGAACAGCGCATTGCCCGCATTCAGGGCCGCGCTCAGCGACAGCGTAGGGTAGAAGCTCAGGCGTGCCGCGTCGGAACCGGCCAGCGCCGCGCGTAACCGCCACTCCGCGGCCTGGACATCCGGCCGGTGCGCAATGATGTCCAGCGGGGCCGAAAGTGTGACGGTGACGGGAACGGCATCGGTCGCCGGTTTGCCTTCCGGCAGCGGCTGGCTGGGCGGCCGCTCCAGCAGCAGGGCCAGCGCATCACGGCTTTTTTCGCGTTCTGCCTGCACATGGTGGATCTGATTGGCACCTTCCAGCACCCGCTGTTCCGCCTGCAACACGCCCTCACGGGCTTCATTCCCGGCTTCATAGCGGGCGCGCACCAGGTGCTCTGTTTCTTCCCGCAGCGTTTGGATCCGGGCCAGTTGCTCAAGCTGGTGGTTATACTGGCTGATCTGCCAGTAGAACTGGGCGGTGGTGCCGATCAGGACACGCGCGGTTTCTTGCAGATCCTGCGCGCTGGCTTCCGCTTCCCATTGCGCCTGATCGCGCGTTCTGGCCAGTTTGCCCCACACATCCAGCTCATAGTCGAGGTTGAGTGAGGCGCTGTAGCTTTCGTAGGGTTCGCGATCCTCTTTCAGTGATTTACTGTTACCGGCATTGCCGCCTGCCGATACCGACGGCGTCAGGTTGCCTGCGGTCAGTTCGCGTTGGAGCCGCGCCTGCTTCAGGCGCAGCCCGGCTTGCAGCAAATCATTATTGGCGGCCAGCGCCTGCTCAATAATGGCGGAGAGCGTCGGGTCGTTGAATTGCTGCCACCAGCGGCCGCTGTGTTGCAGGTATTCGCTGCCGGTGTCCTGCTGTTGCCAGGCGGGCAACGCGAGGTCGGGGCGTTGGTAGTCGCTTTCGGTGAGGGTGCCGCAACCGGCCAGGCACAGCGCCCATCCCAGGTTCAGTGTACGTTTCACTCTTTTGCCAGGGCCTCCACCGGGTTAAGCCCTGCCGCCCGTTTCGCCGGGAAAAAGCCGAACACCACGCCAATCAGCACGGAGAACAGGCAGGAGAGCAGGATCGGGGGCCAGGTGACGACCATGACCCACTCAGGTTGGATGCGCGGCACCACCCTGGCGGCCGCCAGCGAAAGCAGAATGCCGGCAACGCCGCCCAGCAGGCAGATCACCACTGCCTCAATCAAAAATTGCAGCATGATGTCCACAGGCCGGGCACCGACGGAGAGCCGGATGCCGATCTCATAAATGCGCTCGGTGACTGACACCAGCATCACGTTCATCACGCCGATGCCGCCCACCAGCAAAGAGATGGCGGCAATCGAGGTAATCAGTTGCGTCAGCGAGCGGGAGGTTTTCTCCATCACTTCGCCCAGGCGTTCGTTGGTGCGGGTATGGAAATCCCGTTTGCCGCGCACCTGGGCAAGCGCCTGTTCAACCTGTTGCTGCACCTGCACCACATTGCGGCTTTCAGCGATGCGCACCACCAGTTTGCTGAACGGCTGCTCACCGCTGAGGCGGCGGGTCAGCGTGGTGTAGGGCATCCAGAGTTCTGCCTGCCCGCCGACGTAGCCCGCTTCTGCGCCACGCGCCACGCCGATCACGCGGAAAGGGATGCCGTTGACGCCAATCACCTGTCCCACAGGAGAACCCTCCGGGAACAGCGTTTTATGCAGGGTGGTGTCGATAATCGCCACCGGTTCGCTGCCGGACATATCCCGTGGCGAGAAGCCGCGCCCGCTGACCAGGGTGATATTCCGTACATGGAAATAGGGCGTATCGACGCCGCTGGCCATCACGTCCTGCAATTTTTTCTGCGCGGCCGCCACCGCGAAGGTCTGGAGCAACGGCGACACACTGTCGATGCCCGGCTGCGCGTGCAGGAACGCGGCATCTTGCAGCGTCAGTGGGGCGGGATGGGAAGTGAACTGTTTCTCCAGGCTTTCGCCGGGCAGGATTTCCAGGGTCTGCGCACCCAGTGCGCCGATCTCTTTTAAAATCTGTTGCCGTGCGCCTTCGCCCATCGCCAGCGAGATCACTACCGCCGTAATGCCGATGATGATCCCAAGCATGGAGAGCAGGGCGCGTACCCGGTGGCCCATCAGGGCGCGCCAGGCCATTTGCATGGCGCATTTCAACCGTTGTGCCAGGCCCGCAGGCGGCAGGATGCCCGGTTCAGGCATAACCAGCGGTTCGCTTTTCGTCGGGGCGCAGGGCGTGTCGCGGGTGATGACGCCTTCATCGATTTCAATGATGCGTTCAGCCTGTTCGGCCACGGTGCGATCGTGGGTGATGATAATCACCGTGCGCCCGGCATGGTGCAGCGCTTTCAGGATCGCCATCAGCCGTTCGCCGCTGGCTTTGTCCAGCGCGCCGGTCGGCTCGTCCGCCAGGATAATGTCCGCGCCGTTCATCAATGCCCTGGCAACGCTGACCCGTTGCTGCTGCCCGCCGGAAAGCGCCGACGGTAAATGGTTCTCCCGCGAGGCCAGGCCGAGCTGGCGCAGCAGGAATTGCGCATGGCTGTCGCGGGTGGCTTCATCCCAGGCGCGGTACTGGGCCGGGATCAGCACATTCTCCTGCGCCGTCAGGAACGGGATCAGGTGGTAGCGCTGGAAGATGAACCCGATATGGCGGCTGCGCAGCCGTGCCAGGCTTTCCTGGCCGGCCTCCGCCACCGGTTCGCCATGAATGAACAGGGCGCCGCGGGAGGGGGTGTCGAGGCAGCCGATGATGTTCATCAGCGTAGATTTGCCCGAGCCCGAGGTGCCGATGATGGCGACCATTTCGCCCGGCCGGATGCGCAAATCAACCTCTTTCAGCACCTCGAGCGTTTCATCACCCGAGCGGAAGGTGCGGCAGACTTTCCGTAATTCAATCGCATAGCGGGGGGTGCTCACGATGCCGCCCCCTCCTGCTGCACCAGGGCGACCTGTTCCCCTTCCTGCAACCCGGATTTCACCTCAATCAGGTTACGGTCGCTGATGCCGACGGTGATGTCACGCGCCTGCGGCACGCCCTCTTTGATGACGCTGACCTGATAGCGATCCGGCGCGAGGGGCGTGCCCAGCGCGCTCAGCGGCAGGCGCAGCACCTGTTTCGCCAGTGCGGTACGGATAAAGACCTGCGCCGTCATGGAGGTTTTCAACCGGCGCGCCGGGTTTTTCAGCGTAAACAGGGCGCTGTAATAGACCGCCCCCTGCTGCTGCCCGCCGCCGCCGCTGCTGCTGTCCGCCTGCTGCTGCAACGCCTCTTCCGGGATGGACTGGATATAGTCCAGCGTACTGTCATAACGGGTGTCAGGGTCAGCCTGCACATAGCTCCAGAGCGGCTGGCCCGCCTGCACTTTCAGGATGTCGGTTTCCGAGATGCGGGTATGCACCTCCATCACATCCAGATTGCCGAGCACCATCAGCGTGGGCGCGGAGTCGGAGGAGACCAGGGTCTGCCCCTCTTTGGCGATGATGCCCAGCACTTCGCCGTCAATCGGCGCGACAATGCGCGTATAACCCAGGTTGGCCTCGGCGGTTTCGACATTTACTTCGGCCTGGGTGATTTGCGTCTGCGAAATTTTGATCTGCTCACGCTGGGCGTAGTATTGCGCTTCGGCCTCTTCCAGCTGGGCAGGCACGCCCGCGCTTTCGCGCGCCATCTTCTGCTCACGACGCAGCCGTTTCTCATACTGCTTCAGCAGGACTTCAGCGCTGATTTTCTGCGCCCGTGCACTGTTCAGCTCCGCTTTGGCGTTACGCAGATCGTTCTGCTGCAAGGTCGGGTCAATTTCCGCCAGCAACTGGCCGGTTTTGACCCTCTCACCTTGTTTCACATAGAGCTTTTTCAGCTGGCCATTGACCTGCACCCCGACATTGACCTGCGCCGAAGGCTTGAGCACGCCGGTCGCCATGACCCATTGCTCGATGTCGCCCCGCGTCACCGGCTGCGCAGAGAGCGCCTGCGGGGCGCTGTCATCTGTGCCCGGCACCATCAGCGCCGCGCCGCACAGGGCCAGCGCGATCAGGGCACTGCCGCCCCACCACACCCCGCGGCGCGTCATGAGGCACGCTCCATTGCCACCGGGGCGGCCTGCTCAGCCAGTGCGCCGTGCTCCATCAACAGCGTCCGGTCGAACAGGGGGCATAATGCGGCGCTGTGCGTCACCACAATAAGCGTGCGGCCCTGGCGGCGGCACTGGTCAACGATGCCCGCCATCACCTGGTGCGCGGTGGCGGCGTCCAGGTTGGCGGTGGGTTCATCCAGCATCAGGATGGGCTGGGTGGTGTAGAGCGCGCGCGCCAGCAGCAGCCGCTGCCGTTGGCCGAGGGAGAGGCCGGAGTGGCTTTCACGCACCAGGGCGTTCAGCCCGCCCGGCAACTGCGCCACCACCTCTTGCAGGTTCAGCCAGGCCAGCATCGCGTCAATGTCAGCCCGCCGCGCCGGGGGCACGTCCGTAAACAGCGTGATGTTTTCCAGCATACTGCCGCTGAACAGGATGTCCTCCTGGCTTTGCAGGAAACAGAGGCGGTTACGGTGTTCGGCACTCAGCGGCTGCCCGCCGGCTTCAATCGTGCCCTGCTGGGGATCGAGTAAGCCGGTGATAATCTTCAGCAGCGTACTTTTGCCGCACCCGGATTCACCCACCACCGCCAGGCACTCACCCGGCATCACCGTCAGGTTGAGGTGCGCCAGCACCGGCTGCGGCTCGCCCTCATAGTGGAAACCGATATCCCGGTAGGTTAACGGGGTGTCCGGCGTAACCGGCGGCAGCGAACCTGCGGCAGGCGGGGCCTCGGCCGAGAAGAGATCCGCGGCGCGCTTGTCAATGATGCTGATGCGGTTCTTCTCCAGCACGGCAAAGAACAGGGTGGTGACATAGCTGGCGAAAATTTGCCGGATAAAGTTGTAGGCAAAGAATGCACCGAGCGAAATGCTCCCATCTTTAAGCTGCGGCAGCGCCAGCAGCATAAAGAACACCATCTCCAGGCTGCTCACCAGCTGGTAGATAGTATTTTTGATGGTTTCGTAGATATTCTTGCGCCGGGCGGTTTCAAACAGCGTTGCGGAGTGGCCGGCATAGGCGATGTTGCGTTGCTGCATCAGCCCGGCGGATTTGATGGTCGCGTAACCCTGGATGCTCTCCATAATGAAATCATTCTGTTTCGCGCCGTACTCTTCTAATGCCTGGGTGTAATAGCGGTCGCGGGCCATCGCCCAGACACTGATCAGGCCCATTACCGTAATCCCGGCAAGCGAGAGCAGGGCCAGCGGCAGGCTGATATACGCCATGATCACGAAAGCGATCAGCACAATCACCCAGTGGGTGCGCAGGCCGTTATCCAGTTCAATTTTCTGCCCATGCGTGCCTTGCCAGGAGATAAAGCGGCTATAGATCTCACCGGGCGCCCGCTTTTCAAAAAAGTTAAGCGAGTTGGCCAGCAGGCGCGAAAAACCGTTCTGGCTGGCGATCACCACAAAGCGTTTGATAAAGCGCTCACTGATAAGCCTCACCCCCAGCGCCAGCAGCGAGGAGGCCACAAACACCAGCAGGTAGAGGCCGTAGGGGAAATCGCTGGTGGTGGGTGAGGTGTAGACGTCATTAATCGCGCTGCTCACCATGATCGGCATGATAAACAGGGAGAGTGAGATCAAAAACGTAATGAGCATCAGCCGGTAAATACCGCGGATGCCTGCCGTCTCCTTCAGGCTCATAAAGGCCAGCCGACGGCGGCGCTTCAGGGCGGTGGCGGCTTTTTCACGCGCTTTTTCCCGGACTTTTTCTTCCGCCGCTTCCGCCGGGGCCACCACCACCGCGTAGCCGCTGATCGCCTGTTTCAGCGCTTGCGCGGGCAGCAGTTGTTGCCCCAGCGCCGGGTTCATCACACAGAGTTTGCCGTTGCGGCAGTAAGCCAGGACGACGTAATGCCCTTCGCCATAATGCAGGATCGCCGGCAGGGGCAGCGCCTCCAGTTCGGAGAAGTCAAATTTTACCGGGTAATGGGGGATCGCAAGATCCTGGAGGACGTCGCACAGCTGTTTCATGGTCATGCCGTGCGCAGAGGCCGGGTAGCTTTTACGCAGCATTTCCAGGGAAGTATCCACGCCCTGGGTTTCTGCCAGCATCGCGATACAGGCCAGGCCGCACTCATTGGCTTCACTTTGCAAAACCATGCCGGGAATAATGGTTTTTTTCATGGGACTCGATTTGTAAAAAAAAGGGAGTGGAGATGCCATAACAACCACTCGCCGGGATAGCGGCGAAGGGCATCCTCAATGATTTCCGGCATCCGCTGGGGCAGTTGCCGGGCGGGCACGGGCGCGTCAATGGAGATAGCCAGGCCGTTGTCGAAGGAGAGGGAGTAAAACACCACCTGGGCCGAAATGGCCCGAGACAACCGGACGATGCCGTTATGCAGGGAGGCCGGGCGGCCAAAAAGGCGGCAGGGGTAGGCACCCATCTCGCCGCTGGCTGCCGTCTGGGTATACTCCTGCACCATATCGGGAAAAAGCAGCATGGCCCGCGCCCCTGAGGCGCACGCCGGCAGGTCGTTCATCAGCTGTGAGGCGCGCCCTTCGGCCGGGGCGTGGATGGAGCAATAGCTGATGTTTTCCAGCCCGGCCTGTTGGCGCTCCTGCGGGTGATAGACATCCGCATTGGAGGAGACGATCACCGTCAGCGGCAGGCCGATCGCTTTGGCACCGACAATCACGGCAACAATGTCTGACACGTTATGCATCGGGGCGAGGATGATCGGCGTTTTGGTGTCGAGCAGCGGTTGCAGCACCTGGTTGAGCCGGGCCGCGCACGCCTCAATCTCGCGCATAAACGCCGGGTTTTGCGCCCAGGTGGCGGCGATCTCCAGAATCACGCGCCGTTGCGCCACCCAGGTGAAATCCAGCGGCTGGGCATCACCCAGCAAACAGCGGCAGTTTTCCTGGGCGACCAGGCTGCGGTAACGCTGTGCTTTTTCCGTCAGGCCCAACGCGCGCGCCAGATGCGCCAGCCTGAACAGCCAGCGGTAATGGACATGCCGCAGCAGCACCCGTGCCAGCCTGAAGCGCAGCCCGGTGAACCATCGCCAGCCGCGGAATACAGAGGATAGGAGCCCGCCGGCAAAGAAATAGGCAGTAATCAGGTAAGCGGGCATGGTCAGCCTTCACCCCGCGTTTGTGACAATGTCACCCGCTTCAGGGCGAAGGCCGGGAATTCCGCACCGGGGTCACCCCACTTCTCCGGCTGATGGCCAGCCGGTACACGCGGGTTAATCCGGGCCACGATACAAAAGGAGGAGACTGCCGCCATAAAAAGTGCAGACAGCGTCAGCCTGAGATAATTATTTTTCATAACTGCATCCGGGATAGCCCGTCAAAATGATGTTTGCCTGACGTTTATATCTGCTAAAAGAAAATGTGAGATAGCCGGTGGCGTCATATCAAAAAATTCTGAATGCGCAAAAATAAAACCACTGGCTGAAGGTGGCTTCCGTCAGTAAGGGAATAAGTAAACGCGTACATTATTGCGCTATATCAGCCTGATTGGCGCGTTATTATTCACGTCAATCAGGCGCATCAACACCGTGAATCCAGTCTCTGAATTGTTTACTCACGAGCCTTCAACTGCCCGGCCACGCCATATTCCGTGCCCTGGCGTCCTGAAAGTTATGTCAGGCGAAGTCAGTTTTCGTCTTGCCACCGATCATCATGGTGGGGGGTTCTGCGCTTAATTTAATCATCATTCCTTTTATTAAAGGGGTGGCATCTTGTTGGCACATGTTAATAAAAGAGGATGAAGATAGGATCTTCCCGCTAAACATTATCGGGTTAAATAAAATCTAATTAGAATAACGAGCCTGCTAGCGGTTTAGAACGGGGTGGGAGTGTAACAAGCGTTTTAAAAAAAGAAACCCATTGCTGAATTAATCATGGTTTTATTTATACGAAAATAAATTTAATTAACCTGTTACGTGTTCTTGTAAAAAATAGCCGCGCGGCCGGTGAAAATTTTTCCATGCCAGACGATGACATAGACACAGGCAGGGGCGGGTAAACGTTAAACGTTTCTTTAGGAAATGGCGGCCCCGGAACAAGGGCCGCCATAAAAGTCTTGGCAGGAGGCGGGCGTGTTACGCCACATTGATGGCGGTGTTGTCCATTGGCCGGGCAGTACCGGCCACGCGGATGCTGCCGCCCGGCTCGTCACTGATGCGGATGTTCAGCAGCGAGCGCATACCCATATCTTCGCCCTGAATAATGTCCACCTCGCCGCCGTGCGGCCAGTTGATATCACGCAGGTAGCCGCCGAGCGCAGCCGCTGCCGCGCCGGTGGCCGGGTCTTCATACACCCCGCCGATCGCAAACGGGTTACGGGCATGGAAGCGGGTCGGGCTTTCGGCATGCACCAGGCAGAACGTCGTGATGCCGTGCGCTTCCATCATGGCCTTGCCCTGCGCCTGATCATAGTGCATCGCCCGCAGGGTTTCGCGGTCATGCAATGCCAGCACCAGATGGCGGGCGCCGCCTTCAGCCAGGGCCGGCGGCAGGCGTGCATCCAGATCCTCCTGTTGCCAGCCGAACAGCGCCAGCGCTTCTGCCACCAGGGCCGCCGGGGCCGCTTCACTGCGGGTCGGCGGGGAGTCGAGGGCCGCCGCAGAGAGCCCCGACTGGCTGTCACCTTCCACGCTTATCTCCCCATTGTTCAGAAACAGCCGGTAGCGTCCCGGCCCGAAACGGGTGGCCAGTACCGCACCGGCAGCAATGGTGGCGTGGCCGCAGAAAGGGATCTCAATCTCCGGGGCAAAATACCGGATGCGCCAGCCGTCGTCCTGCGGGGCCAGAAACGCCGTCTCGGAATAACCCACCTCTGCGGCAATCCGCTGCATCTCGGCCGCCTCCGGCAGGGCATCCGTAATCATCACCCCTGCCGGATTACCGCCCTGCCATCTGTCAGAAAAAGCCGCAATACGTGCTACGTTCATCGGTTCCATTTACTCACATCCTCAGGCTATGGGCTAAAAAGTAACTATAGCCAACATACCTGAAATCCGGCAAAACCGCGCGCACCGTAAAAAGATTAATCCTCTGATTTTTCGACTTTTTCACACTGTTTCTGTTGCTCTTCCTGCGTCTTTTCTTCACCCGCTTCGCGCTGTTCCTGCTCCTGGCGGCGGCGTTCCTCTTTTGCTGCCTTGCGCGCCTGCCGCAGGTTAAGCAGCGGCGTGACGGTGATGCCGTGCACAATCACGCTGGCGGCAATCACCGTAAAGGCGATGTCCACCATGCGCGTGGCGTCCGGCCCGTTGCCCAGCCCGTGTGTATAGGCGTAGGCAATGTAGTTGATACTGCCGATGCCGCGGATGCCCAGCCAGCCAAGCAACCAGCGCCGCAGGGACGGAATGCCGGTGCCGATGCTCACTATCCACACCGACACCGGGCGAATGACCAGAAACAGCACCGCCGCCATCAACAGCCCCTGGAAATCCCAGTGCTGGGCGAGGGTGATACCCAGGACGATGACGATCGCAGCGGCAAAAATCCGCTCCATGATGTCACCGAACGCCAGCGCATCGCCCACCACCAGGCCCACCGAATGCGCGGGGCCGACGGTATCGATGGTGTGGCGCTGGTTAGGGTTAACCAGCTCCTCGGCGGGCGGGTAATTCTCATGCTCGCTGATCTCCTCCGGCGGGTGGCGGTTAATCACTTTCATCTCTGCCCGGCGCAGCCCGACGCCCGCGGCAAACGCCGCCAGAAAGCCGGAGGCCTCCAGGCTTTGCGCCGCCGCATAACTCAGGGCGATCAGCGCCAGCGCCAGAAAGTCATTGGGGGCCACGTCATGCTGCTTGCTGCGCAACAGGGTCGCCAGCAGGCCCACCAGCCGCCCCATCACAAACCCGATGCCCAGCCCGCCCAGCAATGCCCAGACCACATCCACCAGCGCCCAGTGCCGCCACTCTTCGCCGCTCAGGCTGCCCTGTGAGCCGATCAGCATCATCGCCAGGATCAGGATCGGCAGCGCCGAGCCGTCGTTCATCCCGGCCTCACTGGAGAGCGCGACCCGCAAATCATCATTGTCACTGGCATCGTTGACTGAAATCAGGCTCGCCAGCACCGGGTCAGTCGGCGCGACAATCGCCCCGAACGCCAGCGCCAGCGGCCAGTCAAAGCCCAGCATATAGTGCGCGGCCGCCGTCACCCCGCCGACCGTAAGCAACATCGCCGGGAATGCCAGCCGGGCGCCCATCCGCCAGCTGCGGGTTCTAAACGGCAGGCGCAGTTTCAACCCGGTGATAAACAGCGAGGCCGCCATCGCAATTTCCGTGACCCGGCCGACCAGCACTGAGTGGTCAACCACGTCTACCTGTAACAGGTTCAGCGCCCAGGGGCCGCATAAAATCCCGGCGGCCAGATACAGCCCAAAAGTGCTGACCGGGCTGCGGCTAATCCACCCCGATGCCAGCGACATCATCAGCAACAACCCACCGGTTGCGGCTGTCCACCCTAAAAAATCCATAGCGCGTATCCTCTTATGCTCTGTCGGGGGCGGGTTCACGCCCCGTTTTCTTCTGCCATGTGTGCATAAAAGTGTAGCAGGTGTAGGGGTTTACCTCGGAAAAGGTGAAGGAATACGCGGTTGGCGGTAAAAAAAGCTGCGGGCGGCAGGAACCGCCCGGCATGTCAGGGGCGGTCTTGTTGCTGTCGCCAGGCACGTGGGCTGATGCCGGACCAACGGCGGAAGGCGCGGGAAAAGGCACTGACTTCAGAGTACCCCAGCAGGAAAGCCATATCCGAAATCGGCAAATGGCGCTGCGCCAGATAGTGCGTCGCCATCTCCTGCCGCACCCTGTCCACCACCCGACTGAACGTGAGCTGTTCGTCACTGAGCCGCCGTTGCAGCGACGCGCCCGACATGCCGAGCAGCCCGGCGACCTGCTCCATCACCGGCTCACCCTGCGGCAACTGCTGGCGGATGGCAGCGCGCGCCTGGTCTAGCACGGATAACGGCTGGCTGCTCTGGTTCAGGCGGCGCATCGCGTCCTGCATCACCATCAGCAGGATCGGGTCACTCTCCGGCATCGGGCGTTGCAGCTCATGGCGCGGGATAAGCAGCGAGTTGAACGGCTGGTCGAAATAGACCGGCGCATCATAATATTTGCAGTGCTCGTGCCACTGTTCCGGCCGGGGGTGTTCAAAATGCACCTCTTTCGGGGCCCACTGCGGCCCCAGCGCATGGCGCAGCAGGTTGATCACCATGCCGAGCGTCAGCTCAGCATCCTGCCGCTGGGAGATAATCGCGCCGTGGCGGATCTGGTAATCGAAACGCAGGCAGTGCGGCAGGTCCACCAGCCGGGTCAGGGTGGCGTGCTGGTGCCACGGGAAAGCAAACACCAGGTTGCGCAGCGCCTGTTCTGCGGTGGCAGAACAGAGGCCGACATAGCCAATCAGGCCGAGCTGCTGGGGTTTGAATTGCAGGCCGTAGTGCAGGCCGAAATTATCCGCACCGGTCTGGCGCGCCGCCTCCTCCAGCACCCGGCAGTAACCGGGCAGCGTCAGGCTTTGGGTGGGCTGGGTCAGCAGGGCCGGGGAGATCCGGCACATGCCGAGGATGCGCTCCGGGTCGCCGCCCTGCTGGGCGATAAACGCTTCCAGCCCGCAGGCCGCTGCGGCCAGAATGCCCTGATGGCCGGAGATCGCCGGTTGGGTCAGCGCCGGAAGCACAGCAGGGTGGGGCAAGGTCTGGGCAGTGATCATCGCGTTCTCCTGATAAACGGGCACCTCAGGAGTAAAGCAAAAGCTGTGCCATCGCCCATGCCTGCCAGAGGGCGATTCAGCCTGCACCCACCGGCAGCCCGCGCTGTTCAAGGTAACGGCGGCAAAGCCTGATGCTCTCCTGTGCCCAGTGCGGCCCCAGCGAGCGCGCCTGCCCGGTGTCTGCATGGGAACCCACCCAGGCCAGCAACTGAATCCGGCGCTGGATCAGCATCGACGGAATGACCGCCACCTCAGCCGGGGTGAGCGGGCAGGTATGCTGATACCCTTCCAGCCAGCCCGCGACCCATGCCGGGGCATCAGGATGGTGCTCAACAAAGCTGATGGCTGCCGCCAGATCGTGCAGGTACCAGCCAAACCCGCAATCATCAAAATCGATGACCCGCGTCTGCTGCTGATGGCGCATCAGGTTGGTCAGGCGCAAATCGGCATGGATCAGCCCGAAGCGGTCCGGCCCCTGGCCAAACGCCTGCATGGCGGCACTGACCTGATGCAGCGTCTCCTCCACCAGCGGGATATCCGCGTTGCTCAGCCCCGGCGCGCTGCGCCAGTCACCCCAGTGGCCGTCCGGGCCGGTCATGGTGGCGTGATCCCAGCGCAGGCGGCGGAAATGTGCCGGGCGCTGCCAGCCCCGGCTGTGCTGGTGCAGGCGGGCGGTGGTACGCCCCAGCTCAATAAAATCCTCCCGCGCCACCCGGCTGAGGTCATCTTGCAGCACCTCCCCGGCGATCCAGTCAAACAGCACCGCATAGCGGGTGTCGCCGGTGTCCGTGCGCAGCGGGATCACCTGCTGCCCGTCACGGTTGGTATGCGCCGCCGGCACCTCAATGCCCGCATCACGCAGTGCGTCCAGCCACAGCAACTCGCTCTGGATCTCCGCCTGCTGGTGGTAATCGGGCCGGTGGATGCGCAGCGCATAACGCCGCTGCCGGGCATCGGTAATCTGAAAGGTGGCATTCTCTGAGCGGCAGAACAGCGCTATCTGCGGCGCGGTAACCTGGGGGCAGGTGGCCAGCGCCTGGGCGGCGAGGCGGCCGAGGGCGGCGTTGTCCAGCGTGTCGTACTGTTTGGCGATGGTGGTCATGGTGGCGTCCCCTGTCATTGGTGCATACGGCCTGAGCGGTTGATGGCGTTAGGATGCGGCGGGACGCAGGGCGTTACCTGACCGCACAGGGCAGGAAGTTGACCGCAGGGCGCGCGGGCGAGGCAGAAAGGGCAAAGTTGACTTCAGCGCACAGCGGCTGACCGGCTGCGGTCAAGTCAGCCGCGCACAAGGCGTGCATTATCGGGATCACTCTTTTGACCTCGACCGGAGTAACGCAATGAGTCAGTTAAAACCCTCTTTGGGCAGTTGGCATTTGTGGAGTATTGCTGTCGGGCTGGTGATCTCCGGCGAATATTTCGGCTGGAGCTATGGCTGGGGCGTGGCCGGGACGCTGGGGTTTCTGGTCACCACGCTCGGGGTGGCGGCCATGTACAGCTGCTTTATCTTCAGCTTTACCGAGCTTACCACTGCGATCCCCCATGCCGGTGGGCCGTTTGCCTACAGCCGCCGGGCCTGGGGTGAAACCGGCGGTTTTCTGGCCGGGATGGCCACACTGATTGAGTTTGTCTTCGCCCCACCGGCGATTGCGATGGCGATCGGGGCTTACCTGAATGTGCAGTTCCCGGCGCTGGATCCGCGTTATGCGGCGATCGGTGCCTATCTGGTATTTATGACGCTGAATATTCTCGGTGCGCATCTGGCGGCGATGTTTGAGCTGCTGGTGACGGTGCTGGCGGTGGTGGAACTGCTGGTGTTTATGGGCGTGGTGTCGCCGGGGTTCAGCGTGGCGAACTTTGCCGCCCAGGGCTGGGCGGGGGCCGATCACTTCTCGCTCCAGACGCTCTCCGGTATTTTTGCCGCCATCCCGTTTGCCATCTGGTTCTTTCTGGCGATTGAAGGCACGGCAATGGCGGCGGAAGAGGCCAAAGACCCGGTGCGCACCATTCCGCGCGCCTATATCGGCGGCATTCTGACGCTGGTGGTGCTGGCGATTGGCGTGATGCTGATGGCCGGTGGCGTGGGCGACTGGCGCAGCTTCGCCAACATCAATGACCCGCTGCCGCAGGCGATGAAACGGGTGGTGGGGGATGACTCACGCTGGCTGCATATGCTGGTCTGGATCGGGTTGTTCGGGCTGGTGGCGAGTTTCCACGGCATCATCCTCGGTTACTCGCGGCAGGGGTTTGCGCTGGCGCGCGCCGGGTTCCTGCCGCCGTCGCTGGCCAAACTGTCACGCTTTTCCACCCCCCACCGGGCAATCCTGGCGGGCGGGGCGATCGGGATTATGGCGATCCTGGCGGATGGCCGGGTGAACTTGCAGGGCATGAGCCTGACCGCGGCGATGATTACGCTCTCGGTGTTCGGCGCGCTGGTGATGTACATCATGAGTATGCTGAGCCTGTTCCGCCTGCGCCGTACCGAGCCGGGGCTGCGCCGCCCGTTCCGCGCGCCGGGTTACCCGCTGGTGCCGGGCATCGCGCTTGGGCTGGCGCTGGTTTGCCTGGCCGCGATGTTCTGGTTTAACCCGGAGGTGGGCAGCCTGTTTATCGGGCTGATGCTGCTGGGTTACGGCTACTTCCGCCTGACCCATGCCCAGCGCGCCGCCGCACCAAAAGACAGCATGCTGACCCAGGATTAACCATTATGCGCGGGGGTCCGCCCGCGCCCAGCAAACAAGGGATCATTATGGCTACACGCTCAACCATCATGGACACCAACAGCTTCCGCGCGGAACATGCCGGCCAGCTGGACAGCGACACGCGCCGCCTGACCGACCAGCGCAGCCGGGTGCTGGGGGAATCTTACCGCTTGTTCTACCGCAAACCGGTGCATCTGGTGAAAGGCCGCGGCCAGTACCTGTGGGACGCCGCCGGGGACAAATACCTGGATGTCTACAATAACGTCGCCAGCATCGGCCATTGCCACCCGGCCGTGGTGGAGGCGGTAACGGCACAGATGCAGCAACTGAATACCCACACCCGTTACCTGCACCAGCGCATCCTCGACTATTCAGAAGATCTGCTGGCGACGCTGCCCGCCGCCCTCGACCGCGCCATGTATATGTGCACCGGCTCGGAAGCCAACGATCTGGCGATCCGCGTGGCGAAGGCGTACAGCGGCGGCACCGGCATCATTGTCACGCAGGAGGCATACCACGGCACCAGCGAATTGACCTCCGGCGTCTCCCCGGCGCTCGGCAGCGGCCAGCCGCTGGCGGCCACTACCCGGCTGGTGCCGCCGCCGGACCGCTACCGGGTCACTGACCCTGATCTCGGTGCCTGGTTTGCCGGCCAGATCCAGCAACAGATTGATGACATGGCCGCGCACGGCATTACATTCGCCGGTTTCCTGGCGGATTCGATCTTCTCCTCAGACGGCGTGTTGCCGGACCCGGCCGGGTTCCTGCAACCGGTTATCGACGTGGTGCATAAAAATGGCGGGATCTATATCGCGGATGAGGTGCAGCCCGGCTTTGGCCGCACCGGTGAGGCGTTCTGGGGCTTTGCGCGCCACGGCATTGTGCCGGACATCGTCACCACCGGCAAGCCGATGGGCAACGGCATCCCGGTTTCCGCCATGCTGGCAAAAAGCGAGGTGCTGGCTGCCTTCAGTGACACCATCCCTTATTTCAACACCTTTGGCGGTAACCCGGTGGCGATGGCCGCCGCGCAGGCGGTGTTGCAGGTGATTAAAGACGAGCAATTGCAGCAACACAGCCTGGCCGTGGGGCAACAGCTGTTACGTGAGCTTCAGGGGCTGGCAGCGAAGTATGAGTGCGTGGGCGATGTGCGCGGGGCCGGGTTGTTTATCGGTTTCGAACTGGTCAGCGACCGGGCGGCGAAAACCCCGGACAAAGCGCTGGCACTGGACGTGACTGAACGGCTGCGCGAACAGCGGGTACTGACCTCGGTTGCGGGGCCGTATGGCAACGTGCTGAAACTGCGCCCGCCGCTGGCGTTCCAGGCCGGCGACATCGACTGGTTGGTCAGCGCACTCGATACCAGCCTGGCCACGCTGTCACGCTGAAGGCGAAAGGGGCGAATGCCCCTTTTTGCGCCATACGGTTTACCTTTCCCCTGGCACACATCCTGCATTACCTGCTTATCCCTGTTGGCGGCCGGCGCGATCCCCGCGCCCGGCGGCGGAATGAAAGGAACGATAAGCATGACGGCACACACTCTCCCGCTGGGTTTTACGGCACGCACCAAATGGCAGCAACTGGTGCTCGGTTTGATCTGTATGGCGGCAATCTCCAGCCCGCAATATGTCTGGACGTTACTCACCAAGCCGCTGGCAGCGTCATTGGACGTGCCGCTGGCAGAACTTCAGGTGACCTTTTCCCTGCTGATTATCCTTCAGACCTTCTTCTCACCGTTTCAGGGCAAATTGATTGACCGCTTTGGCCCACGGTTGCTTATCTCGCTCGGCACGCTGCTGGCGGGATTCAGTTGGGTGCTGACCTCACAGGTCGCCAGCCTGCCGATGCTCTATCTGGTGTATGGCGGTATGGGCGGCCTCGGTACCGGCATTGTTTATGTGGGCGTGGTGGGGCTGATGGTGCGCTGGTTCCCGGCGCAGCGCGGCTTTGCCGCCGGGATGGTGGCGGCGGGCTACGGCATGGGCGCGATTGTCACCACATTCCCGATCTCCGCCTCGCTGGCGGCGTATGGCCTGAGCCACACCCTGTGGCTGTTCGGGCTGATCTTTGCCGCCATTGGGTTTGTCGCGGCGCAGGGGCTGCGTGTGCCGCCGTCGGCCGTGCCGGCGCATCATGACGCCACGGCGGGCGCGCCCGCCCAGCGGCAGTTCCGCCCCGGTGAAATGTTGCGCCAGCCGCTGTTCTGGCTGATGTTTTTGATGATGACCATGATGTCCACCTCCGGCCTGATGGTCACCTCGCAGATGGCGATCTTCGCCCACGATTTCGGCATGACCGGCGTGACGGTGTTTGGCCTGGCGGCGCTGCCGCTGGCGATGACCATCGACCGCTTCACCAACGGCCTGACCCGCCCGCTGTGCGGCTTTATCTCTGACCGCATCGGGCGTGAAAAGATGATGTTCTGGGCCTTTGCGCTGGAAGGGGTGGCGATGACGCTCTGGCTGATGTGCCGCAGCGATCCGGTGCTGTTTGTGCTGCTCTCCGGGCTGGTGTTCTTTGGCTGGGGTGAAATCTTTTCGCTGTTCCCGTCCACGCTGACGGATACCTTCGGGGCGCAACACGCCACCAGCAACTATGGCTGGCTCTATATGTCGCAAGGGGTAGGCTCCATCTTCGGCGGGCCGCTGGCGGCGATGCTCTATCAGCACAGCGGTGGCTGGGGGCTGGTGTTCGGCAGCGCGATTACCCTGGATTTCATCACCGCGGCCCTGGCGCTCTGGGTGCTGAAACCCTGGCGCGCCCGGTTCCTGAGCCGCCAGCCCGCGGCCTTTGCCCCGCAGGCCGTCTCAACGGCACCGTAACCTGCCGGCCGGACATCCGCTGTCCGGCCCGTTTTTCCCGCTAACTCAGCAGATCAATATAGCGTTTTACCGCCTGCGCCACGACGCGCTTGCCGTCATGCAGGATTTGCTGGCCGGGAAATGCCCCGTACAACCGGTTAAAAGAGAGCGTGTCCAACCGGCTGCCGATATGGCGCACATCGCTTGCGCCCAGCGGCAACAGATTGGGGTAACTGCGCATAAAGGAGACGTGGGCGTTGTCCGGGGAGATTTGCAGCGTGTCGCCTACCAGCACCACACCGGTGCGATCGTGGGTGCCGTTCCAGTGCAACACTGTGGCACCGGGGAAGTGCCCGCCGAGGCAGGCGAGCTGCACACCGGGCAGCAGATCCAGGGCTTCCCCCTTCCAGAAATGGATCGCCGGGGAAGGGCGCACCACCCACGCACGGTCGGCGGCGTGCAGGTGAACCGGCACATTGCCGAACGCTGCGCTCCAGTCCTGCATCCGGGTGTAGTAATGCGGGTGGGACACGGCAATATGCGCCAGCCCGCCGAGGCTCTGCACCAGCGCTTTGGTGGCGTCATCCAGCAGGGCGGTGCAGTCCCATAAGATATTGCCGTGCGGGGTTTGCAGTAAGAAGGCCCGCTGGCCGATGCCCAGCTCAGGCGTCGGGTGCAGGCTGAACAGGCCCGGCTCGTGCAACTGCCAGGCGTGGGTGTAGTGTTGGTCAATGTGCTCGGCGGTGGTCCACTTTTGCCCATCAGGCGGTACCCACTGGCGTTCATCATCGCAGATTGCGCAGTGTGCCGGTGCGGCTGCGACCGGCGGGTAAGCGGTGCCGCACGTGGAACATACATAAAGGGTCATCAGCTCCTCCCTGTCGTCTCGCGCCACTCTGGGGCAAGCTCCGGCCCGCAAGGCGCAACGTCAGCACCCCTCATCAGATTATCCGCGACGGGTGCCACCATAGATAAGAATAGTTGATGATTACGCTTGTGCCTGTTATTGCAGCTATTCCTGCCCCGGCTGATTTTATGCGGCACGTTTCCCATTATGGTGAATAGCCTTTTGGTTTGTGTGGCTAAGTTTGTATACTCTCCGCGCCTGATTTAGCAGGTAAGCGCCACAGGCGGCCGGGCACCCTGCACACGTGCCGTCTGATGACACATGGTTGTGTTTCCGGAGTGACGGGTTATGAAGAATGAAGAAAGAGACAATATTTTAGACCGGCTTGAACAGGTGCTGATCAGCAGCAAACTGGGCGCCGAGGAGCAGGTGGCGGTCGTGATGCTGCTGACGTTTAACCTGTTGGCCGCCAGCCGCACCAATGCCGTCAGCCTGGAGATTTCCGATGGGCGCACCCTGTCTGTAAAACTGGAAAATCCCCATTCTGCGCCGGTTCATACCCACTGATTCCCTTTGTTCACGGGCAGGCGCGCTGCCCGTGTTTTCCTTCCTGCTTTATTCCTGCAAGGCACGCAGGCGGTTAATGCGCTGCTCTTCCAGCGGCTGGGTGGCCGGGGCCAGCACGAAATCAAATTCAATCTCGGTGTGCGGGTGCGGCAGGTCGCGCCGGGCGCTGAGTTGCGGGTCAGTGATCTCCACTGGTTCAGCAATCAGTTCATCACGGGTAGCGAACGCGAAATCGTCCCACAGGTACTGGTCACCGTTGAGGTTGATCTGGGTGGTAAGGTGCTTGTGGCCGGGCGCAGAGATAAAGAAGTGGATATGCGCCGGGCGGTTGCCGTGGCGGCCGAGGCGGTCCAGCAGCGCCTGCGTTGGGCCGTCCGGCGGGCAGCCGTAGCCGGACGGCACAATGCTGCGCACGGCGTAACGGCCGTCGGCATCGGTTTTCACACGGCGGCGCAGGTTGTATTCGCTCTGTGATTTATCAAAGAACGAGTAATTGCCGAGCGTATTGGCGTGCCAGATGTCCACAATCGCCCCCGGCAGCGGCTGACCGCCCGTGTCTTTCACCTGGCCATGCAGCCACATCACCCGGCCCTGATCCTGGCCGTCATCCATGCGTGCATAGCCGTCACTTAACGGGGCATTCGCCACATACAACGGCCCCTCAATGGTGCGGGGGGTGCCGCCGCCAAAGCCCGCCTCGGCCTCGCGCGCATCTTCACGCAGGTCGAGGTAGTGCTCCAGCCCCAGGCCCGCTGCCAGCAGCGCCGCCTCCTGCCGCCCGCCCAGGGTGTGCAGGTAATTGGCTGCCTGCCAGAACTCCTCCGGCGTAATATCAAATTCATCAATCAGGTTACAAATATCGCCCACCAGCCGGTGCATTATTTTTTTAAAGCGAAGATCGCCGCCTTCACTATTAAGCCCGCTGCTGATCTCAATTAATTTTTTTACGTCTTCATGCTGGCTGAATTTAGTTGTCATGTTATCGCCCTCATTGCAGTGTAGGGTAGGTCAGGGTAGACAGCGGCAGGGCGGCGTGAATACACCGCCCGGTATAGCCTTTTTTAATTAACGGTCGTCGCTATGAATACTGGAAGGGTGGCGGCATAACGGTGCCACGCTGATGGTCATGTACGGGTAAAGCGGCAACCCGTTCAACAGGTTATGCAATTCTTCATTGCTCTCCACGTCGAAAATACTGACGTTGGCATAACTGCCTGCTACCCGCCAGACATGCCGCCATTTGCCCTGCTCCTGTAATTTCTGGGCATAGGCTTTCTCGTCCGCTTTTATTTTATCTGCCACATCTTTCGGCATATCCAGCGGAATATTCACGGTCATCTCAACTTTAAATAACATCCGGTGACTCCTGTGTAAGATCTATTTGCGTTGGTAGAAGCGGAATTTATCTTCATCCAGCGTGATGCCCAACCCTGGGCCTTGCGGCAGGGTAACCCGGCCATCACGGAAAACCGGGGGGTTGGCAATAATATCGTCTTTCAGTAACAGCGGGCCAAACATCTCCGTGCCCCAGCTGAGCGGCAGGGTTGACCAGGCGTGCAGTGAGGCCACGGTGCCGAGCGTGCCCTCCAGCATGGTGCCGCCATACAGCGCGATGCCCGCTGCCTGCGCCACATGGGCCAGCTTCAGCGCTTGCGCCGGGCCGCCTGCTTTGGCAATTTTCAGTGCATAGGCCCCGGTAAACCCGGCTGCTGCCAGCGCATAACCGTCGTGGGCGTCGGCTACCGCTTCATCCGCCAGCACCGGCAGCACAAAACGTTGGCTGAGGCTGACCAGCGCGGCGCGGTCCCACAATGCTACCGGCTGCTCCACCAGGTCGATGCCGATTTCCTGCAACGCCGCCATGCCGCGCACGGCGGTGACGGCGTCCCACGCCTGATTCACATCCACCCGGATGCTGACGCCGTCACCCAGCCCCTCTTTGATTGCCTGGGTATGGCGCAGGTCTTCCGCCAGCGTTTTCGCGCCGATTTTCAGCTTAAAGGCCTGATGGCGGCCCTCTGCCAGCAGCCGTTTGCCCTCGTCGATATCGCGCCCGGTATCGCCGCTGGCGAGTGTCCACAACACCGGCAGGGAAGGCGTGATCGCGCCGCCCAGCAGGGTGCTGACCGGCACCCCGAGGCGTTTGCCCTGAAGGTCGAGCAGGGCGGTTTCCAGCGCCGATTTGGCAAACGTGTTGCCCTTCACCGGCAGGTTCATCGCCGCCGCCAGTGATGCCGGGCCGTCAAAACGTTTGCCGCACACCGCCGGGGCGAGGTAAGTGTCAATGGCGGATTTGATGCCCTCCGGGCTTTCCGGGCCGTAGCTCAGGCCGCCGATGGTGGTCGCCTCGCCCCAGCCGACTGCGCCGTCGCTGTCGGTCATTTTGACGATGGTCAGGGTCTGGCAGCCCATGGTGGCCATCGAGAGTTTATGCGGACGGATGGTGGGAATATCCACCAGCCAGCTCTCAATGCGTGCGATCTGAATGCTCATCGGCGGCTCCTTGTCGTTCTAAAAAATGCAGCAATTGGGCGGTGAAGGCGTCCGGCACTTCGATATTGCTGAGGTGCGAGGCGGGCAGAATATGCAGTTCAGCATCCGGCGCGTGGCGGAGAATCTCCCCGGCGTCCTGCACGGTGGTGACCAGGTCATCCTGCCCGGCCAGCACCCGCATCGGGCGCGGCATGGCGGGCAGTGCGCTGCGGAGGTCCGCCCCGGCCAGCGCCTCACAGCAGGCGGCGTAGCCCTCTGCATCGGCGGCCGCCAGCGCAGCGGCCAGGGCATTGACCTGTTCCGGGTGGCGGCGGATAAAGTCCTCGTTGAACCAGCGGGCGGGGGAGGCCTCCGCCACCGGCTTCAGCCCCTCTGCGCGTACCAGCCGCGCCCGTTCCAGCCAGCCTTCGCGGCTGCCGATGCGGGCGGCCGTGTTCGCGACAACAAAGGCGTGGAAGCGTGACGGCGCATAGCGGTTGAGCCACAGCCCGGTCAGCCCGCCCATCGAGATGCCGCAGAAATACGCCTGCTCTGCACCGACGTGATTCAGCAGGGTAATCACATCTTCACCCAGTTGCGCCAGCGTCAGCGGTTCAGCGGGCAGCGGGGTAGTGCCGTGGCCGCGCGGGTTATAGCGCAGCACCCGGAAATGGGCGGTCAGCGCCGCCATCTGCGGCTGCCACATCGTATAAGTGGTGCCGAGCGAGTTGGCGAGCACCAGCAGTGGGGCCTGTTCCGGCCCGTCGAGGCGGTAATCAATCTCCATCATCTCTCCTCAGGCCCGTTCCAGGATCAGCGCGATACCCTGGCCGACGCCGATGCACATGGTGCACAGGGCGTAACGGCCGCCGGTGCGTTGCAGTTCATAGGCCGCGGCCATCGCCAGCCGCCCGCCGGAGGCACCGAGCGGGTGGCCGAGCGCGATCGCGCCGCCGTGCGGGTTGACGTGCGGCGCGTCATCCGGCAGCCCCAGTTCACGGGTCACGGCCAGCGCCTGCGCGGCAAAGGCTTCGTTCAGCTCAATCACGTCCATCTGGTCAAGGCTCAGCCCGGTATTCTGCAACACTTTGCGCACGGCGGAGATCGGGCCGACGCCCATAAACGCCGGTTCCAGCCCGATAACCGCGCTGGCGACAACCCGCGCCAGCGGCGTCAGGCCGTTGCGTTGTGCGCCGCGCTCGCTGGCCAGCAGCAGGGCGCAGGCACCGTCATTCAGGCCGGAGGCGTTGCCCGCCGTCACAGTACCCTGGCCGTTGACGACCGGTTTCAGCTTTGCCAGCGCCTCCAGGGAGGTGGCGCGCGGGTGTTCATCCCGTTCAACGCGCAGCGGTTCGCCCCGTTTTTGCGGGATCGTCACCGGCATCAACTGGCGGGCAAATATCCCGCTCTCCTGGGCGGCGGCGGTGCGCTGCTGGCTGCGCAGGGCAAAGGCGTCCTGATCTTCCCGGCTGATGCCAAAGCGCGCCGCGACGTTTTCAGCGGTTTGCGGCATGGTTTCCACGCCATACAGCGCCTGCATTTTCGGGTTGATGAAGCGCCAGCCCATGGTGGTGTCTTCCAGTTGCATGGTGCGGCTGAAGGCGCTCTCCGCCTTGCCCATCACAAACGGCGCGCGCGACATGCTCTCCACGCCGCCGGCCAGCAGCAGGTCGCCCTCGCCGCTTTTAATCGCGCGGGCGGCCATCGCCACCGCATCCAGGCTGGAACCGCACAGCCGGTTGACCGTGCAGCCCGGCACCGACACCGGCAGCCCGGCCAACAGCAGCGCCATGCGTGCCACGTTGCGGTTGTCTTCGCCCGCCTGGTTGGCGCAGCCCAGCAGCACATCGTCTAACTGGCCCCAGTCCACCTGCGGGTTGCGCTGCATCAGCGCCTGGATCGGCAGCGCGGCCAGATCGTCAGCGCGCACCGCGGCCAGCCCGCCATTCAGGCGGCCAAAGGGGGTACGGACTCCATCACACAGATAAGCGGCGTTCATCGGCGGCCTCGGTTTGCGTCAGGTTGAAAATGAGGCGGACCGGGGTCACCTCCTGTAACTGTTCCGGCGTCAGGCCGCCGAAAATCTCCGTCACCACCAGCCCGTCGGGCGTGACATCCATCACCGCCAGATCGCTGTAGATACGGCTCACGCAGCCGATGCCGGTCAGCGGGTAGGTGCAGTGCTCCACAATTTTGCACTCGCCGTGGCGGGTGAGGTGCTCGGTCATCGCGAACACCTGCCGCGCGCCGATCGCCAGATCCATCGCTCCGCCCACCGCCGGGATCGCGCCCGGCTTGCCGGTGCTCCAGTTTGCCAGGTCACCGCGTGCCGACACCTGATAAACGCCCAGCACGCAGATGTCGAGGTGGCCGCCGCGCATCATGGCGAAGGAGTCACCGTGGTGGAAATAGCAGCCGCCGGTCAGCAGCGTCACGTACTGTTTCCCGGCGTTGATCAGCTCCGGGTCTTCCTCGCCCTCCGCAGGGGCAGGCCCCATGCCGAGGATGCCGTTCTCACTTTGCAGGAAGATCTCTTTATCGTGCGGCAGATAATTGGCGATCTGCGTCGGCATCCCGATGCCCAGGTTGACATACGCCCCTTCCGGGATGTCCTGGGCGATCCGGCGTGCCAGCTGTTCGTGCGTCAGTTTTTGTTCATAGTTCATCATCGGCTCCTCAGGCGGAAAGGCGGTCAGCCGGGGCAGTCGCCACCAGACGCTGGACAAAAATGCCGGGGGTGATCACCTGTTCCGGGTCAAGCCCGCCCAGCGGCACCAGCCGGTTGACCTCGGCCAGGGTGCAGGTGGCGGCCATCGCCATGATCGGCCCGAAGTTGCGCCCGGTTTTGTCATACACCAGGTTGCCCCAGCGGTCACCCAGATGGGCGCGGATCAACGCGTAATCGGCTTTCAGCGGCCGTTCAAACACATAGTGGCGGCCGTCGATTTCGCGCGTCTCTTTGCCTTCGGCCAGTTGGGTGCCGTAGCCGGTCGGGGTGAAAATCCCGCCCAGCCCGGCGCCGCCTGCCTGGATGCGCGCCGCCAGGTTGCCCTGCGGCACCAGTTCCAGTTCCAGTTCGCCGCGGCGGTAGAGGTCATCAAATACCCAGGAATCGGACTGGCGCGGGAAGGAGCAGATCACCTTGCGCACGCAGCCCGCTTTCAGCAGCGCCGCCAGCCCGGTGTCACCGTTCCCGGCGTTGTTGCTGATAAGCGTAAGGTCACGCGGGCGGCGGCGGATCAACGCTTCCAGCAGGGCGAACGGCTGCCCGGCCTGCCCAAACCCGCCAATCATCAGGGTTGCCCCATCGGGGATATCCGCCACCGCGTCGTCGGTGGAGGGGACGCTTTTATCAATCATCGGCTCTCCTGTCCTGTGTCTGCCTTGTTGGCTGCTCTTTTTTCACCCTATGCCTGCCCACCCGGCCGCTGCAAGACCGAATATCAAAACATTGTGCGATTATCGGCCATATTGTTATTGAGGTGTTAAAATTGTGATCTACCCAGAGAAAAGCGCGGGTGCAGGCTTGCCGCGGCGCAACAGGGTGAGGTACAGAATCGGCAGCGAAAAAGGAGGCTCATGGACAGCAACAGTGAATTACAACGTCTTGATGAGATTGGCGCGTTGACGGACGCCACCTACAAAGGCGACCCCAATTTTATGGCGTCGCTGGCGCGCGGGCTGGAGGTGTTGCAGGCATTTACCCCGTTGCACCACCGGCTGTCAGTGTCGCAAATCAGCCAGAGCACCGGCATCCCACGCGCGGCGGTGCGGCGTTGCCTCTACACGCTGCGCGCGCTCGGTTTTGTGCACTGTCCGGACGGGCGGCACTATGTGCTGCTGCCCAGGGTGCTGACCATAGGCCATGCCTATCTTTCCAGTTCAGAACTGGCGAAAGCGGCGCAAAACTCGCTGGAGTTCCTAAGTAAACAGCTCAATGAGTCCTGTTCGGTTGCCACACTGGACGGGGACAATATTCTCTACATCGCCCGCGCCACGGTGAAACGCATCATGACGATTGATCTCGGGCGCGGCAGCCGTTTACCGGCCTATGCCACGTCGATGGGGCTGGTGTTGTTAAGTGCGCTGGACGAGGCGGAACTGGACGCCTACCTCTCGCGCGTGACCTTTGAACCGCTGACGCCGCACACGGTGCGCAATGCGGAACAACTACGGGAGCAACTGGCCAGGGTGCGGCGGCAGGGCTACGCGATTAACGATCAGCAGCTTGAGCTTGGGTTGCGCTCAATTGCCGTGCCGATGCATTCGCGCAAAGGGGGCGTGGTGGCGGCGATGAACGTTGGGGTCAATGCGTCACAGGTGTCGGCACAGACCCTGCGCGAGAAGGTATTACCGCAGTTACAACGTACGGCAATGGAGCTGGCGCTGCTGTTGTAGGGCGGCGGATATATCCGCCGATATGGCCGGGATATTTCACCACGCCTGACGCAGTAACGGCCTGCTATTTCCGCCGCGGCTTTCTTGCCGGGGGAATAAACCCTTTTCCGCGCGCGGACTATATCCGCCCGGAATCGGGTAATAATTCATCTGTTGTCGCCGATTTTCGGCCCGTGGGTATTATTCTGCGGGAAGATATTATACTATCCCGGTTTTTTAAGACATGCATAAATATAAAGCAATAATGTGGAAGGATTTATTATGAATGGTTTTCTGAAGACGTTGAACAATATCCGCACCCTGCGTACCCAGGCACGGGAGGTTAATCTGTCAACCTTAGAGGAAATCCTGCAAAAGCTGACGACCATCGTGGAAGAACGCCGCGCGGAAGAAGCGTCACAAAAGCAGCAGCAAGAAGAACACGCCTCCAAACTGAAAGAGTACCTGTCCCTGATGCAGGAAGACGGCATCGACCCGGCCGAGCTGCTGGTACTGACCGAGAGCAAACCGGGCCGCAAGACGCGCACCCCGCGCCCGGCCAAATATCAGTTTGTGGATGAAAACGGCGAAACCAAAACCTGGACCGGCCAGGGCCGTACCCCAAAACCGATCAAGCTGGCGCTGGATGCCGGCAAGTCACTGGACGATTTCGCCCTCTGACACCTCCGGGCGCTGCGGCGCCCGTTCATACTGTTGTCCGTTGATACTGTTATCCGTTGCTACTGCCGTCCGTTGATACCCTTTTCGTGCCCGGATCCCCCTTAATTAAACCTTACCTCTCCCGGCCGCTTATTTCCTCTGGTGGTTTCCCCTTTTCCGCTTTACCATCGCCTTTTATTCTGGTGAAAAAAACAAAACATGAAAAAAAGCGTAACCGCTATTCTGACCGTGGGGCTGATATTGGCCGTTGGGGGCGGTGTGATGAAATCCCGCTCGGATAAAGCCCATAAAGAAAATGACGCCTATTATTCTGCCCTGATGTGTGTGATTAGCCAACGGCAGGGAACCGGCCACCCGGCGGATTATTATCTTGCACAATTCAGCACGGTGATTGAGAAAGGGAATGCATCGTATGCGCTCGACCATAAAGCGCTGGATGAGGAGGAGGCCAACCGGGTGATTGACGCCTACCGCGCCCTGACACCGGCGCAGAAAGCGCGTTTCCAGGCTGATGATGACGCCTGCCGCGCCGGGCTGGCCGCCGCGTTGGCCGCACACCACTAAGCAAAAATGTTATGCCTTTGCTGATAAATCGTTGAAGAAAAGGGATCAATGCCGCTTCTCAAGAAGATAAATTGTCTTATACTGTGTATACATACAGTATCATTGAGGGAAGTGATGTGATTGTGACTGAACTGTTCACCTGTCCGGATGAGGGATTGCCGGTACTGGCGTTGCCGCTGTTTGCTGACTATTGCCGTGCCGGGGTGCCGTCTCCGGCGGCGGATTACATTGAGCGTTCGCTTGATCTGAACGAGTACTGCATCCGCCACCCCAGCGCCACCTATTTTGTGCGCGCGGAGGGAGATTCGATGCTGCTGGCGGGGATCAACAGCGGAGACCTGCTGGTGGTGGATCGCGCAGAGACCCCGGTACATGGGGACATCGTGATCGCGGCGGTAGAAGGGGAGTTCACGGTAAAACGGCTCTGCCTGACCCCGCGCCTCTGCCTGGAGCCGATGAACCCGGCCTACACGCCGCTCTACCCGGCCCCCAACCAGCTGGAGATTTTCGGCAAAGTGCTGCACGTGATCCATACCCTGCGGAACCAGGGGCGAGGGTAAACAAAAAGGCACGCCTTACAGCGTGCCCTTTTCTTTTTATCGCCAGCCTTACGCCGACGGCAGGTTTAGCTCATTAGTGGCCAGGGTCACCGGTATGCTGCCTTGCCGGTCATGTTCATGTGAGCTAAAATAAGCATCAAATGAACATGGGAGGGCCGGCGTATGTCTGTCAATGTCTACAAACCGCATAAACAGCAGGTTGAACGATCATTGCTGTTTTCACTGAATCTGCCGGAAACACTGCCTGAAGCCCATAACCGCATAACGGATGGGCTGAGCGCAACGCTGTTAAAACAGACAGCGTCGCTCTCATCATTCGATGAAGCCTGGTTGTGCCGCCTGGCGGGGATTGACCGGAACACCTATAACCGCCGGGTAAAAAGCACAGAGCAGACGTTTTCTGCTGACCAGAGCGGGCGGATTTATATGCTGATCCGGGTGCTCTCCGCCGCCGGAAAACTGTTTAATGGTGACATGCGCCGTGCGGCTGAATGGCTTGATACGCCTGCCAAAGGGTTAGGGGGCAAAAAACCGTCAGAGCTGACCTCAACCGTGGTCGGTGCAGAGGCGGTGATTAACCTGATCGGCCAGATTGAGCATAGTGTTATCACCTGATGGCCACCGTGACGTTCTATCGGTTGGTTAAAACCACCTATGCCGGTAACGCCTTTGATGGCTTTGGTGCCCGTACCTATGGTGGGCGCTGGAATTCGGTCGGCAACGCCTGCGTGTACCTGGGATCAAGCCGGGCGCTGTGTGTGCTTGAATCGCTTGTCCATCTTACTATTGCCGATCTGTCGCACAACTATTCCATGTTGTCGCTGGACATCCCCGAAGCGCTGATTGCTGAGCTTGATAAGGCCGCCTTGCCTGACGGATGGCAGGACGACCCGGCGCCCGCCTCAACAAAAGAGATTGGCGATGGATGGCTGAGCAGTACGGATAATGGCCTGGTATTAAAAGTGCCCAGTACCATTACCGGCGAATGGAACGCGCTTTTTAACCCCCGGCATCCGGCGGCCTCTGACGCCCTCAACACCGTTCAGCGAGCCCCTTTTTACTTTGACCCACGTTTTGCCCTGAAGTAAAACACGGGCCAACGCAACAAAAAGGGCACACCGCAAGGCGTGCCCTTTTTCTTTTATCTGCTGCCTCAGGCCGGCGGCAGGTTCGGGTCGGTGGCGTCCTTGTCCTGCGCGATACCGGTTGGCGAGGTGGCGCCCAGCTCAGCACCGGTGGTCGGGTTCACCGACGGGTCAGACTGGGTGCGTTGCGCCATCACTTCATAATCCACTTTCTGCGCTTCCGGAATGGTCAGCACGGCCAGGCCGTCGCCGCCATCCACCGCCGGTTGCGGGTTGGCCACGTAGTTGAAGTTCTCGTCCGAGTTCCAGCTGCCGCGCACTTCTCCTTCATCAGACATGTTGTAGTAGGTGTTGGCGAACTCCGGCACCGGCGGCAGTTTGCCCGGCGGGAAGTTGTTGCGGATGGCGTACAGCGCTTTCTCAAACGAAAGCTGGTGCGCCACTTCACGTGTCATCAGGAAAGAGAGGGCATCCCGTACGCCGACATCGTCGGTGAGATTGATCAGACGTTCGTAGACGATTTTAGCCCTGGCCTCGGCGGCAATATTGGAGCGGAGATCGGCTGTTGGCTCGCCGATGGTATCAATGTAGGCCGCCGTCCAGGGCACGCCGGCAGAGTTGATCAGCGGTGGCCCGCCGCCATACAGCACGCTGGTGATGTGGCTGTCATTGCCGTTGCCGGTCAACGAGCGGTACAGGTCGGCTTCCTTCTGGGTACCTTCGGCCAGCTCGCCTTTTGCGCCTTTGTTCAGCATGGCAACGATGGTGCCGATGATCTCCAGGTGGCTTAACTCTTCGGTTGCGATGTCGAGCAGCAGATCTTTGCGCCCTGGGTCATCGTCGCCCAGCCCTTGGGTAAAGTAGCGGCAGGCCGCGGCCAGCTCGCCCTGCGGCCCGCCAAACTGTTCCAGTAACAGGTTGGCAAGGCCGGGGTTCGGCTCGGCGACACGGACGGTGTACTGAAGTGATTTCACATGTTTAAACATTCGCCATCCTCAATGTTCGGGTGGTCGATTTTCATGGGGGATCCCTGAAAATCGCATTGTGGTGCTGATATAAACGAGGTGCTCACATAAAAGCTCCAGCCACGGCAGAGGCCGCAACGGAGGGAGGGGCAGAACTGTGTCAGCGTGCGCCGAACCGGCCGGGTTGACATGCTGGCCGGGCGCACAACACGTATAAGTTATAGAACCCGGTTAAAGGCCATGAGAGAAAATGAGCAGGGGAAATCATCAATTAAGATATTTCTTAAAGTCGCAGGCGGGCGGTTGAAAGGCGCATTTTCTTCTGCGTCGTGCTAAGCGATTGAATAGGAGACTATTTAACAAAAGAGAAATCGCGGGAAACAGCGTGTTTAAAGATTTCGTTAAGAAAATTGTCTAAATATTACACAAAATTAGACGGCGTGAGGGCGGTTGTACAGCTTTGGCGGGCCTGAAAAAAACGGCCTGTGGGTGTGCCACAGGCCGGGGATGACGCGGTGATGTTATTCGTTAATACGCGGGTGCTGCTGGATCAGGTTGGCGCGTTTCGCCTCCAGTTCCGCAATCTGCGCATTGATGTCTTCGATCTTGTGCTCAATGTTGTCGTGGTGCTCACGCAGGATCTCTTTTGCCTCACTGAGGTCAGAAGCGGCCGGAGTGGCACCGCGCAGCGGCTTGTTGGCGGTCTCTTTCATAAAGATCCCGGTTGCCAGCCCGACAATCGCCACCACCATCAGGTAGTAACCCGGCATATAGAGGTCACCGGTGGTTTCCACCAGCCAGGCGGCGGCGGTCGGGGTCAGGCCCGCGATCAGCACGGAGATGTTAAAGGCGCTGGCCAGCGCGCTGTAACGGATGTGGGTCGGGAACATCGCCGGCAGGGAAGAGGCCATCACACCGGTAAAGGCGTTCAGGATTACCGCCAGCAGCAGCAGGCCGCAGAAGATAAGGCCGGTAGCATGGCTGTTGATCAGCATGAAGCACGGTACCGCCAGAAACAGCAGCGCGATACTCCCGCCAATCACAAACGGGCGGCGGCCAAAGCGGTCGCTCAGCAGGCCCATGACCGGCTGGACAAACAGCATCCCCAGCATCACGGCGATAATAATCATCACCCCGTGATCTTCCGCATAATGCAGGTTATGCGACAGGTAGCTCGGCATGTAGGTCAGCAGCATGTAGTAGGTCACGTTGGTGGAAAGCACCAGACCGATACAGGCCAGCAGGCTGCGCCAGTGGCGGGTGGCAATCTCTTTGAAGGAGACTTTCGGGCCGTCACGCAGCCCTTCGCGGTCACCTTGCTCGAGCTTGTCCACGTGTTGCTGGAATGCCGGGGTCTCTTCCAGTGCGTTACGCAGGTAGAGGCCGATGATGCCCAGCGGCAGCGCCAGGAAGAACGGCAGACGCCAGCCCCAATCCAGGAAGCTCTCTTCGCCTATCACGGCGGAGATGATCACCACGATACCCGCGCCCAGCACGAACCCGGCAATCGAGCCGAAATCGAGCCAGCTGCCCATAAAGCCGCGGCGGCGGTCAGGGGAGTATTCCGCCACAAAGATCGAGGCACCGGTGTATTCGCCGCCGACGGAGAAGCCCTGCGCCATTTTTGCCAGCAACAGCAATATCGGCGCCCAGATGCCGATAGAGGCATAAGAAGGGATTAAGCCGATACAGAAGGTACTGACCGACATAATGATGATGGTGATCGACAGAATTTTTTGCCGGCCATATTTGTCACCCAGCGTCCCGAAGAACATGCCGCCGAGCGGGCGGATCAGGAAGGGCACAGAGAAGGTCGCCAGCGCGGCGATCATCTGTACGCCGGGATCGGCACCAGGGAAGAAGACCTGGCCCAGGGCATACGCCACAAACCCATACACCCCGAAATCGAACCACTCCATAGCGTTACCCAGAGAGGCCGCGGTAATGGCTTTCCGTAACTTGGCATCATCAATGATGGTTACGTCCTTCAAGCCGATAGGCTTTACTTGTTTCTTACGAAGCTTCATAGCAGAGAGGACCTGTTTTTATGGTTATCAAGGTTTATTGTTTCCGTTGACGCATAACATTTATATCAGAAGGATAGACTACGGGAACAGTAAACGGAGTTTTAACGGTCAATGAATAAGCGAAAAATCCAAATAAACCGCTGATCGGGCGTTTAATAAACAATATTATTCGCTGTTCCATCGCCATACCCTGATCCGCACCGGCAATAAAACCGGGTAGTCCTATCGTTAGTGGGACTTTATTGCGCCGCTTTGGCACCGTTAAGCTAAATTTCCCGGCAGGCAGCCAACAAATAACGTGGCAGCCCAGGCTTTCCCCCCGCGAAAAAAACCTCCCTTAAGCCAGCCTGATATTTTTCCGGCTCATCACAAGGATTATTCTTAGCCGTTTGCACCATGATGGAAATAGCTGCCGGTTATTAACGGCAGCCTGCAGAGAAATAACGATTCACCGACGGTTAAGAAAATTCGCAGGAGATTTTTCAAGGCCGGCCCGCGCCGGGCGCAGAAATAAAGGTAAAAAAGCGTAAAAAATCGTCAGCGGGAAAGGCCGGCAACCGGTGGATCGGTGCCTCACCCCGGCGGGTCTTGCCCCGGATTTTTTTATCGTGGCGGCGGGGGCCGCTCACGGCAGACGAGAAAAAAGCATAAGAATCAACGTAACCCTTTTGGTTTCGTCCGAAATGGTGCGCTTTTCACTCAAAACCGGCTTCGTTGCACACTTTTGAGGCGCAGCAATGGGCGCGTTACTCCCGGTATCGCATGTAACAGGCAGCCCGCCGGTAGGGAAACATTAAAAAAGAGTTGGCACACGAGTTGCAAAGGCTTTTTCAGTCGACCTTCACTGACCCGGAGCCTGTATGCGATATAGTTCATTAACGTTATTTACCACCCTGGGAATATTGAGTTTTACCACCAGTCAGGCCGCAGAACCGTTTAAACCCGAACGCATCAGCGTTGAAAAAAATATATCCCCCGGCCCGAATGTGTTCGTGCTTGATCAGAACTGGAAAGGGGCAAGCACCATTACCGTACTCTCCGCCGATGACCTCTCCACCAAAGGAAATATTTCCGACGGTTTAATCAGCCAGTTCACCCTGTCGCAAGATAAAAAACATCTTTATACCGCCTCGGTATATCCGAAACGGATTATGTCCGGCCCCACGGAAGCGGTTGTCCAGGATTTTGACATCGCCACCCTTAGCCAAATCAAAGAGATGGAAACCCTGCCGAAAATGGCACAGGTCGCGCCATCAATTAACAGTTTCCAGCTCTCCGCAGAGGACAAATATGCCTTTGTGCAGAATGCCACCCCGGCGGCCTCTGTTTCCGTGATAAGCCTGGCGACCGGCCGGCATCTGTTGGAAGTGCCGACGCCGGGCTGCTGGGGAATTTACGCCTCGCAACAACCGGGCAAATTCAGTTCGCTGTGCGGTGACGGCACGATCGCGTCTTACCAGATCGCCGCCGATGAGAAGAACTACCAGGCCAGCAAAAGCGAAAAGCTGTTCGACAGCGACAAAGATGCGCTGTTCCTGGCTGCCCAGCGTGACGGCGATACCCTGATGTTTACCTCGTTTACCGGCAACATGGTGGTGGTGTCTGACAAAGAGGCCAAAGCCACCCTGGTAGAGAAATTCAATTACACCGACGGTGTGGAAGGCCACTGGGTGCCGGGCGGGTTCCAGATCCTCGCGTACAACAAACCCAATAACCTGATGTTTGTCACCATGCACCCTGACGGCAAAGAGGGCAGCCATAAAGATGCCGCCAAAGAGGTGTGGGGCATCGACATGGCCGGCCATAAGGTGGTGACGCGCTTCAAAGTGGATAACCCGGTGGCCGTCACGGTCAGCGCCACTGAGCAGCCGCAACTCTTCACCCTGAAAGATAACGAAGAGGGCGAGGGCGGCACGGTGACCAAATACAGCTTCAGCAACGATAAAAAATTCACCGCCCAACAGCAGGGCAGTGTGAAGGGGCTGGGCGACTTCAACCTGCTGCTGCGGGTGGACAACTAAGATGGCCGCCCTCTGTGACATGCTGCATCTCTGCGTGCTGACCTTCCTGACGCTGCTGTTCGGCCAGGCGGCGCTGCACAAAGCCGGGGATGTGCGGCGCTTCTCCGGTTATGTGGCGGATTACGGCGTGGTTGCCCCCGCGCTGGCGCTGCCGGTGACCTGGCTGCTGGTGGTGGCGGAGGGCGCGGCGATGGGGCTGACGCTGACCCCGGCAACCTCCGCATCCGGGCTGATGCTGATGGGCGCGCTGCTGGCGCTGTATGGCGGCGCAATGCTGTGGGCCCTGCGGCACGGTAAGCGCCACATTGACTGCGGCTGCGGCGGCGCAACCCAGCCACTTTCCCGGCTGCTGGTGGTGCGCAACGCGGTGTTGCTGGCGCTGGCCGGGCTGGCGGCGCTGACCGGCGGCCAGCCGGTCGCCCCGCTTAATCTGGCCGTTGCGATACTGTCTGGCCTGGTGCTGTGGCTCGGTTACCAATTGCTCGACCAGCTGTTGCGCCTGCACAGCCTGCGCGCGCAGTTATCGCCGGGCTCCGTTACCCCTTAACCCTGAGGTGCCTATGAATACCCTGATCCTCTTTATGCTGGCGTTGCTGACGGTGCTGGTGGTGGGTTTGATTGTCGCGTTCCTGGCGCTGTCGCGGCAGGTGGGCGTGCTGTTTGAGCGCATCACCCCGGTGGGCGCAATGATCAATGACAACGGCCCGGCCATCGGCGATCCCTCCCCGGTATTTACCCTGCCGAGCCTTAACCACGGCCCGGTGACGCTGGGCGGCGTACAGGCGAAAAGCACCCTGGTGTTTTTCCTGTCGCCGACCTGCCCAATCTGCAAAACGCTGCTGCCGGTGGTGAAAAACCTGCATACCGCCGAACGGGCATGGCTGAACATCGTGCTGGCCAGTGATGGTGACAGCGAAAAACAGCGGGCATTTATCCGGCAACAGCAACTGGACGACATCCCCTATGTGCTGTCGCAGGAGCTGGGCATGACCTGGCGCGTGGCGAAGCTGCCGTTCTCGGTGCTGCTTAACCCGCAGGGCGTCATCACATCCAAGGGCCTGATCAACAGCCGCGAACAGTTTGAAAGCTTGTTTAACGCGCAGGAGTCCGGCGTTGAATCGATCCAGGCTTACAGCCGCGCTTCCTCTTTGACCGCCAACCCTTAACCGGCAGGAGAATTTTATGAAATTTCTGACTTCACTACTGGCGTCGCTTGATACGCTTTCCGAACGAAAAATGCGGGACTCGGCCCGGCGGCTGGGGCGGCGCAGTTTCCTTGCCAAAGCCGGGGCGGTGCTGGTCGGCACCGGGCTGATGCCGCTGCTGCCGTTTGACCGTTCAATGGGCAAGGCGTTTGCCGCCACCGGCGCAGAGGATGCCAATTCCTGTGATTACTGGCGCTATTGCGCGCTGGATGGCAGTCTCTGTTCCACCTCCGGCGGCAGCATGACCAGTTGCCCGCCCGGCGCGGAGGCCTCCAAAGTGGCGTGGGTCGGCACCTGCCGCAACCCGCACGACAATAAGGATTACCTCGTCTCCTACAACGACTGCTGCGGCAAAGCCACGGTCGCCAACGCCACCAGTTGCTTCACCAGCCAGGGCGAGCGCCCCGGTTACCGCATGGGGCTGCATAACGACATCAACTGGTGCATGGCGAACACCAACAAAGGCTACCACTGCACAGTGGCGACACTGGTGGGGATTGCCAATGAATAAACCGCTTATCCTGGCCGGGCTGCTGACGCTGCTGGCCCCCGCTGCCTGGGCCGACGGCCATGCAGCCTTTGAAGAGAACTGCGCCAGTTGCCACGGTGCTGATGCAGAAGGGATTGAGGGGCTGGCCCCGCCGTTGCACAATGCCGACCTGTGGAAAGCGTTGGGCGACAACCGGCAGGCGTACATTGCCGGCGTGGTCACCGGCGGCATGAGCGGCACCCTCCAGTCAAAAGGCACCACTTATGAAGGGCTGGTGATGCCGCCGCTGGGATACCTCGACACCGCGACGCTGGTGGAGATCACCCAATATGTGCTGCGCGACGTCAACCAGGTGGGCGACGGCCCTTCCGCGGCGCTGATCACCCAGTACCAGGCCAGCCCGCCCGAGCACGCGGCGTTACGCAAACTCAGGAACGGGGGGTAAGCCATGCCGGGCAAACACAGACGAACAGGGTTATACGTGTTGCTGCTGTTGCTGCTGCCTGTCTTTGCCCAGGCTGAAGCCTATCGTGAAAAAAATACGCCGTGGCAGAACTATGTGTTGCGCTGTTCCGGCTGCCACGACATGGACGGCTCAGGCTCTTTGCCGGGGGGCATTCCCCCGTTGCCGGGCTTTTTGGGCACCTTTACCAAAGACCCGGCCGGGCGTCTCTACCTGATGCATGTGCCGGGCATTGTGGCCTCGAGCCTCGATGATGCGCAGCTCGCCGAGCTGATGAACTACCTGAATGATAAATGGGGTGACCCGCAGGGCTATCCGGCCTTTACCGCACAAGAGGTGAATACCCTGCGCAGCACCCCCGTAGAGGATGTCGTGAAATACCGGCGGGAGCTGGTGAAACGTTATCTGAAAGAGGGCATGAAAACTGCCGACTACCCCTGGCCCTGAGTGGCCTGGCTCGCTCTGGAACCCTTTATGCATCGACGCCATTTTCTGAAATGCGGCCTGACGGCGCTGGCGGCAGCCGGTGTGCTGCGCCGGGCCGTGGCCCACCCCGCGCCTGCTGCGGCGCATTCCGCCTCTGCCATGACCCCTCACGCCGCGCCGGCCGCGGCCGCTGCGGAGGCCGCCGCGCTGCTGCCCGCTGACCGCCTGCGCGCCGGGCAGGCACTCCGGCCTTTGCCGCTGCTGCGCAATGAATCCACCCAACCGGGCACCTTTGCCGGCACGCTGGTGGCGGAGCCGGGCAGCGCCCAGCTGACCAACGACCCCAGCGCCACCGCCTGCTGGCGCTATAACCAGTCACTGCCCGGCCCGTTGATTGTGCTGGAAGAGGGCATGGACGTCAGCCTGACCTTTATCAACCGGCTGCCGGAACCGAGCACCATTCACTGGCATGGCCTGCCGGTTCCCGCCAATCAGGATGGCGGCCCGGATGACCCGGTCGCGCCGGGGGCAACGCGGGTCTATCGCTTTACCCTGCCGCCGGGCAGCGCCGGGACGTACTGGTATCACCCGCACCCGCATCAGGGCGTCTCCGGGCAGATTGCCCGCGGGCTGGCCGGGGCGATTGTGGTGCGCGCGCCGCAAGACCCGCTTGCCGCGCTGCCGGAGCAGCATTGGGCGATCAGCGACCTGCGGCTCGACGCCGACGCGCAGATCCCACCGCATACTTATGGCGACTGGGTGGATGGGCGTGAAGGGGAGTTTGTGCTGATTAACGGCCAGTACCGCCCGGCGATGGCGCTCAGCGGCACCCACCGGGTGCGCATCTGGAACATGTGTTCAGCGCGCTACCTCAACCTGTCGCTGCCGGGCTGCCGGTTTATCCCGGTCGGCAGTGACGGCGGCCTGCTGGAGAAGGTGCTGCCCGCCCAGGAGGCGATTCTGCTCTCGCCCGGCGAACGGATGGAAGTGCTCGTCACCGGCGCGGACGGCCACACCTCGCTGGCCCTGCTGCCCTACAACCGCCACCGGATGATGTCACCCCCGCCACAGGCGGCCACCGATATTGCCACGGTCAGTTACCGCGCTGCCCCGCTGCCGGTGAGTGAGGGCGCGGCCCTGCGCACCATTGCGCCGTTGGGCGAGCCGGGCAACCAGCTCCGCGCGGTGATGATGGAGAAAATGGGCGACATCATGAAGAACAAAGGCGGCACGCCGCCGCGCGCCTTCCTGATTAACGGCAAACCCTTTGATATGGCGCGGATGGATTTAAACAGCAAAGCGGGGGTGGTTGACCGCTGGGAGATCATCAATGCCACGACGATGGATCACCCGTTCCATATCCACGGCGGGCAGTTCCAGGTGACAGAGCGCCAGTACCTCGGCAAAAAAAGCGCCCCGGCCTGCCTGGCGTGGAAAGACACGGTCAACCTGCGCCCCGGTGAGATTGTCCGGCTGCTGATGCGCCAGGACTCACCAGGGATGCGGATGTACCACTGCCACATCATCGAGCATGAGGAGCTGGGCATGATGGGCATGTTAAACGTCACCTGATGCCGGTCAGGGCTGGTGCAGCGGCGTTTTCATCAGCGCCTTCAGCGCCGCCACGCTCATCGGCCTGCCCAGCAGGAAGCCTTGCGCCTGATGGCAATTGACGCGCAACAGTTCATCAAGCTGGGCGGAGGTTTCCACCCCTTCGGCGGTGACGGTCAGGGACATCGCCCGGCCCAGCCCGACAACGGACTGGATAATCGCCTGGCTGCTCTGGCTGTCGTCGAGGTTGGCGATAAAGCTGCGGTCAATTTTCAGGCCATCAAACGGGTAGAGGCGCAGGTAGCTCAGGGAAGAGTAACCGGTGCCGAAGTCATCCATGGAGAGCCGGATGCCGAGCGCCTTCAGCCCGCGCATAATCACCAGCGCCTGGTCGGCATCCTCCATCATCACGCTTTCGGTGATCTCCAGCTCGACCCTGGCCGGGCAGATGCCGGTTTCCTGCAACACGTTGCTGACCCTGGCGATCAGGTCACCGCAATAGAACTCCACCGGCGACAGGTTAACCGAAATAAACACATCTTCATCCCAGCCGGTGGCTTCCCGGCAGGCCGTCAGCATGACCCAGTCACTGATCGGCACAATCAGGCCGGTCTCTTCCGCCACGGAAATAAAGTGCGCCGGGTTCTGTAACCCTTTCACCGGGTGGTTCCAGCGGATCAGCGCCTCTGCCCCGGCGACCCGCATCGCGTTCAGTTCAAAGCGCGGTTGGAACTCCAGGAAGAATTCGTTACGGCGTAACGCCTGCCGCAAATCCGTCTCCACCTGGCGGCGCTCCAGGATGCGCTCATTCATCTCATTGACGTAGAATTTCCAGTTATTGCGCCCGGCGGATTTGGCCTCATACAGCGCGATGTCAGAATAGCGCAGCAGGTCGTTGGCCAGCGTGCCGTTTTCCGGGCAGCGGGCAATGCCGATGCTCACCCCGACGCTCAGCTCATGCTCGCCGATGAAAATGGTGGTATTGATGGCGTCGATGATGCGGCGGCAGAGCTTCTCGGTGTTCTGCTGGTTGCCCGGATCAATGGCGAGGATAATGAACTCGTCGCCGCCCATCCGCGCCACCAGATCGCACTGGCGGATGCACTGTTTCAGCCGCCCGGCGATCTCATTCAGCACCCGGTCACCCGCCGCGTGGCCCAGGGTATCGTTAATCGGTTTGAAACGGTCGAGGTCGAGGCTGAGCACCGCGATCCGCTGGGCACCGGGCATCCCGCCCAGGCTGGCCTGGAGGAAGTTATGCATATGGTTGCGGTTTGCCAGCCCGGTCAGGCCGTCATGCAGCGACATATATTCAATGTGGGCTTTCGCCTCGACCTCTTCGGTAATGTCACACACGGTGCCGCGATAGCCGATGACCGACCGGCCAGAAAGGATCGCCCGGACAGAGAGGCTGCAATGGCGCGTCAGGCCGATGCGGTTTTTCAACCGGCACGGCAGCGGCTTGCGGATGCCGGGGCTGCTGACCGGGTCAAACGCCCCTTTCTCAAAGGCGTCGAGATCATAATCCACCAGCTGGTGGAACGGTTTGCCCAGCCACTCCCCGGCGGTGTAGCCGGTCATACAGATAAACCGGTCGGAGAGGTAGATCAGCTCCTGGCGCGCATTGGTCTCCCAGATCCAGTCTGAACTGCCTTCAATCACATGGCGCAGGCGCTCCTCGCTGAGGGTCAGCGAGGCCTGGATGGTATCGAGTTTCTTCGCGGCGAGATAAAGCCGCGTCTTCAGCCGGTTAAAAATCAGGCAGAACAGGATCGCCAGCGCCAGCAACAGCGGCAGAATGGTTTTCAGCAGGTGGTTACCCGGATACTCGGCATCCCAGCGCAGGTGGAACGGCGTGCCGCCGCTGGAGCTGAGCGTGATAAACGGTTCTTTCAATGATTTCCCGGCAGAGAGATCGAGCCGCAGGTTATGCAGGTCAAAGTCTTCGTCCAGGGCCTTTAATTTTTCGTTATCCAGAATAAACGCATAAATCAGCACCGAGAGGTGCGCGTAATCGGTATAACTGTTGTCCGGGCGGATCACCGCCGCTGACACAATCGCCGGGTTGCCGTTAATTAAAAAATAATCGGAGGCATAATCATCGGTGGCGGCCTTTTCCTGGGCGAGGGCAATAAGCCGCGTTAAATCACCGGTCAGCCAGGTGGCGGCATCGGCCTGGCTTATTTTCCCATCAATCAGCGCATAGCGGGTTTTAAGGTCAGGGGTGACAATAAATACCCCTTCCAGATTATATTGGGTATAAAGTGACTCGCCGATATTGTCGCGGTTGTAGGCCCAGTCCAGATTAATACTGCTCTGGGTGAAAATATAGGCATCCCCCCAGAAGGCGTAATCTTTCAGCACATTGCCGACCTTATCCTGCAAATTCTGCATTGCTTTGGCGACGTCGACTTTACTGTGCTCGATCTGGCGGTGGTTTTGCTGTGCCACAATATAAAACAGCGCGGCGCAGGTAATCAGAAAGAGGGCGCCGGTCAGCAGGGCAACGTTTTTTATTACCCGTTGGGGGAGGGTAAAATAACTTACCACCGGTGTGGGTTTATCGGGGTCGGCTGAAAATGGCAGCATTCTGGCTCTTTTCCTGTCATGGGTAACGTACACCGGCGCATAGGGGGCTTCACCGATCTTTATCGGCCCGGCCAGAAAAAGGTTGAAAGTTTACCAGGGAAATTATTTTTTCTTTTTGAGAATCAAATCAATGCACAGGCCAAAAATAATGCGGCCGGTTATTATCTCAAATTAGCCGCAACCCTATCTCAAATTAACAGGCTGCCTATCTCAAATTAACGGGGAATAACGCGGGGAAGGGGATGAAAACCAGGCCGGGGTGCCCCGGCCCGCCGGAAATCACAACGCGATTTCCTGGTGGTTATTTTTGTCATCCCAGTAGGTGATGTGCTGCGCAGTGACTTTGATTAACAGCAGATCCGGCGTATCGATGCCCTGCGGGAACCACTTCTCGACGTCCGGCGTCCAGTACTCTTTCAGCGCGTCTTTCTCGCGGATTAACGAAGACTCGCCCTGGATAGAAATAAACAGGCTCGGCTTGTCAGAGGATTTGGCCGTGACATAGTTCAGGGTGGTGGTGGCGTCGTTTTCAATATCCGCCACGATCTGGTTGTCTTCGGTGGTAAAGAAATAGGCGTCGCCGTTATATTCCACATTACGGTTATTGCTCATCGGCCGGCTGGCAATAGTGCCGCCTTCGCTCAGCGTGGAGAACATCGCGTAATCGATATCTTTAATCTCTTTCGACAACTGGGAAAGGGTGACCTGGCTCATCGTAATCTCCTGTTTATCCATTATTGGTGACGTCTTTAAAGGCTAGTAGACGAAAATAGCCGTGTCCAATGAGCGGCTTACAACAAAACGGAATAACGATTGCGGCCGGGCAGGAAAACGGCGGCACAGGGCGTGCCGCCGGGGGCCTTATAACGGCATGAAGGTGTAACCCTGGTGCTCCAGCACCGTCACGGTGGTCAGGCCGGAGAGCGCCTGGGTCACGCTTTTATCCACCCAGGAGGTCTCATAGTGGTGGGCTGCGACGGACTGGTCACACACGGAGACATCCACGCCCGCTTTGCGCAGTTTCTCAATCAGCGGCAGGTTCGGGTTATCGACACCGTTGATTTTACGGTACTGCTCGTTGTTCAGGGTCGCCGGGGTCGCGCCGCCGGTGAGGATAGCCACGAATTTCAGCTGATTCAGCGGCACGCCGGAACCGACATACAGGTTCACGGCGCGCGCCACGCGATCCAGCCCTTCGTTAATCTGTGCCGGGCCGACTTCTTGTTTGTTCACAAAGAAGACGATTTTGTACGGGTCACCATTGCCTACGGCAGGTTTGTAAGCCACATCTTCAAAGTTGTGGACCGGGCCGTAACCTTCGATGGTCGGCGTCACCCAGAACGCCGGGTCATCTTTTGGGGCGGTCATGGCGTGGTATTTGTCAACCAGGGCCGGGGTTTTCATCACGACAGCACTGACAACGGCGCTAACGATTGCAGCAGTAATTAAGGTTGAAGCCAGACGCATAGTTTTCTCCAGAAAAGAAGCAGGACACAAAGGTTTCCCGGCGGGTAAAACCCGGCCAAAAGCAAGCCCAGTGCGGTTGTGGGGGGATTTATAGCACAGTGATTTACCACATTAATCAGTCTGGAAAAGAATCAGAATAAGATTAGAGGGATACATAATGAGCGCTTACGGAATAAAAAATCGTCCCCCAGACAGGCTGCCCTTTACGGTAAAGTTATGTAAAAAAGAGGTAAAGAAAGCTTATAGGTAACTTTTCCGAATCAACCAACGCCCTGCCAGTAAAACCCTGTTCCAGGTTTACTTTATTGCCCGCGTGCGTCCGCCCACGCCATCTCTACGCAGGCAAAATAACTGCGGGTCCGGGCGGAAAAATAGTGGCTGTCGCGCAGGCGGGTAAAACCGTGCCGCAGGTAAAACCCGGCCGCATTGGGCGTGGATGAGAGCGTCAGTGTCCTGATGCCGCGCCGCAGCGCCTCCTGTTTAATGGCCGTCAGAATCGCTGAGGCATAGCCGCGCCCTTCGCAGCCCGGCAGGGTAAAAATCGCCTCGACGCTCTGCTCCCGCACATCAAGAAACCCGGTGGCCGCCAACTGCCCCTTTTCGCGCGCTTCAAAGACAAAAAACGGGTTCTCCTCAAGTGCCCGGCGATAGTTGGCGGGCATGGCGTCCGGGGTAAAGGCCGCCAGCGCGTCGGCGTCATACACCGCGCGGCAGCCGTGGCGCAACGCCAGGTTGCGGATTTTCCAGGTCTCTTCGGCCTCATCCGGCCGTGCTAAACGAACTCCCATCGCTGCCTCCTGTGCTCTGCCTGAATAGACGTTAGCTGAGCGTGCGCAATCAGGCCATTCATTGTGAGGTTTTTGTAAAAACAGGCCTCGCCCGGTACGCCATTAACTACCTTTTAAAGAACATGTCGATAAAGAGGAAAAAAGGATGGCGGAGAACGCGCAACAGGAAGAGATGATTTATCAGGCCACCGCACCGGCCGATCGCCAGGCGGCGGCGCTGGTCAGCAAAATGACGCTGGATGAGAAAATCATGCTGGTGCACGCCCCGCTTGGCTTTCCACTGGGGCCGGGGAGCAAACCGGCCGGGGCGGTGGGGTCAGCGGCGTATACGCCGGGCATTCCGCGCCTCGGCATCCCTGGCCTGCAAGAGACCGATGCCAGCCTCGGCATCGCCAACCCCGGCAATATCCGCCCTGGTGACAGCGCGACCGCCTTGCCTTCCGGGCTGATGAGCGCCGCGACCTTCTCGCCGGAGCTGGCGTACCGGGGCGGGGAGATGCTGGGCGAAGAGGCGCACGCCAAGGGGTTTAACGTGCTGCTGGCCGGCGGCATGAACCTGATCCGCGAGCCGCGCAACGGCCGCAATTTTGAGTACCTCAGCGAAGACCCGCTGCTGACCGGGCGCATGGCCGGTGAGGCGGTGGCAGGCATCCAGAGCCGCCACGTGGTGTCGACCGTCAAACATTATGCGCTGAACGCGCAGGAGACCGGGCGGGTGCAGGCGGACTCAGTGATTGAGGAGGCGGCCGCCCGCGAATCCGATTTGCTGGCATTCCAGCTGGCACTGGAGCGCGGGCAGCCGGGGTCGGTCATGCCGGGCTATAACCTGGTCAACGGCGAGTACGCCTCTGAAAATGCGTTCCTGCTGAACCGGGTGCTGAAGGGGGACTGGCAATATCCCGGCTGGGTGATGTCTGACTGGGGCGCGACCCATTCCACTGAAAAAGCGGTGATGGCCGGGCTGGACCAGCAGTCCGGCGAGGAGCTGGACAAGGCGCGCTTCTTTGTGGCGCCACTGAAAGAGGCGGTGGAAGCCGGGCGCGTGCCGGTGGCGCGGCTGGATGATATGGTGCGCCGCATCGTGCGCAGCCTGATTGCCGTCGATGGGCTGGCACAGCCGCCGCGCCCGCGCGCCGTGGATGAAGCCGCCCATGCGGAGGTGGCCGCGGAGGTGGCGCGGCAGGGCATGGTGCTGCTGAAAAATGCGGAACAGCGTTTGCCGCTCAAGCCTGACGTGCGGCGGGTGGTGGTGATAGGCGGCGATGCGGATAAAGGGGTGATGTCCGGCGGCGGCTCCAGCCAGGTGGTGCCGGCCGGCAGCATCAGCCTGCCGACGCCGTTCCAGAATGCTTTCGTCAGCAAACGGATCCTGCACCCCTCCGCGCCGCTGGCTGCCTTGCGCGCGGCCTTCCCGCAGGCGGAAATCAGCTATGACGATGGCCGCGACCCCAAACGGGCGGCTGAAAAAGCCGCGGCCGCGGAGGTGGCGATCGTCTTCGCCTGGCAGTGGATGGCGGAGTCGGTGGATGCGCCTGACCTCTCGCTGCCGGACAACCAGGATGCGTTGATCGAGGCGGTGGCGCAGGCGCGCCCCGGCACCGTGGTGGTATTGCAGACCGGCGGGCCGGTGAAAATGCCGTGGCTGGAAAAGGTCGGCGCGGTGCTGGAGGCGTGGTATCCCGGCAGCCGCGGCGGTGAGGCGATCGCTGACGTGCTCAGCGGCAAGGTGTCGCCGTCCGGCCGGTTGCCGGTGACGTTCCCGGTGGATGAGTCCCAGCTTCCGCGCCGCACGCTGCCGGATCCTGAAAGCACCACGGCGATGCCGGGGCTGCCGCTGAAGCAGGCCATCCGGGTGGATTACAACATCGAAGGGTCAGACGTCGGTTATCGCTGGTTTGAGCGGCAGGCGCTGACGCCGCTGTTCCCGTTCGGTTATGGCCTGACCTACAGCCGCTTCCACTACCATAACCTGAAGGTGGAGCCGGTGGCGGGCGGCGGGTTGCGGCTGCGGATGACGGTCATCAATAATGGTTCGCGCGCCGCCACCGACACGCCGCAGTTCTACCTGCGTAACGGCAGCAGCGGCCACGGGTTTGTGAAACGGCTGGTGGGCTGGCAGCGGATCACGCTGCAACCGGGCGAGCAGGGGGATGTCACGGTTGACGTCGACCCACGGCTGATCGCCCGCTGGGACAACGGGAAAGTGCAGTGGCACCTCTATCGCGGTGACTATCAGGTGATTGCCGGGGCACATGCGATGGATGAGACGCTGAGCACCACGCTGCACCTGCCGGAAGGCTGGCTGGCGGTGAACGGCAAACCGGTGGCGGCGGCACCGTAACCGCTGGGGTTCCACCAATAAAAAAAGCCGCGAGGGATCGCGGCTTTGTTGTGATGGGACGCTTACTTCACATGCAATTTATCAATGGAAGGATTGCCGAGCATGATCGGGTCAGTGATCACGTCCTTATCATTGCGCACGTCAGCCACGTCTTTCGCGGTAATGGCGGGTGCATGGTTACCCCAACTGCTGCGGATAAAGTTCACCACGTCCGCCACCTGCTGGTCGTTCAGCCGCCAGCCGAAGGCCGGCATGGTGACGGCACTTGGCGCGCCTTTCACGCCCGGCAGGGTGTCGCCGGTCAGCACCACGTGGATAAGCGAGGTCGCGTCGTCAGATTGCACCACCGGGTTGCCGCGCAATGCCGGGAAGAAGCGGGTATAGCCTTTGCCGTCAGTGCGGTGGCAGGCGGCGCAGCTGTCCACATAGAGCGAGGCACCGGGTTTGCTGTCATCGCCTTTGAACAGCTGTTGCGCCACGGTGTCATCGGGTTTGAACGCCGGTTGGCCTGGGTCAGCCGGTTGCAGCGATTTCAGGTAACGGGCGATGGCGGTGGCATCGTCCGTGCTCAGGTATTGCAGGCTGTGCTCGACTACGCTGGTCATGCCGCCAAACACGGCAGTATGGTCATTGCGGCCGGTACGCAGGAACTGTACCAGCTCCTCTTCGCTCCAGCGGCCGAGGCCGTCTTTGTTGTCACCACGTAAACTGGTGGCGACCCAGCCATCAATCGGCGCGTTGCTGCCCGCCAGATAGTCACTGCCTTCGCTGTTGTTCAGCGCTTTTTCCTGCATCGTCAGGCTGCGCGGCGTATGGCACGCGCCGCAGTGGCCAAGGCCCTCAACCAGGTAACGGCCGCGCGCCAGCACCGGATCTTCCGCTTTCGCAGGTTGGAAATCTTTCACCTCCGGCGCAAAAATGCCGCGCCAGAAACGCAGCGGCCAGCGCATCGACAGCGGCCACGGGATGTCGCTGTCACGGTTGGCGGCCTTCACCGGTGCCACGCCGTGCATAAAGTAGGCGTACAGGGCGCGCATGTCACTTTCGGTCACCACTGCGTAAGAGGGGTACGGCATCGCCGGGTAGAGCGTCTGGCCATTTTTGGCGACGCCGTGGCGAACCGCGTTATCGAAATCCTCAAACGAATAGTCACCGATGCCGGTTTCTTTGTCCGGCGTGATGTTGGTGCTGTAAATGGTGCCGATCGGGGTTTTCATCCCCAGCCCACCGGCGAACTCAGTGCCGCCCATCGCGGTGTGGCAGGCCACGCAGTCACCGGCGCGCGCCAGGTATTCGCCGCGCGCAATCTGCTCGACCCCGTTGTCCTGCGCCCAGGCGCCCACGCTGATTGCCCCCAGGGTGAGGGCAAAGATCATCTTTTTCATGGCTGTTTCCTTATGCCTGCACCATCGGGCCTGGGTTTTTCAGATACTGATCGCGGATGGCGCGTGCTGACCAGTACGTCAGCGCAGCCACGGTGCCGGTCGGGTTATAGCCCAGCCCCTGCGGGAACGCCGACGCGCCCGGCACAAAGACGTTATGCACATCCCAGCTTTGCAGGTAGCGGTTCACCGCGCTGGTTTTCGGGTCTTCGCCCATTATCGCGCCGCCGTTCATGTGGGTGGTCTGATAGATGGTGGTATCAAAATGCTGGCCCGGATGTTTCGGTGCACCGGCGATCACTTTCGGGTTCATCGCCTCGGCAATCTTGTGCATACGGCCATGCATAAACTGCGACATCTTGATGTCGTTCTCCTGCCAGTCGAACGTCATGCGCAGCAACGGCTGGCCGTGGACATCTTTGTAGTTCGGGTCGAGATCCAGGTAGTTGGTGCGGTAAGACTGGTGCGCGCCGTGGGCATCCATCGACAGGTGATGGGTGTAGACGTCCGCCACTTCCGCTTTCCATTTGCTGCCCCAGGCCGGGGTGCCCGGCCGGGTCGGCAGGCCGGAGATCGGCTTGGTGCCCGCCTGGTTCACCCAGAACGGTGACCCGCCGACAAAGCCATATTTGCCGTGGTCGAAGTTGTCCGCATTGAAGTCATCCACCCCGACGCCCGCGCCGCCCGCCCCGATAAACGGGTTGGTGTGCACGTCTTTGTCAAAGAATGCCTTGATGGTGGAGATGTTCTGGTAGGCGAAGTTACGGCCGACCACGCCCTCGTTGGTTACCGGATCGTAAGGTTTGCCGATGCCGGAGAGCAGCATCAGGTGGACGTTGTGGAACTGGAACGCAGCGAGGATCACGATGTCCGCCGGTTGCTCAATCTGGCGGCCCTGGGCGTCAACGTAGGTCACGCCGGTGGCGCGTTTTTTGTCATCGCTCAGGTTCACACGCAATACGTGGGAATTGGCGCGCAGCTCAAATTTCGGCTCCTGGCGCAGTGCCGGCCAGATGTTAACGTTCGGTGAGGCCTTGGAGTACATGTAGCAGGCGTAGCCGCTGCAATAGCCGCAGAAGTTGCACGGGCCCATCTGCGCGCCATACGGGTTGGTGTACGGGCCGGAGGTATTGGCGGAGGGCAGGTCATACGGGTGGTAACCCACGCTTTCGGCCGCCTGCGCGAACATCTGGGCGGAGAAGGTGCGCTTTTGCGCCGGCAGCGGGAAATCACTGGAACGGTCAGGCGCGAACGGGTTGCCGCCTTTGCCTTTGCCAATCACCTTACCGTTGACGCTCCAGGCGGTGCCGGAGGTGCCGAACACTTTCTCGGCCTTGTCGAAGTAGGGCTCCAGCTCGTCGTAGCTGACGCCGAAGTCCTGGATGGTCATGCCTTCCGGGATGAACTTCTTGCCGTAGCGCTCTTCGTAGTGGCTGCGCATCCGCAGTTCCATCGGGTCGATACGGAAGTGAACGCCCGACCAGTGCAGCCCCGCGCCTCCGGTACCGGTTCCAGGCAGGAACGCAGCAAGCTGGCGATAGGGCTGGGCGGTCTGGCCGCTGTTGTGGCGGATGGTGACGGTGCTTTTGGAGAGATCCTGGAACAGCTTACGGCGGATGTTATAGGTCAGCTCGTCGATCACCTGCGGATAGGCGCCGTCCGGGTAGGTATCCCGGTGCGGGCCGCGCTCCAGCGCCACCACGTTTAAGCCGGCTTCCGTCAGCTCTTTGGCCATAATCGCCCCGGCCCAGCCGAACCCCACGATCACCGCGTCCACTTTTTTCATTGCATTTGCCATCGCTTACGCCCTCTCGCCACGAATGGATACCGGCGGGAAGGGATAACGCTCGCCCCGTTCTACCCAGTCCATAAAATCTGCCCGCGCACCGGGGAATCCGATCAATTTCCAGCCGACCATATTCTGGTTGCCGCCGTGTACCGGGTCACTGAAGAAGCCCTCACGGGTGTTTTGCAGCAGCATGGCGAAAAAGGTTTTTGACGGCACCTGGGTAAAGTCCGCTTTACCGCTCTCCATCAGGCCAAGCAGGGTATCCTGTTGATCTGCATTGAGTTCAGCAAAGACTTTCCCGTGCTGTTTTTTGGCAAAGGCATCGGCTTCGGCCAGGCCGAGGCGGTAGACATCCCGCGGCACCAGCGGTAACTGGTAGCCCAGCGCCGGGTCAGCATCCGGGTTAAACGGCCCCTGCATGTACCAATTGGAACCGGTTGCATACGGGGTCGACATTTGGCGGTCGATGTATTCGGGAGCGCCTGCTTCCAGCGCGCCGGGGCCGCGATCGTCCGCGGGGATCAGGCGCGCCACGGCCGCCTTGATAAAGGCAAACTCTTCCGGGGTGAAGAACGTTGGGGTGTACGCTTTCGCGTTCTGATTGGCAGGCGCGATATCTTCCGCGGCGTCCGCTTTACCTGGTGAGGTTAACGCCCCCAGCCCGCTGGCACCAATGGCCACGGCCGGGGCAAGGGTAATGGTTTTCAACAAGAAATCCCGGCGGGAGTTTCCTGAAAATTGTTTAGACATTTACTGCGCTCACTTACTTATGTAATACAAAAAATTAACAAGGACGCATTAAATTCTCATTTGTTTACCTTTTCTTTGCATTTAGAGGGATTAAATATAATCTTACAAATTAGGGGTTTATGGTGAATAAATAGACAAATCATAAGCGCGAAGGGGGGAGAGGTGAACGCCGGTAGCTCTCTTTTACGTTAACTTATTCCTTCATGACGTAAAGTATGACAACGATCAAATTATCGACGGTAAAACTATTCAGGCGCGCTTACCTCATTGGTTACGTTAGTATACCGGAATACCAGTCGCTAAATAGAGAGTGTTATCATAATTAACCAAATGGTTTATAAGGTATTTTTTATTTATAAAATAGCGTGAAACTAAAAGATGTCTGGGCGGGAATAAGATGTTACTGAGTTGTCTTTAATTATAAATCGAAATTTTAAGGTTAAAAATAAGATCATAGTGGTGATTAACGCTGCCTGTAGTGATTCAGGGCAGACCATTATCCTGTAAAACCAAGGTATTATCGGTTTATTTTAATTATTAAAGAAAAAGCAGCAAAAAGCGGTGGATCACAACAGAATGATTTCATTGAGTTATTTTTTTGTCTGCAACAATACCGCCGATGCAGTAAAAGAGGGGCTAATTGACACCCATTAATTAGTAATGATAAAAGTTGCGCTGAAGTGTTTATTTAACATTTCATTAACTAGGCTATTTGGTTTGAATCGGCCTTTCTCACTGGAAATAAATGAGGTGTCTTATGAGCAAAATAAATGACATTGCAAATCTGTATAAAACCAGACCAGTCGTAGAAGAAAAAAATGTAGAAGGCAATAGCTTCACAGATATGATCTTTCAAACCAAAAATGCAGCTACAGCGGCTTTTGATAAGCTGGCCTATCTGGCCGGTATCAAAAATGCCCCTGCAGATGATAAATACGCTCAGTTAAATACCAGCAGTTTAAGTGAACTGATGAAAAGTGCTAAAAATGCAGGTTATGACATTGAAGTAGTCAACCTTTAAAAATGAAGGCAGCCGAAAGGCTGCCTTATACTCAGGAGCACTCTATGAGCGATGAAATTAATGAGTTGAATAAAAATATCAGCATTGAAGGCTTGCACTGGGTGCCACGATGGAGAGTCAATAACGGCAAGGATGATTCCTACGTCGTGCCATTTTCAACCACGTTCCCGATCAATGTTGTTTATCATGGCGAACACGATTTTAAATATGGCCAATATGGTATTCATCTTGGCCAGCAAGACACGCTGACTTTTTTAGGTGACGAAAAACAATCCATACTCGCGAAATTTATTGATTGCCGGAAAAACTCACCCACCTTCAGAAAAAGCCTGATGTTTTCTATCTTTCCATCGTCAGGAAAAACCTTGATCATCCCTCCTGGGGTTGCGCATACCTTTCATAATCTGGAAAACGTATTTACATTAAATTCGTATAAGCTATTTTTACCCAGTGTCGACAGGTTATTAAGCAGCAAGCTGACATGGTCGCCGGGAAATGACGTTATTAATATTCCAGAAGATATATCTGCTGATGATGTCGAAGGTTATGAGCCTATGACGGAAGAGGCGTCTGATTTGGTTTATCATCGAATTGGCGAATTTCAGCAGGAAAACCTCAAGAAGCATAAGTTCCAACATTCCGAAACGCGCGAATTCATCCTGGAGGATGGAAGCCAGGTTAATGTGCGGATAAGGGAAAAAATCACAGAGGAGAATGAACTGGTTTTACCTGTTGTCAAAATATCGGGTGTTGAATTCAGGGAGATCCCCTCTATCAAAACCGGTAAAGAGAGTTGCATCGTCCCATTAACCAGGCAATCGCCAATGTACATTGTCGAACATGGCAATGATAATTATGACTTTGACTCTTACGGTTTACATTTAGGGCAAGAGGATCACTTAACATTCCTGGGGCATTCAGCACATGAAATAACCCTGAAGTTGGTGGATATGCGGGAGGGATCCGATACCCTCTTTGTTGAGGAAGAAATAACCTTTACCCCCCATCCCAATGTTGAGTTGGTCATACCCTGCGGCGTAGCACACGCGCTGGTTAACATGGCCCGGATAACAACCATTAACCGGCCTGTTATCTATCTTGATGAAAATAAAGAGTATATTCCTGGGCATGATGTTATTGACTGGCCAATCAATAATAAAAACTATCTGAGTTATAAAACAAATACTCTCGAAGCCGATCTTGATTATTATACTTTCATTGTTTCTAAACAGAAAGAGATCGTTAAAGATGCGCCAACGCATCGTACACCAAAATCGATAGTGGTTTATGATGAAGAGACAGGTAAGCATGTTAAAGTCCTTTTGAAGGAAAAGGTGTAAACCGTCACTATGAGCATCCTATTTTTTTATCTGCTTTTTTTTGTTTTGACAGCAGATGGTCTGATGGTTTTTCTGACTTCAGTCATCGTTTATCAGCTTACTGGAAGTATAGAATATTCAGGCCTTTCTTATGCGTTGTGGTGGTTACCCAGGATTTTTATCATCCCCTTAATTGGAAGATATATAGATAAAATTGGCGTCAGAGCATTATCAATATTTTCTGATGTGGTAAAGGTTATGGGGTGCTTATTCCTTATCTGTGTGGATTTCTCTTCAAACATCATGGTTGCCGTGTCTTTTGGCATTGTCGGCAGTATAATATCTATAGGGAATTCACAAACGATTATTGCTTACGAAAAGATCATTGCCTTGATAAGTGATGCGAAAGAGCATCATGTTAATATTATGTCAAGAATGGACTTCCTTGCTATGATTGCCGGCCCATTGGTTGGCATGGCGCTGCTCGATTATGGCTACAAATATGTGTTAGCCCTGCCTTGCCTGCTCTATATCAGCAATGCATTTTTCTTTTACGTAAAAAAAGAGGCGCTGCGCGCCGAAGAAAATGACGTTCACTCTCATTGCACCGCCGATGAGCGGGTTAATAGTGATGCACTGAGCCTTAAAAGACATGTCCTGTTTATTTTTACAACCCCGATTATCGTCAGTGCTGTTTTGCTGGCGGTAGGGAATAATATGTTTGATGGTCTGGTCGAGTCCAGTGGGGCAGCATTGATTCACCGGGAAATGAGCTTGCCCATTAAGTATTTCGGCATGATTGATGTGGCGGCAGGTGTCTGCGGCGTTATCGGAACCTATTTATATGGGTACATTAAACGTGCGTTTGACAGGCGGGTGTTATTGGGCTTGTCAGTGACGTTGATAACCGTCAGTTCGTCAGTATTGATTTTTAATCAGTCCTCATTTTTATTCTTTGTTGGGTGTTACGCCGTATCAATCATTGGTAAAGTGTTTTCGGGGAATATAGGCAGAATGATCAGGATAGAAGTCATTCCTTCTCATGTCCTGGCAAGCACATCGTCATTAATTATGCTGTTAAATCAATCCATATTGCCTTTGGTCGGGATGCTGCTGTATTTTTCAACCGGCTCGACGATATTGGTTTACGCGTTAATGGGCGTCTCTATTCTCATCACCCTGGCGTCAGGTTGTCTGCTGATTATTTATAGCAAAAGGCATTATGAGCATCAGCGTGCGAAAGAAAATAGTGTGTCTAAGCCCGCGTAATGAAGAGAATTACCTGGGCCATATAAGATTTTATTATCACCGTAATCACAGCCCGGGCGTATTTTCTCCGCCCTATGTGTGAATGACCTGGATAAATGAGCATGCTTTACCCGCCCGGCTGCCAGATGGCGTCGCGCACCTGGATCGGGCGGGGCAGCAGGCCGAGGGCGTAGAAACGGTCGGCGATGGTTTGCTGGTCGCGGATCACCTGGTTGTCCATCAGTTGGGTGCGGTGGCTGCGGCGGGAGAGCGCCTGTTCCAGCGCCGGGGAGGGCAGCCCCAGTTCGCTGGAGAGGTGTTGGGCGGCCTGCGCCCGCTCGGTGTCGATGTAGTGCCCGGTCTGTTGCAGGGCCTGGAGCAGTCGCTGGAGGATGTCCGCAGAGTGGTTGGCATAGTCACGGCGCGCCAGATAAAACTGCTGGTTCAGCACCCGGCGGCTGCCGTCAGCCACCACCCGCAGGGCGCCGCTGCGCTCGGCGTCACTGAGCAGCGGGTCCCACAGCATCCAGGCCTCTGCCGCGTGGTAATCGCTGGGGGAGAGCGGGTAGGTGGGCGGCGCGTAGACGATGCGCACATCCTCCAGCGATAACCCCTCTTCATCCAGCATCTGCACCAGCAGATAGTGCACGTTCGACCCTTTATTTACCCTGATCCGCTTGCCGCGCAGGTCAGCCAGGGTGCGCACCGGGCTATTGGCGGGCACCACCAGCGCCACGCTCTGCGGCGCGGGCGGATCGTACGCCACGTAGACCAGCGGGCTGCCGTCCGCCTGCGCAAAAATCGGCGGCACTTCGCCGGTGGTGCCGAAATCAATGTCGTTATTCTGCAACGCCTGCAACAGTTGCGGCCCGGCGGGGAACTCGCTCCACAGCACGGCGATATCGTGCTGGGCGAACAAGGTTTCCAGGCTTTGCCGCGCCTTAAGAATGCCGAGATTGCCGAACTTCTGATAGCCGATGCGCAGTTCGCGCCCGGCCGCCGGCCGTGCCGGTGCAGGCTGGGCGGGTTTGTTGCGCCCTTTAATCATGCCCAGGTTGGCGAGGTGGGTGCGCAGGGTATGGCGGCTGATGCCGAGCAGCGCCGCCGCCTGCATCTGGTTGCCGCCCCCGGCCTCAAGCGCCTGGCGCACCAGCGCATTCACCATCCGCGGGAAAAGGTGTGGGGTGCCGCTCGCCAGTTGCCGATGGATAAAGCCGTCCAGCCCGTCGTCCTCGTCGGCCTGCGGCGCGGACAGCTCCTGGTTCAGCCGCAGGTGCTGTGGGGCAATCACGCTCTCTTTATTCAGCAGCACCGCGTTATGCAGGGTATTTTCCAGTTCGCGCACATTGCCGGGCCACGGGTAGGCTTTCAGCACCGTGAGCGCCTCCGGCGACAGCCGCATCTGCGGGCGGCCCAGGCGGCGGGCATACAGCGACAGAAAATGCGCCGCCAGCACCGGGATATCCTCGCGGCGGCGGCGTAACGGCGGCAGGGTGACGGCAGCGACGTTCAACCGGTAGTAGAGATCTTCCCGGAACTGTTTGTCGCGGATCGCCTGCGCCAGGTCGACATGGGTGGCGGCAATCACCCGCACGTTAATGCGCACCGGCCGGCGTGAACCGACGCGGGTGATTTCGCGCTCCTGCAACACCCGCAACAGTTTGACCTGTAATGACAGGCTCAGCTCACCAATTTCATCCAGCAGCAGGGTGCCGCCCTCGGCCGCCTCAAACCAGCCCGGTTGCCGCTGGCCTGCGCCGGTAAATGCCCCTTTCTCATGCCCGAACAGCTCGGCTTCTGCCAGGGTTTCGCTTAACGCACCACAGTTCACCGCCAGAAAAGGCTGCTGGCGCCGCTCACTGTGATGGTGCAGGTAACGCGCCACCACCTCTTTGCCGGTGCCGGTTTCCCCAACAATCAGCACCGTGGCATCGGTCGGGGCCAGCCTGTCCAGCACGCTTTGGAAGGCCAGCGAGGCGGGGTCGATCAGCACCGGGTTATCAGCGGTATAAGGTAACGGGCTTTGCATGGTGTGCACTCCTGGCAGCAGCGGTGGAAAAAGCTTATCCCACTCTTTCCGGCAGAACGAGGGGGCAACCTGCCGCAAAAGTTGCAAAAGCAACTGCCGCCGCGTTGCCGCTGTTGCATTTGCAACAGGCCTGTTTTACCCACATTCCTCTAATCCATTGATAGTAAACAGTAAAAAAGTTTCAGAAATCTGGCACGGTTCCTGCTTTGTCTTTTATAACCAAACTCGGACATTCATCCGATAAATAACAGATAACGTTATATAGGAAACGCATATGAGCCAGGCAGCAGACGGGACAATCAAACTATTTTGGTTCTTACCTACCCACGGCGACGGCCGTTACCTCGGCACCACGCAGGGCGGCCGCCCGGTGGATTTGCAGTATTTACAGCAGGTTGCGTTGGCAGCCGATAACCTCGGCTACTATGGGGTGTTAATCCCGACCGGCAAAAGCTGCGAGGACTCCTGGCTGGTGGCGTCTGCGCTGGCCCCGATCACCCGGCGGCTGCGTTATCTGGTGGCGGTGCGCCCCGGCTTGCAGCCGCCAAGCCTGGCGGCGCGCATGGCCGCGACGCTCGACAGGCTCTCTGAAGGCCGTTTGCTGATCAACGTGGTGACCGGCGGTGACCCGGTCGAGAATAAAGGCGACGGCATTTTCCTGAGCCATACTGAACGCTATGAAGTCACGGACGAGTTCCTGAACGTCTATTCCCGCTTGCTGAAAGGCGAGAAAGTGGACTTCAAAGGCAAACATATCCATGTGGAAGGGGCGGAGATCCTGTTCCCGCCGGTGCAGGAAAATGGCCCGCCGCTCTACTTTGGCGGCTCCTCACCGGAGGCTATCGACGTGGCGGCCGGACAGATTGACAGCTACCTGACCTGGGGCGAGCCGGTGGAACAGGTGGCAGAGAAGATTGCCGTGGTGCGCCAGCGCGCTGAAGCACGGGGCCGCACCCTGAGTTACGGCATCCGGCTGCATGTGATTGTGCGCGAGACGGAAGAGGAAGCCTGGGCTGCCGCTGACCGCCTGATTGCGCATGTGGATGACGAAACCATCGCCGCGGCGCAGAAAATTTTTGCGCGGATGGATTCCACCGGGCAGGCACGGATGAGCGCGCTGCATCAGGGTTCGCGTGACGGGCTACGCATCGGGCCGAACCTGTGGGCAGGCGTCGGGCTGGTGCGCGGCGGGGCAGGCACCGCGCTGGTGGGCAGCCCGGAACAGGTGGCCGAGCGCATCCGCGAGTATCAGGCGCTGGGGATTGAGAACTTCATCCTCTCCGGGTACCCGCATCTGGAAGAGGCGCACCGCTTTGCCGAACTGGTGATGCCGCTGCTGCCGCTGGACAGCGCCGCCCAGCCGCGAGCGCGCACCATCAACACCGGGCCGTTTGGGGAAACCATCGGCAACGACAAGCGGCCGGGTAAATAAGTGCCCGGATAAACAGCGCCGATGTCCCTCTGCCTTCAAAGGAGCTTTTGATGCCTGAGCAAACAAACCGACATGCCCCTCTCCAGTTCGCTTACTGGGTACCGAATGTCTCGGGCGGGCTGGTGGTCAGTAAGATCCCGCAGCGTACCGGCTGGGATGCGGAGTACAACCGGACACTGGCGCAGATCGCCGAACGGGCGGGGTTTGATTACGCCCTGACCCAGATCCGCTTTACCGCCGGTTACGGGGCGGATAACCAGCACGAGTCGGTGGCTTTTTCCCAGGCGCTGCTGGGCGCGACGACGCGGCTGAAAGTGATCGCCGCGCTGCTGCCCGGCCCCTGGCACCCGACGCTGGCGGCCAAGCAGATCGCCACCATCAGCCACCTCAGCCAGGCGCGTATTGCGGTGAACATTGTCAGCGGCTGGTTCCGGGGGGAGTTCAAGGCCATCGGCGAACCCTGGCTTGACCATGAGGAGCGTTATTTGCGTTCTGAGGAGTTTATCCGCTGCCTGCGGGGGATCTGGCAACAGGAGAGTTTTACCTTCGCCGGGGATTTTTACCGCTACCGTGACTATGTGATGAAACCCAAGCCGCTCGACCCGTTGCCGGAAATTTTTCAGGGCGGCAGTTCGCGGGCCGCACGGGACATGGCGGCGCGCGTTTCGGACTGGTACTTCACCAACGGCAACAGCGTGGACAATATCCGCCGCCAGATCGAAGATATCCAGGCCAAAGCCCAGGATAACGGGCATCAGGTGAAAATCGGGGTCAATGGCTTTGTCATCGCCCGTGACACTGAACAGGAGGCGCAACAGGTGCTGCAACAGATCCTCGATCAGGCCGATCCGGCGGCAGTGCAGGGCTTCCACCATGAAGTACAGAATGCCGGCCGCGCTTCGCCGGAAGGTGAGGGCAATTGGGCCGCCTCAACGCTGGAGGATTTGGTGCAATACAACGATGGGTTCAAAACCAACCTGATCGGCACGCCGCAGCAGATCGCGGAACGCATCATCGCCTATAAAAATGCCGGTACTGACCTGATGCTGCTCGGCTTCCTGCATTTCCAGGAAGAAGTGGCGTATTTCGGCCGTGAAGTGCTGCCGCGGGTGCGGGAACTGGAGCGGCAACAGCAGGCGGTCACTGAGCATGGCTAAGCGGCGGGTGGTGATTATCGGCGGCGGCTTTACCGGCACGGCGCTGGCGATCCATCTGGCGCGCCTCAGCGCAGAAGGGCTTGAGATCACGCTGGTCGAGCCGCGCCCGCTGCCCGGCCACGGCGTGGCTTATTCGGCACAAGACCCGGCGCACCGCATCAATGTGCCTGCCGGGCGGATGTTCCTGTCGGCAGAAGAACAGGGCGATTTTGAGCGCTGGTACCAAAACAGTCCGGCCTTTGCCGATGACCCCGGCGCGCGCTGGGAAGACGGCAAACTCTACCCGCAGCGTTCGGCATTCGGCCGTTATGTGGCGGAGAAATTCCTTCAGGCGGCGGCGACCACGCCTTCCACGTTGCGCCACCTGCGTGACCGGGCGACGCGGCTGCACGGCCACACGGTAGAAACCGCCAACGGCGTGCAACTCCGGGCCGATGCGGTGGTGCTGGCCATCAGCCACCCGCCGCCCACCGTGCCCGGTGCTGTGGCGCACGCGCTGGCGCAGCATCCGGCGCTGATTGCCGACCCGTGGCAGCCGGGCGCCTTTGACCGCATCGGCGAACAGGACAGGGTGGCGATTATCGGTACCGGGCTGAGCATGGCGGATGTGGTGGCGTCGCTGCACCGGCGCGGCCATCGCGGGCCGGTCACGGCCTTTTCACGCCGTGGGTTGCTGCCGCGCCCCAACGCACGCGGGGATTACGCGCCGTGGTCGCTGCATTCATCGCCATTGCCGCACGCCCTGCGCGGCTGGCTGAGGCGTACCCGGCAGGAGATCGCCGCCGCGGCGGAACAGGGCATCAGCTGGCAGGCGGTGCTGGATGAGATACGCGCACAGGGCCAGCAGATCTGGCCGTCGCTGTCGCTGGCGGATCAGCAGCGCTTTTTACGCCATCTCCGCCCCTGGTGGGACGTGCACCGTTACCGCATCGCGCCGCAGGTGGCGGCAGTCATCGACACCGCGCGGGCGGAGGGCCGTTTGCAGGTGCTGGCCGCCAGGCTGAAACAGATTGCGCCGGACGGGGAGGCCGCCGCGCTCCTGCTGCAACGCCGTCACGGCAGTACCGAACAGGTACAGGTTGACCGGGTGATCATCACCACCGGCCCGGCGCACAGCGCATTGCTGGAGAGCCAGCCGCTGTTGCACCATCTGGCGCGGCAGGGCGTGATTCAGGCCGACCCGCTGGGGCTGGGTATTCTGGTGAATGCACAGGCAGAAACCCTGAACCGGCAAGGCGAGGCCAACCCCCGGCTGCTGGTGGCCGGCCCGGCGGCACGCGGCTATTTTGGCGAGCTGATGGGGCTGCCGCAGGTGGCGGAACATGCTGAAGCGGTGGCACGCCGCCTGCTGCATACCCTGCACGCTGACGAGCGATGTCCCGGCTCACGCTGATCCCTGATTTTCCCCCTTACTGACCTTTCCCTGTGTGGGCCAACCGGCCCAACGGACGCCTTTTGGAGAAAAACCATGTCTCTGCCATTGCCCCTGTCTCAAAAACGTGAAATCCGCCTGAATGCATTTGATATGAACTGCGTCGGCCACCAGTCCCCCGGTTTATGGGCGCACCCGCGTGACCGCTCCTGGGAGTACAAGGATCTGGCGTACTGGACCGACCTGGCGCGCCTGCTGGAGCGCGGCAAATTTGACGGCCTGTTTATTGCCGATGTGCTGGGGGTGTATGACGTGCTGAACGGCAGCGGCGATGCCGCCATCCGGCAGGCAACGCAGGTGCCGGTGAACGATCCGCTGGCGTTGATCACCCCGATGGCGCTGGTGACGGAGCATCTCGGTTTCGGCCTGACTGCGTCGCTCTCCTTTGAGCACCCTTACCCCTTCGCCCGCCGCCTTTCGACGCTCGACCACCTCACCAAAGGGCGCATTGGCTGGAACATCGTGACCTCCTACCTGGAGAGCGGCGCTCGTAACCTCGGCCATCAGGCGCAGAGCGACCACGATGCGCGCTATGACTATGCCGATGAGTATTTGCAGGTGATCTACAAACTGCTGGAGGGAAGCTGGGAAGAGGGCGCGGTGCTGCGTGACCGCACCCGACGCCTGTTCAGCGACCCGGCTAAAATCCACCCGATTAACCATCAGGGCACCTTCTTCCAGGTGCCGGGGATGCACCTGTGTGAACCTTCGCCGCAGCGCACGCCGGTGCTCTATCAGGCCGGGGCGTCGAGCCGCGGCAAGCAGTTCGCTGCGGAACATGCGGAATGCGTGTTTGTGGCTGCGCCGTCCAAAGTGCTGCTGAAGAAAACCGTGGCCGACATCCGCCGCCGTGCCGCTGAGGCCGGGCGCGATCCGCGCAGCGTGCTGATTTTCAACCTGCAAACGGTGATCGTCGGTGAAACCGACAAACAGGCCCAGGCCAAATGGCAGGAGTACAAATCTTACGTCAGCTATGAGGGCGCACTGGCGCTGATTTCCGGCTGGACCGGCATCGATTTCGGCCAGTACGCGCCGGATCAGGTGCTGAAACACCTGCACACCAATGCCATTCAGTCAGCGGTCGAGACCTTCTCGACCGCTGACCCCAACCGCCAGTGGACGGT
>NZ_PJZI01000089.1 GCF_002858805.1 Chimaeribacter arupi
AGCCTCAACCGAGCAGGGCCTGCCGGCGCGCCGGCCCTGCACCCGCGCGCTTTCGGCGCCCCGGCTGAATCATTGCACGCTCCCGCGTGGATTATTCGCCCCATCCCTGGGGCTCACCCCTTCGGGGCCAACGCTTCGCGTTGTTCAAATTGGCTCCCGGCCAATTTGTCCTCATTTCGCCTCCGGGCTTCCGGGCCGCCGCTAATGACAGTCCCTGTCATGGGCGGCTCTCGCGGGCATCCATGCCCGCTCACCCGGCCCTGCGGCTGCACTCGGCAATGATTTTAATGCCCCCACCACCTCTGCAAATCCGTAAGTATGTGAGGAAATAGTAGGTGGGGGATTTTTTAGGCGTGAAGTGGGTGCGTTTCATGCTGCATTTCCATGTGGCAACGCACTTACATTAAGCCCAGATATTAAAAAGACCTTACCTACTCTTTCCTTACATAGCCAAGAATTTGCAGTTGGGTGGGGGCATTAAAATTATTGCCGACGAGGACGCAGGGCCGGGCGAGCACACAGGGATGTGTGCGAGAGGTACAGC
>NZ_PJZI01000090.1 GCF_002858805.1 Chimaeribacter arupi
CCGGGCGCGGACTTCGTGCTGCACAACAGCCTGTTCCTGATCGCCCACTTCCACAACGTTATCATCGGTGGTGTGGTGTTCGGTTGCTTCGCCGGCCTGACTTACTGGTTCCCGAAATCCTTCGGCTTCATGCTGAATGAGAAATGGGCGGTCCGTTCCTTCTGGTTCTGGATTATCGGTTTCTTCGTGGCCTTTATGCCGCTGTACGTGCTGGGCTTCATGGGGATGACCCGTCGTCTGAGCCAGAACATCGACCCGGAATTCCACCCGATGCTGATCGTAGCAGCGGTGGGTGCGGCGCTGATTGCCTGCGGTATCCTGTGCCAGCTGATCATGATCTTCGTCTCTGTGCGTGACCGTGACCAGAACCGCGACCTGACCGGTGACCCGTGGGGCGCGCGTACCCTGGAGTGGGCAACCTCTTCTCCGCCGCCGTTCTATAACTTCGCTGTGGTACCGGAAGTGCACGACCGTGACGCATTCTGGGACATGAAAGAAAAAGGCGAAGCGTATAAGAAGCCGGCGAAGTATGAAG
>NZ_PJZI01000091.1 GCF_002858805.1 Chimaeribacter arupi
TCGGCCGAGTCTGCGCCGCTGTCTGAAGCGTCATTCAGGTCAATCACCGGAATATTGACGGTAGTATCGACGGTAAAAGCAAACGCCTCGCCGCTGAGGCTGTTACCCGCCACATCCGTAACAGTGACGATCAAAGAGTGTTCGCCATCTGCCAATACTGAAGGCGTGACGAAATGCCATTGCCCCGCCGCATCCTGGGTCGCGGCCTGTGGTGCGCCGCCGTCGATGCTGACCATCACCGTCACCACATCCGCATCAATTGCGATCGCGAAGCCCGGCGTGGTGTCGTTGGTCTGGTTGTCACCCAGCACACCGGTGTCGTCACTTAATGTGACGACTGGTGCATTCACTGCGGTATCGACCGTGATATTCAGCGCCGCTGAGGTCGCGGTATTGCCCGCATCATCGGTAACGCTTACCTGCACGGCATATTCGCCATCCGCCAGTTCCGGCGCGGTAAAGCGCCAGGTTTCCCCGGTTTTGGTGGCCGGATAAACCGTACCGTTGAT
>NZ_PJZI01000092.1 GCF_002858805.1 Chimaeribacter arupi
GGGCGGCTCTCGCGGGCATCCATGCCCGCTCACCCGGCCCTGCGGCTCCACTCGGCAATGATTTTTACGCCCCCACCGCTTCTGCAAATCAATAAGTATGTGAGGAAATAGTAGGTGGGGGATTTTTTAGGCGCGTGGTGCGCTCTTTTCATGCTGCATTTTTATGTGGCAGCGATTTTCATGACTGCTTTAAAACCTAAAAGGAACCTACCTACTCTTTCCTTACATAGCGAAGAATTTGCAGTTAGGTGGGGGCATTAAAATTATTGCCGACGAGGACGCAGGGCCGGGCGAGCACACAGGGATGTGTGCGAGAGGTACAGCCACGCCGGGAGCGTGTCTGTACCGGCCCGAAAAGCCCGGAGAACGCTGGAGGGAAGCCGCGGGAGCGGCCAATAATTCTGCCGGATCACCCAAGGCGCGGGGATGCAAGGGGCGCGCGCCTACGCGCCCCTTGCGCGGTGGCGGCAGCGGAGCCGCAGAAAGA
>NZ_PJZI01000093.1 GCF_002858805.1 Chimaeribacter arupi
GTAGGGGAACCTGCGGTTGGATCACCTCCTTACCTCAAGATATTTGACCGTGCAGTGCCCACAACAGATTGTCTGATAGATGTATTGAGCAAGCGCACCTGTTGATGCGATGAGTCTCTGACTCATGCTGATACGAACGGCACGGCTTCGGCCTGGCTGGTTATTCGTGTCCCCATCGTCTAGAGGCCTAGGACACTGCCCTTTCACGGCTGTAACAGGGGTTCGAATCCCCTTGGGGACGCCATACCGGTAATGAAGTGAAAGTCATTATCCACCATATCGTAAAACTGACTGTTAAGTCACTTTTACGATATTGCTCTTTAACAATCTGGAACAAGCTGAAAATTGAAACATTACAGCATCCATTACTCTCCGTAGTGTATGACCTTCGGGTGATACATAGAGTAATGCGAAGCCTGTAATAGAGTCTCTCAAATAATCACGCTCGCGGATGGAAACATCTTCGGGTTGTGAGGTTA
>NZ_PJZI01000094.1 GCF_002858805.1 Chimaeribacter arupi
CATGGCCTTTGTCCATCGGCTCAATCAGGCCTTTCGCCTTCGATGCAATATCGAGATGGATAGTGCCTGCGCTTGCCCCTTCCGGACCACGGATTTCCACGCCCTGGCCTTCACCGGTGGCGATAGGCTTCGGCTGCACGCCATGGCCTTTGTCCATCGGCTCAATCAGACCTTTCGCTTTCGGCTCAATCGTGAGGCCCATATTGCCTGCGCTTGCCGCTTCCGGACCACGGATTTCCACGCCCTGACCTTCACCGGTGGCGATAGGCTTCGGCTGCACGCCATGGCCTTTGTCCATCGGCTCAATCAGACCTTTCGCTTTCGATGCAATATCGAGATGGATAGTGCCTGCGCTTGCTCCTTCCGGACCACGGATTTCCACGCCCTGACCTTCACCGGTGGCGATAGGCTTCGGCTGCACGCCATGGCCTTTGTCCATCGGCTCAATCAGGCCTTTCGCCTTCGA
>NZ_PJZI01000095.1 GCF_002858805.1 Chimaeribacter arupi
CATCAATAAACAGCGAAACCAGAATGCCTGCCTGATTCAGGCGCTCAACGGCAACGCCCATTTTGTCAATTTGCCCGGCCACATCCAGGCCGCCTTCGGTGGTCACTTCCTGGCGCTTTTCCGGCACCAGGCAGCAGAAATGCGGCGTCAGCTCGCAGGCAATGCCAAGCATCTCATCCGTTACGGCCATCTCCAGATTCATCCGCGTCTGGATAGTCTGCCGCAGAATACGCACGTCGCGATCGGTGATGTGACGGCGATCCTCACGCAGGTGCACGGTAATGCCGTCTGCGCCCGCCTGCTCTGAGACAAACGCCGCCTGTACCGGATCGGGGTAATTTGTGCCGCGCGCATTACGCACCGTGGCGATGTGGTCAATATTGACACCAAGCAATAAGTCAGCCATGACAGTCCTCGGAAAAAGGTGGGGGTGCAGGCAGTTTACAC
>NZ_PJZI01000096.1 GCF_002858805.1 Chimaeribacter arupi
ATCAACGGTACGGTTTATCCGGCCACCAAAACCGGGGAAACCTGGCGCTTTACCGCGCCGGAACTGGCGGATGGCGAGTATGCCGTGCAGGTAAGCGTTACCGATGATGCGGGCAATACCGCGACCTCAGCGGCGCTGAATATCACCGTCGATACCGCAGTGAATGCCCCGGTCATTACCCTGAGCGATGACACCGGTATCGCCGGTGACAACCAGACCAACGACACCACGCCGGGCTTTGCGATTACCACCGACAGCGACGTCGTGACCGTGATGGTGAGCATTGACGGCGGTGCGCCGCAGGCGGCGGTACAGGATGCGGCAGGCCAATGGCACTTTGTCACGCCTTCCACCCTCGCTGACGGCGAGCATAATCTCGTCGTGACTGTGACCGACAACGCCGGTAACAGCCTCAGCGGCGAGGCGTTTGCCTTTACCGT
>NZ_PJZI01000097.1 GCF_002858805.1 Chimaeribacter arupi
GAATGTTCGCCGTCAGCCAATGCCGAAGGTGTCACAAAGTGCCATTGCCCTGCTGCATCCTGCACTGCCGCCTGCGGCGCGCCGCCGTCGATGCTCACCATCACCGTCACGACGTCGCTATCGGTGGTAATCGCAAAGCCCGGCGTGGTGTCGTTGGTCTGGTTATCACCAGCGACACCGCTGTCATCGCTTAACGTCACCACCGGCGCAGTAATCGCCGTATCGACCGTGATATTCAGCGCCGCTGAGGTCGCGGTATTGCCCGCATCATCAGTAACGCTTACCTGCACGGCATACTCGCCATCCGCCAGCTCCGGCGCGATAAAGCTCCAGGTTTCCCCGCTTTTGGTGGCGGGATAGGTGGTGCCGTTGATCAGCACTTCCACCGTCACTGCGTCGGCGTCGATATTGCTTAAGGTAAAGGTTGGCGTCGTTACATT
>NZ_PJZI01000098.1 GCF_002858805.1 Chimaeribacter arupi
GTGGGGCCTTTTCTTTGTCTGTGCCGGACTGCCCGGAACAGACATGTCCAGGCACCCGCCGTTATCATACGCCTTTCGTATTTTTATGTAACCCTTTGATTATATAAAATTTATATCGTCTATTTGCTGCAAGTATTCATAAGCCTGATGTGTGCGATCTTTTCCGGCATACATAAAAAAGCCCGCCGAAGCGGGCTTGTTGAAAGGGTGCAGGGCAGCAATGCGTCGCAACGAAGGGGCGGACACACGCCCGCCCCGGTTGCCCTACCCTCAGGATTCGTAGTCCAGGATGACTGCAACGTCGATATTGTTATTCCTGATCCGCACTTCGCAGAGCGAACTGCGCGTTATCCACATAAAAATCAACAACGTGATGCAAATAACGATCACACAAATAACCCCACTTTT
>NZ_PJZI01000009.1 GCF_002858805.1 Chimaeribacter arupi
CAGCACAACAGTCCCGGGCATCGGCCTTATGCGCTTTGGTTCACAGCGAAGGGCGGTAGCGTGTCTGAAAAGGAGAGAAAATAATGGAACATCAGCAAGCCGTATTACTTCGTCGTTTAAACCCCTATTGCGCCAGGGCGCTGGAGGCGGCGGCCATGCTGTGCCGCACCCGTGCGCACGCTGCCGTGACTGTCGAGCACTGGTTGCTCAAACTGCTGGAGCTGGGCGAGGGCGATATCACGGTGCTGGCGCGCCGTTATGAGTGGGACATGGACGCGCTGTGGCAAAGCCTGCTGGCGCACCTGGATGCGCTGCCGCGCGCGGTGCAGTCCCGTCCGCAGCTTTCGGACGAAGTACAGACGCTGATGCAGGCCGCCTGGCTGAATGCTTCGCTGCAGGACGCTGCAGACACTATCCGCAGCGTGCACCTGCTGGAGGCGCTGCTGGCGCAGCCCATGCTGCTGCGCTGTGAGGGGGCGTGGCCGCTGTTCAGCCTGAGTGCGGCCCAGATTACCCGCCTGAAACCGCTGCTGGATGCGCAGTCTGACGAGCGGCCTGAACGGCAACAGCAGGCGGCCCTGAACCAGACCGCCCCTGTGCTGGAGGATGAGAAGCAAAACGCGGCGGGCAGCACCGGCCACGGGCTGAGCGAGGCGCTGCAGGCCGCACTGGATAAATTTACCCTGGATGTCACGGCAAAAGCGAAAGCCGGGGAGATCGACCCGGTGTTCGGCCGCGACAGCGAAATCCGCCAGATGATTGACATCCTCTCAAGGCGGCGCAAAAACAACCCGATTCTGGTGGGCGAGCCGGGCGTGGGCAAAACCGCGCTGGTCGAAGGGCTGGCGCTGCGCATTGCCGAAGGTGAGGTGCCGGAGAGCCTGAAACCCGTAAGCCTGCGCACGCTGGATCTCGGCCTGTTACAGGCGGGCGCGGGGGTGAAAGGCGAATTTGAGCAGCGGCTGAAAAACGTGATTGATGCAGTGCAGCAGTCGCCGGTGCCGGTGCTGCTGTTTATTGATGAGGCGCACACCCTTATCGGTGCAGGCAATCAGGCGGGCGGCGCGGATGCGGCCAACCTGCTGAAACCGGCGCTGGCGCGGGGCGAGCTGCGCACCATCGCGGCCACCACCTGGAGCGAGTACAAGCAGTATTTTGAGCGCGACGCGGCGCTGGAGCGACGTTTCCAGCGGGTCAGCGTTGAGGAGCCGGATGATGCCGCGGCCTGTTTAATGTTACGCGGACTGAAATCGCGTTATGCGCAGCACCACGGCGTGCATATCCGGGATGCGGCCATCACCGCCGCCGTGACGCTCTCCCGCCGTTTCCTGACCGGGCGCCAGTTGCCTGACAAAGCCGTAGATCTGCTCGACACCGCAGGCGCGCGGGTGCGCATGAGCCTTGACACCCTGCCGGACGCGTTGACGGCCCTTCATGCGGAGCTGGCGGCCCTGCTGCTGGAGCAGCAGGCGATTGAACAGGACCTGCGGCTGATGCCGGACAGCGGCTCAACCCGCCTGCAGGCGATTGAGCAGCGCCGCACGCTGCTGACGACGGAGCAACAGCGGTTGCAACAGCAGTATGATGAAGAGAAAAGCCTGGCCCGGCGCATTATGGCGGCGCGGCAGGAGATAGCCGACGCGGCCCACCTGGCGGCACTGCAGGCAGAGCTGCTGCAAGTGCAGGGCAGTGCGCCGCTGCTGTCGCTGGATGTGGATGTGCGCACCGTGGCCGGCGTGATTGCCGACTGGACCGGCGTGCCGCTCTCAAGCCTGCTGAAAGATGAACAGACCGACCTGCTTCACCTCGAACAGCACCTGGGTGACCGGGTAGTGGGGCAGGATACCGCACTCAGCGGCCTGGCCCAGCGCCTGCGGGCGGCGAAGACCGGCCTGACGCCGGAGAATGGCCCGCTGGGGGTGTTCCTGCTGGTCGGCCCGAGCGGCACCGGGAAAACCGAGACCGCGCTGGCACTGGCGGACAGCCTGTTCGGCGGCGAGAAATCCCTGATTACCATTAACCTCAGCGAATATCAGGAAGCCCATACCGTTTCCCAGCTCAAGGGCTCCCCGCCGGGGTATGTCGGCTACGGCCAGGGCGGCGTGCTGACCGAGGCGGTCCGCAAACGCCCCTACAGTGTGGTGCTGCTGGATGAGGTAGAGAAGGCGCACCGCGACGTGCTGAACCTGTTCTACCAGGTGTTTGACCGCGGCTTTATGCGCGACGGCGAAGGGCGGGAAATCGATTTTCGCCACACAGTGATCCTGATGACCGCCAACCTCGGCAGCGACCTGCTGATGCAGTTGCTTGACGAACAGCCGGACGCCGGCGACGGCGAGCTGCATGAATTGCTGCGCCCGCTGTTGCGTGACCACTTCCAGCCTGCGCTGCTGGCGCGCTTCCAGACGCTGATTTACCGCCCGCTGAGCGCCGCTGCCCTGCGCACTATCGTGGCGATGAAGCTTGCGCAGGTGGCCGGCCGCCTGACCCGGCACTACGGTCTGCACTGCCATATTGAGGAGAGCCTGTATGACACGCTGGTTGCCGCCTGCCTGCTGCCGGACACCGGGGCGCGCAATATCGACAGTCTGCTCAATCAGCAAATTTTACCGGTACTGAGCCAGCAGTTGCTGCAACGCCGCGCCGCGCAGCAGCCCACTACCCACCTGACCCTGGGCTGGGAGGAAACCGAGGGCATTGTGCTGGCGTTTGATGGGGAAGGTATTGATAAGGAAGATGAATAATGAAAAAGAACCCCCCAATATTCTTCGACCACCGCCACCATCTGCTGCGCGTGCGCGGCTGTACCGCGGAGCTGGATATCCTGGGCCTGGCCGCGGAGGAGGCCCTGAGCCGGCCCTTCTGCTACACCCTCACGTTTACCTGCACCGATAAGGCCCTCGACCCCGGCGCCTTTCTGCTGCAGGACGCCACCCTGACCCTGCAGGCCCCGGTTGACCCGGGCAGCGGCATCCGCCTGATGCAGCCGGTGCGGGTAGTGCAGGGCGTGGTGACCCGTTTTACCCGGCTTGCCACCTCGAAAGATGAGAGCCTGTATGCGCTGGCGTTGCAGCCCCGGCTGGCGCTGCTGTCGCGCAGCCGCCAGAACGCCATTTATCAGGATATGTCGGTGCCGCAGATTGTGGAGAAAGTTCTGCGCGAGCGCCATGACATGCGCGGGCAGGACTTTATGTTCACCCTTTCCCACGAGTACCCGCGCCGCGAGCAGGTGATGCAGTATGGTGAGGATGACCTGACCTTTATCTCGCGCCTGCTGGCCGAGGTGGGTATCTGGTTTCACTTTACCCCGGACACCCGGCTGGGCATTGATGTGGTGGCGTTCTGTGACAGCCCGGTCCACTACCAGCCGGGCGTCACGCTGCCGGTGGTGCCGCCCTCGGGCCTGCATGATGAGGGGGTGGAGTCAGTGTGGAGCCTGGTCAGCGCCCATCAGGTGGTGGATAAGTCGGTCAGCACGCAGGACTATAACTACCGGCAGGCCGCGGAGGACCTGCGCGCGCAGGCGGAGGTGGCGTACGGCGAGGTGACGACCTACGGTGAAGCCTACCACTACGCTGATAACTACCTCACCGCCGGCAGTGCCGGACGTGACCCGGAGGCTGAGAGCGGCGCGTTTTATGCCCGTGTCCGCCATGAGCGCTACCTGAATGCCCGGACGCAGCTCACGGCGGTCACCAACTGCGCCGGTATTGCACCGGGGCAGGTACTGACGGTCACCGGCGGCATGGGCGTACCGGAGGCGTTCCGCCAGGGCGTGGTGATTACGGCCCTCACCGCCACGGCCCGCCGGGACAAAAACTTTGAGGTGGAAATCACGGCGATACCCAGCGCGGAGGCGTACGGCTTCCGGCCCCCGAGCATCCCGAAGCCGACGATGGCGGGCACCCTGCCGGCCCGCGTCACCAGCACCCAGCGCAATGACCCCTACGGCCATATCGACAAGCACGGGCGCTATAAAGTCAACCTGCTGTTTGACCGGGCCGGCTGGCCTGCGGGCGAGGAGAGCCTGTGGGTGCGCCAGTCACGCCCCTATGCGGGCGACACTTACGGCCTGCACCTGCCGCTGCTGGCGGGTACCGAGGTGGCGATAGGCTTTGAGGACGGTAACCCCGACCGGCCCTATATCGCGGGCGTCCTGCACGACTCCTCGCACCCGGACCACGTCACTATCCGCAACTACAAGCGCAACGTCTTAAGAACGCCTGCCAACAACAAACTGCGCCTCGATGACACCCGCGGGCAGGAGCACATCAAGCTCTCCACCGACTACGGCGGCAAAAGCCAGCTGAACCTCGGCCATCTGGTCGACAGCGAACGCCAGCCGCGCGGCGAGGGCTTTGAGCTCAGAACCGACAGTTACGGGGCGATACGCGCCGGAAAGGGCCTCTTCATCAGTGCCGATGCGCAACCCAGGGCGCGGGGCAAGGTGCTGGAGATGGAGGCGGCCTTAGCTGAGTTGGAGGCTGCGCGCCAGCTAACGGCAGGGTTAAGGCATGCTGCAGAAGCAGCAGAGGCTGAACTTGCTGACTTAACAAAACAGACAGAGCTGATGAAGATGACTTTAGCGAATCTGAAACAGCGGGCTTTGCTCATGTCGGCACCATCTGGAATTGCCATGGTAACACCGGCAAGTATTCAGTTATCTGCAAAAGAAAATTTAATAGCAACTGCAGGAAGTGACGCGGATTTCAGCATAGTTAAAAAATTCCGAATCGCCGTGGGTGAAGCAATAAGCCTGTTTGCTCACCGGATGGGCATCAAAATGTTTGCGACGGCTGGGAAAATAGAAATTCAGGCACAAAGTGATGCATTAGATTTACTCGCTGAAAAGCAGCTTACCATCGCCAGTCAGAAAAATAAGGTATTAGTCACAGCACAAACAGAACTTCTTCTTAATTGCGGCGGTTCTTATATTCGTCTTAGTGAAGGCGGCATTGAGTTAGGCACAGCTAAGAATGTCACAATGAAATGCATTGTTATACAACGGATGGGCGCGGATACATTGGAAAATGCCGTAAAACTTCCTACAGGATGTAAGCCAGGAATAATTAAAGCTGCACAAGCGCAAGATCCTTTTGTACCCCTATCTTCGTAATTTATCTAATTAGGAAATATTTATGCCGACCAAGAAGCTGGCAGCGTTAGGTGATAAAACCACCTATGGAAGCATTATCTCAGCAACTTCTGCATTTGTTGATGAAGGCAGAGTCATCGCACAATCAGGTGATCTTGCATCATGCAGTAAATGTAAAGGTGCATTTCCTATTAACGGCACTGCCGAAGCCTGGATAGATGAGGGCACGAAACTGGTACAGGATCAAGACCGTGTTTTATGTGGTTGTAACGACCATAACGTTTTTGCACAAACGAAATACTTCAATGGCTGAGCCAGTGGAATAAGCGATGCGTAAGGATTAACTCATGGCTTGTAATAATGAATGTACCTCAACGGGGTTGGCAATTTTACCCGTTCGTTATGCAGTTGTGCCTAAACCTATTACTGCTTCACTGCCCGGGTGGGCTCAAGACCCCACCGTGACAGAGATAAAAGTAGAAAATGATGAGCGGTATGCCTTACGTGCTTTGCGGCAAGGCTATCTGTATCTGTTTTATGAAAAGGGTGCACAGGGGAGTCAGTACTGGCAATGTTTCAGTATTGCCGAGGATGGTTCTCTATGGCGTCAGTATTCAGCAACTAATCCACTGGGAATTACCTCACCTGCTTGTTATTCACAAACGCATGACGGCAGCATGGTAGAGTTTTTTTGTATTGGTTCACCGGAAAAATGTGGTGATGTGTGGCTCGCCTACAGCCAGTTTAAATGGAGTAACACCACGCTGGATCGTTATAAAAATGACAAATCCGCACGTAGTCAACGTATGCAAAAAATTCAGCCGGCCATCTGGGCAAAAAGTCCCACCGGTAAAGGGGTGACAATAGCAACGGCAGAGTCTTTAAAAGCAGTACTGGATTATCAGGATGTCGCTTTTTCTGGCCTGATGCCGGATCAACAATCTGAAGCAAAGCACATCTTAAGTTCAGCACCTAATCTGACTCAAACCGGCTCTCCCACCAATAAATACAGTGTGAATCAGGCCCTGTTGAACAGTTGGTCGACGCTTTATCCCTGGTCTCTAGGGCGCCGGGGGAAACATAGCGTGACGGCTGAAAAGATGAAAAGTCGTTGCGGCGAAGGGTGCTCCCCTATGCTTATCCCCCTGTGGGACGCCGTAGGTATCGCTCATGAACTTAACGGCTGGGGAATGGATGTGCTGGGTCGTCAGGCACAATTTGCATTTGAACGTGATCTTGACCTGAAAACGCATCGGGATCTGGAATTAATACAGGCACTTTTAAGCGATGCAGCCCAAAATAAACTCGACAGGCTTCGCACCCGGATGGGGGAAGGGGCGTTTTATGCCAATCCGGAAACAAGCGCCTTTCGACGAGCCGCTTTGCGTCGACGTTACCAGGATGAGCCGGAACTGCTGCAACAGGCAATGAGTGACTGCGATTTGCTGGAGCAGTGGGGCGCGGAAAATGTTGATGAAGATTATGCAAATGAACTTATCCGCTCTCCTATCGAGCCTCTTGTGCAACACAGAAAAAAGGTCGCACAATTAAAAGAGCAGGTTCAACAGGAGATGGCAGCCAGGGAAAGCGGCTACCAGAAGGCGGGTGACCGGCAGAGAGCAAAAAGCTGGGAACCTTATGCTGCGCTGCTTGATACTGCCCGGCGGGAGGATTTTGTAAAATGCTATCAACAGCTCTGCACCGATATCGCGACAATCTATGAGCAACGAAGCGGCAGCCTGTTAAATTGGCTGGTTGCCCCCTTGTTGATTACCACGCTGGAAGATTTCCACTCTGAAGAGTTCAGCGATGGGCTCAATTATCAAGCTATCGTGACTAAAGCGATTTGCGGCATCGGTAATACGTTGCGTGGGCAAGCATTAATAGAGCGCTGGCGTGACGGGCTGAGCGCTGCCGATTGCACGAATCTATTATGGCGTGCGGTAGCGGCTAACGACCCGGCGATAATCAGTGAGCTGGAGCTGTTATTACAGCAGGCACAGAGTAAAAAAGATGACCATTCACCTATCATACCGGCAACATTGGCACTGGCACTTTCTCAGGCCGGGAATCTGAAGAAATACACAAGTTTTTATCAGAAAGCCAGTAAAGAGCTGGCGAAAGCATTACCTGATGACGCCCACTGGGTGGACAGGCAGCTTTATAAAATAGACGGATTTATGTCGTCAGTCGGTGACCGGGTTTTTAATCTGAAGAATTTTGGCGGCAAGCTGGACAGCTTTAATGAAATGGTGTTTAAAACGATTTTTTCCCTGCGGGCCGGCGTACCGCCTGAACATGTGACAAACCTGCTTAATGCCCAGCTGACAGAGGGGGCAGCCTATCGGGCATCGCTATTACAGGAAATAAAAGCCAGCAAAGGGTTTATGGAGGTGAATCAAGAAAAGATGGCAAAGTATCAGGAAATAACAAAAAGTTGGAATGAATTTTCGGGAAAAGAAGAGGGCAGTGCAGCTATAAAAAACTCCCGTATTGGGCTGGTGATGCTGTTTTTTAACGCCCTGGATTTTGGTTATCTTTACAGCCAAACGAAAGGGGACACTAAAAGCCAGGCGACATTGTTGGCCAGCGGCATGACAATGGTCTATCAGGTTAGTGATATCGTTCTGCCTGCGCTTGAGAAAGGAGAGAGTGCCGGCGCACGGACGATAGGGCTGGTTAAAGGATTGGGTGCTTTTATGGGCGGGGCGGCTTCAGCGATTAGTACATATTTAGATTACTCAAAGGTTAAAGAGGAGTTTAGCAAGAAAAGATTTGGAATGATCTTTTTCTATACATTAAAAACGGGAGTAGATGGATTAGGAACCGTTAAATATGTAGGTATGCTTCTGGGAGCTATAGGGCGGAAAATTATTGAGGAGCGGATTACAGCATTCCTGACCATGCGTATATTGGGAATACGTGTGTTAGCCATCCTCTTGACCTGGGAGTTCGCTGTTGTACTAATTTTTTTGCAAGTGATAATTGCCTGGGTTTCTGATAATGAATTACAAGTCTGGTGCCGGCAATGTTATTTTGGGTCAGAGCCTTTATATCTTGGTTATGATGAACAAGCGGAGCGTTTGAATGCTGCTATTAAGGAAATAGTATGAGAGGGGAGAAGCCGGTAAATTTACGTCAGTTACAGGAAGAAGTTCAAAATAAGAAGGATATGTGGGAGGGAGCACAAAATAGATATCGTAAAAATATCCCCGACGCAACTCTGGAAAGGATTGCGATGAGGGAAGCTGAGTATCAAGAAGCAGCCGCTCGCTTAATGGCACTCCCCCCACCGCCGGTATTACCACCTATTTGCGGACTCTGCAAAATAACCGGGGAACTGGAGGCCTTCAGCCGTCAGCGCTGCGAGGCTGATTTTGAAGTGGATTTCTACCGCACCAACCCTTTGCCCAATGCCGGCGATGCCCAGTGCCTGGCAGGCGGGGCCGCCGCCACGGCAGCAGGCAGCCCGGCCCTGGGGGCACTGCTGGCCTCAGAGGACAAGCCGCTGGTGAGCACCGCGGATTATATTCAGGGCCAGATAAAAGGTATGCCGTTCCGGGGCTGGGTGGGTATGACAGACCTGAAAGCAGGGGATGAGGTAGAGATGGTGGCGGAGTGGCAGACAGACCACTATGAGGTCTATGCCATAGCCTATCCGGCAGAGCGAATCATCTCTGTCTGTCCGCGCTGTGAAATGGGCCGTTATGCCTATGGCTGGTTGCGTGTTAAGTATATGTTAATTTTATTCGCGTTTTTTATGATGCTTTTTTGTCTTGGTATGTCTTCAGTAATTGATGGTGATTATATAACGGCGCTGCGTGAGTTGTTTAATATGCAATATTATGGCGAGTTATGGGTCATTGCTATTGTGGTTTATGCCCTTATTGCAATAGTCATTGCCATCTCCGCTTATAAAGCCTATGCGCCAACCACCTGTAAACTGGCAGAGGATATATTCCGCACCATGGGGTGGGCGTGTCCGGAAAAGATTAATCTAAATAAAACCACCGCAAGACATGAGCGAAAGCTGAAAAGGGCAGGGAAGTGGTATTCCCCTAAATGTAAAGACAAACCCCTGCGGCCTACCAGTAAATGGGCAGGGCAATTTGAGTATTGGTATTATTACTAGGGGTGTTTTTGCCATTATGGATTATTTAATGGAGGTGTAAGTTGTCGTTTGTTTTTTATGATTATAAAGAAGAAAGCATGAAACAACGCGCTGAGGAAATTAAACATGAATTGTCAGAAAAGATTCTCTCTGAGGGGGGGAAGTGCCTGCTGCTGGTAGATCCAACCTTAAAATTCATGTGTGAAGAGAATGAGCTATGGAATAGAATGATAGAAGGGAATGTCTGTCAGGTGAGTTTTGACCATCCTGAGTTGTTTGGTGTTCTTGAGCTCTGGTTAATTCCTGTAAATTTAAACTATAAAGAGGATATTGATTTTTTATATCTAAGTGTAGATGTTGCTCTGAATGAGATTAACCCTGATGCTCTTGAGAAAGGAAAAGGGCGGTTTATTTGTGGCTGGCTAAGCTCCCCAGGTAATATTAAATATATTGTAGAGCATATTTCATCCATCGCCATACAAAAGGTAGCAGGGGAGGGGGAATTTTTATTACGGTTTTTTGATGCCGCTATCATCGGTTTAGTGCTAAACGTACTGGATGAATGGCAGCAATCAAGACTGCTGGGTTCTATTCAACGTTGGTATTATATCGATGGTGATGGGAAGCTAAGCAGTAAAAAAGGGAGTTATACTTATTCCCAACAAATGAGTTATTCCCTTTCATTAAACCCTCAGGCCTGGAAATTGATACAACAAATTCCTAAGATTAATAGTGTGCTGCGAAGATACAGAAAAGAATATCAATATCAGGAAAGATTTAGCGAGCATAAAGCCTGTCTGATGTTACTTACTGCTTTTCATTCGACTCCTGAAGGATTGCTGTTTAACGATGATGATTCCATTCTCTTTGGAATGCATACGCTCACCAAACATCCATTTTTTTATCGGCATAAAGTGATTGAGAATATTTTTCATAAAATGAAACGAGATAAAAATGCGAGCTATTGCTTACTGGTCGATAAAATAACCTCTGATGATTGGAATGTCATTATTAATGAATGCCCGAGTGGAAAAATTAGCAAATAACCTGATATATGTTAATTCGCTTTATCTTGTACGCGAGAAAGGTGGTTTCTATGTGGCCTATTCAAAAATTAACCCTTAAAAAAGAGGTGCCCGCTATACATAAAAAACGCTGGGGGGTGTCATTTGCAATAGTTATCTCTGTAGTTTTATTTTTTTATAAACTAATAGAAGTAATGGCGCTTAGCGATGTTTTTTATGATTCCTGGTGTGCCATATCAATTTTTCTTATCGTATTTTTTTTATTGTTGTTGTCTTTGCGTTGTTATAAATATGGTCTTGACTTAGTGCATCATGAAGCATGGATGAAAGAATCAGAGTTAATTGAGAAGAAATGGAGGGCCTGGGCCAGCAAAAGCCTTTTGATGGTTGACCATGAATTATTATTACCTGGGAAGATTAATAAAACAAAAAAAGTGACAGGCGAGCATCAACCAGTAGTTAAGGGGCAGGAAGTTACATTTAATCCATCCAATATTAATTCCATTACCTACCAAAGTGTTCTGCAAGAATTGCTTTTTGCTCTGCGCGGCCGTTTTCAAGAACTTATACAGTCATTTAACTTTGAAGTGGTTTTTATAAAAAACCCAGACTTAACATCCTGGGATGATTTTAAGCAAAGCTGGAAGTTGATGGGTTTGCCTATAGAAAAATTATCGGGCTATGTTTTTACAGTAGATGCCTATCATAATCAGTTATCGCGGCTATTAGAAAGCCAGCGGTGCACTACTCTGACTATATTAATAAGTATTTGCTTGGTAAGCGAAGGTAATTTGAAGGGTATAAGGACGGAAAGTGGGTGTGTCTTTATTTTTTCTAATGAAGAGGGCGTTGATTTTAAATATAGGGTTTGTAATAGTCGAATATTCAGGCCTTTGTTTGTTAATGAAATGGATGTAAGAAAAGGGTTGAGTGATTTGATTAATTATCAACCTGCTTCAAGCGGCGTTGAAGGGTTTTATTTAAGCAATATAGACGAAGAGAGAAGCGGCGATCTTGTTGTGCAATTAAATGATGCTTTTACATCAAAAAAAACTGGCGGCAAGAGCTATGTAAAAGACATAGATCTTACATCAGGTAATCTGGATGTGTGGGCTGTTATGTCTTTATCTGCATTGTATATAGAAACTAATAAAAAAACAGGGTTGGTTTCTTATGGTGAAAAAAATGGCATCACGTTCAACATTATAACGCCATACAAAGGGTGCGAAGGAGCGGCATTATGATAGGGAAAGGTAATATATGGAGGCTCTCCGGGTTACTCCTTTTTATAACTTTGATTGGGGTGGCTACGGCTTTTTTTTGTTTTTTTTATGCTGGCAGTTGGGGATGGGCTGACGGAAAAGAAAAGCTTAAATTTTGGCTATATATAATGTTGGCTGCTTTACTATTTTTAACATTGTTTTTTACAGGCGTGTCCTTTCAGCAAAGACGCATAAAATGTGTGACTCAAAAAGTCGGTGAGGACTTACATTCCAGTACGCTAACCCATAAACAAACCGACCCTTTAACTTACGATATCAAATCCCATCTCCGCACCCGCTACCACCGGCTCTGGCGTTATAAAGTCCGTTTGCTGTGGGTGATGGGGGAGGAGGCACATATTGCCGCCATCGCCCCCGGCCTTAAGGAAAAACAGTGGCTGGAAGGCGACCGCACGGTGCTGATTTACGGCGGCAGCCCGCGAAATACACTAGATAAAGAGCGCCTGAGTGAGCTGCGCGCACTGCGCCGCAGCCGCCCGTTGGATGGGATCGTGCTGGCGCTCACGCACGACCAGGCGACGCCATCCACGCTGGACACGGCCTTGCGCACCCTGGAGCAGGTTGGTGAATCGCTGCATTACCAACCTGTCGTCTACCTGTGGCAGGTGTGTGATACACCGTGGTCCCAGGATGAACGAGAGGCACAACCCGTGGGGGCGTTGTTCCCCGCGCGCGCCACCCCGGAGATCGTCAGCGAGCAACTCACTGCAATGCTGCCGTTGCTGCGTGAGCAGGGTATGCAACAGGTATGCGACCGCCCCCCACACGATTTTTTGCTGCGTCTTGGTCAGTGCCTTAAAGAAAAACAGATTGCCCACTGGAAGATGCTGCTGACCCCCTGGCTGAAGACGCATCTGAAGCGTGTTCCGCTGCGTGGGCTGATGTTCAGCCTGCCGCTGTCGCAAAAGGAAAACGCGGAAGAGGGGGGGCATGAGCATGCCTGGGGTGCTCCGGCTATCTGGCAGGGTGTGCTGACAGACTGCACCGGTACGCGCGGTGTCTGGGTCGGGTTGCCGTGGCAGCGCACGCTCGGCTTCTCCCTGCTGGGGATAATAGCCCTGTGCGCAGCAGGCAGCCTCATCTCATTTGCGGTGAACCATCAGCAGATGATTTCTGCCGCTGCACAGGCGCAGCAACTGGTACATGCCGTCGTGCTTACTGATGAACACCTTATTGCGATGCATGCGCTGCGTAATGATATCGGGCGTCTGCAACAACGTGAAAAAGAGGGCGCGCCCTGGTATCAGCGCGTTGGCCTGAACCACAACCAGCAGCTCCTGCAGGCACTGTTGCCCTGGTACGGTGCGGCGAATAATCGCCTGATACGTGATGGGTCGGCCCAACGACTGCATGCTGAACTCGACACGCTGGCCGCTCTGCCGCCGGGCAGCCCGCAACGGGCGCAACGGGCAAAACCGGGTTATGACCAGCTTAAAGCCTATCTGATGATGACGCGTCCGGAAAAAGCAGATGCGGCATTTTACATGCAGGTAATGAAAAACGTGGATCCGGCACGTAAAGGCTTGTCGCCCGCCCTCTGGCAAAGCCTTGCCCCCGATCTGTGGGCTTTTTACATGCAGAATTTACCGTCCCAGCCAACCTGGAAAATAACCTCCGATGCCGCGCTGGTGGCCCAGGCCCGGCGGGTGCTGCTGGAACAAATTGGGCAGCGCAATGCGGAAAGCACACTGTATGAAAATATGTTGGTCTCCGTGCGCCGCAACTATGCGGACATGACGCTTGAAGCGATGGCCGGAGATACCGATGCCCGTCGTCTGTTCGCAACACAAGACGTGGTGCCCGGTATGTTTACTCGCCAGGCGTGGGAAGGGGGGATCCAGGAGGCGATTGATAAGGCGGTGGCGTCCCGCCGCGATGAGATTGACTGGGTGCTGAGTGACAACCGCAAATCCGTGTCTGTGGATATCTCGCCCGACGCGTTAAAGAACCGCCTTACCGAACGCTATTTTATTGATTTTGCGGGTGCCTGGCTGGGCTTTCTTAACAGCCTGAGCTGGAACCCGGCGCAAAACCTGTCTGATGTTACCGATCAGCTCACGCTGATGAGTGATGTGCGCCAGTCACCGCTGATTGCCCTGATGAATACACTGGCCTACCAGGGCCAGGCGGGGCGGCAACGCGAGGCACTCTCCGCGTCATTGATGAAATCGGCCAAAGACCTGCTGGGCAAAGAGGAAAAACCCGTCATTGACCAGCGTGCCGCCGGGCCGGCCGGCCCACTGGACAGCACCTTTGGCCCGCTGCTGACGCTGATGGGTAAAAACAGCACGCAAACAGTCATGGCGGCTGACAGTTCCCTCAGCTTACAGACCTACCTCACCCGCGTGACCCGTGTGCGCCTGAAACTTCAGCAGGTGGCTAACGCGCCTGATCCGCAGACAAGAATGCAGCAACTGGCGCAGACGGTGTTCCAGGGCAAAAGTGTTGACCTGACGGACACCCAGGAGTACGGCAGCCTGATTGCGGCCAGCCTTGGTGAGGAATGGAACGGTTTTGGGCAAGCCATGTTTGTTCAACCCTTGTCCCAGGCCTGGGAAACCGTCCTCCAGCCTTCGGCCGCCAGCCTTAACGACGTATGGCAGCGTGCAGTCGTCACTAACTGGGCATCGGCCTTCACCGGGCGCTATCCGTTTGCCGCCGGAAAAACGGACGTCTCGCTGCCGATGCTGGCAGAGTTTATCCGACGGGATACGGGGCGGATAGACCGCTTCCTGACGACGCAATTAGGGGGCGTGCTGCATAAAGAGGGCAGCACGTGGGTAGTGGATGAAACCAGCAGCCAGGGGCTGACCTTTAACCCGGCATTCCTGAAAGCCATCAATCAGCTAAGCCAGTTGTCTGACATTTTGTTTACTGACGGCAGCCAGGGCATCAGCTTTGAAATGCAGGGGGTAGCGATGCCGGGCATCGTGGAGACGCAGCTCACGCTCGACGGCCAGCTACTGCATTATTTTAACCAGTTGCCGGCGTGGCAAAGCCTGCGCTGGCCGGGGGTAATCAATAAACCGGGTGCCATGCTGACCTGGACTGACACCGATGCAGGCGCACGCCTGTTTGCTGATCACAGCGGGGCATGGGGGTTCATTCGCTGGCTTGAGCAAACCCGGCGGGAGAAAGTAGGAGATGGCCTGTACCGGCTGACGCTCATCACACCGGACAACCGGCAGGTGCAATGGTTGCTGCGCACTGCACTGGGCGATGGCCCGCTGGCGTTGCTGAAACTGCGTAACTTTATGCTTCCGGCGGAGATATTCCGTATAGAAACGGCCGCGCTGACGCCGGCTGAGGCAACGCCGGCGGATACGATGTTGCCGGGCATTATTGATACAGAGGAAGAATAACGTATGGCTACACTCAATACCCTGCTTACTGCCTGTCAGTCTCCGGCTGATGTTCTGTTGACGCAGGCCCGGCAACAGCTCCACCTATGGGCGCACTGGCTGAGGCCGGTCACGGCAGAGGCACCCACCGGTGATGACCCCGGCTATGATGATGACTTCCAGCAGATGCGTGAAGAAGTCAATAAACTCACCGGCGCTGATACAGCGCTGGTCTGTGAACTGGCGGAAAAACTGCTTACCACCGTAAGCAAGGATGTGCGCGTCGCGACCTATTACGTCTGGGCAAGGCTGCACCGTGACGGGGAAGCGGGTCTGGCAGAGGGGCTGATGCTGCTGGCCGGGTTAATACACCAGTTTGGTGACAGCCTGCATCCGTTACGCGCCAACAGCCGTAAAGCGGCGCTGGAGTGGCTGGCAGGCAGCAGAATGCTGGACAGCCTGTCACTCTACCCTGAAGTGACAAAAACGGACTTTGAGCGTATTACCAGCGCGTTAACCCTGCTGGAGCAAGGCGTTTCTGCCTGGGATGAGAGCACCCGCCCACGGTTAAGCAGCCTGTATGCCACGCTGGAAAACCGTCTGGCCCAGGCCGGTGGGCTGGAGGCTGTCGTGCCGCAGAACAGCGGGTCTGCTGAGAGTATTCCTGCTCCGTCCCCGGATGCGCCGGCCCTGAAACCGGTCGCATCGGGGCGTGAGTTGCTTGAGCAGGCAAAATTGCTGGCAAACTACCTGCGTGACCAGCCCCAGGGCTGGCTCTCCGGCCACCATTTAATGAAGTGCATCCGTCAGGATACCTTGCACGAATTACCGCCGCTGGATGCAAACGGCCGTACCCGGCTGGTGCCGCCTAAACCGGAGCATCGGGCGCTGCTCAAACGCCTCTGGTTGCAACAGAGTTGGCTGGAGTTACTGGAGCAGGCTGACAGCCTGTTTGCACAGGGCGTCAATCATATCTGGCTGGATTTGCAATGGTATATCCATCAGGCCCTCACCCGGGCAGGTGCGCCGTATGACGCCTGGGCCGATATCATCAAACAGGATTTGCAGGGTTTGCTGACCCGCTTGCCGGGGCTGGAGAGCCTGACCTGGAACGATGGCACTCCCTTTGCTGATGAGGTAACGCTGAACTGGATCAACCAGCATGTGATGGAGCCGCCTGCCGGCTGGGGCGAACAGCACACGGCTTCCGCTGTGGCAGCGGGGGACGACGATATCCTGCAACTGGAAGCAGAGGCGCTGCGGCTGGCCGACAGCGACGGTATTGATGTCGCGCTGAACTGGTTACAGCACCGGCCGGGCACCATCACCCCGCGCCACCGGTGGCTGCTGCGGTTACTGATGGCCCGCGTCACCGAGCAGTACGGTAAAAATGAGATGGCGCTGCACTTGCTGGGTGAGTTGGACGATAACGCGGCCACCCTCACGCTCACGCAATGGGAACCGGAACTGTTGTTCGAGGTTAAAGCCCGCCGCCTGAAACTGCTGCGCATGAAAGCCGGGCGGAATGACACAGACAAAACCCGCCTGAACACGGAAATGGAGAATTTGCTCGCCGGGCTTATCGCCCTCGATCCAGCTCGCGCGGCCGTGTTATGCCTCTGACAAATCAGGATAAAACATTGCCAAAAATGACGGTTTGCTTTACCGGGGAAAAATAGCCTGCTTCGCTACACAACATGCTTTTCTTCATCTTGATACCTCCTATATCACCACTTCGTTGAAAAATAAAAACATGGACGATTTAACCCTGCGTTATTTTGACGCTGAAATGCGCTATCTGCGCGAGGCGGGCGAGGAATTTGCCCGCGCTCATCCTGACCGGGCGGCCGGATTAAATCTGGACAAGGCCGGGGTGCCTGACCCTTATGTGGAGCGGCTGTTTGAAGGCTTTGCCTTTCTGATGGGCCGGCTGCGCGAAAAACTTGATGACGATTTACCCGAGCTTACCGAAGGGCTGGTCAGTATGCTCTGGCCGCACTATCTGCGCACTATTCCGTCACTCTCGATTGTGGAATTTACCCCGGACTGGCAGGAGATGAAGGAGCGCATGCCGGTGGCCCGCGGTTTTGAGGTGCTCTCCCGTCCGCTGGGCGAACGCCAGACCCGTTGTCGCTACACCACCACGCAGAATATCAACTTATTACCGTTGTCGCTGAGCCGGGCAAGTATCAGCACGGAGCCGGATGGCCGGTCGGTTATCCGCCTGCGCATTGAATGTGGGGAACTGGCAGACTGGGACAAAATGTTACTGGGCAACCTGCCGCTTTATCTCAATGCGGATGCACCGCTGGCCTGCGCTCTGCATGAGGCGCTCACCCTGAAGGCTGCCCGGATGTGGATACGGCTTTCGGGCGATACGGATCGCCGGCCACTTGATGGTTATTTCTCTCCGCAGGGATTTGGTGAACAGGACAGCCTGTGGCCCAGAGATGCGGGCAGCTTCAGCGGTTATCAGCTACTGCTGGAATATTTTACCTTCCGCGAAAAGTTTATGTTTGTGACGCTGCGCGGGCTGGAGAGCATTAAATTGCCGGCCGGGCTGCGCTGGTTCGACATTGATATTGTGCTGTCAGAGCGCTGGACGCATGATTTCAGCTTCTCAGAAAAACATCTGCGCCTGCACTGTGTGCCGGTAATTAACCTGTTTACGCTGGAATCTGACCCGTTGCGCCTGGACTCGTTGCAGACTGACTACCTGCTGCGCCCGATGCGGGTGCAGGACGGTCATACTGAAATTTACTCTGTGGACTCCGTGATCTCTTCACGCCAGACCGGGCATCAGGTATATGTCCCGTTTTCCAGTTTTCGCCACAAAGGCGGGATGCTGCGCCATGACGCACCGGAATACTACTACCATACCCGCGTGAAACGCGGCCCGTCCGGGCTGCATGATACCTGGCTGGTGCTGGGCGGTGAGGCCTTTGATAACCACACGGTGCCGGAGAATGAGAGCCTGAGCCTGAACCTGACCGGCACCAACGGCCAGCTGCCACGCAAAACGCTGCAAAGTGCTGTGCTGGACACGGTAGTGAAGACAATGGCGATTGATGTGCGGGTGCGTAACCTCTGCGCACCGACGCTGCCGTGTTATCCGCCAAACCGTGACCGTTTCCACTGGCGGGTACTGAGCCATCTGGGCAGCAGCTTTATGTGGATGATGGATAACGCTGAGGTATTGCGCGGCACGTTGGCTCTGTATGACTGGACAGAGAATGAAATGAACCGGCGCAGGCTGGCCGCCATTATCGACGTGAGACACAGCGAAATTGAACGCTTTGAGCAGGGGCATCTGTTACGCGGCGTGCAGATTGAGGTGACGCTCGACAGCCACGGTTTTTCCGGCCACGGTGATATCTGCCTGTTTGGTGAGATGCTCAGCCGTTTCTTTGCCCTCTATACCGATATCCACTTATTTAACCGCCTGATCATTATTCTTCAGCCAACCGGGGAGCGCCTTGAATGGGAAGAGAACCACAACCGACGTATCCCCGGCTGAACCTGCGGCTGGCGAAAGAGATCGGGCGCATCAACTTTTACCGCTTCTGCCAGTTACTGGAAAAAGGGGCACCGGCCCGGCCACCGCTCGGCAGCAGTATCCATCCGGCGGATGATCCGGTTCGCTTCCGGCCTCACCCAGGGATGGGGTTCCCGGTCAGCGAACTGAAAACGGTGGAGTACGATGATGAGCCGGATGCCCCGCCGACCGTACGTACGACCTTCCTGGGGCTGTATGGCGTGGATTCCCCGTTGCCGACCCCCTATCTCGACGACATTACGCAACGTCGGGAAGGGCATGAGGCGCTGGAGGGATTTCTCGATATCTTCAACCACCGCATCCTGACACAGTTTTACCGGATCTGGCGGAAGCACGCCTACCCGGCCAATTTCGAGGCAGGCGGAAAGGATGCGGTTTCTCAGAGCCTGTTAGGGCTTATTGGCCTGGGTATCCCCGGTACCGATAAGCATGTTGCCACGCCGGTATCCCGTTTTCTGGCGCTTCTGGGCGTTATGCGTCGCCAGGCCCGCACGGCAGAGGGTGTGCAGGCACTGGTAGCGCTGCTCGCCCCGCAAACCCGCGCAGTCGTGACCCCGCATTGCCTGCGTCCGGTCGCGATGGATCGGCCAATAGGTTTTTATGAAGGCGAGGGCTTTTTGCTGGACGGGTATACCGTGCTGGGAGAGGAGGCCACAGAGGCCAACAGCCAGTTGCTGATTGCGTTGTTGACTGAAGACGCACAGGAGGCGCGGGCCTGGCTGCCGGATGGGCCGCTCTACGGCGATTTTCAGGTATTGCTGCGGGTTTATCTGGGCTGGCGCTATAGCGCGCGGATCACGCTGACCGTGCCCACCCCGCTGCTGCCTGAGCCGGTGCTGGGGCAAGAAGATTTTTTGCTGGGGCTGACCGGTGTGCTGGGTGTTGATGATGAGCACCTGGCACATGCCATACCCAGGGAGTTTACCGTGGTGCCGGGCCATTATTGTGGGTTGCCGCGGGCCGTTACAATGAAAGGAAACCGACGTGTTACATATCGCTTCAATTAACCGATTTTCATTGCTGTTGCTGCCGGTACTGTTGACCGGTTGTGGCTTGACGCAGAGCCTTACCGAGGGGACGGCCTCCGCTGCAAACGCTATTTTCTATCAACAGGTGAACACGCTGCGCCTCGATTTTACCGCCCGGGAAGCGCTGAATACCGATGCGCGGGAAAGCGGCTCGTTGTCTGAACCCTTGATGATCCGCGTATACCAACTGAGAGACCGTAAAGCCTTTGATAAAACGGTCTACGAACAATTGGTGAGCGGCGGTGAGGGGGCATTAGGCGAAACATTGCTGGCATCCCGTGAGGTCATAGTCAAACCCGGCGGTGATGCAAACCTCACCATGCCAATGGACAAGCAGGCGCAGTATGTGGCCGTGGTGGGGCTATTCCGCCATCCCGACCGGGAGAAAAACCATTGGAAACAAGTGCTGACGCGTGATGACCTCGATCCGGATGACCCCCGTATCACTGTGCCGGGCAGTAACAGCCTGACCCTGCTGCCGGAGAAAAATTAGTGAACACATACAACGGCCCCTCACTCTATGAAACCCTGCTCGGCAATTTTTCGGGCGGGCTCGATCTTCATCAGGTCAGTGAAGAGAATCAGGTCATTCTTTCGGTGCTCGACAATATGCAGCGCATCCTGAACTGCCGCGCAGGCACATTGAGCCATCTGCCGGATTATGGCCTGCCGGATATGAGCAAAATCCTGCAGGGGATGCCGGGCACCGCGCACCAGTTGATGGATACCCTCTCAAGGGTGTTGCTGAAGTATGAACCGCGGCTGAAAAAGCTGTCGGTGTCGATGTTAACGCAGACTGTGCCCGGCCATCTGGAGTACGCCATTGACGCGGAGCTGAAAGGGCTGGGGCTTGTGCGCTACGGCACGGCGTTTATGCCGGAAGGGCGGGTGCTGATGCGTCACCTTACACAGCAGCAGTACCTTTAACCAGGGAGACTGATGACTCATCGTTCAGGGAAGGCACTTTTATGACACACAACAGTGAACGCCTGTTAAAAGCAGGCGGCGACCCGCGGGCGCTGGCGGATTTTGGCGCACTGCGTGAGGAAGTCAACAAGCTAACGCATCCGGCGCGTCCGGATGTGAACTGGGATCGGGTGGAACAACTCAGCCTGTCGCTGTTCCGGCAGAACGGGATTGAACTGCAAACCGTGGCCTGGTATACGCTGGCCCGCACTCATCTGGCCGGGATACTCGGCCTGAACGAGGGGCTGGCGATGCTGGAGGCATTAATTATCCACCAGTGGAATGTGTTATGGCCGCAACCTGCGCCTGCACGTAGACACATACTCACCGGGCTAAGCCAGCGGTTACAGACGGTCGTGCGGATGCTGAACCTGACATGCCGTGAATTGCCGCTGATTTACCGGGCAGAACAGCATCTCAAAGCACTCCAGGCGCAGCTGCAACGGCTGGCGTTGAAAGAGGCCGGCCAGTGGGGTGAATTGTCGGCTTTTATGCATAACGCCGCCGCCCGGCTGGAAGAGAGGGCGGTGTATAAAGAACCGATTGCCGAACCGTTATCGGCTCAAGCCCGCGTGATCAGGGCAGAGACACCGGCCTCTGCCTGTGCGGCCCGGCAGGTACCGGCAAGCCCCGGCTTAAAAACCGGTGCGCCGGTGAAACCTGGTTGGCCGTGGAAAAGCTTTGCGGCAGGCGCGCTGACCACATTAGTCATGGGTGGGGCGGCGCTATGGGGCTGGCACTACACGCATCCACCGATGACGCCGTTGCCGGTCGCAGCCAGTGAGCAGGCGCTGGTGGAGTTAGGGCGGCAGTCACCCTTATGGTTGCAGTATTACGGTTTTGCGTTAGCCGCGCAGGCGTTGCCGTCAGAAACCGGTGCGCTCAACGCGCAGTGGCAGCAGCATATCGCCGCCAATGCGTTACCGTTGGAGGCATTGTCTGGCTGGCATCAGGGAATGGCGGGGCTGCGGGCATTAACGGCGCGGTTGGATGCATTAGACGAACGGAAAGGGAAATACCTGACCGGATCAGAGCTGAAGTCGATGGTGTTTGCCATCACGCAGCATTTTTCGCGTGCCGTACCGGTCGAGGAACAATTGTATAACCTGGCACAGACGCCCCCGGGTGAGCCATTGCCGGCTATTCAGGCTTCGCAAACTGATATGCATCTGCATCAGTTACTTAACCGCTATATGCTGCTAAAACAGCATGCCGAGTCAGCAGGGGCAGAGTCATCAGGGACAGCGCCATAAAATGCCGGGCGTTTTTTGGCATACCAGGCACAGGGAGGGAACAGCACTGCTTTCCCATCCGCCTGTTATCGCAGGATGGGACTACGCCACGATGGGACTACGCGCGCATAGTCCCAAATGGAGTCCCAAACCATCGGGCTGAAACAGGGGCATACCGGCAAATACCGGGCAACAAAAAACCCGCAAACTCAGAGAGGATGCGGGTTTTTTGTTGGGGTTCTGTCAGTAACCGGTACTGCCAGAAGAGATTGTTGGTCGGCATGAGAGGATTCGAACCTCCGACCCCCGACACCCCATGACGGTGCGCTACCAGGCTGCGCTACATGCCGACGCTATGGGCCACTATACTACCGTTTCCCGTTCCGAATGCAAGCGCTCAGCCCAATGACTGCTTTAGTTTTAAACAGTTAGTCAGCGATAAAGCGTTTTTCGTCGGTCAGCACCTGCAACAGCAGGGCCAGTTGCGGCTTCTGATTTTTGATCTCCCGGCCGTCAACGTCATAGACCCGGTAATCGCCGCCGGCATCCAGCAACAGTGTCTGGCCAGGTGTGGTGACCCACAGATTCCCGCTGTCACCGGTAGTGACCCAGGCATGGCGGCGACGGGCAGCAAACAGATCCTCACCTTGCGAGTAGTCAGCCACCGCCGTTTGCACATGTAACAGGCGTTGCATCAGCGTCGCCATCACATCCGCATGGCTGGTGAGCTTACTGATGCTCTGCGCCGGGGTGCCCGGCCAGTGGACAATCAGCGGCACCTGCAACTGCTGGCGGTTATACCCGTTGTTCAACCGGCCTTTGTCGTTAAACGCAACGCCATGGCTGCCGGTGATCACCACCACCGTTTTAGCGAGTTCCCCGCGGCTACGCAGGCTCTCCAGCACCGCCGCGATCTGCTGATCCATCTGCAACGCCGCGTTGTGGTACTGCTGGGCGAGGGCAGGGCCGCTCAGTGGCTTACCCGCGCGGGGCGTGTTTAACGCCTGGCTGATGCCGTTAAAACTGAGGTAAGAGAACCACGGCGCATGGTCGCTGCGGCTCTCCAGCCACTGTTGCCATTGCTGGCGCGTCTGGCTGTCGCTCTGTTTTAACGCCGGGGGCAGGGAAAAGTCTGCCAGCAGCGCCTGGCGGTACAGCACGCTGTTAAAGCCATCTGACGAGAACAGGCCAAACTGGTAACCCTGGCTGCTCAGCGCATTAATCAGGGCGCTGGGTTTACGCGCTGACAGGATCCCGTCCATATAAGTGGGTGAAATCCCGTAAAACAGGCCAAACAGGCCACTGTCACTGCGGCTGCCCGCGCTGTAGTGCTGGGTAAAACGGGCGTTTTCCTGGGCGAAACGGTCAACTTCCGGCATGGTCTGCGCCAGGTCTTCTGCCCGGAAGCCGTCTACCACAATCATCAACAGATTGTAGCCGCTGCCGCTGTCACGGAAGCTCACCTCATTCAGCGGATACTCCACCGCCAGCGCCTCCGGTTTGCCCTGTTCAGCCACCCGGCGCTGATAGGCCTGCGCATCCAGCATCCCATGTTTTTCCAGGAACTTGCGCGCCGTCATCGGGTAGGAGAGCGGCAGGTTGGCCCGCTGCATGGTGATCGGCCGGTAGAAATTGGCATCCGCCCAGATATAAAGCAGGTGTGAGCTGAAGAAGCTGGCAATAAACAACGCCGCCAGCGGCTTGCCGAAACTGCGCCGGTTAAGGCTGCGCAGTTTTTGCCAGGCCCAGGTGCCGAACAGCATCTCCACCAGGAAAATCACCGGCACGCTGATAAACATCAGCTGCCAGTCACGGGCCAGCTCGCCCTGTTCCGGGTTGACCACCAGTTCCCAGACCACCGGGTTAAGGTGCAGGTGGAAACGGGTAAACACCTCGCTGTCCACCAGCAACAGCGTCATCCCGGCGGTCGCCAGCGCCGCCGAGATAAACCTCAACAGCCGCTGGGACATCACCACAAAGGTGAGCGGGAAGATAATCAGCAGGTAAGCGGCAAAGCCGATAAAGCTGAAATGGCCCAGCAGGCTGGCGAACGCGTAAACCCGGCCGGTCAGCGAGGCGGGCCAGTCAGAAACAAACAGGTAGCGGCTGCCCAGCCCCAGACAGAGCAGGATATTGAACAGCGCGAACCAGTGCCCCCAGCTGATCATCTGGGAGACTTTTTCGCGATAGCGCTGGCTATTCTTCACCATACAGGGTTCAGGGCGGCTGTAAGCTTAATGGGCTTTATCTTCGCGGACTGAAGCCTGTAACGCATCAGCAAAGGAGCGCGCCAGGTGTTTGCGCTGTGCGGGCGCCACGCTGGTATTCAGCAGGTTGGTTACCATATTGCCCAACACCATCAGGGAAAGATCGGTCGGGGCATGGTGTTTCTCAAGAACGCTTACCAGCTCGGCAAGCAGTTGTTCGACGTGTTCGTCGCTGTAACGGGATGATTGTGGCATAGTTTACTGTGCTTCTCGGCCTGACAAAGTCCAATATCTTAACGTATAGGCGCGTGACTTTCCCCACTTTTATAACATTAAGCCGCCAAAGCCGGGAAGCCCTTCTCAGGCTGCCGCTTTTAAGTTGCAGCCGGCCGCCTTCAGTGTTTGAATACGCGCCGCACGGGGGTTGCCCCGATCAAGACAGGAGAATGTACCATGAGTCTGGATATCGGCCAGATCGCCTTACACCAGTTGATCAAACGGGACGAGCAGACACTCGAGGTGGTACTGCGCGACTCCCTGCTGACCACCAACGCCGCGGTCGATGAGATGATGGCGGAACTGCACCGCGTCTACAGCGCCAAGAGCAAGGCGTATGGCCTGTTCAATGCACAAAGCGAACTGGCGGACGCGCTGCGCAGTTGCCGCAAGGGCGACGAGACGTTCCTGGCCTTTACCCGCGCGGCAACCGGCCGCCTGCGGGACGAGCTGGCCAAATACCCGTTTGCCGAGGGCGGCGTGGTGCTGTTCTGCCAGTACCGTTACCTGGCGGTGGAGTATTTACTGATTTCGGTGCTGAGCAACTGCCCGAGTATGCGGGTGAATGAGCAGCTGGACATCAGCAGCACCCACTATCTCGACATCAACCACGCGGATATCGTGGCACGCATTGACCTGACCGAATGGGAAACCAATCCGGAGTCTGCCCGTTACCTGACGTTCCTGAAAGGCCGGGTAGGGCGCAAAGTCTCGGATTTCTTTATGGATTTCCTTGGCGCAGCAGAAGGCCTGGATACCAAGGCACAAAACCGTGGCCTGTTGCAGGCGGTGGATGATTACTGTGCAGAGGGGCAGCTCGACAAGAACGAGCGCCAGGCCTATCGTCAGCAGGTGTACAGCTACTGCAACGAGCAGTTGCAGGCCGGGGAAGAGATTGCCCTGACCGAGCTGGCACAGGCGTTGCCGCCGATTGGCGAACGTGATTTCAAACAGTTCTCCAGTGAGGAAGGCTACCAGCTGGAAGAGAGTTTCCCGGCGGATCGCAGCACCTTGCGCCAGCTCACCAAATTTGCCGGCAGCGGCGGCGGCCTGAGCATCAATTTTGATGCCTTGCTGATGGGGGAGCGTATTTTCTGGGATCCGGCCACGGACACGTTGACCATCAAAGGCACACCGCCGAACCTGCGCGACCAGTTGCAGCGCCGGTTGAGCAACGGCGAGAAATAAGCCCGCCCGGCCAATGCCGGGCAATAAAAAACGCCGCAATTGCGGCGTTTTTTATTGGCGGTTGCCCCAGCGTCCCAGGGCCATCACTCGGTCGGCTTACGCGCGAACGAAGTCGATGTGAGCCAGTTTCGGCTTGAACGGGTGACGCTGTACAGCCTGAACTTTTACTTTGGTCTCTTTACCGTCGATAACCAGAGTAACGATGTCGCTATAAAATTCAGCTTTCACTTCCATGTTCTTCACGGAATCATGGTCCAGCTCGATAGCGATCGGTGCTTCAGTACCGCCGTATACGATTGCCGGGAATTTGTTAGCTGCGCGCAGGCGGCGGCTCGCACCCTTACCCTGCTCTTTACGAGTTTCTACATTGATAGTGAACATTGTTTTTTCTCTTTAAGAAAATTAACCCTGCTACAGGCGACCCAGCAACAGGTTGGATATTTCAGCTTTATGTCCGGTTATCGGAAACAAAGCGGGCGGCATTTTAACGGATTTGACCCGGCGCGGCAATGAAAACCCGGCCGCCGGCGACGTATTGTTCATAAAAATGCGTCAGCCGCGCAATTCATTGGCACGGCGGTAGCGGCCCTGATAGTCGAACACTTTTTCGCGGATCTGCCAGTAGCGGCCACGCAGGCGCGCCACCACAAAATCAGGGTGGCGGAACAGCGCCTGCTGCGCCAGCACATCCGCGGCGGTTTGCCAGCTAAAGGGCACGCCCGGCGCGCGCTGGTGCGGCCGCACAAACAGCTGCTGGAAGGCCATCCGCTGTGCCGGGGTAGTGAGGCGGAACCGTTCGCCGGCGCTGGCTCCATCCTCATCGTAATAGGTCACGTTCAGCCACTCACCTTTGTCGTCACGGCCGCTCTCCAGTGCCATGCCGCCGCAGCGCAGCACCAGCGCATCTTTCAGCTTCAGCGCGGCTTTCAGCATGTCATCCGGGTCGACCAGCACCTCGTTGCACTGATGGCAGCGCCTGGCAGCGATGTCATTTTCCGCACCGCAGTGCGGGCAACTCTTGGCACGGAAGCGGAAATCACACTGTTCGCGGTGGCCCTCATCATCCTCCATCCAGCCCTGGCAGCGGCGGCCGAAATGCTCGATTACCGTACCGTCCGGCAGGGCTTTGCCCCAGAAGAGGTTGGCGAAGCCGCAGGCCGGGCAGAACACCTGCACCGGCTGGTTATCCCCGGCAGGTTTGCTGGTGCCCACTTCCGGTGTAAAGAGGTCGTGCGGGTTACCGGCGTAATCCAGGATCAGGCAGTCGGTTTTACCGGGGTAGAGGCGCAGGCCACGGCCGACAATCTGCTGGTACAGGCTCACGGATTCCGTCGGCCGCAGAATGGCGATCAGGTCAACGTGCGGCGCGTCAAAACCGGTGGTCAGCACCGCCACATTCACCAGATAACGCAGTTCCTGCTGTTTGAACGCCTCAATCAGCCGGTCACGCTCGGCGGGCGGGGTCTGTGCGCTGACCAGGGCAGCCTCGCCTTTGGGCAACAGGCCGTGGATCTCCCCGGCGTGCTCCACGGTGGCGGCAAAAATCATCACGCCTCGCCGGTCAGTGGCGTATTCAATAATCTGGCTGATGATGTGCGGGGTAATGCGCTGTTGCTGTTTCAGCTCGCGGTTCAGCTCCGCCTCGCTGAACAGGCCATTGCTGTTGGCCTCCAGGCGGCTGAAATCGTAATGCACCACCGGCATGTCGAGCCGCTCCGGCGGCACCAGGAAACCGTGTTTAATCATATAGCGCAGCGGCAGCTCGTAAATGCAGTCGCGGAACTGGCTGTTCTCGTCGCCGCGCGTGATGCCGTGGTAGTGGTAGCGGTAAATCCAGCCTTTGCCGAGCCGGTAAGGCGTGGCGGTCAGCCCCAGCAGCCGCAGGTTGGGGTTGGCGCGCCGCAGGTGCTGGATAATCTGCTGGTACTGGCTCTCATCGTCATCGCCGATGCGGTGGCACTCATCGATGATCAACAGTGAAAAGGCACCGTCGAACAGCGGCAGGTTCCGCGCGACGGACTGCACGCTGCCGAACACCACTTTGCCGCTGCTCTCTTTCTGTTGCAGCCCGGCGGCAAAAATATCCGCCTCCAGCCCGTAGGCGCGGTATTTGGCGTGGTTCTGCGCCACCAGTTCTTTGACGTGGGCCAGCACCAATACCCGGCCGCGCGCCAGGCGCGCCAGCTCGGCAATCACCAGGCTTTTTCCTGCCCCGGTCGGCAGCACGATCACCGCCGGTTCGTGGTGACGGCGGAAGTAGCTCAGGGTGGCCTCAACGGCCTCGCGCTGATAAGGGCGAAGGGTAAACGACATGGTTGGGATTCCTGCAACAAAGAGGGGGCATAACGCCATCAGTATGCCAAAGCCGCCGCCGGATGGCGACCCTGCCGGGCAGATAAGCGCGGCACTCTCTATGACAGGACGCCAGGCACGGGTATACTGGCGGGTTCACATCGCCTTTTTGCGCATCCGGCGGAAAAGGCCACCCTGTATGACGGCGCTCGCGCCTGCCCGAAAGGCGCAGGCGGGCGGCGGTACTCCTCAAAAGGCTAAAAAGATTTAATGCGACTGGACAAGTTTTTATCTCAGCAACTGGGCGTCAGCCGGGCACTGGTTCTGCGTGAATTGCGCAACAAACGCGTCACCGTAGACGATGAGATCGTCAAAAGCGGTTCGCTGAAACTGACCCCGGAAAACGTCGTGAAGTTTGACGGCAATGTGCTGGAACAGCAGAACGGCCCACGTTACTTCATGCTGAACAAGCCGCAGGGCTATGTCTGCTCCACGGATGACCCGGATCACCCGACGGTGCTCTACTTCCTGGAAGAGCCGGTGGCGTATAAGCTGCACGCCGCGGGGCGTCTGGACATCGACACCACCGGCCTGGTGCTGATGACCGATGACGGCCAGTGGTCGCACCGCATCACCTCACCGAAACACCACTGTGAGAAAACCTACCTGGTCACGCTGGAGCACCCGCTTTCGCCGGAAACGCCGCAGCAATTCCTCGACGGTGTGCAACTGCACAATGAGAAAGATCTCACCCTGCCGGCCCAGCTGGAGCAGATCGAGCCGACGCTGGTGCGCCTGACCATCCGCGAAGGGCGTTACCATCAGGTGAAACGGATGTTTGCCGCTGTCGGCAACCGGGTGGTTGGCCTGCACCGTGAGCGCATCGGCGCGATCGTTCTGGATGACGACCTTGCGCCGGGCGACTACCGCCCGCTGACTGAAGAAGAGATTGCCAGCGTCGCGGTTCCGCGCTGATCCCCGCCTGACCGCCTGCCACCGGCAGGCGCTTTTTTCCATGACAGGAGTTGTAACGGTGCAAGAGACACGCACATCCCATACCGGGTTGGTGTTTATTCTGGGGTTGTTATCCATGCTGATGCCGCTGGCGATCGACATGTACCTGCCGAGTATGCCGGTGATTGCCAAAGAGTTCGGCGTTTCCGGCGGCAGCGTGCAGATGACGCTGAGCGCCTATGTGCTGGGCTTCGCCATCGGCCAGATATTCTACGGCCCGATGGCCGACAGCCTGGGCCGCAAGCCGGTGATCCTCGGCGGTACGCTGGTCTTTGCCCTGGCGGGCGCGGCCTGTGCGATGGCCCAATCGGTTGACCAGCTGGTGCATATGCGCTTTCTGCACGGCTTGTCTGCTGCGGCAGCCAGCGTGGTGATCAACGCCCTGATGCGTGACATGTTCACCAAGGATGAGTTCTCGCGCATGATGTCCTTTGTGGTGCTGGTGATGACTGTGGCACCGCTGCTGGCACCGATGATGGGCGGCGGGCTGATGGTGCTGTTCAGCTGGCACGCGATCTTCTGGAGCATGGCGGGCGCGGCGCTGGTGGCGGCGGTGCTGGTGATGCTGTTTATCCGGGAGACCTTGCCGAAAGAACGGCGGCAGAAATTCCACCTGCGTACCACCGTGGGTAATTTTGCCTCGCTGTTCCGCCATAAGCGGGTGTTCAGCTATATGCTGGCGAGCGGCTTCTCATTCGGCGGCATGTTCTCTTTCCTGAGCTGCGGGCCGTTTGTCTACATTGATTTGAACGGCGTCTCGACCCAGCACTTCGGCTTTTATTTCGCGCTGAATGTGGTGGTGATGGTGGTGCTGACGCTGTTCAACAGCCGCAACGTCCGCCGTACCGGCTCCGCGAAAATGTTCCGCCTTGGCCTGACCATCCAGTTTGTGATGGGGCTGTGGCTGCTGGCGTCTACGGCGCTGGGGCTGGGCTTCTGGGCGCTGGTGGCCGGCGTGGCGGGCTATGTCGGCTGTATCGCCATGGTCACTTCCAACGCCATGGCCGTGATCATGGATGACTTCCCGCACATGGCGGGCACCGCGGCCTCACTGGCCGGCACGCTGCGCTTCGGCATCGGTGCATTGGTCGGCTCAGTGCTTTCCATGCTGCCGGCGCACAGCGCGTGGCCGATGGTGTCATCGATGGCGTTCTGCATCACTGCCGCGATGCTGCTCTACCTTTATGCCAGCCGCCCGGCAAAAAGCAGTGTGCAGCCAGCTATCTGAACCCCATTAACTCCGGGGCTACTGCCCCGGTGTTTCCTGTGTAACCGTTTTTTCACCCGCCTGTTCCCACCTCTCCAGCCTCTTTTTCTGTGCGTTTTCTTCCCTCGCGGTGTTTCTGCAAGTTCGCCTGACTAATCAGTTAGTTACAGGGCGTAATTGGTTGCTGCTGCGCTTTTTGTTTCATATTTGTAAAAATATAAGGAGTTAAAAGTAACCAGATTGCACAAAAATGGTTGAGATACAGCGGGTAAAGGGTTACAAATAAGCCAAAATGAGATCTGGCTCTCATGACTCAGGGGCAACGCTTCAGGCTGCCTGGGCAGTACCAGACCAATGACAGCGCATGGCGCGCTTCACCCGGAATGTGAATAGTGGCCAACCGGCCCCGGGGGCAGCCAGACGTCAGCTGCGCTGTACCGGGTGATAACATGTTTCTCTGGGGTTCGAACGTGAATAACATCCAACTTTCGGTGGTACACCGTTTGCCACAACATTACCGCTGGTCATCAGGTTTGACCGGCGTCCAGGTCGAGCCGCTGCCGCTGACGGTCATGGCCGATGAAACCAACCTGATTGGTCTGCGGCTGCTGAGCCATGACGGTGACAGCGCCTGGCAGATCATGGAAAAGCTGCGCCTGACGCTGGCCGAAATCCAGGTGGATTCCTCCGTGCTGGAGTGGGAAGGGGAGCCGTGCCTGTTTGTGGAAGGGTGCCATGAAGGGGCGACCCTGTGCCGGCTGAAGAATGTCGGGGCGGCGATTGCCGATTCCCTGAAGGCGCTCTACCCTTTCTGAACCCTGCCTTGTCTGCCCTGTCATCCGGGATGCTGTTCGTATCACGGATGCCGCTTGTTATCAGGGGTGATAGTGTGTGACAAACTCCTTCAGCCCCGCCGGCGTCAGCGGGCGGCTGTAGAGATACCCTTGCAGGTAAGTGACGCCATGCTCCCGCAGGTAATGCGCCTGCTGCGGCGTTTCCACCCCTTCCGCCACCGTTTTCAGCCGCAGTTCACGCGTCAGGTTCAGCACGGTGTCCAGCACCGGTGCTGTCACCGTCTGCCGGCCGATCGTGGTGACAAACCCCCGATCAATCTTCAGAAAATCGAGCCGGAATTTTTCCAGATAAATTAAGGCGCTATGGCCGGTGCCGAAATCATCAATGGCGATCTCAATACCCTGGTGGCGCAACCAGTCAAACTTCTCCAGCGCATCTTCCGTTTCCACCATGCCGCGCTCGGTTATCTCAAACACCACATTGAAATAGTTCGGCGGCAGCTGGCGAATAAACTGCTGCACGTCACGCTCAAACTCCGGGTCAGTCAGGTGGCTTGGTGACAGGTTTACCGCCAGTTTTGCCCCAAGCGGCAGCACCTCACGCAACTGCGGCGCATCCTGCGCGATCAGCCCAAACAGGTGGCGGGTCAGCGGCACAATCAGCCCCTGCGCTTCGGCATAACTGATAAACACATCCGGCGGGATATTGCCCTCGCGGGGGTGTTGCCAGCGCATCAGCGCTTCGACACCGGCCACCCGCTGGGATTGGGTGTCAATCACCGGCTGGTACGCCATATGGAATTGCCGCCGCCGCATCCCAGCCAGGATCTCATGGTCAGCGCTGTGGCGCACCCGCATCAGGTAATAGCTCAGCGCGCCTACCAGTGACGACAGCAGCAGGCCCGCCAGCAGGGTGATCTGCATATCGCCCATGCTGAGGCTGTCGCCGTACAGGCGCAGGGAAATGGGCGAGCCGGGCAGCCGGACGAGGCGCGAATGCGCGGTCGGCAGGGCGGCTGCGTCCTGCACCACATCGCGGCGGGTGGTCAGCGCATGGCGGCCGATGATCAGCGCCAGGCCGCCGGTGATGTCGCGCCCCTGCGCCTGGGTAAAGAGCAGGTAAGCGCCGAAATTGATGTCCAGCGTCGCCAGCACCCCGGTACGCGGCTGCGACGGCGATGCCAGCCAGACGGCAATGGCCGGTTTTTCCGGCACCATGTAAGTGCCCTGCTGGAGCACCATATCCTGCGGCTGGTTGAGGCGGAGTTCCGGGTAGATGGCGGCAGCCGGCCTCTCCATCTCCCCGGTGGCGGAGGAGCAGTAGGCGATGCCCTCATTCACCAGCAGGTAAGTGCGCACGCCGCGGGTAAAGGCGGCGTTCTGGGTCAGCGTGTCCTGGGCAAGCGAGCAGGGAAACTGCGTCAGCGTGTTCAGGTTGGCCATGTTTTTTTGCAAATCCTGCAAATAGTGCGTGGAAAAGCGCACCACATTATCCATAAGGCGTTGCTGCTGGCGTTCATTGGCCTGGTAAATAGCCCATAAGGTGATGGCATTAAATAACAGGAAGAAAAGGGAGGCGAGAAGAATGCTGCGTTGCAAATAACGTCGCTTGGGCAAAACGGTATGCATTAATGCCGTTTTTAGCCGCATATGTCATTTCCTTTACGGTCGCCAGAGATGCTAACAGTATAACTGACCCCCACAAGGCGACGGCGGCTATTTTCCGGGGGCAGGGCGTTACGTGATTGCCCGCAAATAAAAGAGCGCCCTCAGGAGGGCGCTCTTTTATTTGTTCAGCTCAGAGCCGTTTGGCATAACTTGCGTCTGACATCACATCTTTTCAGCACAACAAACAACTTTTCAGCACAACAGACAACAAGGGAAGGGGTTGTCAGCTGTGGGACTGGCCGGTCAGCACTCGCCGCGCTTCGCGGTAACGTTTTTTCCAGTAATTATCGCTGAGGCTTGAGATCATCACGCCGCTGCTGGTGGAGGCATGTACAAACTCGTCGTTGCCGAGGTAGATACCCACATGGCGGCCGGTTGAGCCGGCACGGAACAGCACCAGGTCGCCGGGGCGCAATTTGCCTTTCTGGATCCCTTTGCCGATATCCTGCTGCTCATAGGTGGAGCGCGGCAGATCCAGGCCAAACTGTTCGCGGAAAGTCATCTGCACAAAGGCGGAGCAATCAATGCCGCGTTTGCTGGTACCGCCTAAACGGTAGCGCACGCCTTTCCAGTCGGCGTACTGGTCCATAATTTTTGACTTGATGTCAACATTACGAACCATCTCTTCAAACTCATCCTGAGAAGCTTGCAGTAGAAAGCCGTTACGGTCATTTACTGCATGCGTCTCAGTCTGCGCATGTTGGGAATTCATCGAACTACAGGCCGAAAGCATGACGGCCATCGCCACTGCGGGGATCGCCCGCACGATATATCTCAGAAAGGGTTGAGACTTGACCATTATAAATGTTTTCCCTTGATGTCCTTAACGACGACGTCGCTATAAGAAAAATGCCAAACGGAATGAGCCTACTGACCGTCGAAGTATTGAGCAATTCACCTGATTGAAAAGTGCGGCTTTACGCACAGATTTCGGTTAATTTCAGATGAAAAAACAGAATAACCTCAAAAGTGAAACCGAGATTACCGTAACCCCCCAGAGATTGCGAGTGCTTTTAAAATAATTCCGATAAGAATTTGTGATGTAAAGTCATGTAAGCAATCGATTAAAACTCACTGTTTTATTTTTAGCCACCTTCCGCGGAAAACAGCCCCTTAAGCGGCCGTTCTGTGGTTTTATTGTTGAGCAGGCGGCGGCCTTGCCCGGCAGCGGCATAAAAAAGGGAGCCAACGGCCCCCTTATGCATAATGTTTTGTTCTGTCTGGTGATGTTTGCCGCGTCAGCGCGGCTGATGGTTTTTATGCGGCAACCGTTGGCTCAGCCAGTCAATAAGCCGGTCACACGCCGGGGTCAGCAGCCACCAGCTGAGGCCCACCAACACCACCGAGAGCGAGCCGACGGCGATATCACTGAACCAGTGCGCGCCAATCATCAGGCGCGGCAGGGAGAACACCACCACAATCGCCAGGGCCAGGGCAAAGGCGGTGTGGGTGCAATAACGCCACATAAAACAAGCGAAAATAATCAGCATCATGCCGTGGTCGCCGGGGAAACTGTCTGTGGAGGCATCCTTAGTGGGAATGCCGGTCAGCTCACTGACGCGGTTAACGTGCGGGAAGAACAGGGAAGGGCTGACGTGTTTGACCGGCAACAGGTGGCCGAGCTGGTTCAGCACGATGGCCGTCAGCAGCATTACTACGCCGGTCACCACCAGGCGACGGCGGCCCTCAGCAGGCTGTTTCAGGTAGAAGGAGAGATACACCAGCCCCATCGCCAGGAGTGAGCACCCGTCGAACAGGCGGTTATTGGTCACCGCGACCCCTTTTAAAAAGGCCGGGCTGGTGGCCAGTTGCTGGTTAAAATAAAAAAAGATCGATGAATCGACAGAAAACCAAAACCCGTGCCGGGCGGGCAGGTAATAAGAAAGAAATAACGCCACACCCAGCATATTCAACAGCAGAATAGCCGGTAAGTTTTTACGCCACATAGCTGCGATGACCTGTTTATTTATTCAGATATAACAATGAAGGTTAAATTTGGCAGCTACGTTAAGCGCCATCGGCTAAACGGATCGTCAACAAATCGCGTTGAAGGGCATTCCAGTCGGTTTCACCGGGGTTAATCACCTCGATCCGGCTGTCAACCGGCGCACCCTGCTGGGTTTCAATCTGTAAGTCATGCCCCTGCCGGTTGACCCGCAGCGTGCCTTCAGGAATACGCAGCACACCTTTAACGCGCTCTACCGGGGCCAGCCGCACCCACTCCAGCAACCCAATGGTGTCAAAGATCGTTTCATCATCGAAAATCCAGCCGCAGCTGGTATAGCCCTGGCCCTGGTTCAGCGCGCGCCGCCAGCGCTGGTTGCCCGGCAGGCTCAGCGCGGCCAGCCCGCGAGGGGCCGCTGCAGGCGCATGGTGGTGCGCGCCGTCCGGCAATTCGCGCTGGTTTTCCCGCGGGCGGGTGAGCCAGCTGAACGGCACGTGGCCCTGTTGTACTGCCACCACCGGCCGCCCGCCTGCCGCCTCTGTTTCCCACGCCGCCAGCCGTTGCAGATCAGCGGCCTGGTAGGTGTCCTGTTTGTTCGCGATGATCACATCGGCCGCGGCCAGTTGATCGCGGAAATTCTCGTTGTCCGTATAGCGGGCATCAGCCAGTTGGCGCGCATCCAGCACGCACAGGGTGGCTTGCAGGGTCAGCCACGGCTGATAGGTGTCAGAGGTCAGCAGGGAGAGGATCTGCTTCGGGTGCCCCAGCCCTGTCGGCTCAATCAGCAGCCGGTCGGGTTTCTGCTTCAGCAGCATATTCAGGCCAATCTGCATCGGCAGCCCGTTCACACAGCACATGCAGCCGCCGGGGATCTCTTTCAGCACCGCACCCTGGTCAGCCAGCAGCGCGCCGTCGATCCCTATCTCGCCGAACTCATTGACCAGAATGGCCCAGTTCTCATCCGCAGGTTTTTGGCTCAGCAGATGGCGCAGGGTAGTGGTTTTCCCGCTGCCCAGAAAGCCGGTAATCACATTGACATAGGTCATAAAAGCATCCTTTGGTGGGTGACCGGCCTGTGACTCTACAGGCCTGACGCGAAGCCGCATAGTAAAGCAGGTGTGCCTGTTTGACACCCCCCGTCTATTGATTTTAAAAAACCGTTGGCAATCAGGGTGCTGCCTGTTTTGCGGTGCCGGTGTCACTGCCTGACGGCTATTTTTAAACAGACATGTCAGCCAGTGGCCGGCAGGCGGTGCAGGCAGTGGTGCAGGCAGGGAAAGGGGGAAAGTGGGGCCGCAGGGGCCGGGGTACAAAGAGCCGGCCCGGCGAATGCCGGGCGGCCGTCAGGGATCAGGCAATCTCCACCGCGGCTTCGATAGCCGCGGCCAGCGCATCCAGGTCATGGGTCAGCCGGGCATAGTCCGGGTGGCTCAGGATGATAAAACCGATAAAATCGGCGTTGCTTTGAATGGCATCACTCAGCGTATCGCCCGGCAGCACAGAAAAATGCCCCTCATGCAGCGGGATACCGCGCTCACCGGCCAGCGCGTGAATGTCCGGTAACTGAGTCAGCCGCCCGGCGCGGCGCGCACGCAACATGCGGATGCCGGAAAACGCACGCTGTTGCAGCACAGCCTGTGCCATGTTGCCGTCCGTCGCCCAGCGCAGCCAGAGCAGCCAGGGGTTAAACGCCTCATAACTGATCCGCGCCAGATCCCAGATATGCATCCCTGCCGGGCGCATATTGGTTTCCACGGCGGCCGTGGCACCCGGCAGCAGGAAAATCTCATTGTGCCAGACCCCATTTTCCACAGACACCAGCCTGCGCATATGATCCCCGGCCGCCTCGATCATCGCCTGGTCACCCTCCGGCAAACAGGCCGGCACGATTTGTTGATACTCTGCGCGGTACAGGCCTTCGGTGGTGCGTTTTTCCGTGATCCATTGCCTGCCCGCGACATAGTCCCAACTGAATTCCGAGGCCGCTTCAATCAGTGATTCCACCATGATGCCTCCGCCATGATAGGGCGTCATCTCTGCCCAGATCGCGTCACACTCCTCCCGGTGGCTGATAACCCGGCATCCCCGGCTATTGCCTTCTTGCGCCGGTTTGATAAAGGCCTTGCCGCCCAGCCGGTCAACCTCCCGCACCAGCGCTGCGGCACTGTTCACCTGTACGCTGCTGACTACCCGGTAACCGGTAGGGTGGGACGCCGCCCGGCTGTCGAGTGCACGGAACAGGCGTTTATCCAGCCCGGCCTGCGCCTGCTGCACCGCCGCCCCCGGCAGGCCGTAGTGCGCGGCCAGATGCGCGCCCATCGGCACGCCGCGATCGGAAAAGGGCAAAATGCCGATGGGGCGTAAACCGGCCTGTTCCAGCTGGTGCCGGATTGCGGCTGCCCCGGCCTCACGGGCCGGCGGTGAGAAAGAGACTTCAATCACCTGGTCGGCCGCTTGTTCATCGATGGGCTGTTTTTTTTCCGTTACCAGCACCACATGGGCATCAAAATGTTTTCTTGCCTCAGCGCGGATCTTACCGACATCGTAAATTCTGACATTGTTATAACCGGTCACGATAAAGCAGGGTGTCGTCATTTTGTCACCACCAGATTGCACTCGTTGAAAATGGCATTGATAACCCTGGGCAGATCCTGCTGTTTGCCCACCACCACGCCGCTCAGGGGAGAGTGGTCAGCGGCATAGGAGATCGGGCCTTTGGCCCTGACCGCCTGATTATGGTGATAGTGCAGCAAAAAACCGGCCCACTTTTCTGCAGAAAAAGGCACCTGGCCACCGGCATCAAGATGATGCGCCGGGTACACGAACCAGCCGTAAAACAGCGGGTTGAGCGCCTTCACCGTGGCCGGGGGGATGCCGAAGATCTGGTAGCGGAGATCGGCATGGTAGAGGTTCAGCCCGGTGCGCAGGTGGAAGGTTTCCGCCACGCCCGCCCCGCCGACGCGTGCCGCCGTCTCCAGAAACCAGAACCGGCCGCCGGCATCGCGTATCGCTTCAAAGTGGAAACTGCCGTCACGGTAGCCCAGGGCGGCCAGGGTCTCCGTGACCAGTGCCAGGTGTGCCGGATCAGTGGGGGTCTGTACGGAGCCGAGCGGGGAACCCGCCGAAAAACTCAGGCAGTCACGCAGGTACTCACTGCTGACAAAGGCGAGCGGCTTTCCTTTGGAGAGCCAGCCGTCGAAGTGGCAGACCGTGCCGTCGATAAAGGTTTCCACCATCATTTTTTCGCTGTTATCCAGCTTCAGGATGGCGTCGCGGATCGCGGCATCGTCACCGGTGATGATGCCGTTGCTGGACGCTTCTTCACGCGGTTTGAGCAGAAATTTTCCCGGCTGGGGCGGTAACTGCAAAAACTCCAGCGGATGCCAGAATGCCGGCTGGCGGATCCCCTGCTGCTTGCAGCGGTAACGCATTACCCACTTGTTGCGCAGCGGCAGAATATGGGCGGGGGTGTCGCCGGGGATGGCGAAATGTTCGCGTAAGCGGGCGGCAGCCATCAAATCATATTCTGACCGGGCAATCAGCCGGTCTGCACCGGCCAGCGTGTGGGCATGGTGTTCCGCCAGCCAGGCGGCGTCAAAACAGGGCTGCGCCAGCACAATGACCGTGGCGTTGCCGGGCAGCGGTGTCTGGGGGGCGGACAGGCAAAAATAGATAACGTCATGCGCCTGATGATCAAGGATCTGGTCATAACGGATTTTTTCAAAGGGAATGCGGTGCAGGATGACGATTTTCATGCCTGATACTCCGTGGTGATATACCCTTGTGTGCGGCTGAAAAACGCCGGTTGCTCGGCCGGCGGCATTGTGGTGATATCCCACAGCGCCATGCCCAGGAAGATTTCCCGCTCTACCTGCGGCAGGGTGTCATGGGGTTTAAACATCAGCGTATCCTTCAGGGCGGCCGGTTCCATCGGGGTACGCTGAAGGCGGGAGAGGGTCTTACCCGGCTGGCCGAAAAACACCCGGAAAAAGGTGCTGCGCTGCTCAGGGGCTTTTTCCGCCAGCGGTGCGCCGGTAATCAGCGCCAGCCAGCGTTGCAGCAGGCAAACCCCGCTGTGGAGGCGGGTGCTGTCCACAATGTAGGCCCCGCCGATGCGCGGGTTGATTTCAATCACTTCCCAGTGATCCTGCGCGCTGCATTTCATCTCAATATGGTAAACGCCGGTCTCCACACCCAGCGTCGCCATCACTTTTTCCAGCAGGGCGGTAGCGGCCGCCAGCCGGGCGGCGGAGATCGTGCGCGGCGGGCAGACACAGGCCCCCTCCAGCACCGAGAAAGCCGCCTGGCTGACATCCAGCTTTTCGTGAACCGCCAGCACCTCCAGTTGCCCCTGATGCAGGCTGACTTCGAAACTGCATTCGGTGCCGGTGATCAATCCTTCAATAATGAATGGATTGTCGGGCTGGAATACCCCGGCATAGTGGGCATCTTCCGCCGCGCGCCGTTGCAGCTGCGCCAGCTGGGCGTAAGAGGTTAACGCCGTGGCCGGAAACGTGCCCATTGACGCCAGCCCGATCCGCGGTTTGATAAAATAGTGTGCCGGTGCCGTGATGCTCTGATAAATATCCTCAGTCAATACCTGCGCCGACACACGGGATAAACCCGCCTGGTGGAGCCGGGTGCGCATGGCCCATTTGTCCCGCAGCAGGGTAACGGTTTCCTCGCGGATATCCTGGGCAGAGAAGCGCTGATTGGCATAGGCCATCAGCCCGCGATAGCCGTCCCAGACGCTGATGCAGCCGACAAAGTGATGGGTGTGCGCCGTTTCAGCCACCGTCTCATCAATATCCTGTTGCGTCAGATGCAGGCCGGCGGTGATTTTCATGTCCTCCGGGGCCGCGGTCCAGGCCGGCACCGTTAAACGGGCCGAGGCGGAGGAGAGAATAAAATAACGGTAGCCATCACGTGCCAGCAGCGTTTTGATGGGGTCAACCATCGACAGCAATTGATGGGATAAAATCAGCACAGCCTTTTTCATTTTTATTTCTCCTCCTTATTTTATGCTCAGGCCTTCAGGGTATTCTCGTGCAATTCCACAAAGAACATTTTCAGTAATTCCTGAATTTCAGAGAAATAGCGTTTTACATCGGCAATATCCTGGTCGCTTTCAATCAGCTTGCTCAGGATGTCCCACATATCCTGCGTGTGGTCCTCCACCAGATCGGTATTCAGGTGTGCTGCCTGGCCCATAATTTTGTCATCACCCAATGCGTCTGACAGGGCTTTAATCTGTTTCGGCGTAATTTTCTGCGTGGTGTATTCCACCAGATAGCTATAACAGACTACCCCCAGCGGTTTTTCATGCTCCGCGACAAAATAGAGGAAGCCGGTTAATAAGCGGGTATAAAAACTTGGCTCGGTAGCGTAAATCGTCTCTTTAGTCACCCCCAGACTCTCTGCATCCTGCATAAACAGCGTGTCGTGCAGCATCTCCTCGTCCTGATAGGCGGCGTAGAGCTGGGCGGCTTCGGCGTTGACCTGCGAAATCTTGTGCAGGGCATTGCACTGGGCGCTGCGCATCAGGCGGATACGCCAGCAGTGCTCAATCAGCGTTTGCTGATAATACGCCGGGTTGATCTCTTTACCTTCCAGGTGCCGGGCTGACGGCACAGTGTTATTCCACTCAATAATCTTGGTGTCGAGGAAATCATCCAGTTCACGTTTCACCGCCTGGCTGCGGTCACGGTCAAGGAAAGGGGCGGTACGGATAATAGAGGTGTCTTTAATACGGTTGCTCATTATATTACTCCATATAGTTTTCTATCAGGGAAACATCACCGGTAATCAGGCATTGACATGCCAGGCGAATAGCCGGATCTTCAATATTAAGGGCGTTGAATAATCTTTTTTCTTTGGGCGTTTTGCGAGTGATATTCTCTGCGCCGGAAATAATTTTCACCCGGCATATTCCGCAGTTTCCGGTTTTACACCCGAACTTCATATTTTCACGGCACTCGGTTAATGAAATAACATCCCGGAACAGGTATTCAGTCTTACTTTTCATAAAGATTATGGAGGGCATCAGAATGTTCCTTATGGCGGCGCTGATAAAGCCACAGCCAGCTAAACAGGGCGAAAATGGCAATAGCAGACAGGATCTCAGCGTTATAGGGCGCGGGCAGATAACGCATCACACACACGGTCAACCCCGCCCCGGCACTCACGGAGATTTCTTTAATCAGCAAGGCATTGTCCTGGGCGGCGCAATAATCCAGATAACTCAGCCCGCACTCCGCGATGGAGAGCAGCGTCAGCCACAGCAGCGCCCCGGTAAAGGTATGCACCCGGAAAATATCAGGCATCGCCAGCAGCACCAGCCCGCCGAGGATAATCAGCAGCGACACCCACAACGCCTTATTGCCGCTGTACGCAATCAGTTTCATGACCGGCAGCTGTAACAGGGCCACCACCGCGCTGTTCAGGATAATCATCACGCCGTACCAGGCGGGCAGCGTGCTGTGGTGGGCCAGGATCGCCTGCGGCAGCACAGAAAACACGGCGAACAGTTTGATGCCGTTCATCAGCCCGGCCAGCACCCACAGGGTGTTCCTGCCGGAGGGCACCGTCAACGCGGTGGCAGGCAGCAGCGCCGCAGAGGGGGTAAAACGCCAGGCCGCGGGCAGGCACAGCAGCAGCAACAGGCCAAGCAGCAGGTAGAAATAGAGCGGTTGCCAGTGGGGGTAGAGCAGCACGACCCCGGCGCACAGGCTGCCGACATTCAGCATAATCTTGTTATTGGCCGCCCCGGCCGGGGTGGCAGCGGCATCTTTCTTGACGATGTAGCCCAGCACGGCGATGCCGTAGCCAAACAGGAGGACGGCGACCACCTGCACGCCCGGCAGAGCGGGTACAGCGAGCAGTATGACGCCGGCCAGCGCGGCAAACACTGTGACACGCAACGCAAAAGGGCCGAACAGCAGCAACGTCAGGGGTGTCAGGATCAGCAGCAACCGGTACCCTGTTGCCAACACAATGTTGTTGGTGGCATCCAGCCAGACGTTGGCCTGCCCAAGCAGCGCAAACAGCACAATGGCCGACAGCATCCGTAACAGTAAGGCGGGGGAGCCTGTCAGGAAGGTGTGTCGCGGCGCGCTGAAATTAAATGAAATTTTACCTAAAAGTTTCACGAATCAATACCCTGGCGAAGGTCTGGATCGCTAACATAAGGCATGATGGGCATCAGCGGCAGGTAAGGCGTGATGATTTCCCGCCCGGCCTGGCTGGTAAAAACACCGGTACAGTGGCGTCAGGATGAAAAAGAAAAGTATGCTGAGCTTAATGCATTTCCAGCGGGTTGAAGGGCTGTCCAAGGTCAATCAGTTAGTGGCGTTTATCGCACAGGCGGTGGACGAAGGCACGCTGGGGCCGGGCAGCCGGTTACCTTCGCTGCGTGAATTTTGTGAGCAGTTGTCGGTCAGTAAATACACGGTGGTGGATGCGCTGGAGCGGTTGCGCGCACGCGGCCTGGTCACCTCGGTGCCGGGGCGCGGTTACTTTATCAGCCGAGACAGCGTGCCGGGCGGCCCGGCGGCGCCGGCGGCGCAGGCAGCGGCAGATCTGCACACCCGGCTGAAGCGGGCGTTTGCCACCAACAGCACCCTGCTGCGGCCGGGCTGCGGCTTTTTCCCGGAAGCCTGGCTTGATACCGGGCTGTTCCGTAAGGCGCTGCGGCACACGCTCCGCACTCCCCGCCTGCGCTTTATGGAGTATGGGCACCCGCTGGGTTACCTGCCGTTGCGCCAGACATTGCAAATGAAACTGGCCGATGCGGGCCTGCAGGTGCCGGCAGATAACCTCATCCTGACCAGCAGCACCATGAATGCCGTTGATCTGCTGCTGCGGGTGCTGGTGACACCGGGCGATACCGTGTTGCTGGACGATCTCTGCTACTTCAATTTCACCGCCAACCTGCGCCAGCACCGGGCCAACGTGGTCTTTGTGCCGCGCGGCCATCAGGGGGTGACCCCCGCCGCGCTGGAGGCGCTGCTGATCGCCCACCGGCCCAAAGTCTTTATTACCTCCGGGCTGATGCACAACCCTACCGGCCACAGCTACGCGCTGGGGGAGATGGTCGCCCTGATCACGCTGCTCAACCGCTACGGCTGCCACCTGATTGAGGACGACCTCTATCACGATCTGATGGAAGGGGCACCGCCGCCGATGGCCGCCCTGGCCGGGCTGGCGAATGCCAGTTATATCTCCGGTTTCTCCAAGCTGCTGAGCGCCAATATGCGGGTGGGTTACATTGCCGCCAACCCGGCGCTGACGCAGGCCATCACCCAGCTGAAATCCCTGACCGGCAGCGTGACCTGTGAATTTACCGAGCAGGCGCTCTGCCAGTTCTTCCGGGACGGCAGCTACTACCGCCACCAGCGGCGGCTGGTCAGCCGGTTGGCGGAATCCTCCGCGCGGGTAACCGCATGGTTACAGGCGGCGGGGTGCCGCTTCCCGGTGCGGCATACCGGGGGGCTGTTTTTATGGGCGCACTTACCCGCGCATGTGAATGCGGAGGCACTGGCAGAACAGGCGCTGGCGGAAGGGATTGCGCTGGCACCGGGCAGCCTGTTTGGCGGCGGGCAGCATGAGATGCGCTTTAATATTGCGCACAGCGATGATCCGATGGTCAGCGAGCGGGTAACGGCGCTGCTGGCATGACAACCCGGCTGCTGCCGGGCCGAAAAAAGGAGAGCTGGCCCGGCTGCTGCCGGGCCGGAAACGCTTAGCGGTTGACCCAGCGTTGCACGGTTTCACGCGCGCCGACGTCACGCAGGCTCAGCCAGGCGCGGGTCACGGCGCTGACGAACGCCGCCTGCTGCGGCAGGTCTTCGCCAAAGATCGCTTTCAGGCCCAGCAGCGCCTGCACCCGGCCTTCATCCGCCGGGGAGGCCGCCACCGTCTGTTGCAGCGTGGCGAGCATCGGGTCTTTCACCTCAATCGGCTGGCCGGCATCGTCGGTGCCGCTGACGTAACGCATCCAGCCCGCCACGCCCAGCGCCAGCAGGTTAAAATCACTGCCGTTGGCCAGGTGCCAGCGCACCGAGTCCAGCATCCGTTGCGGCAGTTTCTGGCTGCCGTCCATCGCAATCTGCCAGGTGCGGTGCTTCAGCGCCGGGTTGCCGTAGCGGGCGATCAGCTGATCGGCGTAGCCGGGCAGGTCGGTGTCGCGCACCGTCAGGGTCGGTGCCTGTTCATCCAGCATCAGGCGGTGGGCGGCGGTGCGGTAGGCCGGGTCCTCCATGCACTCATTAATGTGCTGGTAACCGGCCAGGTAGCCGAGGTAAGCCAGGAACGAGTGGCTGCCGTTCAGCATCCGCAGTTTCATCTGCTCAAACGGCAGCACGTCGTCCACCAGTTGCGCCCCGGCGCGCTCCCAGGCCGGGCGGCCGGCGACAAAATTATCCTCGATAACCCATTGCAGGAACGGCTCACAGGCGATGGCGCAGGCATCCTGCACGCCGCCCAGCGCCTCAGCGATCTCCTCCAGCGTCTCCGGCGTGGCCGCCGGGACGATGCGGTCCACCATGGTGCTGGGGAAACTGACGTGCTCAGCAATCCAGTGCGCCAGCGCCGGATCGCGCGCCTGCGCCAGCCCGATCAGCGAGTTTTTCACCACGTGGCCGTTATCCGGGATGTTGTCACAGGAGAGCACGGTAAACGGCGGCAGGTTGCGCGTATGGCGCAGGCGCAGCGCCTCGACCAGGATCGCCGGGACGGAGGTCGGCGCGGTGGGGTTGGCGAGGTCATCCATAATCGCCGGGTGGCTGAGGTCCAGTTTGCCGCTGCCCGGCTCAATGCAGTAGCCCTTTTCCGTGATGGTCAGCGTGACTATCGCCACCTGCGGTTCCGCCAGCTTTTCCAGCACCGCCGGAACGCCCTCAATTTTGCCGTGCACCGACTCATGCACCGCGCCGATCACGATAGCCTGATTGCCCTGCGCCCCTTTTTCCAGCACGGTGTAAAGATGGTCCTGCTCGCGCAACTGGCGCATCATGTCCGCACCGCCGTGCAGGCTGACTTCGCACAGCCCCCAGTCACCGCCCTCCAGGTTCAGCAGCCGGTCGGTGACCAGCGCCTGATGCGCCCGGTGGAACGCCCCGAAGCCGATATGCACAATGCGGCTCTGCAAGCGCCGGCGATCATAAGCCGGTTGCTGGACAGCGTGCGGAAGCGAAGCGGTGGCAATAGTTTTCATGAATGCTCCTGACTGAGAATGCCGGCAACGGCCGGGAAGGCGGACCCGCGGCCGGAAAGACCCGCACACGGGGAAAAAGTGGTCAGACCAATTTTTTGGCGGCGGACAGGTTTCAGCGCATTTCCCGCACCGCCAGGCAGCCCTGACCCCCGGCAGTGTACTGCCGCACCGCCTAAATTCAAACCGCCGCACCGCAGATTAACTGAGATTCGTGAAGTGCATCAACCCATTGCCCAGAGTGTTTTGACAAGGCAACGCGCCGGTGTATGGTAGTAAGATAAGTGATAACTTGATTCACTGGTATGACAGCTTTGTGCTGATTGCCCCCTTACCCGCACAGCGCTGCCCACTGCCTTCTTAATGAAAAGGATAAAGCATGGAACAAACATGGCGTTGGTATGGGCCGGCCGATCCGGTCTCATTGGATGATCTGCGTCAGGCCGGGGCGACCGGGGTAGTGACCGCGCTGCACCATATTCCTAACGGCGAAGTCTGGCCGGTCGAGGAGATCAAGGCGCGGCAGGCGATCATTGAGGCGAAAGGGCTGGTGTGGTCAGTGGTGGAAAGCATCCCGGTGCATGAGGAGATCAAAACCCGCAGTGGTGACGTGGCGCAGCATATCGCGAACTACCAGCAATCCCTGCGCAACCTCGCGGCCTGCGGCATCCGCACGGTCTGTTATAACTTCATGCCGGTGCTGGACTGGACGCGCACCGATCTGGCGTATGAACTGCCGACCGGCGCCAAAGCGCTGCGGTTTGATCAGGATGCCTTCGCCGCCTTTGAATTGCATATCCTGAAGCGGCCGGGTGCGGAACAGGATTACGACGCAGAGGCGCAGGCGCGGGCCGGGGCCTACTTCCAGGCGATGAGTGAGGCCGACGTGGCGCAGCTCACCGCGAATATCATCGCCGGGTTGCCGGGGGCGGAAGAGGGCTACACGCTGGATCAGTTCCGCGCCCGTCTGGCAACCTACGAAGGCATCGACAAGGCCGCGCTGCGGGAGAACATGGCGGCCTTTTTACGCGCCATTGTGCCGGTGGCGGAAGAGGCCGGCATCAATCTGGCGGTGCACCCGGACGATCCGCCGCGCCCGATCCTCGGCCTGCCGCGCATTATCTCCACCCAGGAGGATATGCAGTGGCTGAAAGAGACGGTAGACAGCCCGAATAACGGCTTTACCTTCTGCACCGGCTCCTATGGCGTGCGCGCCGACAACGATCTGGTCAGCATGATCGACACCTACGCTGACCGCATCCACTTTATCCACCTGCGCGCCACCTGCCGCGAGGCGAACCCGGAATCGTTCCACGAGGGCGAGCACCTGCACGGCGACGTGGACATGGTGGCGGTGATCCAGGCGTTGCTGCGTGAGGAGCAGCGCCGCCACCGCGCCGGGCGGCCGTCCGCCATCCCGATGCGCCCCGACCACGGGCACCAGATGCTCGACGACCTGCACAAGAAAACCAATCCCGGCTATTCGGCGATTGGGCGGCTGAAAGGGCTGGCGGAGTTGCGCGGCGTCGAGCTGGCGCTGAAGTGCACCCAGTTCACGGACTTGCCGCGGCGCTGAGTGGGCCGCCATACAGAAAAGACCACCATAAAAAAAGGCGCTCACTGAGCGCCTTTTTCGTGGCGGGGTTATTTGTCCGCACGGCCCATATAGCGGCGTTCCGCGATATGGATGGTGATTTTCTCACCGGCACTCAGGTATTCCGGCACGGAGATCACCAGCCCGGTGGTCATGGTCGCCGGTTTGTTACGGGCACTGGCCGATGCGCCTTTGATGCCCGGTGCGGTTTCCACAATCTCCAGATCCACGGTCTGCGGCAGTTCCAGCGCCAGGATCTGGCCGTCCAGCGTCAGTACCTGCATCCCCGGCATCCCGCCTTCCGGGATAAACAGCAGCTCATCTTCAATCTGATCTTTCTTGAAGACGTATGGGGTGTAGTCTTCGTCGTCCATGAACACGTACTCGTCGCCGTCCACGTAGGAGAAGTTAACGCTGCGGCGCGTCAGGGTCACGGTGTCCAGGATGTCGTCGCCCTTGAAGCGCTCTTCCACCTTCAAACCGGTACGCACATCGGAGAAGCGCATTTTGTACAGGGTGCTGGCACCACGGGCGCTGGGGCTTTGTACATCAATGTCTTTCACCAGCAGCAGCTTGCCGTTGTAATTGATTACAAAGCCGCGTTTAATTTCGTTCGCTCTTGGCATAAAAAGTGACCTGTCTGAGAGGATTATCAAGAAGTGGCGACAAGGTACCCGTGCCGTGCGCTTCAGGCAAGCGGGCGGCGCAAAAAGAGTGAGGCGGTACGCGTCAATCCCCCGTACCGCCTGCGCCTCAGCGGTAAACCGGCAGCAGATCGGCCAGTGACAGCAGGTGCGCCGCTGCGTTGATCACACCGAACGCCAGCACAAACCACAGCACCGCCGGGCCACCCGGCACCCGGAACCCGCCGTGAGGGTGGCGACGGCGGCTGGCGCGCGCCAGCAGCGCCGGGACAATCACCGCCCACACCGTGGCCGCCAGCCCGGCAAACCCGATGGCATACAGGAAGCCGTCCGGGAACAGCAGGGCGCACAGCGCCGGCGGCGCAAAGGTCAGCAGCGCACTGCGGGCGCGGCCGCCGCGGTCATTACTGAGGCGGAACACATCGGCCAGGTAGTCAAACAGCCCGAGCGCCACGCCCAGGAAGGAGCTGGCCAGCGCCATGTAAGAGAAGGCGTTCAGCAGGGTGGTGATCAGCGGGTTGGCGCTGACGCTGCCCATCTGTTTCAGCAGACTGCCGATATTGCCGCCCTCGGCAATCACCGTGCGGAAGGCGTCACGGCTGATATTGCCCTGGATCACATACTGCCACAGCAGGTAGATCGCCAGCGCAATCAGCGTGCCGCCCACCAGGCTGCGCACCACCGGTTTCGGCTGGTGGTGATAGTAGGTCACCAGCCCCGGCACATTGCCGTGGTAGCCAAAAGAGGCCAGCAGATAGGGCAGGGCCGCCAGTGCGTAGGGCGCATAATCGCTGCCCGGCTGGGCGCTGTTGAACAGCAGTGCCGGCTGCACCTGGGTAAACAGGTTACCGATGGAGAGCGCAAAACTGATCACCATGCCGCCGATCAGAATGGTGCTGAGGCGATCCACCGCCCGCGTCGAGAGCCACACCACCAGCGCCACCGCCACGGCAAACGCCAGCCCGGCACTTTTCTGCCCCAGCGCGCCGCCCAGTGTATGGGCAATGATCGACCCGCCGGCAGAGATATAGGCGTAGTTGAGGATGTAGAGCACAAACGCGATCGACAGCCCGTTAATCAGGCTCCAGCGCCGCCCCAGCAGGTCCCGCACCAGCGTATGAAAACTCGCCCCGGCCGGGTAATTCAGCGCCACTTCCAGGATTAACAGGCCGGAAAGCAGCATACAGAGCCAGGTATAGGCCAGCAGCAGCACGGAGCCGCTGAACCAGACGCCGGACGTCACCACCGGAATAGAAAACATCCCGGCACCGACGGCGGTACCGGCAATGATCATCGCGCCGCCAAAGGCGGAAGGGCGGGTGGCGGGCAGGGTAAGGTCAGACGACATGATGGCTCCAGGTAGGCTCATTGTGCTTATGCACTTCTTGGGACTCGCTCAACTTCTATGTACTAGCTCAATAGTACAAAAGCGGGAAAAAGAAGTAAACCGCGGTTTACTTCATGCACCTGCCGCGCGGTGGAAGAATATCCTGACAGGGTGTAAAACGGCGTGAGTAAACGCCGGTGGTGGTGGGTCGGTGCCGGGGATTGTTGTGCTGCGGGGCAGGGGCCACGTGAAACAGCGCTGGAGAAGCGGCGCGCTGCCTGTTATTGTCGCGCCTGATAACTCTGCCCTGTGAGCTGATGATGGAATGCCGTACCGACTGCGGGGCCTGCTGTATCGCACCCTCTATTTCTTCCCCTATCCCTGGAATGCCTGACGGCAAACCGGCCAACACCCGCTGTGTCCAGCTTGATGAGCAGTTGCGTTGCCGCCTGTTCCATTCGCCGTTGCGGCCGAAAGTCTGCGGTGGCCTGCAGGCCAGCCGTGAGATGTGCCACAGCCACCGGGATGATGCGCTGATCTTTCTGGCGCGGCTGGAAGCGGCCACCGCGCCCTGACACCGCTTACGGCAGGGGCAGGCCGCCGTTATCGCCTTTTTCAATCGGCAACAGTTCCGCCAGCGGGTCTGCGGTCGGTTTGGGCGCCACATCATTAATCCGCCAGACGCAATACACCGCCCCAACCACCATCGCCAGTGCGCTGTAGAACACCGCATGGTAATTCCACATCTCGGCCACCACCCCGGCGCATGACCCGGCAATAATCCAGCCGACGCGGGTTGAGTTGGTAAACAGCGTGGTGGCGGCCCCGGCCTGATTCGGCATCAAATCCTGGAAATAGAGCATGCCGATCCCGGCCAGGATGCCGATAAACACCGCATTGAGCAGTTGCAGCAGCAGCAGCGCCACCGTGCCGGTGGTAAACAGCAGGCAGAAGTAGAACAGCACTCCGGCCGCCACCGCGAGGCGCATCATGCTGCGCTTACCGAAACGCCGCGCATAATACCCGGCCACCAGCATGATAGGGATCTCAAGCCCGGCCGCCGTGCCCATCAGCACCCCCACCAGTTTCTCCGGCAGGGCCAGCTCCTGCACCAGATAGAGCGGCATATTGATCAGGTACATCCCCTTGGCCGTCCACATCAGGGTGCAGGCGGCGAACAGCAGCAGCGTATCGCGGCGGTTACGGCGCGGGGCCTGTAAGGTATCGGTGGTTTTCAGTGCCGCTTTCGGCATCGACGGCAGGAAGTAACGCACCAGCAGCCCGCACAGCAAAAAGGCCACGCCCGCCGCCATATACATAAAGGGAAAGCCGAAGCCGAGCGCCAGCGCGAAAGCCAGCGGCGGGCCGACCACCCACGCCAGCGACACCTGCGCCCGCAGGATCGAGGTAAACATCACCGCTTCGCGCCCGGTCTTTTCGGAATGCTCGCGCGCCAGCGCAAACATCTGCGGGTTGGCGGTGGAGCCGAAACTCGACAGCAGCACCCCGACCAGCAGCAGGATCAGGTAGTTGCGGTTATAGGCGAACAGCACACAGGCCAGCGCGCCGAGCAGGCAGCAGACAAAAATCAGGTTGCGGCGGTCACCGCGTTGGTCAGAACGGCTGGCCAGCATCTGGCTGACCAGAATGCCGATCACCGCGCTGCCGGTGTAGAACAGCCCGACCATAAACGGCCGTGCATGGACTTCGGTAGAGAGGAACAGACTCAGGGTCGGGGTTTGCAGCGCGCCGGCAATACCGGTCAGAAACGCCACCAGTAAAAAGGCCACCGAGGTGACATCGGGCAGGCGTCGGGCAGAGGCTATGGGAGCAGACATAATATTCGCTAACAGAACAGGAAAAGGGGGAGGTCGCGGCGGATCTTACGCCTGTTTAAAAAAAACAAAAAGACGTTTCAGTTGCTGAAAAGGTAAACAGATTTTTCTTCGCCGGCAGGCCAACGTGAAAGGGTGATCGGCGGCCGGCAGAGGAAAATTGCCCTGCCGGCAGAAGAGATTCAGCGGGTTACGCGGTATCCGGTAAACAGAACTGCCCGCGCTGCCACAAGGTTATCGCTGTTTCGCTGGCTTCAAAGTGCGGCCGGGGCAGGGCGTCCGGGGCACACCAGCGCCATTCTGCACACTTCTGAGGCTCTTTGCGCTGCGCCTCGCCGCCGGGATGGCGGGCCAGCAGGCAGACAGACACCGTGTGTTTGCCCTCCTGGCGCCAGGTTTCCAGGTTGTTGCTGATACCGATCACCTGCGGTGCAACCAGTTGCAGGCCGGTCTCTTCCGCCACCTCCCGGATTGCCGCCTCGGTGAAGCCCTCGCCCGGCTCCATATGGCCGCCGGGAATCGACCAATAAGGCGCGTGGCTGCCGCAACGTTGACCAAACAACACCTCCCCGGAGGCGTTCACAATAATTACCCCTACACCCATGACTACCGGCATGAATTCTCCTGTCAGCTATTTTCAGCAAAAAGCGCTTGCATCGTGTATGTGCTTCAGCCGCAATCAGCAAAATGTGCGTGAAGTCAAAAAACTGTGACAACAACCACAAGAAAACTTGCATAAAAGTCAGGCTGGTCAGAGACTAATTGAAACGTTTCAGCGCTGGTCAGCGTGTTCATGGCCTTACCGGGGCCGCCTTTTTCTCAAGAGAGCTGAAACGATTCAATTTCAGCAAGCGAGGAGAATTATGTTCCAGTTGTCACAGCAAGACATCCACCTCGGTGCCGCGGCTGCCAGCAAGCAAGAGGCCATCCAGCAGGTGGCGGCAGCCCTCACCGCCGCCGGTAATGTGGGCGCCGGTTATGTTGACGGCATGCAGCAACGTGAGTTGCAGACCTCCACCTACCTCGGCAACGGTATCGCCATTCCCCACGGTACCACTGACACGCGCGATCTGGTACTCAAAACCGGCGTGCAGGTCTTCCAGTTCCCGCAGGGCATCGCCTGGGGCGACGGCCAGACCGCCTATGTGGTCATCGGCATCGCCGCCCGTTCAGACGAACACCTGGCCCTGCTGCGCCAGCTGACGCACGTGCTGTCTGATGACAGCGTCGCGGCTGAAATGGCGAAAACCGACTCCAAAGAAACCCTGCGCGCCCTGCTGATGGGCGAAAAGCAGAGCGCGGAGCTGCTGTTTGACACCTCGCTGATGGCGCTGGATGTGGCCGCCGACAACCTGATCACGCTGCAGGCGCTGAACGCCGGCCGCCTGCAACAGGTCGGCGCGGTAGACAGCCGCTTCGTCAGCGATGCCGTCAGCCGTGCGCCGCTGAGCCTCGGCCAGGGCATCTGGCTGGCAGACAGCTTTGAGGGCAACCTGCGCAGTGCGGTGGCCGTGAGCCGCCCGGCCAGCGCCTTTGAGCAGGACGGCGAGAAAGTCGCCCTGCTGGTGACCGCTGCCGTGGCAGACGACCAGCCGCTGGCGGTGCTGAACTACCTGAGCGACCTGCTGCTGGCGGACAAAGCTGAACGCCTGCTGAAGGCTGACGCACCGACGCTGCTGGCGCTGCTGACCAGCGTGGTGCCCGAAGAGAGCCAGGTGCTGAGCGCCGAATTCGTGGTGCGCAATGAACACGGCCTGCACGCACGGCCGGGCACCATGCTGGTGAACACCATCAAACAATTTACCAGTGACATCACCGTGACCAACCTCGACGGCAGCGGGAAACCGGCCAACGGCCGCAGCCTGATGAAAGTGGTGGCGCTGGGCGTGAAAAAAGGCCACCGCCTGCGCTTCACCGCCAGCGGGGATGACGCCGAACAGGCGCTGCAAGCCATCGGCACCGCCATCGCCGAAGGGCTGGGGGAGGGCGTATGAGCCGCAGAGTCGCTACCATTACCTTAAACCCGGCCTACGATCTGGTGGGGTTCTGCCCGGAAGTCGAGCGCGGTGAAGTCAACCTGGTGCAAACCACCGGGCTGCACGCCGCCGGGAAAGGCATTAACGTTGCCAAAGTGCTGAAAGATCTGGGCATTGACGTTACTGTCGGCGGCTTCCTGGGCAAAGAGAACCAGGACGGTTTCCAGCAGCTGTTCAGCGAGCTGGGCATCGCCAACCGCTTCCAGGTGGTCAACGGCCGTACCCGCATCAACGTCAAACTCACCGAGAACGGCGGTGAAGTCACCGACCTGAATTTCTCCGGCTTTAACGTCACCCCGCAGGACTGGGAACGCTTCGTCACCGATTCCCTGAGCTGGCTCGGCCAGTTCGACATGGTGGCGGTGAGCGGCAGCCTGCCGGCAGGCGTCGATCCGGAGGCTTTCACCGACTGGATGACGCGCCTGCGCAGCCAGTGCCCGTGCATCATTTTCGACAGCAGCCGCGACGCGCTGGTCGCCGGGCTGAAAGCCTCGCCGTGGCTGGTCAAACCCAACCGCCGCGAGCTGGAGATCTGGGCCGGTAAAAAACTGCCGACGCTGGAATCCGTGGTGGAAGCGGCCCACGGCCTGCGCGACCAGGGCATCGCCCACGTGGTGATCTCGCTGGGTGCGGAAGGGGCGCTGTGGGTCAACGCCTCCGGGGCCTGGCTGGCGCGCCCGCCGGCCTGTGAGGTGGTCAGCACCGTGGGGGCGGGCGACTCGATGGTCGGCGGCCTGATTTACGGCCTGCTGATGCGCGAATCCAGTGAACATACCCTGCGCCTCGCCACGGCGGTTGCCGCCCTGGCCGTGAGCCAGAGCAACGTCGGTGTGACCGATCGTACCCAACTGGCGGCGATGATGGCCCGTGTTGATTTAAAACCTTTTAACTGACAGCAGGAGGCACAATGAAAACGCTGCTGATGACAGACCCGTCGCTGGGACAGGCACGAGGCTATCTGGCGAAACGTATGCTGACCGCCGCGGCCCAAAAAGCCGGGGTAACGCTGACCGACAATGTGGCGGAGGCCGAACTGGTGGCCGTCGCCGGGGAACAGGCACCGGCAGACGCCGCCCTGAACGGTAAAAAACTCTTTGTGGGCGCGCTGCAACAGGCCGTGCGCGATCCGCAGGCGTTCCTGCAACGTGCTCAGCAGGAAGCCACCGCGTATCAGGCGCCGCAACCCACCGCGACCCTGACCAACGCCCCGGCTGCCGCGGCGGCCACCGGGCCGAAACGTATTGTGGCAGTCACCGCCTGCCCGACCGGCGTGGCACACACCTTTATGGCCGCCGAAGCCATTGAGGCGGAAGCCAAAAAACGCGGCTGGTGGGTAAAAGTGGAAACCCGCGGCTCCGTGGGTGCCGGTAACGCGATCACCCCGGAAGAAGTGGCGCAAGCCGATCTGGTGGTGGTGGCGGCCGACATCGAAGTGGATCTGGAGAAGTTTGCCGGTAAGCCGATGTACCGCACCTCGACCGGGCTGGCCTTGAAGAAGACCAAACAGGAGCTGGACAAGGCAGTGGCGGAAGCGGAAGTCTACCGGCCGGCCGGTGCAGGCAGCACGGCAGCGAAAAGCACCAAAAAACAGGAAGGCGGCACCGGCCCGTACCGTCACCTGTTGACCGGCGTTTCCTACATGTTGCCGATGGTGGTGGCAGGCGGGTTGTGTATCGCGCTCTCCTTTATCTTCGGCATCAAAGCGTTTGAAGAAAAAGGCACGCTGGCCGCCGCACTGATGCAGATTGGCGGCGGCTCCGCCTTCGCCCTGATGGTGCCGGTACTGGCCGGTTACATCGCCTTCTCCATTGCTGACCGTCCCGGCCTGACGCCGGGCCTGATTGGCGGGATGCTGGCCGTGAGCACCGGTGCCGGGTTTATCGGCGGCATCATCGCCGGTTTCCTGGCCGGGTATGTGGCCCGTGCCATCAGCGGCAACCTGCGCCTGCCGGCGAGTATGGAGGCGCTGAAACCGATCCTGATCATCCCGCTGGTGGCGAGCTTGATCACCGGTCTGGTGATGATCTACATCGTCGGCACACCGGTTGCAGGCATCATGAAATGGCTGACCGACTGGCTGCAATCGCTGGGTACCGCCAACGCAGTCCTGCTGGGGGCCATCCTCGGGGCGATGATGTGTACTGACATGGGCGGCCCGGTGAACAAAGCGGCTTACGCCTTTGGTGTGGCGCTGCTGAGCTCCTCCGTGTATGCGCCGATGGCTGCCATCATGGCGGCCGGTATGGTGCCGCCGCTGGCGATGGGTGTGGCCACCCTGTTGGCCCGCCGCAAATTTGCGCAAAGTGAGCAGGAAGGCGGTAAAGCGGCGCTGGTACTGGGACTGTGCTTTATCTCTGAAGGCGCGATTCCGTTTGCTGCCCGTGACCCGATGCGTGTACTGCCGTGCTGTATCCTGGGCGGGGCGCTGACCGGTGCCCTCTCCATGGCGTTTGGTGCCAAGCTGATGGCACCGCACGGCGGGCTGTTTGTGCTGCTGATCCCTGGTGCTATCCAGCCGGTGCTGCTCTACCTGGTGGCGATTGTTGCCGGTACGGCCCTGGCAGGGATCTCTTACGCCATCGTGAAACGCAATGATGCGGAAGTGGCGGAGAAAATCGAGGCGCAGTAAGCGGTTTCCAGTTTCTCCCCTGACAAAAAGGCGCTCAGTGAGCGCCTTTTTTTATGCCGCGGCGTCAGGCTGCCGGGTTGTCTGCGGTATCCTGCTGCGACTTCAGCCAGGCGATCTCCTCGGCCCAGATGCTGCTGTCGATGGTTTCCAGAACCAGCGGGATATTATCGAACCGCGCATCCGCCATGATGTAGCTGAACGGCGTATGGCCGATGTTGCCCATGCCGAGGCTGTGATGGCGGTCAACCCGGCTGGCGAAGGCACTTTTGGCGTCGTTCAGGTGCATACCGCGCAGGTAGTTAAACCCGACAATCCGGTCAAACTCGGCGAAGGTGCGGTCACAATCCTCGCGCGTGCGCAGGTCATACCCGGCGGCAAAGGCGTGGCAGGTGTCGATACAGACGCCGACCCGGCTCTTGTCTTCCACGCCGTCAATGATGGCGGCCAGGTGCTCAAAGCGGAAACCGAGGTTGCTGCCCTGTCCGGCGGTGTTCTCAATCACTGCCGTGACGCCTTCGGTCTGGTCGAGCGCGATATTCACCGACTCCGCGATCCGCGCCAGACACGCGTCTTCATCAATCTGCTTCAGGTGGCTGCCGGGGTGGAAATTCAGCAGCGACAGCCCCAGTTGCCCGCAGCGGGTCAACTCATCGATAAAGGCCACGCGTGATTTCTCCAGCGGCTCAGCTTCCGGGTGGCCAAGGTTAATCAGGAAGCTGTCATGCGGCAAAATCTGCCCGCTGGTGTAGCCGTAACGCTCACAGTTGCGCCGGAAAGTGTCAATCACCTGGCTGCTCAACGGGGCAGCACGCCACTGGCGCTGGTTTTTGGTAAACAGGGCGAAAGCCGTCGCCCCCAGCGCATGGGCGCGTTCCGGCGTCTGATCAACCCCGCCTGTGGCGCTGACGTGCGCTCCGACAAACTTCATGTCATTCTCCTCTGGTTCTGCCTGTCAGCGCATAGTGTAATGGTTTTGTTACCACAAACGGAGCCTTTGATCGCAGCGGTTACCCCAGCAGGGCATTGACCAGCAGGTTAATCCCCGCGCCACCGGCCATCAGCCAACCGAACAGCAGGCCGCCCAACAGCAGCGGGCGCACACCAGCCTGTTTCAGGGCGCTGAAATGGGTGGTCAGCCCCAGTGCTGCCATCGCCATCGCCAGCAGCAGGTTGTCCAGCGCCAGCAGCGCCTGCACCCAGTGCACCGGCAGCAGCTGTAAGGAGTTCAGCATCGCCACCCCGATAAAGGCCAGCGCAAACCACGGCACGGTCACCGGTGCGCCGCCGCCGTTTTTCGCCGGTGCCCGCCGGGCCAGCCAGCCGGAGAGCAACAGCAGGAACGGGGCCAGCATCATTACCCGCATCATTTTGGCAATCACCGCGGCATTTTCAGCCTCCGGGCCGAGGGCGTGGCCGGCAGCCACCACCTGCGCCACCTCATGCACCGTGGAACCGGTATAGATGCCGAACGCCTGCGCGCTTACCGGCCAGGCGCTGTGCGCCTGCAACAGATGGTAGAGCCACGGGTAGGCGAAAATCGCCAGCGTGCCGTACAGCACCACGGTCGCGACCGCGATGGCGGTTTTGCCCGCATCGGCCTTCGCCACCGGCCCGGTCGCCATGACGGCTGCCGCGCCACAGATGCTGCTGCCGGCCCCGATAAGCCAGGTGGTGGCGTGATCCAGCCCAAAGACACGGCGACCAAGCCAGCAGGCCAATAAAAAAGTTGAGCTGAGTGTCAAAAAATCGATAAGCCAGCCTGTGGCTCCTACCGCCGCCACCTCCTGAAAGGTGAGGCGAAAACCATACAGGATGATCCCGAGCCGCAGCAGCCGCTGTTTGGCGAAAATCACGCCGGGATTACCGGCGGTTTGCAGCCGGGGATAGACCGTATTCCCCACCACAATACCGGCCAGAATCGCCAGTGTCAGTGCACCCAGCCCGAGGGCAGCAACGCCGTCGAAGCGGCTCACCCACAGGGCGAAGGCGGTCAGCAGGCCGGTCAGCGCCAGCCCCGGCAGCAGGGCTGCCATCTGTTTGGGATCGGGCAGCGCAGTGCGTCTGCCGGTCAATAAAGAGAGAGTATTCATCGGGATGCCTCCTTGGTCAGGCAGGCAGCTTACGGCGGGAAGGTATAAAAGAGAAATTGATTATATCGTTATAACCAACCGCTAAAAGTGGTATAAACATTAGCGCAATCAATCAATAACGTAGCTGAAACATACGGGCTGCCGGGGCCGCCTCACGAAATGCGGCAAACGTGATACCCTTAATTGTGAGGCACCTGCGCCACGCCCGGCCCTGACGCCGATCGCCGGTGCAAACCCAGAGCCGGAAGCGCCGTCGGTTATCGGCACTGGCAGCGTTTCCGGGCATGCTGCGCCAACACACAGAGATCGCTATGCATATCACACTCCGACAACTTGAAGTCTTTGCTGAAGTGCTGAAGAGCGGTTCAACCACCCAGGCCTCGGTGGTGCTCTCCCTGTCACAATCTGCCGTCAGCGCCGCGCTGGCTGACCTGGAAAACCAGCTTGGGGTACAGCTGTTTGACCGGGTCGGCAAACGGCTGGTGATCAACGAGCATGGGCGGCTGCTCTACCCGAGGGCGCTGGCGCTGCTGGAGCAGGCCGGGGAGATCGAGCGGCTGTTCAACCATGACAACGGCTCCCTGCGCATTGCTGCCAGCAGCACCATCGGTAACTACATGTTGCCGGGGATGATCGCCGAATACCGCGCCGACTACCCCAACACGCCGCTGGAGCTGAATGTCGGCAACAGCCAGGACGTGATCACCGCGGTGGCCGATTTCCGGGTGGATCTCGGCCTGATAGAAGGGCCGTGCCATATGCCGGAGCTGATCACCCAGCCGTGGCTGCAGGATGAGCTGGTGGTGTTTGCTGCGCCGCAGCGGGTCAGGGCAGGGGAGCCGCTGGCCGAGCGGCCGGTGACGCCGGACATGCTGGCGCAGGCACCGTGGATTTTGCGGGAGCGCGGTTCCGGCACCCGTGAGGTGCTGGATCACCTGTTGCTGGCGCGGCTTCCGGCGTTCAATCTGGTGATGGAACTGGGCAATTCTGAGGCGATCAAACATGCGGTGCGCCACAATATCGGCATCAGTTGCCTGTCGCGCCGGGTGATCGCAGAGCAGCTCACTGCCGGGACGCTGGCTGAAATTCCGCTGCCGGGCGAACCGCTGATGCGTACCCTGTATCTGATCCACCACCGGCAAAAACATATCTCCAGTGCGCTCCAGCGCTTCCTCGACTATTGCAAACTCCGCCAGTAATTCCCCGCGCATTGCTGCTTTTTCCGGCAATCTGCTCAGCCTTGCAACAGTTGTTGCCGGGCTGTTACTTATAATCCATAGCCTATCATGAAGCTCTCTTATAACCGCCCGATCCTGCTATACCTTAGGGGCGGGTTTGCTACAATCCGCCCTCAAATTCCCCCGGGACGAACAAAAATAGGGTAACAATGGCGGAACAACATACTAATAATTCGCAGCCGCAACCGGCCCTGCGCCGTGAGCTTAAAGCGCGTCACCTGACGATGATCGCGATTGGTGGATCGATCGGTACCGGGCTGTTTGTGGCCTCCGGCGCCACCGTGTCACAGGCCGGGCCGGGGGGCGCACTGCTCTCCTATGCGCTGATCGGCCTGATGGTTTACTTCCTGATGACCAGCCTCGGCGAACTGGCCGCGTTTATGCCGGTCTCCGGTTCCTTCGCCACCTACGGCGCAAAATATGTCGAAGAGGGCTTTGGTTTCGCCCTGGGCTGGAACTACTGGTACAACTGGGCGGTGACCATCGCCGTGGAGCTGGTGGCTTCGCAGCTGCTGATGAGCTACTGGTTCCCAGACGTACCGGGCTGGATCTGGAGCGCCCTGTTCCTGGGGCTGATGTTCCTGTTGAACTGGATCTCGGTCAAAGGGTTTGGCGAAGCGGAATACTGGTTCTCGCTGATCAAAGTGGTCACGGTCATCATCTTTATTGTGATCGGCGTGCTGATGATTTTCGGCATTATGAAGGGCGGTGAACATGCGGGCTGGCAGAACTGGACCATCGGCGACGCGCCGTTTGCCGGGGGCTTCTCCGCAATGATTGGCGTGGCGATGATTGCCGGTTTCTCTTTCCAGGGCACCGAGCTTATCGGCATCGCGGCCGGGGAGTCAGAAGACCCGGCGAAAAATATCCCGCGCGCGGTGCGTCAGGTGTTCTGGCGGATCATGCTGTTCTACATCTTCGCCATCCTGATCATCAGCCTGATCATTCCTTATACCGACCCAAGCCTGCTGCGTAACGACGTGACCGACATCAGCGTCAGCCCGTTCACGCTGGTCTTCAAAAACGCCGGGCTGCTTTCGGCGGCGGCCGTGATGAATGCGGTGATCCTGACGGCGGTGCTCTCTGCGGGTAACTCCGGCATGTACGCCTCCACCCGTATGCTGTTTACGCTGGCATCGGAAGGCCGCGCGCCGCGCATTTTCGCCCGCCTTTCCAAAGGCGGTGTGCCGCGTAACGCGCTCTATGCCACCACGGTGGTGGCGGCGCTCTGCTTCCTGACCTCCATGTTTGGTAACCAGACCGTGTACCTGTGGCTGCTGAACACCTCCGGCATGACCGGCTTTATCGCCTGGCTCGGCATTGCCATCAGCCATTACCGCTTCCGCCGCGGGTATGTGAAGCAGGGGCTGCCGCTGTCGGCGTTGCCGTACCGTTCCGGCTTCTTCCCGTTGGGGCCGATGTTCGCCTTTGCGCTCTGTCTGGTGATTACACTTGGGCAGAACTATCAGGCGTTTCTGGAAGACCAGATCGACTGGACGTCGGTAGCCGCCACCTACATCGGCATTCCGCTGTTCCTGCTGATCTGGTTCGGCTACAAGCTGACCAAAGGCACCAAAGTGGTGAAATACCACGAGATGGACTTCCCGGAATACAAAGCGTAACGGCGTCCGGGTAAACGCAGGGCGGGTCAGCAGACCCGCCCTTTTTTATGCGGAAGAGCCGGCCGGGCAGGCAGGAACCGAGCAGAAACAACCTGTTACCTTTCTGAAAACCCTGTCGCGCCCATCAATGATATTGATAAGAATTCTCGTTTGCTTTAAGGTTGGCTCCGCGTTGCCCGGCCTCCGGCCGCACGCACTCAGCGCACCGTCTTTGCTGTTCCCGTCAGGCCCCGGCGTTACCGCGATGTGCCGGCCGCACGGGAAAAGAATCACCCGCAACAGGTAATCACAACATGAGCATCACCACTGACCCGTCACGCCTGGCGGCCGCTGCGCCACAGGCCGGCGTAATGGGGCACTACCGGCGTATTGTCCGGCACCGTCTGTTAATTATGGCGCTGCTGGTTGTGGCCATTTTCGGCTCGCTGGTTCTTGATTTCACCCTCGGCCCGGCCGGGCTGTCACTGCCGACCCTCTGGCATACGCTGCTGTCCCCGGACACCGCCGACGCCGGAACCCGGGTTATCGTCTGGGACATCCGGCTGCCCTATGCGCTGATGGCGGTGGTGGTGGGGCTGGCGCTCGGCCTCGCCGGGTCAGAGATGCAGACCATCCTTAACAACCCGCTGGCCAGCCCCTTTACCCTCGGGGTGTCGTCGGCCGCCGCCTTTGGTGCGGCGCTGGCGATTGTGCTCGGCATCGGCGTGCCCGGCATTCCGGCGCAGTGGTTTATCTCGGCCAACGCGTTTATCTTTGCGCTGCTGGCGGCGCTGATGCTGGACGGCGTCACGCGCTGGACGCGGGTGGCCACCTCCGGCGTGGTGCTGTTCGGCATCGCGCTGGTGTTCACCTTCAACGCGCTGGTGTCGATGATGCAGTTCATCGCCACCGAGGATACGTTACAGGGGCTGGTGTTCTGGACGATGGGCAGCCTGGCGCGCGCCAACTGGACCAAGCTCGGCATCCTGCTGGCGGTGGTGGCACTGCTGCTGCCGTTCTCGATGGGGAGCGCGTGGAAACTCACGGCGCTGCGCCTGGGGGAAGACCGTGCGGTAAGCTTCGGCATCGACGTGCGGCGTTTGCGGCTGGCGACGCTTTTACGCATCAGCATTCTGTCGGCGCTGGCGGTGGCGTTTGTCGGGCCCATTGGCTTTATCGGGCTGGTGGCTCCGCACATGGCGCGGCTGATGTTCGGGGAAGATCACCGCTTCTACCTGCCCGCCAGTGCACTGATGGGCGCGCTGGTGCTGTCGATGGCCTCCGTGGCCTCGAAAAACCTGATCCCCGGCGTGATTATTCCGGTCGGTATCGTCACCTCGCTGGTCGGCGTGCCGTTCTTCCTCAGCATTATTTTACGCCACCGGGGGAATGTATGACCGCAGGGCTTGAGATTCAGGCATTCCACGCCGGTTACCCGAAACGCCCGGTGATCCGTGACCTTAACGTGCCGCACCTGCCGCGCGGGCAGATCACGGTGCTGCTGGGGCCGAACGGCAGCGGCAAATCCACCCTGCTGCGTTCACTGGCCGGGCTGAACCCGGCGCAGGGCGCACTGCGGCTGGACGGGCAGGACCTGATGCAGATGCCGTTTGCCCGCCGGGCAGAGCAGGTGGTGTACCTGCCGCAGTCCCTGCCGGCCGGGGTGCACCTGCATGTGCTGGAGTCGATTATTGTGGCGCAACGTGCCGCGGGCGGGCGCAGCCATACAGCCGCCGGCGAGAGTGAGGTGATGGCGCTGCTGGAGCAACTGGGCATCGCCCATCTGGCGCTCAGCTACCTCGATCAGCTCTCCGGCGGCCAGAAACAGCTGGTGGGGCTGGCACAATCGCTGATCCGCCAGCCGTCGTTGCTGTTGCTGGATGAGCCGCTCAGCGCGCTCGATCTCAACTACCAGTTCCATGTAATGGACTTAGTGCGGCGTGAAACCCGGCGGCGCAATATGGTGACGGTGGTGGTGGTGCATGACATCAACATTGCGCTGCGCCACGGCGACCACGTATTGATGCTGCAAAACGGTAACCTGATCGCGGACGGCGCACCGGAAACGGTGATCACCCCGGCGAGCCTGGCGAAGGTGTACGGGGTGCGCGGGCGTATTGAACGCTGCTCACAAGGGACGCCGCAGGTAATGATTGACGGGCTGGTGGCCCAGCCGTCACTGTAACTCAGCGCGTGCCGGTATAGATATCCGGCTGCACCTGCTGCCAGACGAAATTCTCGCGGTTTACCGGCGTGTAGCCGAGTTTTTCATACAGCCAGGGCGCAGTAGAGGTGACCAGCATCACCCGTCGCAGCCGGTTCCACAGCGGGTGGGCCTGGCAGCACGCCATCAGCCAGCGGCCCAGCCCGGCCTGCTGGTACGCCTCCAGCACGTAAACGTCACACAGGTAGCCGAAGGTGGCATAATCCGTCACCAGCCGCGCGAAGCCTATCTGCGTCTCCCCGTGGTACAAGCCAAAGTTCAGGCTGTGTGCCACCGACTGCTGCACCGTCCCGCGATCAATCCCCGCCGCCCAGCTGGAGCGGGTCAGGAAAGCGTGGATCGCCGTAATGTCCAGCTGGGCTGGGTCGGTGGAGATGCGGTACGGCGGGCGAAGCCATTCCACCGGCGGATCCACGGTTTCTTTCATCATTGGGGCGTGTTCCATCTCATCGTGCTCCTTAACTATAGCGGGGCTGCCGCCCCTAAACGCTACCCCAGCCGGTCGCGCAGCGCGTAGTAGACCGCGCCGATGGCGGTGAACGGCACCTGCAGGCTGCGGCCGCCGAAGAACGGCATGTGCGGCAGGTTGGCGAAGGCGTCGAAACGTTCGGCATCACCGCGCATCACTTCAGAAATCAGTTTGCCGGCCAGGTGGGTGAGGGTGACGCCGTGGCCGCTGTCGCCCTGCATATAGTAGACATTTTTCTCCAGCCGGCCGAACTGCGGCATCCGTGACAGCGTCAGCAGGAAGTTACCGCTCCAGCGGTAGTCAATTTTCACGCCTTTCAGTTGTGGGAACGTTTTATACAGCTTCGGCAGGATCAGCGGGTCAATATCGGCCGGGTCGCGCGCGCCGTAGATCACGCCGCCGCCAAACAGCAGCCGCCGGTCCGCGGTCAGGCGGAAGTAATCCAGCAGGTAGTTGCAGTCTTCCACGCAGTAGTTGTTCGGCAACAGCGACCGGGCCACCGCCTCAGACAGCGGCTCGGTGGCCACAATCTGTGAACCGCACGGCATACTGAGGCGCGACAGGCGCGGCTCGAGCCTGTCGCCCAGGTAGGCGTTACCGGCCATGATCACAAACCGTGCCCTGACTTCGCCCTGCGCGGTGTGCACCCGCGCCGGGGTGCCGTGGTCAATGTGGGTGACGGCCGAGTGTTCGTAGATGCGCCCGCCGTGGCGGCGGATCGCCTCGGCTTCGCCCAGCGCCAGATTGAGCGGATGAAGGTGGCCCCCGCGCGGGTCGAGCATACCGCCCACGTAGCGCCGGGTGCCGATTTCATGCCGGATGCCGCTCTCATCCAGCATGATCAGACTGTGATGCCCATACTTCTCCCACAGCGCTTTCTGCTGGTGAAGGTGGGCCACCTGTTTATAGTTGAGGGCGGCGAAGATGCCGCCGGGGCGATAGTCACAATCAATGGCGTACTGATCGATGCGCTGGCGGATGATGTCCGCCCCTTCAAAGATCATGCTGCCCAATGCCTGGGCAGTGTCGTGGCCGTAACGCGCCTCGATCACATCCACATCCCGGCTGAAAGAGTTCACCACCTGGCCGCCGTTGCGCCCGGTGGCTCCCCAGCCGACACGCACCGCCTCCAGCAGCACCACATCGTACCCGGCTTCCGTCAGGTAGAGGGCGGAAGAGAGGCCGGTAAAGCCGCCGCCCACAATACAGACGTCACACTCCACCTGGCCGGCCAGCTGCGGCCACGGCTCATGCGGGTTGGCTGTTGCCGCATAGTAACTGGTAATATGCTCGGTCATATCCTTCTCCTTATACAGGCCCGGTGTGCTTCTTGCCCACAGGGGAACGCGGCGACCTCAGGCCGGGGTTCCCACGCTGCGGAACAGACACCGTAGATGGCAACAAAATGAAGCAATTACTGTGCCATTGCCTGCGGATTGACCGCTAAAACGTCGTCGGGGTGTGGGCGCTGATAATGCGGCACACCTGCGCCGACAGGTTGGTAAAGCTGTGCGCCATGCCGGTATTGATGGTGTAACTCTGCCCGGCATGGAGCGGGAATTGCTGGCCGTTCACCGTCAGGACAATTTCCCCTTCCAGCAGGGTGCCGACCTCCTCACCCTGATGGCGGATCTTCTCGCCGGTGCTGCTGCCCGGCTCATAGGTTTCCAGCAGCATCGCCAGCGTGCGCATCGGGTTGCCGTTATGGACCAGCTTCATCGATACGCCCTGGCTGCCAATCTCAATCAGGTTCTCCGGTTCAATCACCACCTGCGGCGTTTTCAGGCGATCCTCATCGGTGAAAAACTCTGCCATCGACAGCCCGTATACCGTCAGCAGCTTTTGCAGCGTGCTGATCGCCGGGCTGACCTTGTCCTGCTCAATGGTACTGATGGCGCTGTGGGTCAGGCCGGCCAGTTCGGCCGCCCGGCGCTGTGATAACCCCAGTTGCTGGCGCAGCTGTGACAGCCGTCGCCCCGGTGCCAGGCTGACTTCACTCATAGGACGTTTTCGCTCATAGGACGTTTTCCTGCACCGCGCGCTCCTCAACCATCGCGTCGCGGCATGCGCAAATAAAGGCCTCAAACAACTGGCGCGATACCGGGTTTTCCTCGATGCGCCATTCCGGATGCCACTGCACCCCCAGGGCGAACGGGTGGTCACGCACGCTGACCGCCTCCACCAGGCCGTCCGGCGCGCTGGCTTCCACGCGCAGTGACGGGCTGAGCCGCCGTGTGCCCTGGCCGTGCAGCGAATTCACCTCAAACAACGGTGTGCCCGGCAGCAAAGATTCGAGTAATCCGCCCGGTTCCACAATCACCGGGTGTGCCGGGCCGTACTGAATATCCGCCGACTGTGAGAGATCCTCGCGGTGGTCCATAAAGCCCGGCTCGTTATGCACCTGCCGGTGCAGCGCGCCGCCGGTGGCCACCACCAGCTCCTGCATCCCGCGGCAGGCGGCAAACAACGGCAACCGCTGGTCGAGGACGCTGCGGATCAGCGTCAGCGCCAGTTTGTCGCGCCCCGGATCGATCCACTCTTCAATCCCCTCTTCACCATAATGGTGCGGCTCAATATTGCTCGGGCTGCCGGTCAGGAAGATCCCGTCAAGCCGGGCGATCACGCTGTCGAGCGCATAGGGCTGAGACGCCAGCACCTGCGGCAATGCCACCGGTAACCCCCCGGCTGCGAACACCGCATCCAGGTATTTTTCTTCAACGGTTTGTGTGTAATGCCCCTCAATACATTCCCGGCACATAACCACGCCAACAATCGGTCTGTTAAATATATTGCCCATTATTTGACCTCGCAGACTGGACTAAATTTTTGCCAAAAAACGCTGCTTTTTTGACATCCTGGTCATTATTTTATCAATTTAGCAGTCCGGTGGTTAATATTCAAACCAGCTCGTAACATTTGCAAAACATAAGTGATGGGGCTATGTTTCTAGCAGACGGTGTATATTTTGAGCGCACAACGCAGCGCCCCCAGACAGGACCCAGGTTTTGAAAACAATCAGTTAACGGTGCAGTCAGCCCTCTGTGGGCCGCGCCGGACCCTCACAACGGCAGGTGATTTATGCAAACCAATCTGGTAGAAGTTGAAAAATTCGCGCAGCATAGCGAAGAGAGACGAAGTAGCGCGTTCCAACGTGAAGTCGAACAATACTTGGAACGCCATCCCTTAACCCAGCACGTCGACGTCCTCCTCACCGATCTTAACGGTAGTTTTCGCGGTAAACGCATCCCTGTCTCTGCATTGAAACGCCTCGAAAAAGGCTGCTACTTCCCTTCATCCGTCTTCGCGATGGACATCCTCGGCAATGTGGTGGAAGAGGCCGGTCTCGGCCAGGAGCTGGGCGAGCCTGACAACGTCTGTATGCCTATCCCCGGTACGCTGGTGCCCTCCGCCGCTGACCCGGAGCACATCGGCCAGTTACTGCTTACCATGATGGACGAAGATGGTACTCCCTTTGACGTTGAACCCCGTAATGTCCTGAATAATGTATGGCAAGCATTGCGCCGACGCGGACTCTTCCCGGTGGTAGCGGTAGAGCTGGAGTTCTATCTGATCGACCGTCAGCGTGACAGTGAGGGCTACCTGCAACCCCCGTGCGCCCCCGGCACCCAGGAGCGCAACATCCAGACCCAGGTCTACTCGGTGGATAACCTGAACCATTTCGGCAACGTGCTGAGCGATATTGACGCGCTGGCACAGATGCAGCACCTGCCTGCCGACGGCGCGGTGGCGGAATCCTCGCCCGGCCAGTTTGAGATCAACCTCAACCATACCGACAACGTGTTGCGCGCCTGCGATGATGCGCTGGCGCTGAAACGCCTGGTACGCCAGGTGGCAGAAAACCACAACCTGCACGCCACCTTTATGGCGAAACCCTATGAAGAGTATGCGGGCAGCGGGATGCACATCCACGTCAGCATGGTGGATGCCCAAGGCAAAAACCTGTTTGCTGATGCCGACGGTGAAGACTCCGCGCTGTTGAAACGCGTGCTGGCCGGGATGATTGACCTGATGCCGGCATCCATGGCGCTGCTGGCACCGAACGTCAACGCGTTCCGCCGTTTCCAGCCGGGCAAATATGTGGCGAACCAGGCCTCCTGGGGCCACAATAACCGTACCGTGGCACTGCGTATTCCCTGCGGGGACGCCAACAGTCACCGTGTGGAGTACCGGGTCGCGGGTGCGGATGCCAACCCCTATCTGGTGGTGGCTGCGGTGCTGGCCGGGATGCTGCACGGGCTGGACAACGAGTTGCCGCTGCCGGAGCCGGTGACCGGCAACGGGCTGGAACAAGAGGGCGTGCCGCTGCCGATCCGCCAGAGTGACGCGCTGTATGAATTTGAAGAGCAGTCGCCGCTGAAACACTATTTAGGTGAGCGCTTCTGCCACGTGTACCACACCTGTAAATCAGATGAGCTGCTGCAATTTGAGCGGCTTATCACGGAAACTGAGATTGACTGGATGCTGAAAAACGCCTGACCGGCAGAAAAACAGCGGATCGGCGCCTGCGCAGGATTGGCTGTTTTTTACACGAATTGAAAGAATGTGTGTCAGGGCGTCTCTGGATCTTGTCATCTTTGCCCCCCTCGGGCAGAATACGCGGCTTGCAAATAACCGGCGCTCACAGGCGTCGGTTATTTTTTTGCATTCAAGGCTGTACAAACCATTTACGCGCGCTGGAAACAGGGCGTTTTTACATATCAAGAGGCCGGGCTTCGATCCGGATAGATAATCAAACCAGTCCGTGTGCGACCCCAAACTCTACCGGTCGCCACTATGAGGAAATGAACGATGGGGCAAAGTAAAGTGTTCGTGCCGGTGCCCGCCGGCGTCTGTGGTCATAGCCAGGAAAAAAGTACCAGGTTGTGCCGGACCCGCGCCGCGGTGTCCCCCCAGTTTCCTCTGTATGAATACCCCAGGCCGGTAATGCCGAGCCTTACCCTTTCCCCGCGCGCGCTGGGAGGGCTGAGCCATGTCTGCTGATGTGATGGCGGCCGCACCGGCGGCGCAGCGCGTGAAGCTGCATAAAACCCTGACGCTGGTTCAGGTGGTGATGATGGGCCTGGCCTATCTGCAGCCAATGACCATTTTTGATACCTTCGGCATCGTGACCGGCCTGACGGACGGCCATGTCGCGACCGCCTACGCCTTTGCGCTGATCGCCGTGCTGTTCACCGCTGTCAGCTACGGCAAACTGGTGCAGCGTTTCTCCTCTGCCGGTTCGGCCTATACCTATGCCCAGAAAGCCATCAGCCCGCACGTCGGCTTTATGGTGGGCTGGTCGTCGCTGCTGGACTACCTGTTCATGCCGATGATCAACATCCTGCTGGCGAAAATCTACCTGGAAGCGATCTTCCCAGGCGTGCCGTCCTGGATCTTCGTGGTGGCGCTGGTAAGCCTGATGACCTTCTTCAACCTGCGCGGCATCAAGCTGGTGGCGAACCTCAACAGCTTTATCGTGGTGGTGCAGGTGGCGATCATGGTGGTGTTCCTGGGCCTGCTGATCCACGGCGTGTATCAGGGCGAGGGCACCGGCCAGCTGGTGAGCAGCAAGCCGTTCTGGTCTGAGAATGCGCACGTGGTGCCGATGATTACCGGCGCAACCATCCTCTGCTTCTCGTTCCTGGGCTTTGACGGCATCAGCTCGCTGTCAGAAGAGACGCCGAACGCGGCGAAAGTGATCCCGCGTGCGATTTTCCTGACGGCGCTGATTGGCGGCATCATCTTTATCGTGGTGTCGTACTTCCTGCAACTCTACTTCCCGGACATCTCGCGCTTCCAGGACCCGGATGCGTCGCAGCCGGAGATCATGCTGTATGTGGCCGGTAAGTTCTTCCAGTCGGTTATCCTCTGCTTCTCCTGTGTGACGGTGCTGGCGTCCGGCATGGCCGCGCACGCCGGTGTGTCGCGCCTGCTGTATGTGATGGGCCGTGACGGCGTCTTCTCGCAGAAGATCTTTGGTTACGTCCACCCGAAATGGCGTACCCCGACCTTTAACGTGGTGCTGGTAGGTGTGGTGGCGCTGTCTGCCGTCTGCTTCGACCTGGTCACTGCCACGGCGCTGATTAACTTCGGTGCACTGGTGGCGTTCACCTTTGTGAACCTGTCGGTGATCTCGCAGTTCTTTATCCGCGAGAAGCGCAATAAAACCGCGAAAGAGGTGCTGCACTACCTGGTGCTGCCGGTGATCGGCGCGCTGACGGTCGGGGCGCTGTGGCTGAACCTGGAAGCCAGCTCGATGTACCTGGGCCTGGCATGGGGCGCGGTTGGCCTGGCTTACCTGGCTTACATCACCCGCTTCTTCAGCAGAACCCCGCCGCAGATGGAAGAGGATGCCGCCGACGAGATGGCGTAATCCCCGCGCAGCGGCCGCAGCAATACAGTAATAAAAAAGCCAGACTCCGGTCTGGCTTTTTTGCGTGTGCAGCCTGGTGCGGCGGTTCAGCCTGCCGGTTCGCGGCCCCCTGGCGGTTCAGTCTGCCGGTTCGCGGCCCCCTGGCGGTTCAGTCTGCCGGTTCACGGCCCCCTGGCGGCTTAGCCCGCCAGTTCACGACCATAGTCGTACAGGGCTTTCAGCAGCACCAGTTTCTCTTTATCCCCTTCGTGCAGGTTATACAACTCCTCCAGTTCCTGAAGGTAGCGCTGCACGCGCTCGGCACTCAGCGCCTCACGCCGGTGCTGCAACCAGCGCTGCTGCTCGGCGTCATCCAGCGTGGCCGGGTAGTTGCGGGCGCGGAAGCGGAACAGCAGCGCCTCCATACGCGGATCCTGGAAAGTCAGATCCAGCGCCGGCAGGTTCTGTGGGGCGGTCTGGCGGATAATGGTCATGGTGGTGCGGTCAGCCTCACTGAAAAAGCCGTCATAGAGCTTGCCGTCAACATCGTCACTGCCGCTGAACGGCTCCGCTTCGGCATACAGCGCCACGACCTTTTCCCGCACCTGCGGGTTATCCCGCAGCAGTTTCAGGTTAGCGAGGCAGCGTTCACGGTCGATGCCCAGCCGGTCGGCGGTTTCCGGTAACAGGGTTTTGGCCGGGGCCAGCACTGGGCATTTGTTGATGTGCACCAGCTTCAGAGGCACGGCAGCCTGATCGCCCGCCAGCTGGTCGCGGCGGGTATAGAGCCGCTCGCGCAGTGCGTCCGCGTCAAGCGTGAGCAGCGGCGTCATGTCGCCGGCCAGATCGCAGACAATCAGCGCATTTTTGTTGTCCGGGTGCCAGGCCAGCGGCGCAATCCAGCTGGTGTTGCCGCGTGCTGCGCCGAACATGCCGGACACATGCACCAGCGGCGCCATCTGCGGGATGTCAATCAGCGTCATCAGTTTGTGTTTGCTGCGGTGGGTCAGCAGGAAATTAAACAGCCGCGGCTGCGCCTGCTTCACCAATTTCGCCATCGCAATGGTGGCATACACGTCGGACATCGCGTCATGGGCGTGGGTGTGCTCCACACCGTTGGCTTTCGTCAGGTGCTCCAGTTTAAAGCTGGGGAAGCCTTCCTCATTTTCCGGCCATTCGATCCCTTCGGGGCGCAACGCATAGCAGGCGCGCATCACGTCGAGCAAATCCCAGCGGGAGTTACCGTTCTGCCAGCTGTAGGCGTACGGATCGTAGAAGTTGCGGTAAAGCAGGTTGCGCGTCACCTCATCATCAAAGCGGATATTGTTATACCCCATGATGCAGGTCTCCGGCACGCTGAAGGCCTCATGGATCCGGCGGATAAACTCCGCTTCCGGCAGCCCCTGCGCCCTGGCATGTTGCGGGGTGATGCCGGTGATCATCACGGCTTCCGGCTCCGGCAGGTAGTCATCGGCCGGGCGGCAGTAAATCACCAGCGGCTCTTCGATGATGTTGAAATCCATGTCGGTACGTACCCCGGCAAACTGCGCGGCGCGGTCGCGCCACGGGCTTTTGCCGAAGGTTTCGTAATCGTGAATAAGGAAGGTAGGTTGTTCGCTTTTGTTTGCCAAGATTTTTATCCGTTCACTTCTGTTTGCTAACATACTGTTTGAGCAGTGACAATCCCGCCAAACATCCTCGCTCTTGCCCGCACATGTTCACATCAGTTCATTGATGTTCTCTTTAGTCCATGCAATATTGCGTACACAGTTGGTACAGAACTTCATTTTCACTGCGTACAGAAAATAATTATGGCTTTGAGCGACACTAAACTCCGTTCATTACATGGTAAACCATATTCTGGTTCTCCAGAAGTTTCAGATGTAGATGGCCTCAGCGCTCGCATCTCTCCGAAAGGGGTGATCACCTTTCAATATCGTTATCGCTGGAAAGGTAAGGCCCAGCGCCTTGGCTTGGGACGATATCCAGCACTGAGCCTGAAAGATGCCCGAGCACTTACCGGAGAGCTGCGCCTTCTTTATGACGGCGGCACAGACCCCCGTACTTACTTTGAAGAAACCTCAGGCGGTGACTCCATGACTGTCGGCGACTGCCTGCGCTACTGGAAAGAGCATTACGTCGATGTAGCCCTGCGCCCAAAAACGCAGGCTTTGTACACATCGACCGTGCTTAAGCACTTAGAAGGCGCATTCTCGGGCAGGCCCATTGCCGATATAACTGTAAAGCAGTGGGTAGATTTCTTCTCAAAAGAGGAAAAAGAGAACCCCCGGCGCGCTCGGCAGTTGCTGTCCCAAGCCAGGACGGCCATTAATTGGTGCATAAGGCGTCAGGTGATTGATAGCTCCTCAATTATGCGCATCAGCCCGAAGGATGTTGGCGTGCGTTCAGAAACTGGGAGTAGAGTGCTGACATACAGTGAGCTGGCTCGTATCTGGGTGGCGATTGAAAGAAGCAGAGCAGCTACATCTAATAAACTGCTTCACCAGATGCTGATGCTATGGGGGGCTAGGGTATCAGAGCTTCGACTTGCAGAAAGAAAAGAGTTTGATCTGAGCGAATGGGTCTGGACGGTTCCGAAAGAGCACAGCAAGATGCATAACGTCATCAGGCGGCCCATCTTTGAACAGATGAAGCCGCTACTGGAACGGGCAATGGAAACCTATGACCAAATATTGTTCCCAGGAAATGATGTAGGCCAGCCAATAACCATTGCCGCCGCGAACCGCTACATTTTGCGTATTCGCGAGGGAATGGATATTGGTTACTGGCGCGCTCATGACTTTAGGCGAACTATTGTCACGCGTCTTTCGGAGGAAGGGGTAGCACCTCACGTTACCGAAAGGATGCTTGGGCATGAGTTGGGCGGGGTAATGGCGGTATATAACAAGCATGACTGGATAGAGGATCAGAGAAAGGCATATGAGATACATGCCGATAAGCTGTTCTGGCACATCAGGAAGCTTTCTGATTAACACCTCCGTTTAGTATCCATTCTTCAACCGCGCTCTTGAGAAATGCTTTTGGGCGCGTTCTGACGGGCTTGGGAAAATTATGCGACTCACAATACTTCCACATGGTTGTGCGTGAGGTAATCTGCAATTTTTCCATGACTTCTTTTTCTTGGATCAGGGTAATGTCAGACATAGCTACTCCTTTGGTGGCTTACTGATGAAGCTGTCGATGATGAAAAGGGTGACGATGGCGAGCCAGGTGATTAGCTCGCCCGGGGAGATGTCGGGGATGGTGGTCACAGGTCTTTTACTTCTTTCTCACCATTTACCCAGCCATCCTCATAATCCGTTTCACCTTCGCTAATCAGGCGGGCGTGCTCGACTACATCGCTCCAGTTCATGTTATTGGCAGCCCAATCCTCAACCTCAAATGGGTCATGCTCAAAAAGTGGCATAGTGTCTTCAGCAAGGCTTTTCTCAACGTCACCACCACACTCACCTGCGTAATAAGTTGCGCGGTGCGTTGCAATAATACTGACGGGTACAGCCCATACGCTTTCATCTGGCATAGTTACAAACAGGTGTTTGGACATAGTGATTCCTCACGCATAGCGCGATAGTAAAAGGTTAGGGGCGTTAGCCCATCAGGACGTAATAGATAGCCAGGGCGGCGATAGTGATAAGCAGGTGAAGTGGTGTAAGCATTCTTAGCGGCGCACCTCCGCACATTCCAAAATAACCCGCGGGCGAACCATCCTGATGCGCTCAGCCATCTGCTGGCATTCGGTCAGGGTGGGGAAGATGGTTTCTGATACGGGGACGGTGCGGCAATCAGTAGTGCATGAGGTGAGTAAGAGAACGAAGCCGGCGAGCATTAGCTAACCTCCGGTGGCTCTGGTAGTGGCATCCAGTGGGTTACTTTGCCAAAGAATCCTTCTCCTCCCCAGCAATCACCATTCCAGGAGCAATTCCACTGATAATGGCTTTTTCCCAAGCTGTTTTGCTCTTCGACGTAGCACCAATAGCGACCGCCTTCATTTGGTACTCGTTCGCTACATTTAATCCACTCGCTCATGCAACCTCCAACACCTTAGTTAACGTTCTGACACCAGTAATCACCGTCGCTGCCATAGTCTTGCGCCGGGTGACGACCTCTATCTGATAGAACCTGCCGCGATATGCGACTGAGTAAATCCGGGGATGAAACTTGTTGCCCTCGCCATACTTGGCTTTATGCGTTTCCAATGCCTTCATGGCTGCGACGATGTGAACAGGCTCTTTATCTCCCTTAATGACTTCCTTCACGTGCCACCTCAAAAGCCTTTACGCACTCCAGGGCGGTGAGTTCGATGTGCTTTTGCATGGCTTGCAATGACTGCACATCCTCTTTCTTCACATCATGAACAATGAGTGCATTGATCAGCTGCTCCAGCTTGTTGTAATAGCCAAGTCGTGACAGCACTTCACTACCAGCACTCTTCCCGCTTTTGGCGACTTTCTTCTCACACAGGACAAAGTCATGAGATGACACTTCAATAACGTATTTATCGCCGATGTTAATCTTCATAGTGGTTTCCTTCAGGCGTAAAAAAACCGCTCAAGGCGGCTTGTGATGGGTGATAAAAACCCCGCAGAGGCGGGGTCATTTATGGTCTTATTTAGTTGAAGTAGGCTTAGGATTGAATTGCTTTACTGCATGATCAAGCTCCGACTGATGTGGAGGGGTAAACTCAGATGCAGCGTTGTAAAATTCATCACCTGACTTCATTCGGTAAACGGTAAGACTCCGCCAAATCCTTGGATTCTCACTTTCTAAGATAGATACTTTTGGTAGACCTGATACGTACTGTAATGGCTCCCCAGAATACCCGGTTGCAAAGATTAAATAATCATCCATTACTTTCCCTCCTCCCTAAAGTAGACCGGATCAATCCCACGCGGGAACTGCTGACTTACCTCCCTGTAGTGCTGCAGCCTCTCCCTGAAATAATCCCTGTATTCCTCCGGCTGCTCCGCTTCCACATGCTGCGGGATAACCGGCTGATTCATCCTTTCCTTGTATGCGACTGATGACGCCGCAAGGTCAACGTTCACCTTGTCACGTTCTTCTCTGCTGCGTTCTGCGATATTGAAAGACATAGGCATACCTCCTGAATGGAGTATACGCCGGAAAGAGAAGGGTGCTATACCTGGCTGTTCAGGCGGAGCACTTCGGCGCGGCAGGAGTTCCAGCCATAATTTTCAATGTTATCGCAGAGCGCGTTGTCATTGCTCACGGCCTTTTCATCTGGCACCTGCACCACCGGCGCTGGCGGGGCGGTGTAGAGAATGCGCGTTTTGACGCCATAGCGTTTGCACTCTTCATAATGCGACTTTGTGACAGAAGACATGAAGCCGTTCATCTCCGCCTCATACACGGCCGGTTCGGGTCGCTTATTCAGCTCATCCGCCAGCGCATCACGCTCTGCCTTAAGCTCAGCATTCTGCCGCAACAGGCTAAGCATGACGCTCGGTGTGCTCACCTCAAGATAGGCTTCCATTGCCTTGGATAGCGCTTCCTGCTGCTTCCCTGCGCACTCTATGCTTGCGCTAACCAGTGCTTCCTGAAGCCGTTTAGCCACCGCTTCAAACTGACTAAATTCCTCCGGCACAACCGCTTTCCCTACGATGTGGCAATCCCCAATCGGGGCGGGCTGTTTGTCTGTCATGATGAGTCCTTACGTGATTAACCCTGACGGACAGCGCCGCCAAAGCCCCTGATTGGGTTAGTGTAGTCGAGGTAAATATCAGTGTTAGCAGGCTGCTCTCTGGTGAACATCTGCCTGTCTTTAGCGAGAATATGCTCAGGGCATAGTGGGTAGAACGCCGCTTCCTTGTTGAGCGCGTTGAGCCTCATCCTGTTGAGGCGCTCATGCTGCAATCCCTGTCTGGCGCACTCCACTGCCTTGAGCGCACCAGCAACGATGAGAGCATCCCTTTCTTTGATTCGGCGGAGCTTGTCCAGGTATTTTGGACGCAGCTCAACCGGCAGGTTGTCGTAGACATCCTGCTCGTGGCTGGTGAGCATGTGGGGTTACCTGTGAAGGTTAGAAGGGGGTATCGTCGTCAAAATCCATTGGCGGCTCTTCCTGCTGAGCCGGGCGTTGCGCTTGCTGCTGGCGCTGAGGTGCCGGCCGTTGCTGCTGGCCATCATCACCCTGGCGACCGCCAAGCATTTGCATTACTCCGCCAACGTTGACGTGAATCTCTGTTGTGTACTTCTCGACACCTGCTTGGTCTGTCCACTTTCGCGTGGCCAGCTTGCCTTCGATGTATACCTGCGAACCCTTACGCAGATATTCACCGGCCACTTCTGCCAGCTTCCCGAACAGCACCACCCGGTGCCATTCGGTTTTTTCTTTCTGCTCACCGGTTGCTTTGTCACGCCATGATTCTGACGTGGCCAGCGTAATGTTGGCCACAGCACCGCCACTGGGCATGTAACGCACCTCGGGGTCTTGCCCCAGATTACCAACGAGAATTACCTTGTTAATGCCTTTGCTTGCCATTTATGCCGCCTGCTTTAGTTCTGAACCGCGTGTCTTAAAGACTTCCACGCACTTCTGTTGATGTTCGGGATGCTTGGCCAGGGAGTTCCATGCCGGTTTGTATATCGCCTTCAACTCTTCAACCGTGTTACTTGCCCCAGCTTGAGCCGTGAATTCAGCCAGGATTTCATCAGGTGTTCTGCTGGCCACCTCATGAACCTCTGAGTCAGGATCAACAGCAGTCTCTTCTGTGGGAATGCAGAACGCCTGAAACGCAGCGTACTTGTAGGCGATAGACATAGCCTTATTCGTGGCCTTGTCGCCGCTATCCATAGCCTCGCCGTAGGTGGTGACTGTATGGGTGCTGCTGTCTTCTGTAGACACGAAATCGAACTCTGCCCTGACCACGACATAGAACAACACGCCACCTTTCTGTGTGGCTCGCTCGGTCACTGTGCGCTCTGTGATGCGCGGCAGAATGACCAGGTTGTGCTTGGCCAGCATGGGTGCCAGTGCGTTATACACCTGGTCGATGCCACGGAAGTTGAAGCCCTGCTGCTGGTTGCGGCGGTCTTTGCTGATACCAACCGCCGCCATGTCCTTGGCCACCGCGCTGATGGCCTGATAAACCTTCTTCACTGTCATTGATAGTTCCCCGCAAACTCATCCCAGCTAATCTCTGGGTTCTGCCGTTCCGCAGCCAGGTTAACCGGCTCGCCAATATCAACCGGCTCATCAGCCAGCACGTCTTTCACCAACGCGATGAAAGCGTCATCACTCCATTCATTCATGCTGCATACTCCTGTGGTGCGGTAACGCTGTAACCCTGTCCTGTAAGCCACTCAACTACCGCTGCGATATCCAGGTTATTGAGGATTTCTTTTTCATCAGCGATGCCATATAGGGCTGCATCAATAGCTTCCACTTTGTATTCACCAGGCCGGGCTGCCGGCCTAATGTGAAAGTCCCGGCATTCAAATTTCAGGTTCATGGTAATAGCCCCTTGCTTTGGCAGAACTCGCGAGCCATCAGCTGATAGCCAGCGGCGTTGTTTGGATATTCACGACTACTCCCGCTTATCGTGATGATGAGAAGCTGACCGGCGATGGTGAACTTCATGGATGCCTCACTGAACGAGTGAATGAACGCCAGCCAGAACGGAGGCGCTCGGTAATAATGTCGAGTAAAGAGTTATTGAAGCTATTGGCACCCATGATGGTGCCGCCTGCGATAGCTAAATCCATCACGGGTGGTTCCTTAAGTTGATTGTTTACATAGCAGAGCAGTCTCAAATGAAGCTGTTTTGATATGCAGTAAAAGGTGTGCGAATTTAATTAATTCCTGGGGGACTGATTAAATATATTTAAGGCTTAATTTATGGCTATAAATACCAATAAAAACAGCGGGTTCAAAGTGTGATGCGCTGCTCTTTATTTATACCACCGAGAAGTGCTAGGGTGTTTTTTTCGCAATCTTGATAAGGGGCTACTGATGTCAGATTTAATTATCAATCCGAAAACTAATCCTCAATTAGCAGCCCAGCAACTTGTCATTGAGCTAATTAGAGCAGGGCGGTTGCATGAATTCACGCAAGATGGCGATGCTTCTTATTTGATTAATTTGTTTGACCAAATAGAGAAACATTTCACTGAGAAATATGCGGTCTCAGAAGGTGCCAGCCTAAGCCGGATTAAGTAGCCAGTGGCACCGTCGAGCTGACTCAGTGAATCAGCTCTGCGGTGTCACTCATTGGGTGCCAGCACGTACCTCCAGTGAGTTGCTTGAGTACATACGCGTTTGAATAGGTCGGCCGATATGAGGCGGAATTCTAAGTCTGGTTGCTTATTGGGCGTATAAGCTAAGACCCTATAAGGTGATTCAGGGTCGGGCATGGCATCGCTGCATTTAATCCACTTCATCTCACTCTCCTGTTAGCGGTTACTGGCCCAATGCTTGGGAAATCGCTTCTCTTGCGTCCCTTTCAGCAGTCCGAAGTCCGACTGAACTGCCGTATTCCATGGCTTTCATTAAGTTTTGAAGAGCAAAAAGAAGTTTTGGAGACGCTGATATAAGCGCGGCATCACGGCAATCATTTACGGTTGCTACTTGCACGTTATCAACGCCGCTACCTGCATATATTTCATCTCCGAACTGCACATTCCACGGCCCCGGCGTTCCCTTAAACTCACTCATCTCTTTCTCCTGTTAGCAGGCATAAAAAAACCGCCTCGTGGGCGGCTATATGTACACAGGCCAGAACACCTTTCGCGCTGGCACTTCCCCGAACCTCAGCTCCTTGCTGCACTTAGCCTTCCACTGGCGACCGTATAACTTCTGGCAGAACGCCTGACGCTGTACGGAGTTGAATGATGTTGTTCTCATGGTTACCTCACTCAAATTAACGGGATGCTTTTGCCGCGCATCTTCTGACGGGCGTTAACCTGCTGCCCTAGGGGATTGCGCACCTTCATGTGTTCACGGCGCTGCTTCTCTTCGCGCTTCTGAGCGATTGGCTCGTGATGGCCGATAGCCTTCTGTAGCTGCCGGCCATACCCTTCAGCACTGGATACTGCTTTCACTACGCGCTCAAACGGCTTTCTCACCGCCTGAGTGGTAGCCTTTGGCTTCGACCCCAAGGTCGCGCATTTGATGCCTCCAGTGCTTTCACGCTCTGCTGCACGGCGTGCTCTGCGGCGATTCTTGGCATTGTCAGAGGCCAAGAGAGTGATAACTACAGTCATGTTTACCTCCGGTAATTGGCTTAGGTGATTGGATGGCCGGTGCTCCTCGCCGTTCACGTGCGCTGGTTTTGCCACCGTTCAAGACGGATTTGTTATCCCGCGACTTCAGCCGACGCCGGGTACCCACTTCTTATCCCCAGCCATGCGCTTGCATTCATCCAATCCCAAAGCCAACTTCACTTTGAGCCACACTCTCGCAGTGGCTGCGCTCATGCCCTTGAGATACTGTCGCAATGTGCCGCTAATAACCGGTGTGCGTCTGGCGTTCGCACTGCTTTACCGGAGCTACTTTTTATTAGAAACCTTGACCCGCTGCTAAGCAGGCTCACTCAATGGTGACTCAGGGCAGCATCACTACTGCTGAATTGCCTTTCGGCTGCGGTCTAACCCGCATGAACGCTACATATAGCCTCCTGTTTGGTTAAACTCGTTCCCCGCATTACTGCGGAGAAAAACCCCATCAATGTTAAAGAGCGCCACCGTCCTGGTGTGTACTGCGTCCTGCTGATGGAGCTAAATTTAAGACAACTTAAATCTATGGTCAAGTGGCATTTTAAAGAAAACTTAAATTATTTGGCGTGATTTAAGAAAGTGATTGGATTTTAGAGGGATTTTTTAAGCAGAGATAATAAAAAACCCGCACGATGGCGGGTTGATTTTGTGATCAGGATCTTCTTTTTCGGTATCTGCGGTGCTCAACCATTGTTCCTACGATGCGGATTGGAACTTGGTCAGAGCGAAGGGTGGGGTAGTCTTCATTAAGAGGCACCAACTCATATACGTCCGCGCCATCGATAACTCCGCGTGGTCGATACTTTTTAAAGAGGGCTTCTTCCTCTCCATTTTTCGCCACAACAAAGTCGCCAGGTAGAGGAGCGATGTCTGGATCAATCACAACGGCATCCCCCTCCCGGAAGTCAGGTTCCATGGAGTCGCCTTTGATAATTAGGGTGAAGGCTGAATCAGATAAGTCCATATTCGTATGCAAAAACTCTATATCACCCTCTATAGAGCGAATGGTGCATTCGGCTGTCCAGTATCCAGCTTGTACATAACTGATGATAGGAACTGCGCGAAAGTCTATAGACGCTGGGGCGACGTTGCTGGCCGAGCCATCTCCGTTATTAAGGTATGAGGCATCGCACCCCAGCGCTTGCGATAGCCGTAGCAAGTTATCACCCCGTGGTGCGGTGTCATCTTTCTCCCACTGAGAGATAGCGACATGAGATACACCAACTCTGGATGCTAAATCCTTTTGAGTCAACTTAAGCTCTTTGCGTCTCGCACGGATGCGATCGCCGACCGTTTGCATTTTCATAGTTAAGACATCTTAAATCTTGTTGACTTAAGTTTCCTTTAGAATGATAATTTAAGTGTTCTTTAATTTCGGAGCGAGTCCATGTACAAGAAAGATGTAATCGACCACTTCGGAACTCAGCGCGCGGTAGCCAGAGCGTTAGGTTTGACCGACGCAGCTGTATCTCAGTGGAAGGAAGTTATTCCTGAGAAAGATGCTTACCGACTGGAAGTCGTCACCGCTGGCGTTCTGAAGTACCAGGGCCAAATCTACCGCCCAGCTGCATAAACAGCACCGCTCTTTATCAATCTGAACCGCTCCCGCCGAAATGCTGGAGCACCATCGTGGAAGCCTTAACCGGTTTACCACTTAATCAACTACTTATTCAATACGGAAAGTATCTCAAATGGAAAACGCAACAACACGCAAATCGAGCACCGTCGTATTTATCGGTCGTCATCTCCTGGCCACCGCGCACCAGGCGCTATCGAATACACGTCAAACCGTGGTTGCAAAGCTGCTCAACGTAGCGGATTCAACAGTCCTTCGCAGAACCGAAAAATTCCCAGAACTCATGGAAACTCTCGCCGCAAGTGGCGTAGAGGATTTTGTCATGCGTGGAGAAAAGAAAATATCTCTGGAGGAATACCGCTGGCTGATGTCAACGGCGATGAACTTCGCAAAGCTGCAGTTGGAGATAACCAAAGAAAAAGCCCCGAGCTGCGCTAACAGCTTCGAGGCCTAAGCGAATTAATTGGCATCAATTCACGGGAGTAATTATATGCGAAAACGCAGAATATTCAAAGCACAAGAAGAGAGGCGACACCAAGATTCACCAGACGGGCTGGTTGTTGCAGCTGCTAACAACAAGGCGTTCGCAGAGCGTCTGATTGGCGTTTTCAGGCTGGCTAAGGCGGGGGTGAAGAATGGGAGTCGTTAAGTTATCAGATTACCAGAGGCCGTCTGTAGAGGCCGTGGAGCGTAGAGTGGCGCAGCTTGAAGATGGGTTCACTCGCTTAGCTAACGAACTGCTCGATGCAACGATGGCTTCTGGGCTGAGCGAAACTGAACTCTGTATCGTCATCGCAGTGTGGCGGAAGACATACGGCTTCAGCAAGAAGATGGACTGGATCAGCAATGAGCAGCTTGAGGAGATGATAGGCAAGCATCACACTCACTGCTCAACGGCTAAGAACCTGCTTATCAGGAAGAAAGTCCTGCTTCAGGAAGGCCGGAAAATCGGCATGAATACCAACGTATCTGAGTGGGAAACAAAGAATAACGGATTCTGCAAAACATTAGCTAAACCTGCTAAGAAAACCTTAGCAGAAGTCGCTAACGAACCTTCGCAGAAGTTGCTAACCACAAAAGACAATATACAAAAGAAAAAAGAAAACACCCCCAACCCCCTCACGGGTGTTGGCGCTCAGCAGGTTAAACCTGAAAGACGAAAACCCATTCGCATCGATTACGAAGCCTGCATGAGCGCCTACAACGACATCGTCGGTGACAAGCTTCCCCACGCTGTAGAGCTGAGCGATGAGCGCAAGCGCAAGATGAAAACCCTTGTCACCTCCCTGGCTACGCCAACCGCTGAAGGCTTCCGTGCTTACGTGAACGCGTTCATGCAGCAGGCGAGGCCGTTCCACTTCGGAGACAACGACCGGGAATGGGTAGCAACGCTCGATTATCTGCTGCAACGCAAGACACTGACCAAAGTACGTGAGGGAACACTCTGATGAACCAAGATATCGAAGCCAGCGTAATCGGTGGCCTGCTGATTAGCGGTTTGACCCCAGTAGCAAACGAGGTGCTCAGCACCCTAAGCCCAGAAGCATTCGCCATCAAGTTTTATCAAGATACTTATCGGGTGATCCAAGGGCAGGCAAGAACGCGGCACTTAATCGATGCGATGATGGTTGCAGAGGCCATGGGGGAAGAGCGCTTTGCTGACGTCATGGAAACCTACCGAGCTTGTCCAAGCTCTGCAAACCTCAAGGGCTATGCAGAAATCGTTGCTGATAACCATCAGCGCCGTCAGGTGCTTGCCCTGATTGAAGAGCTTAGAGCGCCCATTGCCAATGGTAACCGGGATGTCTCGACTCAGGCTGTGGATGAGCTCGTAAAGCGCCTTGGAAGCGTCAGAAAGCCGAAAAATGAGGTTAGGCCAATCCATATCAGCGAGCTGCTTGATAGCTACGCAGAACAGCTTGAGGGAAGGCTGAAGAACGGTGATCAGTCAGATACCCTTAAAACGGGAATACATGAGCTGGATGTAATCACCGGCGGCATGAATCCGGAAGACTTGGTGATTGTTGCTGCTCGTCCAGGAATGGGGAAAACAGAGCTGGCTCTCAAAATTGCAGAAGGCGTAGCGAGGAGTGAGTTACCTAACAGCGCTCAGCGCAGAGGCGTGTTGATGTTCTCGATGGAGATGAGTTCATTGCAAGTTATCGAGCGGTCAGTGGCCGGCGCTGGGAATATGTCGGTAAGTGTGCTGCGTAATCCAGCAAAAATGGACGACGAAGGATGGGGGCGGGTATCACAGGGAATTAAGCAACTTACCGGTCTGGATGTCTGGGTTGTCGACGCTTCAAAGTTGAATGTCGAGCAAATTCGGGCTGTCGCAGAACGGCACAAGCAAGAAAATCCGGCGCTGTCTCTGATCATGGTTGACTACCTTGGGCTGATTGAAAAGCCGAAGGCAGAGCGTAATGATTTATCAATTGCTCACATCTCTGGGTCTTTAAAAGCAATGGCAAAAGACCTGAAGACAACAGTGATTTCTTTAAGCCAGCTCTCGCGGGATGTTGAGAAACGCCCCAATAAACGCCCAGTAAACGCTGACTTGCGTGACTCTGGCAGCATTGAGCAGGATGCAGATTCTATCGTCATGCTTTACCGGGATGCCGTGTACAATGAAAACTCCCCCGCTGCACCATACGCAGAAATCATTGTCACCAAGAATAGATTTGGTTCCCTTGGTACGGTCTATCAGCGTTTTGTTAATGGGCATTTTATGGCCTGTGAACAGGATGAGGCTAGGCAGGCTTGCTCCTCCCAGCAACAGGATGAGTACGGATCAAGGAAATTCGCAAAAGGAGCGAAAGTATGACCCTGAAAAAATTAGATGTAGAAAGCTATGCAGAACGCCAAAAAGAGCTTTCAGAAATCTTCACTGTTGACGACACACACATCGTTATAAACATCCCCGATACCGACGCTCAGTATGAAATCGCACGAGATACCTGCACAAGCGGCGCACAGGTAGTTTCTTGGATTTTCCAACTGACCGAAAAAAATTGGATGACTCGCGAAATGCTACGTCACTTCATCAAGATCGCCAGTCGTGAGGCTAACATCACGCTGTAACACAGCCAGTGGGGGAAACATGCAAAACAAACACAGCGCCGCTACTACAGCGGCGTTTTTATTTGCTGCACAGCAGGAACCAACTGAAAAGGGATGGAGGTAAGCGATATGCCCTACATCCTCGCCATCATCGGCGCACCCATTACGGGTTATGGGATGGCTGCCGATAACCCTCAACAAATAATCATTGGAACCATGTGGTTATGCACTGCCTGCATCATCATGGCTATCCAGAAACATGGAGAGAAGCAATGACAGCTGAAATTATTCCCCTCCATCCTCACAGGCAACTCACAGAGGCTCAGCAGTACATCAACCAAGCCCTAAGGTTGGTGCGTGAAGGCGGGCATCAACAGCACACGCTAGACCTGCTGCTCAGCAAAGCCCACGATTTGTTACTCGACTACGTGGAGACAAGCGAAGGGAGGTAACCGTGAACAAACAGAGCTATTTCCTGATTGACTCTATCCGACGACGAAACTGCATCGAATACATCCAGACCTTACCAGCCAATCCTGAATCACCCCTCGTAGTAACCATCCAAGAACGCACTCGCAGCATTTCGCAAAACGCCAAGCTTTGGGCTTGCCTGAACGATATTTCAGAGCAGGTCAATTGGCATGGGCGCAAGCTGACCAGCGAAGAGTGGAAGTGGGTATTCACCGCGGCGCTCAAGAAGCAAGACGTGGTGCCAGGTATTGATGGCGGATTCGTGGTTTTAGGCCAATCAACCAGCCGCATGGCCGTTCGTGAAATGCGGGACTTAATCGAACTCATCAGCGCCTTTGGTGCCGAGCACAACGTCCAGTTCAGCGACGAAGCTGCACGGGCTGCTGAATGGGCGAACAGATACGGAACAACAGCATGACAGACTATACCGGCAGCAACACGCCGCCTGATATACGCGACCTCTGGCAAACTCCGCAGGAGCTTTATCTGGTACTGGAGCGCGAGTTCCATTTCGTGGCCGACATTGCCGCAAGCGACACCAACCATCTTCATCCGGTTTACTTAACCGAGGCTGATAACGCTCTGGCGCCAGCAACACGCTGGGAGATGTTTGAGAATGGTTATCTCTGGTGTAACCCGCCATACAGCAGCATCGGCCCTTGGGTAGAAAAAGCCAATGCACTGGCAGAAGGCAGTATTGGCGTGGTGATGCTTGTGCCAGCAGACACCTCAGTTGGCTGGTTTAAAGAGGCTTTGAAAGAAGTGACTGAGGTCAGATTTATTACCGGCGGGCGAATTTCATTCGTCAGGGCGGACACAGGGAAACCAGTAAGCGGCAATAACAAAGGCTCAATGCTTCTTATCTGGAACCCACTCCACCGTCGCAAAGGGATGACGAGCTACATCGATCGTAATGAGCTGATGGCTTATGGCAAGCAATTGGCATCAATCAGGAGTGCAGCATGAACGTAACAATCCAGACCATCCCTGAGCTGCTGGTACAGACTCGAGGGAATATCACTGAGGTAGCCCGGATGATTAATACCCATCGCACCACGGTGAAGAAGTATCACAAAGACACAAAGCCCGAGCGCCACGCCATCATCAACGGCGTTCTGATGGTAAATCAGGGCAATCGAGGTGCTCACAATAAGGCCAAGCCATGCAAAGAAGCCTGACCCAGCGAGCCCTCGATAACCTGATATTCATCCCCCCAAAGCGTTCCCGCAGTAACCCCAAGCCAAAACCTTCAACCTCAGAAATCAGAACCTATGACCCCGTTTGGCCGCTCATGGCTAAGCGCTGGCTGCGTGTAAGGAGCAGGAAGTGAACTACAGCGAATTATCGGACTACGAAATTAACAATGCGGTCGCCGTCGCCCTGGGCGCGAAGATGGTCAACGCCTACTCCGTGAAAGATGTCCGGGAGTCGATTCAGTACGACCTGAACGGCAAGACGCTCCTGGTGACCCGCGGTTTCGGTGATGGGCCTAACCGGTTCGACCCGTGCAACTCATGGGCTGATGCCGGGCCGATTATCCATCGTAATGGCATTGAACTGAACTACGACGGCATTAGCTGGGATGCGTCATGCAATTTGCGCGGGATTGCTCCCTATAACGACTGGAAGCGTTGCCCAGAGTCTCCATGTCGATTGGCGATGATTGTCTTCTTGATGATGAAGGAGGCCAGTTATGCAGAAGCCGCCTGAACCAGTGTGCGCCCACTGTAGCTTGAAGCTGGAAGCTGACGAAACCTACTGCTGCCAGAACTGCGCTGACTGGTTTGAGATGTCTGACCCCAACTTCAAGATTGCAGGAGAGGGCGATGAAGATTGAAGCCAAGCGTCTGGCACGGTTCCACATCATCGCGGCGATCATATGGACGGCTCTCACTCTCCCCACGTTGGTTTGGTGGAAAGAGAGCATCCTCTGGGTGTCTCTGATGAGCATCTACGCGATTGTTGTCGCTCACCTGGCTGCCTACAGCGCGGCACATGCTGAGAAGGAGCAGAAGAAGAATGGCTAATCTGCGAAAAGAGGCTCGGGGCAGGGAATGCCAGGTTAGGCTGCCGGGCATCTGCAACGGCAACCCTGAAACTGTTGTGCTCGCCCATTACCGCATGGCCGGCATGTGCGGAACGGGTATCAAGCCCGATGACTTATTTGGGGCGTGGGCGTGCTCCTGCTGCCATGATGAGATTGACCGCCGCACACGTATGGTTGAGGCGTCAGAAGCCCGCCTAGCTCATCTGGAGGGCGTTATACGCACGCAGAATGAGTTGCTGCGGGAAGGGAAGGTGCGGGCATGAATGAATATCGAATAGAACTACCCTGGCCGCCTGGAAATAACCATCTCTTCTCTGTGTTCCGCGGTAGAAAGATTAAGAGCAAAAAGGGAAGGGATTACACAGCACTCGTCAATCAGTATGTCCTCGAAGCAAATCAGCAATACCAACTGGCCGGCAGGCTCAAAGTAAAAATCCTCGCATACCCACCTACACGCGCCCGGCGTGATTTGGACAACCTCTTCAAAGCACCGCTCGATTCACTCACCCAAGCAGGCGTCATAGCTGACGATAGCCTGATTGATGACGTGCGTATGGTTCGCTGTGAAGTAGTGAAGGGCGGCAAGCTGGAAATTATCATTACCGAACTGGAGGCAGTATGAATCTCGAAAGCGCTATCAAATTCCACTCTCCGAAATCCCCAAACTACACCGCAACCACGCCAGCAACCGCTTCAGAAGCTCTGACAGGTACTGACGTAATGGCGGCAATGGGTATGGCTCAGAGTCGCGCTGAAATGGGGTACAGCGCTTTTCTGGGGAAGATGGGTATCAGTAAGCAGGACAGTGATCGGGCGATCAACCTGCTGACCAAACATTCACTCGAAACCTGCGGCCGGGTTGCAGCCCTTCGCAAGCTTGAGAGTGATATTAAACCAGTGGTGATGCAAGTTCTCGCAACTTATGCGTATCTGGATTACTGCCGCAGTGCCGCCAGCGTGAAACCGTGTGAGTGCTGCACGGGTGCCGGCTTCATTGAGGCTGAGGTATTTTCACTGAAAGCGCCTCTGTCCGGCGGAATGCAGCGCAGTGTGCGGGAGATTGTCCGGGTTCGCTGCAAGCCATGCCAGGGGCGGGGTGTAGTCTCTGCGGCATGTAACGACTGTTCCGGGCGCGGGAAGGCTCTCAACAGAAAAGAAACCGAATTACAGGGTGTGCCGGTGATGGGAGATTGCAAGCGCTGCTCTGGCCGGGGGTATGAGCGCATACCTTCCACAGAGGCCTACAGAGCCGCATTCGGTAAGAATGAATTGGTATCCGTAGCAACCTGGGAGAAAAGCGTGAAGCCATTCTATGATCAGCTGATCACTAAACTGGAAGTAGAAGAGGCTTGGGCAAACTCTGCTTTATCGAAAGTGACTGCATAGCGCAATAGGAAATAGCCTGATATTTTATCGTAAGCTATTTACTTTTCCGGAAACTGTGTTAATTTATCTCTAACGATGGGATTTCTGCCTCTCGTTAACAAATAAGCCTCGGTTACTCACCGGGGCTTTTTGCTTTTCTGCGCAACAGGCAAAGGCGCTGTAAGTAGCATTATGGGAATGCACCGAAAGGGAAGCCGTTCGAATCGGCCGCAGCGTTCTTGCCGTTGCTTATAAAAAAGCCTCCCGAAGGAGGCTTCTCGTTACATCTTTAGTTCATTGGCCAGCATCTGAAGCGCCCTGGTAACAACTGCCGATTGAGGCTCACCAGTATGGGCTGCAAGGCGCTCCAGTAACGCGATGGTTTCGACGTTGAGCTTCATGCTCTTTACCTTCAAACCACGCCGTTCATCGCTGCGTTTTTGGATGTCAGTTATTGACCGAGCCATGATAAAATCCTAAATTATGGAGTGTGGGTTGGAGGGGATTTCTCCCCTCCGCCTGACTGTCTTAGTAAGCTGGGGAGCTAATCACTAAGAGAACAATCAGGATGATGATTAACTTCATCATAACCCTTCCTCATGTTGGCCTCTGCTTCGGTAGGGGCCTTCCCGTTTCAGCGTCCGGCTGATGGGATGATTATAGGTAAACCTATGTTATAGGTCAACCTATATTTTGCATTCATACATATAAAAAATAAGGCTGCCTACGGGCGGCCTTTTTTCGTTTTAGCGCTCATGGATTTCCCCTGTTTAGTCCTGTGTCCTTTTACCGCGAGCGCCTTTTATTTCTTTCAACAGCAATAGTGCCGGTCTTGCCGGGATTGCCGGAGACGGCCATGCAAAACACTCTCACTTCACTCCTGTATCTGATCAGCGAGGTCAGGCATGGAGAATAGCTTAATCACAAGTATCAGCGCTCTGCTGCTAGGCGGCGGGGCGGTGGCAATTTTCTGGAAGCCCTTAATTGCGGGCATCGCTTCAATCGTTACCACCAACAGGGCGGGTGGAGAGATTATCTCCAGCTACAAAGAGCAGGTTGTTTTGCTGAAAGAGAGCAATGAGCTGCTCCGCAAGGAAAACGACGATCTCCGCGACAGACACGATAAGAACATTCGTCGCATCTCCACCCTGGAGACAGACCTCCGGCTGATCAAGAGTGCTCTGGGTACCCTGTTGGCGATGTCTGACGCAAGCACATCGGGTAACGACCGACTCAGGAATGAAGTCACTCGGCTGATCGCCACTCTGGAGGACGACAGCAATGCACCTACCCAATAGCGACAAGCCCACACCGCGCAAGATGGTCACTTTAGGTTACTGGCTTCTCGGCGCGTGCCTGTTCAGCATCCTGATGACCATCATCTTTGTGTACGTCAGCAACGATGCAAACCGGCGGGTTGAAGATATCCGCAAAGATTACGGCGAAGTCGCAAGTCGCCGTGATGAGAAGGTTGAGCAACTGAGCAATCAGGTAGCTGACCTTCAGAAGAAACTCGACTCCCTGCCAGACCGCACCGCCAATAAGACCGCTGACAAGGTGAAGCAGGTAGTCAAAGAGGATGAAGGGAAATGAGTCAGATTATTCAAATCCTCAATTTTGAAGAAGGCTACCGTGAGAAGCCGTATATCGACACTGAAGGATATCCCACAGTGGCTGGCGGCATTCGTATCGGGCCGAAGTATGCCAGTCTCGCGAATTACACGTTCAGTGTTCCTCGCAAGGTAGGCGACTTTTGGAAGCAGGCCATTGTGGATGGAATGGTTTATCAGATGAGCGCTACGCCATCCATTGCAGCAGCGCTTAAGCAATGCAACCCAGCCCGCGCTGATGTGCTTTACAGCATGTGCTACCAAATGGGGCTGGCTGGCCTAGCTGGCTTCAAGAACACGCTGGCGATGATTGGCGCTGGTAACTTTACCGGTGCTGCTAACGGCATGTTGAGCAGTAAATGGGCATCGCAAACGCCAGAGCGCGCCCGGCGCCATGCTGAAGTGATGCGTACCGGCACCTACGATATTTATAAGGGGCTGATATGACCTTTCTCATCTGGCTCCTGGTTGTCCTGGCGATAATTATCGGCGTTCTGCTCATCCGCAAATACACCAATTTGGAGTTTGTGGCTCATGCCAAGTTGCTATTCAAAGCGTGGTCAGTGTGGTTGGGAAGTGCAGGCGCGGCATTAAGCGCGGCGATGCAGCTGATCCCTGATGCCGCTCTCACCGGATGGAACATGCTGCCGCCAGATATTAAGTCATTCCTGCCTCCGAATTACCTGAGCATCATCGGTTCATTCCTGATGGTTATGGCAGTGTTGGCGCAGTTCATCCGTCAGCGGAAGTTACTCAACCAGAAGCAACGACTGGACACGAACCCATGACATCACTTCTCTCCGGTTGGTGGTCAGAAATCCTGACTGGCCTCGCTGTTATCGTTGGCCTCATCACTGCCTACTTCGGCGGTAAGAAGATCGGCACCACGCAGACGCAGGCTAAAGCTGACGTGGCCGCGGCTAAAGTCGAGTCTGCCCTGGTGTCAGCTGTTGCTGAAAAGCAGAAAGAAAATGCACAGGTGGCTAAAGATGCTCAAACGACTAACGCTGCTCTCAGTGACGCTGCTAGCCGCAACAAGCTGCACTCCTCACGCTACAACTCAGACGACTAGCCCCACGATTACCATTGATTCTAGCTGCACACTCTTCAGCCCTATCTACACCCACGGTAAAGATTCAGAGCTGATGGATATCCGCACCGTCCGGGCTATCAATGCTCACAACGATTTATACGACCGCCTTTGCGGAGAGAAGAAATGAACCCGCTCAAATGGCTACTCACCAAAGAGACAAAGGAACCTACCGTGACTGACGCCGCAGTAACAGACACCGCGACAACCGCACAAGCAATCCCTCCTGTGACCACCACTACAGAAACAGTGGTGCCGGCCACCACACAGACCACCACGACCAGCGTCACCTCTGATGACGCTGTGCTGGGCAAGGTGAAAGAATTGCTGATCAGCATTGGTCACGATGTCGAAAACGAATTCGATGAAGTGGTAGCCCTGGCAAAGAAACTCGTCGCTAAAGCATAAGGAAAAAGACAATGGCCGTAGAAGTAACCTCAGAAGAATTGAAAGCCGTGCTTCAGGACTCAGACGTCCAGGCACTCATCGTCAGCAAGCTGGCAGAAAAGAAAACTGAAGGGCTGGCCGCTGCTTTAACGGCACAGTACAAAAGCCTTGGCATCGAACCTGACAGCGCTGAGTCAGCCAGCACCAGTGACGCAGCAACCGACGAAAGCTCAGCGGGCGCAGAAGCCGCAAGCACTGAAGCTACAGCTTAACGGTGAGTAATTCTGCCTGCGCATAGGCAGGCTTTGTCGCCCACTCAAGGGAAGCAAGCTTTGAGCTGCTTCAATATGCTGTCGTGATCACCACCTGTGTAATCAGCTAGAATTTTGGCTAATTGTTCAATAGATAAGCCAATAATTGTCTTGCCAATATCATTTACAGGAAGGGCATTGTAAGACCCGCCTACATACTCGATATGGTAATTCTGTCTACCTGCTTTGATCACACACATATAAGAGCTCCCGTTAGTTATACGCATAAGGATGAAAATCCAACATACCTATATCCAGAACGGTATTACAAGAGTCATTCACTGAGTGGCTCTGATAATGCTGTGCAGCCAGCATTGTCGAGAATACCAGCGGGAGCCAGCGACGTTAAATAAAGCCTCAATACCCGCACCCTTTCACCACCGGGGAGAATCCTTTATTCACATGGAGGCTCACCAATGGCTATTACTGCCTGCAAGATACTTCAAGCCAATGACTATGGCGCAATGAACCAGCAGCTTACCTCAGCACTAGCCACAGGGTGGAAACCTATGGGCTATCTGCGCATTACCAGCGGGGAGCAGCAAGACTTTTATCAGATGGTGTATCAGGGAAGTAACCTGGACGTAGATGGTTATGAGTCGGTCATTGCAAATAACCAACAACTGACCGTCAAAAACAGTGCGGGCACCGTATCTGCTACTGGGACGGTAAGCATCTCTCAGAGTTCAGTAACCGCCGTCAGCCTGCCTGACTCCACTGCGATTGTCAGCAACACACAAGTTCTCTCCATCCCTGTGACAACGGGGCTGGCTCTAAGCCTGGGGACGGCAACGCGCAAAATCACCTTAACCGTGTCCGGTGGCATTGTGACCGCCGCATCTATCACATCGTGAGGTATGAAATGGCAACTGCTAAGCAACAACAAGAGAAGATCCAAGAAGCACTGCATGAAGCAGCCGTTGAACTGGCAAAGACGCCGGGCATCAACCCGGATGATCTGAGTGCTCGTGTGCAGCGCCTGAAAGAAACACTGGAAGGCACCGTCTATCCAGATAGCACCACTGACAAGTAAGCATTACAGGTGGCCTTCAATGAGGGTCACCGATAATGACAAAGGAGAACACTATGGCGAGGCCGACTAAGTACGAAGAGGCGTATGCCGAACAGGCACGCAAACTGTGCTTGCTCGGTCATACCGATGCGGAGTTAGCAGAATTCTTTGAGGTGAGTGAATCCACGATCAATAACTGGAAGCACGAGCATCCTGAATTTCTGGAGTCCATAAAAAAAGGTAAGGCCGTAGCTGATGGTGATGTGGTTGATCGCCTGTATCAGCGCGCAATGGGTTATGTAGCGCCAGACCTCGATATTCGCGTTATCGAAAACAATATCGTCGAGACGCCTTACATGAAGCATTACCCACCTGATACCACTGCCGCCATCTTCTGGTTGAAGAACCGCCAGCCCAAGGTGTGGCGTGACAAACAGGAAGTAGAGCAGAGCGGCGAAATGGGTCTGACAGTCAACATCAAGAGGTTCACGCCAGATGGAGATAAATCTTCCGAATAACTGGTCGCCTCGTTCATACCAGATACCACTGTGGGGCGCGCTCGAATCAGGCATTAAGCGTGCTGTGGTCTGCTGGCCGCGACGTGCAGGTAAGGATGATCTCTGCCTCCACTGGTCAGCCATCCAATGCATGACAAAGGTTGGAAACTACATCCACTGTCTGCCTCAAGCTAATCAGGCAAGGCGCGCCATCTGGGATGCGGTAAACCCCCACACAGGACGCCGACGCATTGATGAGGCATTTCCTGAAGCTATCCGTGCGTCGGTGCGCACTGACGAAATGAAGATCACCTTCGTCAATGGCTCAACGTGGCAAGTGGTCGGCTCTGACAACTACAGCGCGCTCATCGGCTCCGCCTACCTTGGCGTGGTCTTCTCTGAATACGCACTGAGTAACCCCAACGCTTACGCCTTCTTGCGTCCAATCCTGGCAGAGAACGGTGGCTGGGCTTTATTCATCTCAACACCACGTGGGCGCAATCACTTCCACAAGCTATTCCTTGGCGCAGAGAAGAGTGATGGCTGGTTCGCTGAGCATCTCTCTGCTGAAACTACCGGACACATCAAGCCTGAAGTGCTGGCCAATGAATTGGCAGAGATGATTGACGAACGTGGAGAGGAGGAAGGGAAGGCTCTCTATGAGCAGGAGTACCTCTGTTCGTGGGATGCAGCCATTCCCGGTGCTTACTACTCGCGAATGCTGGCAGACGCTACCAGAGACGGCAGGGTCACCCATGTGCCATATGACCCGGCATTCCCAGTCTACACAGCGTGGGATTTGGGTATTGGCGACTCAACAGCCATCTGGTTCGCGCAACTCATCGGCAAAGAGATTCGGATCATCGACTTCTACGAAGCCTCCGGCGTTGGGCTTGACCACTACGCGAAGGTCATCAAAGACAAGCCGTACAGCTACGAGCGCCACATCCTCCCGCATGACGTCATGGCTTCAGAACTTGGCACCGGAACAACGAGATTCGAAACGCTGCGCAAGCTTGGCGTGAGGGTTGAAGCACTGCCGGCCAGCCGCGTAGATGACGGTATCAACGCCGTCCGAATGATGTTGCCGCGCTGTTGGTTTGACAAGACTAAGTGCGAGAAGGGGCTGAATGCCCTGGCACAGTATCAGCGTGAATGGGATGAGAAAGCGAAAGCGTATAAGCCCCGCCCATTGCATGACTGGACATCCCACGCTTCAGATGCGTTTCGCTATCTCGCGGTAGGTACAGATAAGTATCGGCCTGAGCGACGCGCATCAGCTAAGCAGCGCATGGCAAACACCGACTATCAACTTTTCGGGTGAACTCATGAGTGAAGTAACAAAAGCAATTGGCGGCGTCATTGGCGGCGTTGGGTCGCTCGTTGGCCTGGGGAATAACGCCAGCACCACGATTCAGGCCGCCTCACCAGTCAACACAGACGATGCACTGGCTCAGGCTGATGACCAACTCCGGCGCCGGCAGCGTAAAGGCGTTAACGCTAACCTGCTGACCGGCTCTGGCGGTGACAGTTCTTCAAGCTCCACAGGGCAGAAAACACTTTTAGGCGGATAACATGGATAAAAGCCAGGAAGAACTCCTCGACCAAATCCTGCGCGACCAGAATACGATGCAAAACTCGCGTAAAACGTGGGAGCAGCACTGGGAGGAAGTCGCTGAACGATGCCTGCCCCGTGCGTCTGGCTTTACCAGTAAGAAGCAAGACGGCGCTAAGCGGTCAGAGAAGGCGATCGACTCCACACCCATTCTTGCGCTTGAGCGGTTCGCCGCGGCTGTTGAGTCAGTCGTGACACCTCGCACGCAGACATGGCACGGCCTTCAGAATGAACGGTTTGCTGAAGACAATGAAGTGCAGGAGTATTACGAAGCGGTAACTCGCATCCTGTTCCGCATCCGCTACGCGCCGCAGGCTAACTTTGCCAACCAGATGAGTGAGAACTACACGTCCATCGGCGCATTTGGTAATGGCTGCATCTTCGTTGATGAACTCCCGGGCAAGGGTACGCGTTACATCTGCTACCCGCTTCAGGAGATTTACTTCGAAGAAAACTATCAGGGCATCGTTGACCTTGTTCACCGCAAGTTCACGCTTACTGCCCGGCAGGCTGTGCAACAGTTTGGCAAAGAGAAGCTCCCGGAATTCATCCAGAACGCAGCTGAGCGTAACCCGCTTGAGCGGTTTGAGTTCATTCACCGTGTAGCACCTAACGAGAACGTCCGCTACATGAATGGTGAGCCTGTGCCCGGCCCCGATGGTATGCCGTGGACATCTCACTACATTAGCCTGTCAGGCAAGAAGATCGTCCGCAAGGGTGGCTACCACACCATGCCGTACTGCATCGCCCGCTACTACAAGTCGCCGGGTGAAACTTACGGGCGCGGGCCCGGCATGACAGCGCTGCCTGACATCAAAGTGCTCAACGAGATGAACAAGGAGACGCTGATTGGCGCGCAGCTCGCTAACCGCCCACCTGTTCTGGTCTCTGATGATGGGGCGCTTGATGCATTCTCACTGGTGCCGGGCAGCATTAACGCCGGCGCAGTCACCGCCCAGGGTAATGCACTGGCTATCCCGTTCAGTACGGGCGCCCAGCCGCAGCTTGGCCTTGAGATGATGGAGCAGAAGCGCCAGCTCATTAACGATGTGTTTCTGGTGACGCTGTTCCAGATTCTGGTGCAGAACCCGAACATGACCGCGACTGAGGCTATGTTGCGTGCTCAGGAGAAAGGGCAGCTACTAGCTCCGACGATGGGGCGCATCATGTCTGAACAACTCGGCCCGATGATTGAACGCGAGGTGGATATCTGCGCCCGCATGGGTCTGTTCCCGCCTCCGCCGCAGCAACTGGTTGATGCTGGCATGGAGTTCGATATCGACTACAAGTCACCGCTGGTACGAATGCAGCGTGCAGATGAAGGCAGCGGCATAGCTCAGACGCTTCAGGTGGCTGCATCACTGGCTCAGTCTAAGCCTGACATCATGAGCCTGTTTAAAATGGGCGACATCCTGCGCGAGTTTGGTGACATCAATGGGATGCCTCGCTCGCTGATTATGGATGCTGATGAAGAGGCGCAGATGCAGGCGCAACAGATTCAACAGCAACAATTGCAGAACGTGCTCCAGACAGCCCAGCCATTAGCTCAAGCGGCCGATAGCCTGGCATCAGCTCAGCAGAAATTTAACTCCCCGCTCCCAGCCCCACAGTAAGAGATAACGCATGGCATCACTGAAAGAACGTCTGTTCGCTAACAGGCGCGACCTCCTATTGTCCCGCGCTTACCGGTCGGTGTTTGGCGAGAGAGGAAAAAGAACGAAAGACCAGGAGATGGTCGTGGCTGACCTGATGAACTTCAGCAAGCTGCTGCAAAGCTCCGTCGCCATTTCGAAAGCAACCGGCAGCGTAGACCCACTGGCAACCATGCTGGCCGAGGGTCGGCGCGAGGTTGCACACCGGATCATCAACTTCACAACCCTGGATGACGCTCAAATCATTTTGGCTATCCAGCAGCTTAACGAGGCATTGAACAACGATGTTTAAGCTATCCGACTTCTTTAACGTCAAGCGTGAACTCGCAGAAGGCTCTGCCGCAGCCGGTGGCGAGTCAGCACCAGCTCCGGCGACTGAGGCGGCACCTGCCGCTGCACAGGCTGAGCAGACAACCTCTCTGCTTGGCGGAAACCAACAGCAGCCTACAGAAGCCGCTCCAGAGCCATTTCTCGCCGCTTTGCCGGAAGAGGGGGATGCCGATGGGTGGAATGCTTTGTACGCAAAACTGGGGCGCCCTGAGAGTGCAGAAGGCTATGAGCTGCCGCTGCCAGAAGGTGACGCTGGCGAGTTTGCCAAAACCACTGCCGAGTGGATGCATCAAGCTGGCCTGAACAAGCAGCAGGCGCAGGCGCTCGCTACTCAGTGGAATGCACACCAGGCACAGCAGGCAGAAGCTCAGCAGGCTGCCTTGCAAAAGCAGGTAGAGACTGACCTGTCGACCATCAAGCAGGAATGGGGCGCGCAGTTCGACGAGAACAAGGCGTTGATGTCCAAAGCCGTCAGCACGTTCGCCCCACCTGAATTCATTGAGATGCTGGACAAGTCCGGCCTTATCAACAGTCCCGTTATCGCAAAGATGTTCCTGAAGATCGGCGCGGCCATTAACGAAGACAAATCAGTTGCAACACCTAAGACACCTCCGCAAGGCGGTGAGATGACACTCGCTCAACGCCTCTGGCCGAGCATGAACTAATAGAAATAATTGGAGAATTATTGAATGGCTACACTATCCGGAAAGTACACTTTGCTCGACGTGGCAAAGACTCTCGATCCGAATGGCGGCACGGCAGCAGTTGCGGAACTCTTAAACCAGTCCAATGAAATGCTGCAGGACATGCCGTGGTACGAAGGCAACCTGCCAACCGGCCACCGAATCACCACCCGCACCGGCCTGCCGGATGTCGTGTTCCGTAAGATCAACGGCGGTGTGCCGCCAAGCAAGGCAACCACCGCTCAAATCGATGAAGCGTGCGGCATCCTCGAAGCCCGCTCGGAAATCGACAAAGATCTGGCAATGCTGAACGGTAACACCGGCTCCTTCCGCCTGCTGCAGGCTACTTCCTTCCTGGAAGCGATGAACCAGCGCATGCAGAACACCGTTCTGTACGGCAATGTGGATAGCACTCCTGAAGCATTTACCGGACTCGGCCCGCGCTTCGGCGCAATTGCCGCTGGCGGTGCAAACAAAGCAAACATCATCGATGCAGGCGGCACCGGTTCTAACCTGACCTCTATCTGGCTGGTCGGCTGGGGTGCCAACACCATTCACGGTATTTACCCGAAAGGCTCACAAGCTGGTCTGGTTCACAGAGATCTGGGTGAAGGTGATGCGTTCGACGCCAACCAGAACCGCTATCGCGCCTATATGGACCAGTACCAATGGAAATGCGGCATCGCGCTGCACGACTGGCGCTACGTGGTTCGTATCGCGAATATCGATGCCACAGCCCTCACCAAAAATGCCGCCTCTGGCGCCGACATCATCGACCTGATGACCCAGGCTACGGAGAAAATCCACAGCCTGAGCGGCGTAAACCCTGTGTTCTACGGCAACCGTACCATCGGCTCTTTCCTGCGCCGCCAGACAGTTAACAAAGTTGCTTCAGGCACCTTGTCTTATGACGAAGTGGGTGGCCGGCCAGCAACGCTGTTCAGTGGCATCCCTTACCGTCGCATTGACGCGCTGAACACCACTGAAGCCCGCATCGTATAAGGAGCGAAAGATGTACGTTGATAAGCAACTCGAATTCTCTGACAGCCAGACGGTGACGGCCACGGCCATCTCCACGAACGTTGTCGACCTGAACCCGGCGTTCAACTACAACACCGGCGTTGATATCGGTACGGGTGAAGATGTCTATCTGGTGCTCCAGGTGGATACCGCAGCAACTGCCGCAGGTGCTGCTACCGTGCAGATCACCCTCGAATCGTCTGCTGCTGCCGGCCTCACCAGCTCCACTGTCCATTTCACCAGCCCGACCTATCAACTGGCTGACCTGACCGCAGGTAAGACGCTGACCGCAGTTAAACTGCCTACCGGCACCTACCTGCGCTATGTCGGCGTGCGCTACACCGTTTCTACCGGCCCGCTTACTGCCGGCGCATTCTCTGCCTTCATCGTGAAAGATGTAGCGGCATGGCGCGCCTACGCACGTAACTACACCGCCTGATAGCAGGGGCTTCGGCCCCTTTTTTTATGGTGAGACATGGCTACCAAAATCGTCATCATTAACCGCGCACTGACCAAGCTCGGCTCCGAGCGGCTCATGAGCGAAACGGACAACAACGCAGCGTCACGCGCTATCGAGGCTGTATATGATGGCGTTCTTGATAATCTGCTTCGCATCTATCGCTGGTCGTTCGCCATTAAGCGGGCAGAACTGGCGACACTTACTGAGAATCCGGCGTTCGGGTATCAATATCAGTATCAACTTCCTGCGGACTGTCTGCGCATCGACGTGGTGACAGACATGACGCATCAGGAATGGCATTTCGGTTACACGCTGCCCATTCCGCGTTATCAGGTCGAGGGGCGCAAAATCCTCACCGACATGGAATCACCAATCTATCTGCGCTACGGCGCCAGGATGGATGACCCCACGCTTTACGACTCTGCTTTCACCGAAGCGTTTGCCTGCGCGCTGGCTGTCGAGGTGTGCGAGTCGATCACACAGTCATCCACCAAAAAACAGGCCGCGCTTCAGGATTACGAGATGGCTATCCGCCAGGCTCGACAAGCAAGCGCTATAGAGCGGCCACCTATTCAGCAACAGGAAACATCCTGGGTCACATCGAGGTTGTAAATGCCATCTGCTACCCCTGCCATCAACAGCTTCAATGCTGGCGAATTCTCCCCGCTGATGATGGGGCAGACCGACTTCCAGAAGTGGAAGAGCGGTTGCAAAAAGATGCTCAACTTCATCCCTCGATCACAGGGGCCGGCAGAGCGCCGCGGCGGCACCTATTTTGTCAGTGAAGTGAAGTATTCCGGCCAGCGTGTGTGGATAGCCAAGTTTGAATACAACACCACTCAGGCTTTCATTCTTGAGTTCGGCCCCGGCTATATCCGCTTTTATTCTGACCATGGCGTAGCGCTGGATGGCTCCGGTAACGTGCTGGAAATTGCCTCACCCTATACAGATGATGACCTCACAAATGATGATGGCGGGTTTGGCCTGTCTATGGTTCAAAGCGGTGATGTGATTTATATCTGTTGCTACACCGGGCAAAAACCTCCGTACAAGCTAAGCCGCAATAGCAATACAAACTGGACGCTGAACGCGATGGATTACGCATCCTCAGCCGGGCCATTCGATGACATAAACTCCAACCGGGCGGTAACGGTTTATACCGACCAGTTCCGTATCTGGTCATCGGATGGGGCAACGCGGCCAGACGGCACCCCCACAACAACGAGCCTATGCACCATCACTGCCAACTCAGCCATATTTGAATCTGGTCATGTTGGCGGCTTGTTTTATATCGAGGCCAGTACTGACGCTGTCACGGATGGAACAGGGCATAACGGTTACATACCTTGCTGGCAGGCGCAAACGACAGAGACATTTTCACCAGGCGTATTCTGCCGGAGTGACGGTAAATATTACGAAAGCATGGATGGCACCAAAACTGGGTCAACCCAACCAACATGGACGGCGGGCGCTCATCAGGACGGGTATACGCTCTGGCGATATTCAAACGGTGGATGGGGTGTAATCCAAATCACCTCCGTCACCAGCGCGAATGTCGCTGTTGGTAAAATCCTGACTGAGCTTCCGCCAAGTGTACGAACAGCCACCGGGAAAACCTTTAAGTGGGCGTTCGGTGACTGGTCTGATGCAATGGGCTATCCGACAAAAGTCGGCTTCTACAAAAGCCGCCTCTGCTTTGCTGGCAGTAACAAACTTTGGTTCTCCGTTGCTGCTGACTACGAAAACTTCACGCCTATGAGTGATGGGTATGAGGTTCAGTCTGATGATGCGATCAACGTGCAACTTGAGGCAGACTCAACCAACACAATTCAATGGATGGCTGCCAGTAGCTCACTGATTATCGGTACTGCCAGTAGCGAGCTTACCTGCTCGCCATCGACCACAACCAATGCCTTTGGCCCCGATAACATTCAGATTGTCCAGGAGTCAAAATATGGCTCCAAAGGCATAAATGCGGTGGTAGTGGGCAATACAGTGCTGTTCGTTCAGCGCGCAGGCAGGAAAGTCAGGGCGGTGACCGCTGATTACCAAAGCGGGTCATATAGCTCAACAGACCTATCTGTGCTGGCTGAGCATATTACCTCGACTGGCATTGTCGATTTCGCCTGGCAACAGGAGCCAGACAATGTGGTGTGGGTTGCACTAGCAAATGGTGATCTGGTTGCCCTGACTTACAATTCCGAGCAGGAAGTGATTGGGTGGCATCGACATGATGTAGGCGGTTTTGTTGAGGCAGTCTCGACAATCCCAGACCCAGACGGGAACCGTGATGACTTATGGCTTGTTGTTCGTCGCACTATTAATGGGGCTGTAAAGCGCTATGTTGAGTTTTTAAAACCTTCATGGGATGCAGATACCCAGTCTCTTTCTGAAGCGTTCTACGTTGATTGTGGGCTGACATACAACGGTGCGGCAGTCACCTCTGTCAGTGGTCTGTCTCACCTTGAAGGGCAAACCGTATCTGTTACGACAGATGGCGCGGCTCACCCTGATGCGGTGGTAAGTGGTGGCGCTATTAGTTTGCAGTGGCCTTCATCAGTCGTAAACGTAGGCCTTCCGTTTAGCTCTGAATTGGTCACACTGCCATTCCAGGACACGAAGATTAAGCGCGTGAATAAAGCGGCAATTCTATTCGTTAGCTCTCTTGGCGGAAAAGTCTCTGATGAAAGTGGGCGCAATACCGACATCATAGAAACCCGCGATTACAGTGACCTGATGGACAAGGTTCCGGGCGCTTACACGGAAATCAAAGAGATCACCTGGCCGGGTGATTACAACAAGAACGGCAGTCTGCGGATCATCCAAGACCAGCCTCTCCCCATGACAATCTGCGCAATCTATCCGCGAATGTGGACGACCGGCGAATGAAAATCATCGACTTTGAACCAGAGCACATCCTGCTCATTGAGCCTCAGCAATGCCAGCAGTACATCATTCGCACTATTGAATACGGACAGCAACTCGCTCAGGGCGACTGCTTTACCGGCGTTCAGGATGGTCGAGTGGTGGCAATTGGCGGCATTCTGCCGGTATGTGAGGGCAGGGGATACCTGCACATGATTGTGGCTGAGAATATGCCGCATCAGTGGATAAAGCTTTACCGGGCGGCGCGACGGCTCATTGATGCTGTTGAAAATGATTACATCCGCCTGGAAACGCTCAGTGCCTTTGGTGAGGCTGACCGCTGGCTGGAGATGCTCGGGTTTGAATTCGAGGGTGTGCTTCGCTGCATCCTCCCCAACGGTAAAGACGCTAAGTCATACAGCATAGTGAGGAAGTAAATGGCGGAATATCTCGCGGCCGGCGCAGCAGGGTTAGGTGCGTTGAGCAATATCAATAGCGCCAGGGATGCATCCAAGCAAAGCAACCTTAACGCTAAATTGCTTGACCAGCAGACGCGCAATGTCGCACTGCAAACTGGCTCTCAAGTGTCGCAAATTCGTCGCCAAGGTGATCAAGTGCTGGCTCAGCAGTCAGCTGGTTTTGCTGATAACGGCACGGGGACTGGCGGTTCAAATGCTTTGATTCAGCGTTCTACTGCCATCGATACAGAAATGGACGCGGCTAACGCGGATTACAATGGGCGCCTGCAAGTGTCCGACTTACAAAATCAGGCCAGTGCGTTACGGGCGCAAGCAAAAGCCCAGAAGCCAGGGTTGCTTAGCTATCTTGGCGGAGCTGTAAGCACCCTTTCAGCGTATAGCAAGGCTGGCGGAACCTTTGGTGGATCATCTTCAAAGAAATAGGTGAAAAATGGCGCGCATCCCCACGTACACAAGCCAGGTAGGCGTTCGTGCGCCATCTGCATCACAAATCAACACTCCAGTAGAAACCACTGATCAGAAGATGCTTCAGTCTGGGCTAAATAGCTTTGCTGATGCAGCATACAAGTTAGGCCAGCAACAACAAGCCGTGAAGAATACACAGCGCATGACAGATTACGTCAACGCGCAGAATGGCCTGAATCAATCACTCAATGAAGCACAGCAGCAGTCGAAGACCGGCATTGACTACATCCCTGCGGCACAGCAGATCATCAAACAGCATGAGCAAGATTTCTTCTCTGCCCATCCTGACATGTCTGAAGAAGAAAAGCAGGATTACACTCTCCGGTGGGCTCAGTCTCGAGGGCAGGTAGAAAATCAGGCCATTAACTGGGGTCAGAACCAAGCCAAGCAAATTCAGGTGGCTAACCTGAGTGATAGCGCATCTGCTATCGGCAACATGATTCTGCAAGATCCGAATACAGCCAAATCTATGGCGGCCAGCCATCTGCAGGCTATTGAGCAAAGTGACCTCGACCCAGCGGCAAAAGCTGAACTGGCTAGCCGCTCCCGCAATCAGTGGGCGCTATCCGCTGCACAGTACGGCATTAACACTGATGCCCAGCATGTTATCGATCAGCACGGCACTTTCCAGGCTGTTCAGGCAGCAGGCTCAGGCGATGGCATGGCAGCGCCTTCAGGATCTCCTGGCACTCTGGCAACGCGTAATAATAACCCTCTGAATGTCCGCTTCTCGTCCAGCAACCAGTGGGCGGGCAAGGGAGACGATAACGGCAGTGGTTTTGAGCAGTTTGATACAGCAGACCACGGATTCCGTGCCGGCCTGAAGTTGATGCGCAACCATATCAACAATGGCAATGACACGCTGGCATCCCTTATCAACAAGTGGGCGCCGGCAGCTGACAACAACAACCCCACGCAGTACGCCCAAGCGGTAAGTCAGCAGACCGGCATCCCGGTTGATGCCAAGCTCAATCCGAATGACCCACAGCAAATGACCGCTGTTGCTAAGGCGATGGCGAAGCAGGAAGGCTACGGCGCACCGGTAAGCGACAGCCAGCTTAACCGTGCGTGGTCATCACTGAACGACCCTAACCAGCTCGCGCCAGGCGTTCCGTGGGGGCAACTAACGCCACAGCAGACTAACGCCGTGATTAATCAGGCTCAGGCTAAAGTCGATCAGCAGAACACTCAGCGCCGCCTTCTGATGCAGCAGCAAATGCAGAATGACTCCGCGCTGATTGAGTCCGGCAACCCTGTTAGCAATCCTATCTCGCGTGAGCAGTGGATGAGTACCGCGCCGCATGATTCCACGCCGGAGCAGCTCACCATGCTGGATAAGCAATATCAGCAGTACGCGATGCTCAACGAGCTGCAGCCCATTTACTCTGACATCAACACCAAATCAGCATCTGCTGCACTGCAATCTGTACAGTCCATCAGGCCGCAAGGCAATGAGGATGATTTCTCTTTCCGCCAACAGCGTTACGCTCAGGCCGTACAGAAATATCAGCAGGTGCAGAAGGCGCGTGAAGATGATCCGGGCGGCTGGCTGTCACAGAACTCACCAGATGTTCAGGCGGCATTCCGGGCGTTTCAGCAAGACCCATCGCAGGGAGCAACGCTTGCCCAGGCCATCATGGTCGAGAAGTCTCGCCTTGGGATAAAAAGCAAAGACATCCTGCCCACTTCGCTGGCTGACGGTATCTTGCAGCAAATCGATACCAGCAAAGAGCAAAGCGTAACAGCCATCCAGTCAGTAGCTCAGCAGTTTGGCCCCTACGCGCAACAGGTAATGCAGCAGGTGCAGAAAAAAGCCGGCCCCGCGCTGCAGGTCGTGATGGCAACGGAGAACCCGCGGGCAGCAAACGCCCTCTGGCAAAACCGTAATGTGAAAACCGCAGACCTCAAAGATGCGATCAACACTGCAACACAGGGTGCATCTGATAGCGCCGATGGCGAATGGGCATCTCAATCAAAAGACTTTGCCGCGACAATGGTCGGCCAACCAGGCGGAATTCCTGTCTGGAACAATTTCAATGAGCAGGGTAGGCGACTTACCTACCTGAACATCCAGAAAGGCCTTAACCCCAGCGATGCGGCAAAGCAGGCTTATCAGGACATTCTGGGAAGCCAGTATCAAACCAAGGGTACATGGCGCTTGCCGGTTCGTTCTGGGCTGAATGTCGATGAGGTCTCTGACGGCGTTAATCACCTGACGGAGAATCTCAAACCCTCCGACATCACGCCACTGATTGGCGACCCCCGCATCAGTGATGAAGACAACCGGCAGCAGAGCCTTGATCGCATCCGTGATAATGGCGAGTGGGTGACAAACTCTGACGAGACGGGGCTAATGCTCACACTCAACGGTTTGGTAGTGAGTGGCTCTGATGGCCGACCCGTTACAGCCAGTTTCACTGACCTGGCAAAACTCGGCCAGCAGAACCGCAGCACCTGGAACAGCATCATGAATACGCTCAGCAAGCCTATGACCTACACGCCCGGCCAATCGAAGGGGTACTCGATTGAGAGCCAGCGCGACGCAATCTTGAAATCATTCCAGAACGGACAATCAACCGGAAGGTAATCGATGCCAATTTATACCGATGATCCCGGACAGGGGATTAACCAGCCTATCGGCAATGCCCCGGCCGGACTGGGTGAATCATTGGCGGCATCCTTCGGCCAGGGGTTCAGAGATGGCCCACTCATGTCAGGCATCCGTTTCGCGGAAGCTGATGCTTTTGCTAACGACACTGCTTCCCCAGTGGTCAGCAAAGCAGAGGCTGATGCGAAGCTCAAAGAGCTGGGCGTCAGGAGCATCAATATCCCGGAGGCGGGCGTAACGCAGTCATTCCTTGACCACGTTACAGAGTCACGCAAGGAGGCGTTGGCTAAACAGCAAATAGCAGCAGCGGCACCATCCGGGTTTATCGCTTCACCATTAAATGTTCTCGCGGGCATGGCCGGCTTTATGGCTGACCCTGCCAACCTGGCATTAAGTCTGGTTCCATTTGCCGGGGAAGCGCGTGCTGCAACATTCCTTGGCCGGGCTGGAGAGCGCTTTGTTCAGGGTGCCGTCATGGGTGGCGCCCAGACGGCGGTGACACTTCCTTTCACTGCTCAAGCGTCTGCAGCTGAGGGGGAAGATTTCACTATGGCAGCTGCTATGGAAAACCTCTTCTACGGCACTGTTGGCGGCGGGATTCTCCATGCAGGCGGTGGCGTTATCGCTGATGTAGTGCGAGGCCGCCGACCAGCCGCCCGGGGGGAAGAGGCTCCGCCAGTAGCGGCTGACAATATTGAATCTGCGCCACGGCGCTCAGGTGATCCCTCTGATTCAGCCACTCCGCCATTCCTGGATGATGCAATTGCGCGTGAGGCTGATAGCTACGCATACAGCCGGGCATACGATGAAGTGTTGCCGGACTACAGAAGTAACCTTGAGTCTGCACAGTCAGGACGGGTAGAGAACGTTGCTGATCTGCGGGCGGAGATTGCCAGCAATGGGTATCAGGCCTCACGGCTGGATGAAACGCTGTCAGACCGCGTTGCTCAGTATCAACAACAACGAGTGAAATACCGGGAAGCACGGCAGCGGGCGCAACGTGATATCGAGCAAGAGAAGCAGGCTTTGCAGGGGCGGAATGATGAAATCAACCAAACCCTAGAGCGTAACGCGGCCGCAGAGCGTGCCACCGGCGAGCAAGCAGCAATCTCACGTGGTGAAATCCCTGAAGGGCTTAAGCGCAGAATTGAGGAGCGTGCCGGGCAGATCAAAGGGGCATTGCAGAAAACACCGCTTGCTCAGGGTGTGCGCACGGCTGCGCAAAAAATCGATGCAGCCCACTGGTCACAGCGGCATAGCGCATTCCGCGCCGGCATCTCCCATATGCTCCAGGGCCGTTCGCCAGACGTTGAACCCATCTTTGATTTAACGGCACCAGAGCTTCGCGAATCCGCAGTGCGTCAGATTCAGCGGGGGCCACGCCCGGATGAGGATGCGGCAACCGCAAGATCAAGCGCTGAGGCCGAGATAGATTACCAGCGCGCATCTCGTGAAAACGCAGAATTGGTGAATGCTCAGGAAGACCTTGCGGCAGAGCTTGAGCTTGCCCGCAACATGACAGATGACCTTGATTCGCCAGAGCTTAGGCAGGCGCTGGATGACCTTACACGCGAAGCCAATGACGAAAGCATTATCAAAGGCCTGCAGGCTTATGCCGCCTGTATGCTCAGGAGAATTTAATGGCTAACCAGTTTCTCACTCAGTGTGAACATGTAGTTAATAAGGCCGCCGGCCGTGACCTATCTGAAGAGGAAATGGAAAATCTGGTCAATAGCATGGAAACTACGGTTCGCCGCATCCGCGCTGAAAATGAGTCAATCTCACTGGAAGAGGCGGCGCGTCGTGCTGCTGAAGATTTGGGTAATGCCGAGAAACTGGCGAAAGTGATTGAAGCCAGGAATAAAGCACTCAATACCCGCATAGCCGCTCAGCGGCTGGCCTTCCTGCGTGACAGCTTCCCAGACCGGCCAGATATTGGCTTGTCAGCCATTTTGGTTGGGCGGAATGAGTCACGAACAGGAAGCCGAGCCTCTGCCTCAGCGGAGCAGCATCAGCTGCGGTCGAAGTATCTTTCCGGGCTGAACCTCGACCTTGAGCAGGCTGGCGTGCTGAAGTTTCTGGCAAGCGGCAGTAATGATGCAGAAGTCGCTGATGCGATGTGGCGATTGGGGAAGGGCGAGCCTACGGATGGGTTAATGCCTGAGTCTGTGAAAATCGCGCAGATCATCACAAAATGGCAGGAAGCTGCGCGAATGGATGCCAACAAAGCAGGGGCGTGGATTCGCAAGATGCCCGGCTACATTGCCCGTCAGGGGCATGACATGATGAAAATCCGGGCTGCCGGCTATGAAGCGTGGCGCAATGCGATCTTGCCTCGACTGGCAAATGAGACTTTCGAAGGGGTTGAGAACACGGATGGGTTCTTGCGCAGCGTCTATGATGGTCTGGCTTCCGGTGTTCATCTCTCAGCTGAAAAACCGGATTGGATGAAAGGCTTCAAAGGCTCTCAGAACATCGCCAAACGAGCCAGCCAGGAGCGCGTGCTGCACTTTAAAGATGGTGTGGCATGGCATGAGTACAATCAGCAATTCGGCGTGGGGAGTCTGCGGGAAGCGATCTACGGCGGATTAGACGCATCCTCCAGAAGCACCGGGTTGATGCGTGTTCTTGGCACCAACCCAGAGAATATGGTGGATTATCTGGCTGACACTATTTCTAAAGACCTGAAAGGCAATGAGCGCGCTTTGAGGGCGTTTGCGGATGCGCGCCGCAGCCAGATCAAAAGCCAGCTTGCTGAAGTAACAGGCAAGACAAATATCCCCGGCTCAACGTCTCTCGCTCGCTTCGGTTCAACGGTACGAGCCGTGGACTCCATGATTAAGTTAGGAGGGGCTACTGTCAGCTCTTTTAATGACTTGGCCAGTAACGCCCTGGAATTGCGATACCAGGGAAAAAATATGTTACAGGCACTCAGCGAGTCTATTCAGGGAAGGCTTAAGAGATTCAATTCAGATGATCAGAAGCGCATCCTCAGCTCTCTCGGCGTTTACTCAGACAGTATGCGGGATGAAATCCTTCAACGATTCTCAGGCGATGTCACCATGCCAGGGAAAGTGGCGCGCCTGCAGCGTCAGTTCTTTCGCCTGAATCTGCTTAATTGGTGGACTGAGGCGTCACGTAAAACTACAGCAACGATGGTTTCTCATTGGCTGGCAGATAACGCCCATTCGCCTCACGCCACGTTAAATGGCGACCTGAAGCGTGCACTGGATTTGCACGGCATTGGTGAGCCCGAGTGGAATATCTATCGTCAGATGGATTTGCGGGGGTCTGAAGGCCGTAATTTCATGACGCCGGATGGCATCGACTCCATCCCTGATGAAGTGATCGGTAAATACCTTTCCGATAAAAGCATCAAGGTGAATGACCGAAGTCTTCAGGGTGCCCGCGAGCAACTTGCAGACAAGCTGCGTGGTTATGTTCTTGACCGTGTAATGGTTGGCATGACCGAACCCACGGCAAGAACGCGGGCGTTTATGAAGCAAGGGACGCAGCCAGGCACCGTTGAAGGGGAGTTGCTGCGCTTTATCGGCCAATACAAGTCTTTCACTGCATCGTTCATGCAACAGGCATTAGGCAGGGAAGTGTTTGGCCGAGGTTATACGCCAGCGCCGCTGGGACAAAGCCGCTGGGGCAGCACCTGGAATGCACTGTCTAAAAGCGGGAAAGGGGAGTTTGCCAGTATGGCTCAGCTGTTCCTGTGGATGACCACCTTCGGCTACCTGTCCATGCAAACCAAGTTGCTGCTTAAGGGGCAAACGCCACGGCCGGCAGATAACCCGAAAACATTTCTTGCCGCAGCTGTGCAGGGCGGGGGGATTGGAATATTCGGTGATTATTTGTTTGGTGAGGCCAACCGCTTTGGCAATGGGCCGATCACATCAATGGCGGGGCCTGTGGCCGGCAACCTTGATGACGTGATCACTCTATTTCAGAAAGCTCGTTCTGGCGATGCGAAGGCCGGGGATGCATTCAGGTTTACTGTCGATCACACCCCCTTTATCAACCTCTTTTATGCGCGACCGGTGCTGAATTATCTGTTTCTGAATCAGTTGCAGGAAGCTATGTCGCCAGGCTCACTGCATCGTTATGAGCAGAATATCAGGAAGAACCAAGGCAATGACTTCATCTTCCCGCCGTCTCAAACGATGCTCGGGCGCTAATGGCTTCTGAATAGCCCCATGACCCAGCCGCAAAAAGCCATAGAGTAATAAGCCCAGACGAACATAAGAACCATCGTTGGGCCTACTAATAACCCCCACCAGTCAAGATACGGCAAAGAGACAAGCGAAAGCACGACCGCAACAATAGCGGTTATCTCTATGTCTGATGACTGAATATCACGCATTACACCTCTTACCGCAGGTCAGCCCTGTGGGGATTACACACGCCCGGAGAAAGGCAGATGACTGTAGCATCTACGCAAAGTTTCATTGAGTATACCGGAGACGGGGCGAGCACAACATTTGCCGTTCCGTTTTATTTTTTGCAAAACAGCGATATATCGGCGCTTATTGCTGACGCAAGTGGAAATGTACAAGAGCTGACATATGGCGCCGATTACTCTGTTACCGGCGCTCGTGAAGATGCGGGCGGCATGGCTACCCTAAACAATTCGCTCGCCATCGGATCGACTCTGCTTTTTTTCCGTTCTCCGCCAGTCACACAGGAAACGAAGTACTACGAGAACGGCAAATTCCCGGCTAAATCACACGAAACCGCCCTGGATAAACTGACAATGCTGATTCAGGATCGGGGATGGCGGTTTGACGCTCTGGCGCTGACTAAGCCGAATAAGTACGCCAGATATTTTGACGCCAAAGATAATCGGATTTCCAATCTCGGTGCACCGGTTGATTCAGATGATGCGGCGACTAAGAGATATGCTGATGATCAAGACGAAGAAAATCGCAGCTTCACTCAGTCGCAGATTACAGCAGAAGCCGAGGCACGAAGAGAAGCTGATGCGCTTGAGCGCGATGCTCGTGCAGAAGCTGATGCCAATATTCAAAAGCAACTAACTGGAAACGTGCCTCTTGAGGCGAGCGCGTTCTCACCTATTTCATGGCATAAGCAGACTATCGATAATAGCGTCGATATTCCTGAAAGCATGAATGCGTGGTCATTCGGTCCAAAAGTGACTATTCAAGAAGGTCAGGTAATTACAATCCCGGGAGACTCTGCCTGGACAATTGCTAATGGGGAAAGCGTCCATAGCGGAGATGGGGTTTCTCTTGCCGAACTGCCCGGGGCTGATAGCACCGGTGTTATCCTGCAGGATTCGGTAATTTCCATGGCGGAAGGTAAATCAGATATTATTTATGTCCCGTCAGGGGTGTGGAGGATTTCCACTCCTATGGCTATGGGGTATAAAAAATATTATTACGGCCCGGGGGTTTTGAAGTTCGATAATGCGGAATGGTGGCGCAAGGGGGGTAGTGCAGGAACTGGGGTCGAAGAGAATTACACTCTTTTTTATAATTATGAAAACCAGTCTGATGTAACTGTAACTTTCAATGATATTGTCCAACCTATAACTTGGATTGATGCTTATACGGTAAGCGCTCCTGCATCCACAACCTATGACGCAGTTAAAATAAATATAGCCAATGGCACCTTAAACCTTGGCACCGTACCTGAATCTGTTAGGTCGTATAATGTGCTAGCAAATGGAGGAGGGAGCATTTCTCCGGCGCTGCCCGATCCAGTAACAAGCCCGGCAGGCATGATGAATACCGGCATGGGTGCAAGAAGCCTAAAGAATATTACTACGGGCGAAAATAACACGGCTTACGGTGGTAGGTCATTGATGACGCTTACTAGCGCCGTCAACCAGACTGCCATTGGCTTCCAGGCTCTTTATCGTTCTTCTGGTAATGGCAACACAGCAGTCGGTTCTATCGCAGGTGAGTGGCTAACCAGCGGGGAGTACAACTCTCTATTCGGTCTCTCTGCCGGTGCAAAACTAAAAACAGGTGGCTACAACGTAGCCGCAGGTTATGGTGCTTTGGGTGAATCGCCATCTTGCTCTTACACAGTTGCTATAGGTCATCGCGCCCTGGGTAACAGTGGAGACAACGAACCATCTTATGTTACGAGCATTGGCACCTTCGCCGGTGACTTTGCGTATGGCAGTAACAATACATGGGTAGGGTATAGGGCTGGATGTGGTGCAGCACTGAGCGACGGCCTTGAAAACGTTGCCGTAGGGTATCAGGCAATGCGAAACCAGTCTGGCGCAGACTATAACGTTTCCGTTGGGGTAATAAGCCTACAATCGCTGACATCAGGGCAGTATAACGTAGCTATCGGTCATAGCGCCCTCAATATTCTTACAACTGCGAGCTCAAATACAGCTGTAGGATATAAATCATTAAGCGCTTCCACAGCGGCATCTTTGACTGCGGTTGGGTTTCAGTCGCAAATGGCTAATACCACAGGGACGGGGAATACATCCCTTGGAAATAACACCCTGAAAGCAAACCAGACGGGGATTGATAACACCGCGGTAGGTGAATCTGTAATGTTGGTAGCTACAGGATCAAATAGCACAGCAGTAGGCGCCAGATCTCTAAACGCTCAGACTACTGGCAGCAACAACACTGCAATGGGTTATGAGGCCGGCAGGTTTACTACCACTTCAGCAAACAACGTCTCCGTGGGGTTCCGGGCTGGTCGTGCGCTTACCACAGGCGGGGAAAATACGGCTGTTGGCGCTGATGCTTTGCAGCTTGAAACCACGGGGACTCAAAACACAGCTCTGGGTAGATTAGCAATGCGAGTATTGCAGGACGGAACAACTCCTGTTGCTATAACAAATTCGACTGGCATTGGCTACGGCGCCTATGTTTCAGGCTCTAACCAGGTTCAAATCGGAAACAGTGCAACTACGACCTACGTTTATGGCACTGTGCAAAACCGATCTGATTCGCGAGACAAGGCTGATGTAGAAGACATTGATTTAGGGATTGATTTCATAAACGGCCTTCGCCCGGTGTCTGGCCGCTGGAATATGCGCGACGATTATTACACGTTCACTGAGGTGGAAACCGGCGAAACTGATAAGGAAGGAAACCCAGTAACCAAAACCGAAGTCTCTTTTGATGAGGAAGGTTATAAGGCAGAAACCAAAAAAAGGAAGCGTCTCCATCAGTGGTTTATCTATCAGGAAGTGGAAGAGCTAATCCAAAGCCTCGGACTAAACCCTGACGACTATGGCTTCCTGCAGAACGCAAAAGTGAATGGAGGTGTTGATGTCGGTTCGCTTGGTTATGACGAATTTATTCCCCCTGTGGTAAAAGCGATCCAGTCATGCTGGTCACGCATAGATGAGTTAGAAAAAAGAATATCCAATCTCGAATCAAAATAACCCGCTTCGGCGGGTTTTTTATTTCCCGCTATTCAGATTTACATCTAAGGATTAAATAATGAGTTTATTACGCGTAGACCAGCTATCCCCGACAGATGATTCCGTCACTATTGACGTTGAAGATATTTACTCTGCTGCTGTGGGAGTTCCGGCATCAGATGTGAAGATGGCATCGCCTGATAATCGATCACTGGCTCAATGGGCCGGTGATTTTGATAGTGTTAAGAAATATGGTGTTATTGGCGATGGCATTACAGACGATACGGCGGCATTCCAGAAGGCGCTGAACACCAGTGGTGGCGGGCTTTATATTCCAGCTAACACAACAATATACCTGAAGTCTAAAGTGACACTTCCGAATAAGAATTTTCGCCTTTTCGGTCTTGGGCCAACCAGCATCATCACCGGCACGGCTTCCACTTTGGTCGCGTTCGGTTCATCAAATGCAGACGCCAATGGCAGCTATTACACCATTGAAATTGTGGGGGTCTACTTCCAGAGCAGCACCACCTCAGCGGTTATGCTGGATATGACCAGTGTGTGGGATGCCGGCGGCAAAAAACCTCACCGAATTCGAAACTGCCGGTTTACATCAGGCGCAGCAGACATTAAATGCATCAAGATGAGAGGAGTATGGTCAGCACTGATCGAACAGAATGATTTCAATTCAACGCTTGGTAGCGGGAAAACCTCTAATGGAGGGTACGGTGTTTTCATTAACGTAAGTGACAATATGAATACGTGCGTGATGAACACGCTGATTCAAAATAACACCTTCCTTTCAGTCCCGTACCCTGTGTACGTGACAGGGCGAACCGTGCAAAACGGTGGGCGAGTGGAGGGTGTGAAGTTCCAAAACAACAACGTTATCCAGGCAGCGACTGCATGCTATTTTGACCAGGTTCTTGCACTAGCTGTGGAGGATAACCAGATCAGTGACTGCTCTCTGGGGTTGTATCTCAAAGCCTGCTTCCAATGGGTTATTGGTGGCAACACGGAGATCACTGCGGACACTTATCCAATTTATTTGGACTCCGCCTCATACGGATTCAATGAGTATGGGTCAATCATCGGAAACAACATTCAGAACCAGACAACGGGCGGCGCTGGGATTAGTATAACCAATAATGTCGGCGATCAATTAATCCGTAATTTGACTATTACCGGGAACACGATCGCAGCATCGACGGCATCTACTACGACCTTTGGCATTGCCTTAGGCGGCTCATCTGCAGTATCCAATATCAACGTTTCCGGAAACGTCTTTATTGGACATCAGATCGGTTTTAACTTTGGCATTGCATTAACTTGCCCCAATGTCAGGGTACGGAACAATATTTACAACTCGACTGTTTCGGGGTTTGTGGCTGTAAACATTCCTGACAGAACATCAGTCCCAACTTATTATCAATATATTAAGACCGGAACCAGAACCACCCAAGCATCTGAAACCTCAATTTCTGTAGATGTAACTGGAGCAGGGTTTACTGCCAAGCCAGTTAGCGCATCTATGCAATTGACAACTCAGCCGGCTGTACGACTTGTCTATAGTTACGATAACTCAAACACGACGACCCTTTACTTTACAGTTATAGGCACATCGGTAGCGCAAACAGATAGATGGGTACTGGAAGCCAGTGGCTTTTCACCGCTGGGCTTCTAATGAAAAAGGGCACGCAATCGTGCCCTTAAATTTAGCCAGCAATTTGATGCCGGGGAGAAAGCAAGCCGGTGCAGATTTTCATCACCGCTACAATGCACATCATCTCGAACACCATATCAACACGTAGGCCTGATGCGTAAACTGTAGGTGTCAGCCCCATCATTGTCACGGTCATATAGCCGATCAACATTGCCATGATGGGAGTGGCCCCAATATATTTCTTCAATGCCATATCGAGCATGATGATGAACATTGATGAAATAACAGAAAACAAGTAAAGGTAAGAAAGAAATAACTTACCTGCCGACCATATAGTAGCATTAACGGGTACACTGTTAAAAAAGAACCCACCGGCAGGTATCCCTGTTAATGCCTTAGCAATCGAAATTGCCACGAAGGTTATCACAATAAACATTGCCATCTTTATGGTGATGCCCATGTTACCACTGACCGACCTGAAGTAGATAATAGCTAGAGACAAGACGATAAGAGGGAAGTTGGCGCGCATAGTCATTAGCTGGTGAAGCTTATCAAAACCCAAAGCTAATTTAATAGAAAGGCCATATGTTTGATATTCAGGGTACCAATTCCATACCTCCTCAGAAAACCTTCTTTCATTTCCCGGAGCTTTAAGGCAAATTATTAGATTTATTACAGCAATAACTATCAGTGCATAATTAATTTTGTTTCTGCTCTCCTTTTTGAATGCAAGCAGCGCGAGCATTGCTATGATGAATGCGACCCCTGCTTGCTCCATGTAAGGAAAATAAAACGCCAGAACCAAACAAGAAATCTTCTCAAAAATACTATTGCTATCAGAAATTGCAACGGAGAAAGTATATAGAGCGACAGATATTGGCAGCAGGTAATTATAAAATCCCGTTATCCACCATGAAGCGTCTGAATTAATATCATACGGTATTGATGCAAAAAGTAGTAGAGCTATTGAGCACCCGATGATGTTTGCTTTCTGGCCCGCAATGCGGCATGCAGAGTAGCATGAGAGCATGATAGATACTGGAACGCCAACCTTCCACAGCCATGTGTAGCCTATTGTGGATGTCATCAACCACTCAAGCATGAACCTGCCACTCCATTGGTTGTATCGAGCAGCAAGAATTTCCATCATGTTATCGGAGTTAAATATCGACAAGAATATTTTGTCATCATCGTACCCCCTCAGCGACAAGCTATGAGAAATAAAAAGCAGATAAGCCAAGGATGACATGATCAACGTCAGCAAAATCCATTTATTTACATTCGTATTTAGCTGCATGAACCACCCCTTGCTCATCCATTGAAAATATTTCGATATGTTTTTTAAAGCCCGACATGGCTGATGAGTCCCGTCTTGTGGCTATAAAACCAGATTTATCATATTTGCTACCAACACCATAGGCTTCGCTTACATCTCTGCGATATTGAAGGGAACTCATTAGCTCTACCTTTTCGCCATCGGTTTTTTCAGCAAAGACCCTATTTAAGACCCTTCCGTTGCCGGGAACAAAAGCCCAACCACCAACAGTGATGCCACTGACGTTAAAAACGCACTGGTCTATATAAAAGTCTTTTAAAGGTTTGGCTATGTTCTGTGGTATATCTGACGCCGGTCTGTTCCATGCGCGATAAAACATGAATGAAATAATGATTGAAAATACAATCATCATTAAGAATAACAAGTCGAGGTTCAGCTTTGCTATCTCTCTTACTCTATCACTCCTGGCTTGCATAATCTTTCCTTTCAATGAGCAAAATCACCATTGCACACCTGGCCTTTGTAGACCGTCGATACAGCGAGGGCGAAGTCTAGATTCAGAACATGTCAAGTGTAAAGCGCTGTGTGCGATTGTTGATCAGTGCGGGGGTGGGACGGATTTGGGACATGCAAAGGTTTGTGACCTTTCCCAAGCCTTTGCATTCTTATAAGGATGTTGCCGTTAAAATTGGATTGATACGAGAGCAAAATCACTGACGTGTACAAAAATGCGTACAAAAGAAATGATTAGTACAATTTAAGCTAATAAAATCAAATAGAAGAGAAGAGGTGTGCGTAGTCGTGAATGTAGAAGGTCGGCTGGGGGGATTCTTTTTTCACTGAGGCTCTCTGTTTAAAGGCGTGGGCGCGGCTTTGTCTATGGTAAACCATAATCGGGCCTGCCTGAAGGTGAAGCGCGATGCCCCCACTGACCAGGTGGTCATCTTTCCGTCACCTGCCGGGCTTTTAATAGGGCAGGGAGCTGCCGGGCGGGTGGCCGGTTACTGAACTATACTGCTAGGCTGTTGTGTATTTTTGATAAAGCCGAGGGAATAATGGAAGCGATTCAGAATATTAACTACTTTAAGCTGTTTTTGTCGTTACCATTCTGGACGGATGTCGCCATTGTGATTGGCGTGACGCTGGTGACCTATTGGGTAATTACCCAGGCCATCGGCTTCCTGCATAAAAGAATGCTGGTCTGGGCCAATGAAAAGCAGAACAACGCCAACCTCATCATTTCGGAAGTGATCGGCAAAACCAAACGGATATTGATTCTGTTTGCCGCTTTCCTGTTCAGCCTGCGGTTTGTCGTGCTGTCAGACCGGTTATATAACACCATTTCCCACGCCTGGTTCCTGGTGCTGGCGGTGCAGATCGCCATCTGGATGGATCAGGGCGTACAGTCATGGATGAAAAAACTGCTTTATACGCCGGGGTCACGGCGTAACCCGGTGACGCTGGTGATCCTGGGGGTGATTTTACGGGTGCTGGTCTGGTCCGTGATGCTGCTGTCGATTCTGTCGAATGCGGGCGTGGATATCACCGCCTTTATGGCCAGCCTCGGGGTAGGCGGTATTGCCATCGCCCTGGCGGTACAGACGGTGTTGAGCGACATGTTCGCCTCGCTGTCAATCGGCATTGACAAACCCTTTGAGATCGGGGATTTCGTCGTGTTTAACGACGTTTCCGGCACCATTGAGCATATTGGCCTGAAAACCACCCGCATCCGCAGCCTGAGCGGCGAACAGATCGTCTGCGCCAATACCATTCTGCTCCAGCAGACTATTCATAACTACAAACGGATGCAAACGCGCCGCATTGTCTTCACCTTTGGCCTGTCGAATGACACCCCGCCCGGTAAATTGCGCAAGATTGGCATGATAGTGAAAAAGATTATTGAAGACGTCGGCGAAACCCGTTTCGACCGTGCCCATTTCTCTGCTTTTGGTCAGGACCGGCTGTTATTTGAAGTGGTCCATATCGTGAATTCGGCAGACTATAATAAATATATGGATATTCAACAGGAAATTAATATCCGTATTATGGAGGAGCTGGATAAAATTAACGTCCGGCTGGCGCTGCCAAGCCAGATTGTTTATCCACAAGATCTGGAAGAGACAGGCAAGGCGGCATAAGTTGCCATTCTGACAGCACTCAGAGATGACGGAGGAAAGCATGGATGAAGCATTGTTTGAACGCGCGCTGACACCTCTGGCCCCGGCACCGCAGATCGGTGACCGGGTATTGCTGGTTACCGTCCCCTCCGGCACTCCGCCGGAGAGTTACCAGCTGGTGGTGCGCATCACCGGCCTGAACGCCGGGCACTATGTCGGCGAAGTCGTGGACACCGACGCCATCGAACCCGCCGCCCAGCCCGGCAAATACCACCCCGGCCAGGAGGTCATCTTCCTGCGCGACCATGTGCAGGGGCTGGTGGGGTAGGAGAGCCGGGAAGTAAAGAGACTGCGGCCAGCATAAAAGCTATGCTGGCTTCGGGTTATTTTTTTATTAATGTCATGTCCCATCCCGGAGGAATAGGTAATGTAACCTGTTCCCCTGGAGCTGCTGCATTAAAAGTAGCGACGCTCGATTTCCAGCCATGATCTGGTAAGGGCGCAATGATAAATGATTTATAAATAATGAAAGCTAATGTTGTTATAAAAGTACAGGTATAAAATATTTTAGAAAATCGGGCGCTGCATTTGCTGTATAAAGAAAAGGCAATAACTGAAAAAATAGCAATATTAATAATAATAAAATAGCGTTGTCCATACCCTGAATGCTTCAGGGGGGGCCATTGTGGCTCGGTAAGGCTGATCATTGGCCTGGCCAGGCTAAAGCCTACTACCAATAGACCTAAAATAAGTAAAGAAATCAACCGCCAGTTTTTGCTATAAAGAATAACGGCAGTAATGAAGAAAAATAACATTGTAAGAGAGTATGATATTAATGGTGTACTCCAAACCATATCATTCATATCCATTAGTGAAAATGTCGATAACAATAACCTGGATGATATTATATTAGATAAAAGGAGTGGTGATGCACCAAGAGGAGCCTGTGAGCGTGTAACTGAAGATGAAGTCACAATGGCAATGATTTGAATGAATGCACCCGCTATCAAAATAAGGTGCTGTGGTTTTTTTATAAAAGAAAGGATGTTTTTTATAGAAAAAATCGTATTGACTTGAGTGTTATAGAAGTATTTAACAGCGATGCAAGGTAAAAGGAAAACTGAGAAAGGGCCGCTAAGAGAAGAAATAGTTAATATGATAATATCGTGGAATAGCCAAAGTTTATTTTTAGTGTTATCCGCGGTAAGAATTATAAGCGAATATAACCCCAGGAACCAATGTGCATTGGTGATATTTGAATGTACCTCATCGGAGTAAGGTATAACAACAGCGTAAATTGAAATAATTATGCGTGGCAAAAGTGGTGCAAAAGCGAACCTTTTACTCAGAAAAAACCAAACCAGTAAAGATCGAATCAACAATCCAATGGCATTAGTAAAAAAGGGAGCATAGTCCAAAGGGATTAATGTAGAAAAACCAGCAGCAATCTTTGAGATGGTTTGATAGTACCCATTTTGTGGATGTAGAAGCGATAATAATGCCCCATATTCATACGCATTTTTATACCAGATAACACCATCTTCAGCCCAGAATTGAGCATTCGTTAAAATGTCTGGCCTGCGTAGAAAAAGAATAAAATAAGTTGCTATTAATATAATTAACCCTTGAATCCAATTTCTTTTTAACTCCATTTTAAAATCCTGATATATCTAAAAAAGTAGATTGTTTTTTATTCTTAAGGATTTTAAAGAGAGGTGGTTTGATCTGGATTAATATATCCTGATAATATTAGATGGATTTAAGGTTAAGATGAGCCTGGTTGATTTAATGTATCATTGATATCTATAATTAAACTCATTAATAGAGATTGGGTTTATCATTTCATGTGGAATGAATGCATATTTAACTGATAATTAAATATTAATCCAAAAATAATGATAAGGAATAGGGGGTGTTTAATACAGCGTTGCTGAAAACAACAACGCTGTATTAATAAAGAAAACTCAGTCTACGCCCTGATGTTCGCCAAGTTTGATAACCAATACATTATTTATCATGGCGATACTCCCTGCTGCAGGCCAGACAGGTAAGGTTTTGGCCTGTTCACGCACCGTTGATAATTGTGTCTCAGAGGCCTTATGCAGAGAGGCAATGCCCAGGGCACGATAATAGGCAATCATGCGGGCATTATTGCCGCCGTCCCAGGTGAAGAATGAGTAGCCAAATACATCCGAATTGGGTTTTTTCCAGATATTATCTCTTTTAGGCATGCCAAAGAAATAAATGCCTGTGGTTTCAGCATTAAAGTCTGGATAAGTTTGATAGATTTGGGTCGTAATCTGGGTGGCCAACAGGCTGTCAGCCTTTTCAGACATATAATCAGAATAAAATAGCTGGCTGGCTGATGCAGAACCAATAAGTAATATAATAGCAGAAAAGAGTATATTAACTGCTTTATTGCTCAGGTACATCATCATCAGGGAAAAGAGCCCTGCCATCACCAGCGAGAGTGAGGTTAAAACACGTGGAGCCTGAAAACCCCCTGAAATCACTGGCATGACAAAAGGAGAAAAGAGCAGCCCAACCAAGAGCATCACCGGTACCATGCCTGCAATACCTTTCTTGTAAATTAAAGAAAAAGATAAAAACAGGAAAGGAATGACAACCAGCGAAAAAGGCTGCAATCCGTAAAAGCCATTAAAAGTGAAAAAATCAGCGATATAATGCACCGTTTGGCTAATCACTTGCGATGTGCTGAGTTTCCCCCAATTAATTAATGAAGAGAAATAGCTGGCGCCGCTCACCTGATAATAGTGCTGGAAAGAAAGGAGAATCAGCTCATAGGCAATCACTGACAGTACAGAGATGGCTGCAAATCCGGCCAAAGTAAGTAAGGATTGCTTGTTATTCTTCCCTTCAATGTTTTCCTTGATAACACACAGGAGAATAAGAGAAATCGGCAAGAAAGCCAGCGACTGGTAGATAGAGATAGCAAAAACGTAGGTAATAATTGACAGCCCATACAATGGGGTCGCGCGTTTAAAATAATAGACCGAAAGTGCAGCACTCAAAAATCCTAAACCAACCGTATCAGCCTGATTGGAGAACTGCAGCTGGTAAGCAAACTGAGGAAGCGCGATAAAAAGAGCAACAAAACAAAGGGAAATATGCGCGGAAAATTGCAATACTTTTGCCATAACGACCGCGGCGGCAGAGGCAAACAGCAAAGCGCAAAGGGTGGTAAACCAGGGGGCGTAAGGCTCAGGGAAAATAAACAACCGCAGCAGGGCATGACCCCAACGTCCTAAAGCGATGGTTTGTAAATAATTATTTGAAAACTCTTCATCAATAGAGAGTGTAAAATGCGTCAGTTCAAAACCATAGACTATAATGGCACAAACTAACGCAGTTAAAAAAAGCGGTATGCCGGAGCGGCAAAATAATGTGTTCATATTTGTATTCACTGTTCACTTATCGTCTTATGGGGATGAATTTTGACTATCGTTGATAGTTTTTTTCGCAATATACCGTGGCCTGCCCTTGGTTTCGATATAGATACGGCCGATGTATTCGCCCAAAACGCCGATGCCGATCAGCTGCACGCCGCCCAGGAACAGGATGGCGGTCATCAGGGACGGGTAGCCCGGCACCGGGTTGCCCCAGATCAATTTGTCTACCACCATCCACAGTGCATAAATAAAGGCCAGCACAGCGACGCCCAGCCCCAGATAAGTCCAGATCCGCAGCGGGAACGTTGAAAAACTGGTGATGCCCTCAAGCGCCAGGTTCCACAGCTTCCAGCCATTGAATTTTGTGGTGCCGGCCACCCGTTCCGCACGGGCATACTCCACCACCGCCACCCGGCCGCCCACAAAAGACAGGATGCCTTTCATAAACAGGTTGCGTTCCGGCAACATGAGAATGTTATCGACGATCTCCCGCGACATCAGCCGGAAATCCCCGACGTTCTCCTCAATCTTCGGCGTGCTGATTTTGTTATGCAGCTTATAGAACCACTCCGCCGTCTTACGCTTGAGCCGCCCATCGGTGGAGCGGTCAACCCGCTTCGCCAGCACCATATCGGCCCCGGCCTGCCAGGCAGCCACCAGTTGCGGTACCACCTCAATCGGGTCTTGCAGGTCAACATCCATCGGGATCACCGCGTCGCCGGTGGCATGTTCCAGCCCGGCAAACAGCGCCGGTTCCTTGCCGAAATTGCGGGTGAAATTCACCAGCGTCACCAGCGGGTCGGTCTGCGCCAGCGCGGCGGCAAGCTCCGGCGTGCGGTCTTTGCTGCCGTCATTGATAAAGACGATCTCGACCTGCCATGCCTGTAAGGGTGCGTAATCACGCACTGCGCGATAAAACAGGGGAAGGGCCGCTTCTTCATTAAAAACCGGCACTACCAGGGAAATCTTCATTGGGCATCCTTAACCTTGAAGACAAAGAAACGGGAGTAGAAAAAGCCGACGACCAAACTGACAGCGGAGAAGGTGACCAGCGTAAACAGGGCCGGCAGGCCGCTGACTTCGGCAACCCAGCCCACGCTGACGGACAGCGCCCCCATAAACAGTACATAGAACATATAACGGATGGTGGTGGCGTCACTTTTGAACGTGACTTTGGCATTCACAAAGAAGGAGAAGGTCACTGCCACGCAGAAGGCACCGAAGTTAGACAGCGCCTGATCGGCCCCGGCGGCGTAATAGAGCAGGGCGAAGGTCACCCAGTGGATTAAGGTGTTGATCACCCCCACCAGGGCGTATTTGGTAAACAGTTTAATCATCGGAAAGCACCGGCTGAAAAAAGTGGCCGAAGTGTAGCATTATCAAAGGAAATTATCAGCAGGTGTAAGGTGTTGTAACTGCGCCGCCGGCAGAAAGGTAAACCGGTTCGCTGATGGCCGCTGACTCCGCTACACTGTGCGGATTTGCTGCTGACTGACCACCGATAATGCGCCTGGATAAAAAGATTTCCCCGTTTGAACACCTGATTTACCGCCGCTACCGGGTGATGCATGGCCTGCGGATTGCGCTGGCCTTTGTGCTGACCTTTTTGATTGTGCGCCTGCTGGCGATCCCGGAGGGCACCTGGCCGCTGATCACCCTGGTGGTGGTGATGGGGCCGATCTCCTTCTGGGGCAACGTGCAGCCGCGCGCCCTGCAACGCATCGCCGGGACGGTGTTTGGCTCGATTTCCGGGTTGATGGCGCTGTGGCTGGAGCTTTACTCCCTGCCGCTGATGCTGGCCTGGAGCCTGGTGGTGATGTTTGTCTGCGGCTACCTGACACTGGGCAAACGCCCCTATATGGCGCTGTTGATCGGCATCACGCTGGCCGTGGTCTGCGGCAGCGCCACCGGCGACATGAAAACCGCGCTGTGGCGCAGTGGTGACGTGATCTTCGGCTCGGTGCTGGCGCTGCTGTTTACCAGCATCTACCCGCAGCGCGCCTTTATTCACTGGCGGTTGCAGATGGCGGACAGCCTGACCACCTTGCACCAGCTTTACAGCGCCTATCAGTCGCCCAATATGGTGGAGCGGCCGCATCTGGAGGGCAAACTCAAAGGCGCCCTGACCCAGGTGGTGAAAATCCGCACACTTATTGCCCCCGCCAGTAAAGAGAGCGGCATCCAGAAAGAGGTGTTTGAAGCGATCCAGACGCTGACCCGCAACCTGGTGTGCACACTGGAATTGCAGGTGGATGCCTACTGGGCCTCGCGCGAAAGCCATTTCATTATGCTCAACGCCCGTACCTTACGCAGCGCCCAATTGCTGACGCTGCACTCCATGGACACGTTGGCGGATATCCTGCGTAACGGCTCGCCGGAGCGCGAGCGCGGCTTCCCGCGGGAGATGGAGGAGATTGCCGGTGAGCTGAAAGCGCTGCTGCATGAGATGAGCGTTGGGAAAAATCTGGAAGCGCCGATCTATGGTTACCTCTGGCTGAGCCTGGAGATGACCAAGCAGTTGAAAGAGCTGGGCGATCTGGTGACGATGGCGATGCGCCGGTAGGTCAGCAGGGTGCAGTGTTGTTCATGCGCCAAAGCAGGTAAGATAGAGAAATCAGGGCTATCTCTGACCACGGCGACAAGGTATGGTTGTCCACAGCGCGTCAGTGAATGAATTTGTGTAAAACTTAAGCAAAGGTGTAAAAATGGATAATGCAAACAAGCAAAGTTTCCAGGATGTGCTGGAGTTCGTTCGTCTGTTCCGTCGTAAGAACAAGCTTCAGCGCGAAATCGTGGACAACGAGAAAAAAATCCGCGACAACCAGAAACGTGTTTTGCTGTTGGACAACCTGAGTGACTACATCAAGCCAGGCATGAGCATCGAAGAGATCCAGGCGATTATCGCCAACATGCGGGGTGACTATGAAGATCGCGTTGATGACTACATCATCAAAAATGCCGACCTCTCCAAAGAGCGCCGTGAGATCTCCAAAAAACTGAAAGCGATGGGCGAAGTCAAATCACTGGCCGTGAAATAACCCTTTGCTTTTCTGACATAACCGGGCCATGCGCCCGGTTTTTTTATGCCCGCTACCCCGCCGGTTTGTGCATTCCTGCCCGCGCACTGATCCCGGAAACCTCCTAATTTAGGTACCACCGTCACGGAATAATTCCCCCGCGTGATAAATTGGTCAGGCAATACACAACAATAAAAAGCAGATAAAAAGAATCGCGAGGATTGCCATGGGAAATGATTTTCATCACACCTTGCTGGGCGATCTGCCTCTGCAACAGGGAGGGGTGCTGATGCAGGCCTCCCTGGCCTACCAGACGTTCGGCGAACTGAACGCTGCCGGTGACAACGCCATTCTGCTGCTCAGTTTCTATTCAAGCGGCCATCTCTCCTACCTGCCGCTTATTGGTGAAGATCGCGTGCTTGACCCAAGCCGCTACTTTATCGTGCTGGTCAATATGTTCGGCAACGGCCTCTCCACCTCGCCCAGTAACAGCCTGAGCCAGCCGGGGCGGCGCTTTCCCCGCGTCTCGATCGCAGACAATGTGCATGCGCAGTTTTTGCTGCTGCGTGAACATCTCGGCATCCGGCAACTGGCGCTGGTGGGCGGCTGGTCACTGGGGGCGATGCTGGCCTGGCATTGGGCGGCAGCCTACCCGGACTATGTGAAACGGCTGCTGGTTATCTGCGGTACCGCCCGCTGCAGCCCGCTCTGCCGGGTGTTTCTCAATAACATGCGCAGTGCACTGCTGAGTGACAGCGCCTTCGCCAACGGCGATTACCTGATCCCGCCGCTGCGCGGGCTGGCCGCTTTTGGCCGCACCTATGCCGGCTGGGCTTACTCTGCCGCGTTTTTCCGCGACGAACTGTTCCGCCGCATGGGCTATCCCAGCCTGGAAGCGCTGCTCTCTGCCTGGGAGCGCAACCACCAGCAGCAGGATGCCAACGATCTGTTGACCCTGCTGGATGCCTGGCATCAGGCAGATGTCAGCCTCGACCCCCGGCTGAAAGGCGATTTCGCCGCTATTCTGTCGCGGATCACCGCCGATGCCATCATTATGCCGTGTGATACCGATAACTACTTTACCGTGGCGCAAGCGCGTATCGAGTGTGATTTGCTGCCGCGCGGCGAATGGCGGCCGCTGATTTCCCCCTATGGCCATTGTGCCGGGCTGCCGGGGCGCTTTGAGGCGGAGAGTGAGTTTATTGAGCGGGCGATGAAGGATCTGCTGCAACGCAGATAATTTGAGCGCAAGGGACGGGATGCGGCAGCCGGTTGCGGCGGGTAGTCTGGATCGGGTAACGTAATCCGAGCAGGAGATCCTTATGACTATGCCTGATACCGCAGTAAACGATCCGCGCTGGTTGCAGGTGCTGGCGCGTGACAAACAGGCCGATGGCCGCTTTGTGTATGCAGTGCGTACCACCGGCATCTATTGCCGCCCTTCATGCCCGTCACGCCGGGCACACCCCGATCATGTCGTGTTCTTTGCCACGGTGGCCGAGGCCGCGGCGGCCGGTTACCGTGCCTGCCAACGCTGCCGCCCGGACGGCGATTCAGACCAGCAGCAGTGGGCAGCACGCATTACAGCAGCCTGCCGCCAGCTGGAACACGCAGAAACCGAACCCACGCTGCACCAGCTGGCGGCGCAGGCCGGGGTCAGCCCGTGGCACTTCCACCGGCGCTTCCGGGCACTGACCGGCTTCACCCCGCGCGCTTATGCCGCGGCCCGGCGCGGCCAGCGGGTCCGGGATGCTTTGCCGCAGGCCGCCAGCGTCACGGAGGCGCTGTATGGGGCCGGCTATGGCTCCAGCGGCCGCTTTTATGCGGCCTCAGAGGCGCAGCTCGGCATGACGCCGGGGCAGTTCCGCCGGGGCGGGCAGGGCGAGCAGCTCTGGTTTGCAGTCGGTGAGTGCAGCCTCGGTTCTGTGCTGGTGGCCCAGAGCGCGCGCGGCGTATGTGCCATCCTGCTGGGCGATGACCCGCAGGCGCTGGTCCGGCAGATGGAAGCCTGTTTCCCGCAGGCGGAATTCCGTGGCGCGGATCAGGGTTTTGAGCAGGGCGTGGCGCAGGTGATTGGCCTGATCGACCATCCACAAACCGGGCTGACGTTACCGCTGGACATCCGCGGCACGCTGTTCCAGCAACGGGTCTGGCAGGCGCTGCGCGCCATTCCGCCCGGCAGCACCCTGAGCTACCGCGAGATTGCCGCGCGCATCGGCGCACCGGCGGCAGTGCGCGCGGTGGCCGGGGCCTGTGCGGCTAACCGGCTGGCGGTGGCGATCCCCTGCCACCGGGTGGTAAAGCAGGACGGCTCACTCTCCGGCTATCGCTGGGGCGTGGAACGCAAACGGGCGCTGCTGCTGAAAGAGCGCGCCGCAGAGAAAGAGGAACACATCCCCGATGCAGACGATCACGCCGGATCTGTTTGAGAACCCGGCCGATCCGTGGAATGAGCGGATCGGTGACGGATCGATGCTGCTGCACGGCTTTGCGCTGGCGCAGGAGGAGGCGCTGCTGGCGGCATTGCGCGGTGTGATCGCCGAAGCACCCTTCCGCCGGATGCAGACCCCCGGCGGCCATACGATGTCCGTGGCGACCACCAGTTGCGGCCACCTGGGCTGGATGACTGACCGGCGCGGCTACCGTTATGTCACTGCTGATCCATTGCGTGAGCAGGCACCCTGGCCCGCCATGCCGCCGCTTTTGGCAACGCTGGCTGAACAGGCAGCGGCACAGGCCGGCTTCCCGGCGTTCCGCCCTGATTCCTGCCTGATCAACCGCTATGTGCCGGGTGCAAAAATGTCCCTGCATCAGGACAAGGATGAAGCCGATTTCAGCCAGCCGATTGTGTCGGTGTCGCTGGGGCTGCCGGCAGTGTTCCAGTTTGGCGGGCTGGCGCGCAGCGACAAAGCGCAGCGCTACCTGCTGACCCACGGCGATGTGGTGGTATGGGGCGGCCCTGACCGGCTGCGGTTCCACGGCGTGCTGCCGATCAAACCGGGTGAGCATCCGCGGATGGGGGCACAGCGCATCAACCTGACCTTCCGGGTCGCGGGCTGACGCCCCGGCCGCCATGCAGTATGCTTAATGACCATACCTTACGCCCTGCCAAGGAGGTTTTATGAGCAGCACTGACACCGCGGCGGCCGTTGTTGTGCGTCCGTTGACCCACACCGATTACCCCGGCTGGTGGCCGCTGTGGGAAGGTTACCTGCATTTTTACCAGCATCCGCTGAGTGAACAGGTGACCTTACTGACCTTTGAACGCCTGTGCATTGGTGAGCGGCTGGCCGGGCTGGTCGCTGAAGCGCCGGATGGCACGCTGCTTGGCCTGGCGCATCTGGTGTTTCACCCCTCAAGCTGGAGCGAACACGGCTACTGCTATCTGGAAGATCTCTACGTCAGTGAGGCCGCTCGCGGCCAGGGCATTGCCCACCGGCTGTTTGACGCGGTATACCAGCTGGCTGACGAAAAACAGTGTGATCGTGTCTACTGGGCCACGCACGAAACCAATACCCGCGCCCGTGCGCTTTATGATCAGCTGGGCGAACGCACCGCTTTCCTCACTTACCGTCGCTGGTAAACATCCTCGTTAGTTACCCGGTTTCAGCCGCCTTCGGGCGGCTTTTTCGTGTACTTTTCCTGCTAAGTTATAAGAATTTCTTATTTGATTGCGGGCTAAGCAAAGTTATTGATCTGAATATGTAAAAGTGTGAACTGTGACTCTGTGTATCGAAAAGTATGCTTTTGTAAATAAAAAAGCATAGTTGTTACTTGCAGATTACTCTTATGCAGTACCTTTCACTGGGATGTTAGTAAATATCTCCGTTATCGCGACGCGGTAACGGCGGATCGGGCGGTTCCGCCTGCCCCGGCATCCGCACACAAGGACAGTGCACACCTCCAGAATGGTTGAAATTTCTGATGAGTATTTCCCAGGTTAACGGGCAACCGGGCGACGTGATCACGACTGCCCCCCAACAGAGAGATACATGCCGTGACGATACTGACACCCCTATTGGCCAAAAACCGCAGCTGGGCCATGAAGCAGCAGCAGAGCGATCCTGACTACTTTATCCAGACGGCGCGCCCACAACAGCCGCACTCCCTGTGGATTGGCTGCTCAGACAGCCGGGTACCGGCGGAAGTGCTGACCGGCTCCCACCCCGGTGAACTCTTTGTCCACCGCAACATTGCCAACATGGTGATGGAAGAGGACGACAACCTGATGAGCGTGCTGCAATACGCGCTGGAGTACCTGAAAGTCTCCGGCATTGTGTTGTGCGGGCATTATGGCTGCGGCGGAGTTCAGGCGGCCAGCATGTTGCCCGATATGCCGCTGGCACAGGAGGAGAGCGCGCTGGCACGGCGGATGCGTACCCTGCGCCGTTCGCTGGGCGAGGCGCTGGCGGAGCAGGGCCACCCGGATGAGAGTGCGCGGCAGAATGCACTGGTAGAGGCGCACGTGCGCCGCCAGTTCGTTCACCTCACCGAGTGCTGGCCGGTGCGGCTTGCCTGGCAGCAGCAAAAACCGCTGGAGGTCTACGGCTGTGTCTATGACCTGCACAGCGGCCACCTGAAAAAACTGGTTGAACAGCGCAGTATGGAGGCCCGCGATGAGTGACTCAACCCTGAGCCAGGCTCCGGCCGGGGCCTCGACCCTGCGCCATGATATTCCCGCCGGATTGGTGGTTTTTCTGGTGGCCCTGCCGCTCTGCCTCGGCATTGCCCAGGCCAGCGGCCTGCCGCCGTTTGTCGGGCTGCTGACCGGCGTCATCGGCGGGCTGGTGGTAACGGCCTTCAGCCCCTCCCGGTTTGCCGTCAGCGGCCCGGCGGCCGGGCTGGTGACCATTGTCACCGCCGCAATGGAGACGCTCGGCAGTTTCCCGGCGCTGCTGTTCGCGCTGATCCTGGCCGGCATGTTACAGGTCATGCTCGGCATCGCCCGCGCCGGGCGCTTTATCACGCTCATCCCCGGCACGGTGATTCAGGGGATGCTGGTGGCGATTGGCCTGTTGCTGATTGTGCAGCAGATCCCGGTGGCGATGGGCCTGCCGGAGGGGCAGGGGCTGGGCGCACTGCTCAGCGGGACGGCAGCCTTCTCCGCCCCGGCCCTGATCATTGCGTTGGTGGCGCTGTTAATTATGTGGTTATGGACCACCGCGCCGTTCCGGCGTATCGGGTTGCTGACTTACATTCCCGGCCCGCTGGTGGCGGTGCTGTGGGGCAGCCTGGCGGTGGTGTTTGGCGAGCGGCTGTTGCCCGAGGGTGCGATGCCGCGCATCTCCCTGCCGGCGTTTAACAGCCTGAGCGAGCTGACCGCCCAGCTGGAGCGGCCGGACTGGCAGGCGTGGAAAAACCCGGCGGTGTATATGGTGGCCGTCACCCTGGCGCTGGTTGCCAGCCTGGAAACCCTGCTGAGCCAGGAGGCGTTGAAGAAGCTGAAAGAGCAGGTGCCTGCACCGTCGCCGGACAAAGAGATGCGTGCGCAGGGGATCGGTAACGCCCTGAGCGGTTTCCTGGGCGGCCTGCCGATCACCGCGGTGATTGTGCGCAGTTCAGTCAACGTCAATACCGGCGCGCGCAGCAAAGTCTCGATCCTGCTGCACGGGGTGCTGCTGTTGCTGTGCGGGCTGTTTTTCAGCGACATGCTGAACACCATCCCGCTGGCGGCGTTGGCCGCAGTACTGCTCTACACCGGGTATAAGCTGGCGTCCCCTGCGTTATGGCTGATGCAGTGGAAACAGGGCTGGCCGCAGTTTCTCCCGTTCGTCACCACGGTCGCCGGGATCATGCTGTTCGGTATGCTGGCCGGCATTGGGCTGGGGCTGCTGGCGCAGTTGTTGTGCAGCACCTATAAAAGCCACGTGAACGCGCTGCAACTCTCCAGCTATGACGATCACTACGTGGTGCGCATCCACCAGAACCTGACCTTCCTGCACAACCCGCGGCTGCACAGCATCCTGGCAGAAATTCCAGACAACAGCGTAGTGATGGTAGACAGTGAAAACGCCCACTACATCGACCCGGACGTCAAAGCGTTGCTCAATGAATTCCGTGAGAAAGCACCGACCCGCGGCATAAAACTCGACCGCTGGCCGGCCTGATCCTGCGCTGCTCTGCGAGGCCGTTTCCCTGTCAGGAAGCGGCCTCTTTTTAGGGCGTAGGGTAGGTCAGGGTGCCCCATTTGCTGTTGCTGCGCGCTGCATCCGCCAGGATTTCTTCCATGGACGCATTCAGCATCCACAGGCATCGTCGGGTATTTTGAAGGGCCGTCTTCTCCAGACCCTGTTTGGTTTGCCGGTAGTAACGGATAACCGAGGCTTTGGTGTGATCCATGGCAGCCGGGATGCCGCAGACAGTATCTGTATCAAAGTGCTGGATAATCCGGGGGTCGTCGCCGCTGTAGGCATCAATCACCGTTAATGCCTCAAGCGTCAGCGCTGGCGCTTTCATTAAGGCAATACTGGCGGCGATGTGAAATTCCACTAATTGCTCATAACTCAATACAGGCGCGGTAATAAATACCGCATCAGGCAGTGCGTTAATCGCCCCAGGTTCAGCCTGCGTTAATTGCTTGATATAGATTGGCCAGCTATCAGGGACCGCTGTGCCGGGTTCAGGGTAGAAGCGGGTGCCCCATTTCATCGTCCCGCGCTGCTCCTTATAGCCGAACTCTTCCATCGTTTTCCGCATTAACCCTAAACAGTGTTGACTGTTTTTGTGCGTACTGGTTTTCAGCACATGTGTTGCTTTGTGGTAATAGCGGAAGGCAGAGGGCTTATCATAATAAAAACCCATTGATAGCGTGCACACGCTGTCAGTATTGAATCGTTGAATAAGTGCAGTCTGCTTTCCGGCCTGGTGATGATCAATGATGCTTAACGCGTCGAGCGTTTGTGGCGTTGCCTTAATTAAAGCGAGTCTTAATGCATGATTCAGTTGTGAAGTAGGGTCACCACCCAGTGTCAGCCCAAATGAAAATACATTTTCCGGCAATGTTTTTAACGCCCCAGGGTCGCCGCGGGTCACCTGTTCAATCAATACCGGCCAGTTATCCGGCACCTGAGTGCCGGGTGCTGTCACGTAATATTTTTCGGTTCCCCATGCGATTCTGCCGTGCGTGTCATCCACGTTAAGGTCGTTCATTGCTGTCTCCATAATATGCAAACAGCGTTGGCTGTTTTTATGGGAACTGGCGCTTAATACCCGCGTCGCCTGCTGGTAATAACGGGTCATTGATGCCTTATCGTAATAACGCACCTGCGGCAAACGGCATACCGCGTGGGTAGTAAAGAGGCGCATAAACGCATTGTCTTCACGGATGCTATAGAGGTCAATATTACTCAGGGCATCAAGTGTAGTTGCAGGCGATTTCACTAAGGCCAGTGTCAGCGCACGGTTAAGTTCATTTTTATGCGCCTCATCCAGTATTGACCTTAACGGAAATAATTTAATATCCAGGGTGTGTAAGGTGCCGGGGCTGGCATAGGTTACGCGATCAATCAATACCGGCCAGCTTATCGGCGGGGGATAGTCAGATTCAGCGAAACTCAGGGCCGGAAAAAGCAAGCCTATGAGTAAACAGGATTTCATCGCATCATCTCGAAATAAAGATCAATACAATGCTCAATATCGAGCACTTCGATGCTGTTTTCCCGCCCGCGTACATCCACCAAGCCGTGAATATCCGCGCCGCCGTCATCTTTTAACCATAAATAAACCGGAATAGCCATGTAAGCCGGCCTTAATCGCGAGGGGGCATTTCCCGCGGGATAATACGCCTGGGATAAATAAAGAAAAGCGACAATTTATCTGAAAAACAGAGTAGGGATGTTATTAGGCGGGTAATGAAGAGAAGGTGTTAGTGAATCGTGTTAGTGGTTTACGTAACGGGTTTTTTATTAAAGAAATAAGAAAATAACCCGGCAGGAAATAAAATCTGGGGCAAGGGCAGTGTGTTATCACGCCTCAATAACCTGATGGGGTTTTCGCCTGCCCATAGCATAAAAATGGCCTGGAGAAGAGGTTTGCAGGCGTTGAAGATCCTTTAATGTCCATTGATTAGCCTGCGTCACAAAACGGATGAAAAGTCGCCATACGTGTGACTAAATGTGATTACTTTCACATCAATCTTGCTGCGCCATGAGTATAAAAACGCCAATTCAACAAAAACGAAACGGCGGTTCAATATGAAAATGCAAGACGCGCAGCCCGGCACCGCAGAACGCCCGATCTTTGTGCGGCACCTGCTGGCCTATGGCGGCGGTAACCTGCTCGGCAGCGGCGCACTGGCGATTGCCGGGGCCTGGCTGCTCTACTTCTACACCACTTTTTGTGGGCTGACCCTGCTGGAAGCCTCGGCGATTTTCTCGGTCGCCAGCATTATTGACGCCATCAGTAACCCGTTGATGGGCTACCTCACCGATAACTTCGGCCACACCCGGCTTGGGAAACTCTTCGGCCGCCGCCGCTTTTTCCTGCTGATCGGCGCGCCGCTGATGCTGTTCTACCCGCTGTTGTGGGTTGAGGGCTTTGGTTTCTGGTACTACCTCTCCACCTACGTGATTTTTGAGCTGATTTATACCTCCGTGATGGTGCCGTATGAAACGCTGGCCACCGAGATGACCACCAATTTCGCGGTACGATCCAAACTCACCGGGTATAAAGCGATTTTCGGCAAGATGGCGAACTTCCTGGCGGCCTTTATCCCCGGCCAGTTCATCCTGATCTACGGCAAAGAGTCAGCCCAGCCGTTTTTCTATACCGGCCTGACCTACGGCGCGATCCTGTTTATTGCCGTCGGCCTGCTTTACCTCTCCAGTTGGGAGCGCGATGTCAAAGAGCTGCGCCCGCTGGACCTGCATAAAAAGAGCCTCGGGCAGACCATGCTGTCGCTGGTGCGGGATATGATCTCCACCTTCCATCTGCGGGTGTTCCGCAAGCACCTCGGCATGTATTTGTTTGGGTTCGGCGCGGAGTGGCTGTTTGCGTCAGTGTTCACCTACTTTGTGATTTTCGTGTTGCAGTATGATCCGGCGATGGTGGCCGGGCTGAACAGCCTGAACTCGATCCTGCAACTCTTCTCTACCGCTATTTTCATCGCGCTGTGCGTGAAAAAGGGCTTCAGCAAACCTTACATCCTGGCGCTGGGCATTGTGGTGTTCTCGGTGGGCTGCTACACGCTGCTCTACTTTATGCACCTGCCGGCCGCGTATGCCACCGTCGCGATGCTCGGCATCACGGTGGTGTTCGGCATCGGCACCGGCGGCGTGTATTACATCCCGTGGACGGTCTACACCTTCCTGGCCGATGTGGATGAAGCCTTTACCGGCCGCCGCCGTGAAGGCATCTACGCCGGGGCGATGACCTTCTCCGGCAAGCTGATGCGCTCGGTGATTGTGTTCGTGATGGGCGCGATCCTCAGCTACTACGGCTTCCAGTCCAAATCCCATACCCAGCCGGAAAGCGCCGTGATGGCGATTGCGCTGGTGTTCTGCATCGGCGTCATCGGGCTGGCGCTGGTGGCGATGGTGTTCAGCAAGCAGATGAAACTCAACCGCGAAACCCACCTGGTGGTGCTGAATGAAGTGGCGCGCATCAAACAGGGCGGCCGTATCGCGGATGTCACCCCGGATACGCGCGCCGTGATGGAGAACCTGATCGGCTACCGGTATGAGGAGTGCTGGGGCAACAGCGCCGTCTGCCGCAAAATGCTCGCGCCTGCGGTGGGCAAACCGGCCGATGTGCCGCCGCTGCACCCTTAACCCCGGAACGGTGCGCAGAGGAAATTTTCTGATGCACCTCAAAAAAATTGAAACGATGTTTTATTTTAATTTGTCGCCCCTTTTTATTTGCGTTAGGATGCGTGACAACTAAGCGGCCCCGCGGGGGCGGCGGCACAATGAGGGAATTATGATGAGTCTTGATACGTCTTCTCAGCAGAACTTTTCGCTGCAAAGCTTCTCACTGCAAAACAAGGTGGCGCTGGTCACCGGCTGTGACACCGGGCTGGGGCAGGGCATGGCGCTCGGCCTGGCACAGGCCGGGTGTGACATCATCGGCGTGAACATTGTCGAGCCAACCGACACTGAGCAGCAGGTCACGGCGCTGGGCCGCCGTTTCCTCAGCCTGACCGGCGACCTGCGTGACACCAGCATCATTCCCGATCTGGTGGGCCGTGCAGTGGCAGAGTTCGGCCGCATCGATGTGCTGGTCAACAATGCTGGCATCATCCGCCGCGAAGACGCCCTGGCGTTCAGCGAGAAAGACTGGGATGACGTCATGAACATCAACATCAAAGCGGTGTTCTTTATGGCGCAGACGGTGGCGAAGCAATTTATCGCCCAGGGGGAAGGCGGCAAAATCATCAATATCGCCTCGATGCTCTCCTTCCAGGGCGGCATCCGCGTGCCGTCTTACACCGCGTCGAAAAGTGCGGTCATGGGCGTGACCCGTCTGCTGGCCAACGAGTGGGCGAAGCACGGCATCAACGTTAACGCCATTGCCCCCGGCTACATGGCCACCAACAATACCCAGCAGTTGCGCGCAGACGAAGCCCGCAGCCAGGAGATCCTCGGGCGCATCCCGGCGGGCCGCTGGGGCCTGCCGCAGGACCTGATGGGGCCGGTGGTGTTCCTCGCGTCTCCGGCGTCGGACTACATCAACGGCTACACTATTGCTGTCGACGGCGGATGGCTGGCACGTTAACCCTTCTTTGGCCGCGGCATCAGCCGGGGCCACTCAACAGACCGGGCGCGGCATTATCTGCACCCAGAGGAGAGAAAGATGAAAATTGCACTGATGATGGAAAACAGCCAGGCGGCAAAAAGCCCGGTGGTACTGAAGCAGCTCACGGATGTCGCGAATGAGAAAGAGCATAGCGTCTTCTGCGTCGGCATGAGCGACGAGCAGGATCACCACCTGACGTACATTCATCTGGGCATCATGGCGAGCCTGCTGCTGAACTCAAAAGCGGTGGATTTCGTGGTGACCGGTTGCGGCACCGGGCAGGGCGCGCTGCTGTCGCTGAACCTGCACCCCGGCGTCAGCTGCGGTTACTGCATCGATCCGGCGGACGCCTTCCTGTTCGCGCAGATCAACAACGGTAACGCGCTGGCGCTGCCGTTTGCCAAAGGTTTTGGCTGGGGTGCAGAGCTGAATGTGCGCTATATCTTTGAGAAAGCCTTTACCGGCGAGCGCGGCGCGGGCTACCCGCCGGAGCGCAAAGAGCCGCAGGTGCGCAATGCGGGCATCCTGAACCAGGTGAAAACCAGCATGCTGAAAGGCGGCTGCGTGGAAACCCTGCGCGCCCTTGACCCGGAACTGGTGAAAACCGCCGTCACCGGCGAACGCTTCCAGCAGTGTTTCTTTGAAAACTGCCAGGATAACGCGATCGAAGCCTACGTGCGTGAGGTCCTGGGCCAGGCATAACCGCGCTGGGCCAGGTGTAACTCCCCCGGCAGACCTGAATAAAAAGCCCGCAGATGCGGGCTTTTTTATGGCACAGGCCGGGAGGTCATTACGGCCCCACCGGTTTTGGGTTGACCAGCGGCGGCGTGTCAACCAGCGCCGGGCCATTCTCAATGGCGGCGGTGGTGGTCAGCGGTTCCGGCGTTGCGACCGTTTCCGGCACCAGAATCACCTTGCGGCACTCTTCCTCTTTCTTCTCGAAAATCTCATAGCCTTTGGCGGCATCATCCAGCGACAGCTTATGGGTGATGATCTCTTCCGGTTTCAGCAGCCCCTGCTCAATCAGCGGCAGCAGCTCCGGCAGGTAGGCCTGCACGTGGGTCTGGCCCATTTTGAAGGTCAGCCCTTTGTCGAACGCATCCCCGAACAGGAAACCGTGGATAAAGCCGGCATACACGCCCGGCACGCTGACGATGCCGCCGCGGCGCACTGCCGCGATGCACTGGCGCAAGGCTTTGCCGCTGCTGCCTTCCAGTTTCAGGTTGGTCAGGATGGTTTCGGTGGTGCTGCCTTTGGCCTCAAAGCCCACGGCATCGATCACCGCATCGACGCCACGGTTGCCCGGCGTCTGCTCAATAATCGCCTCGGCCGGGTCATCCGTCTCATCGAAATTCACCGGGATCACGCCATAGCGCTCCTGCGCAAACGCCAGCCGGTAGGGGTGATGGTCGATCATGAAAATCTGCTCGGCACCCAGCATCCGCGCACAGGCGGCGCTCAGCAGGCCAACCGGCCCGGCACCGAAAATCGCCACCCGTGAGCCTTTGCCGACCTGGGCGTTTTTCACTGCCTGCCAGGCGGTCGGCAGGATGTCAGAGAGGAACAGGACTTTGTCATCCGACAGCAGATCCGGCACTTTGAACGGCCCGGTATTGGCTTTCGGCACACGCACATATTCCGCCTGGCCGCCGGGAATGCCGCCGTACAGGTGGCTGAAGCCAAACAGCGCGGCCGGCGGTGGGATCTGCTTCTTATTAATGATGGCGCCACGGCCGGTGTTGGTGGTTTCACAGGCGGCAAACTGCTGCATACGGCAGAAGAAACAGTCCCCGCAGGCGATAACAAACGGGATAACGACCCGGTCACCTTTCTGCACCGCCGTGACATCGCGCCCGGCTTCCACCACTTCACCCATAAACTCATGGCCGAAAATATCGCCATGTTCTGTTTTAGGGATTTTACCGCGGTAGAGGTGCAGGTCGGAGCCACAGATGGCGGTGGCGGTCACGCGCAGGATAATGTCATCCTGATCGACGATCCCAGGGTCGGCGACGTTATCAACACTGACCTTATAGGGGCCATGATAAGTAAGTGCTTTCACAGTTTTATCCTTTTTATGAGGAAGACCTTCTTAACTGTAGCGGCACTTGAGCAATTCTGCCGGGCGATAGGGGGCCGGCGGCACCCAGAATCAAAAAATCAGACAAGATGCCAGACTGCCGCGCCACCCGCAAAAAGGGAATAAATATCCTGCTTGTTTATATTGAGACTTATAATTATTCACGACACAAATAATACGAAACCTCTGGTGATACTTTATTAACGCTAAAAATAAATGACATGCGGCGTTACGTTAATTCATCCGTTTTTCAGTGGCGAAGGGCGTATTATTAACGCCGTTTTACCAAAGGGAATGTATGCCTTTTAGTGTGCCGGCGATGAAAGCCGGCACAACACCTATCATGTCGTGAGCAGGTATTTATGATGAAAAAATATACACGTTTTCTGGGTATGATGATGGCGGGTGCGCTGGTTGCCGGTTCACTGGCACCGGCAGCCTATGCCACAGAGCAAGGGCGTGAGCGGCGCGAGGCACGGGATACGCGGCAGGACGCCCGCCGGGACGCGCGGGAAGAGAAACGCGAGTGCGTGATCCACGATGATAAAAGCAACCATGAATGCCGTGAAGATAAACGTGAGGCTAAAGAGGAAGGCCGTGAGGAAGCACGCGATATTAAATGGTAACGCTGCCTGAAGGGAATGTATCTTTTCCGCGGGCGAATCAGGCATAGTGTGAAATAACAATGAACCTATTAATCATGGTAAATCCTTTCCTGGAAAGAACAGGGTGATTTATTCTGGTTATTCTTCCGCTGTATTATTTCACTGCCTGCATTCCCAACAGAAAAAAATCACGCCAGAAAAGCCAGACAGAAAACCAGACAGCAAAAAGCCCGCACAGTCTCCTGCGCGGGCTTCTTTAAATCTGGCTCCTCTGACTGGACTCGAACCAGTGACATACGGATTAACAGTCCGCCGTTCTACCGACTGAACTACAGAGGAATCGTGTGAACGGGGCGGATAATAACGGGCTGCTGCCGTGCTGTCAAAGGGTTGTCATAAAAAGTGATGCGTTTGTCGTTATTTTGTGCACGTCGTTGATATTTTTAGCGATTTGGCGGCGCGCACCGGGCGCGCCGCCGGGGATCAGCGCCGCGCGAGCGTGACCCGGTAGTGGTAAACCGGCGCACTCAACAGGAAATCAGCATGGACGCTCGGGCTCCAGGAGTCATCCCCGCCCACGCCCATGTGCGCGCCGTCCAGATGCAGCCAGGTGCCCGGTTCGTCACGCAGCAGGTGGCGGTGGCTGGTGGCCGTCAGTTGTTCGCGGCTGTGGCGGCCCAGGCTGAAATGGAAGCGGCCCTCAATCTGCCAGCCGCCGTATGCCAGTTCACGCGTGTCGCAACGCAGGCCGTTTTCCGTCGGGAAGACATAAGGGGTGTGCATCGCCGCCAGCGGCAATTGCCAGCGCCCATGTTGCGCCGCCAGTTTCCTGTCCGGGTAGTTCTCATGCGGGCCGAGGCCCAGCCAGGCCGCCTGTTGTGCCACGGTTGCCAGCTGGGTACGCAACCCGATGCGCGGCGGCGGTACACTGCCCGCCACCTCGACCGTGACATCAATATGCAGGCGGCCCTGCCGGTCAATCAGCCAGGTTTTGCGGCTGCGCAACACGCCGCGTCCGTTCGCCAGATAGAGGTGATCGCTGTTGAGCTGCACCCCCTCTGCCACGTCGGCGACGCTGAACGCCAGCAATTCCGGCACCAGCTCATAGAGCCCGGCGGCTTTCCAGCGCTCTGCCCAGGCGTTCGGGTCGATGCGCGTCACTTCGCTGACGCCGATGTCATTGTCCAGCGGCGCACGCACAAATTCGTCCGTCAGCGGGGAGAGCAGCCCCGGTTCACCGTGCTGCGTCCACTGCATCAGCGTGCCGTGCGTGCGGCTGAACTGCCAGCGCTGGTCGCCGTGGCTGACGTCGTACGCGTCGTCGGTGGTCTGCAACGCCGGGGCGATCCCGGTGGGAAGCGCAGGCGGCACGGCGAGGAACTGCGGCAGCGGCCACTGATCCCAGGCGCTGCGGTGCCCGGCCTCTGACCAGGCGGTCGCCGCAGGCTGAATCACCTCCACGCTCAGCCAGCTCTCCCCCGCAGCCGGCAACGCCGCCTCCAGCGTGATACGCTGCACGCCGTTCGGCGGCAGGTCGAGTGTGACCTCACCCTGCGCCAGCGGTTCGCCATCCTGTTCTATCCGCCAGTGCAGGCGCTCGTTATCGCTGTGGCGGAACAGGTATTCGCTGGTGACCTCCAGCGTCAGCGGGTCAGTGCCGGTCAGGCGGAACTGGAAGAACTGCTGCGCGCGCTGTGCCTCAAACAGGGACGGGTGGGGCGTGCGGTCAGCGAATACCAGCCCGTTCATGCAGAACTGGCGATCGTTCGGCGTGTCGCCAAAATCCCCGCCGTACGCCTGCCAGGGCCGCCCCTGGTCATCAAGTCTGGTCAGGGATTGATCCGCCCAGTCCCAGACAAAGCCGCCCTGCAACCGCGGATGCTTGCGGAACGCCTGCCAGTAGCGCGCAAAACCGCCAAAACTGTTGCCCATCGCGTGGGCGTATTCGCACAGGATCAGCGGGCGCGACTCATCCGGCAGGCCGATCCATTTTGCCAGTGACCATTTCGGCACCGCCGGGAAGGGCTGGTCTTCGTCCACCCGCGCGTACATCGGGCAGATAATGTCGGTGGCGGCGCTGTCTGCCCCGCCGCCCTCATACTGCACCGGGCGGGTCGGGTCAGCGGATTTCACCCAACGGTAGAGGGCATCATGGGTGCTGCCGTGGCCGGATTCATTGCCCAGCGACCAGATAATAATGCAGGCGTGGTTGCGGTCGCGCTGCACCATCCGCGTAACGCGTTCGCTGAAGGCGGCAAACCAGCGCGGATCGTCCGACAAACGGTTCATCGGCTGCATCCCGTGGGTTTCGATGTTCGCCTCATCCACCACATACAGCCCGTAGCGGTCACACAGCTGGTACCAGCGCGGCACGTTCGGGTAGTGCGAGCAGCGCACCGCGTTGAAGTTGTGCTGCTTCATCAGCATGATGTCGCGGATCATCGAGGCCTCGTCCACGACCTGGCCGCGATCGGGGTGATGCTCGTGACGGTTGGTGCCGCGGATCAACAGCGGCCGGCCGTTCAGCGTCAGCAGGCCGTTTTCAATCGCCACCTGCCGGAACCCGACGTCATAGGCTTCCGCTTCCAGCAACTCACCGGTGCGCGGGCAGAGTGACACCACCACCCGGTAAAGGTGCGGCGTTTCGGCGCTCCAGAGCCGGGGCTGCGGCACCGGCAGCCGCAGCGTCACGCGGTCGTGATAGTGGCCGCGCTCGTCGATGGGATCGCTGCCAAACGGACGGCAGAGCATCGCCACCTGGTGGTCGCCGTCCCACAGCGACACCGCGACCTGATAGTCCGCCTGCTGCGCCGGCGTCAGGTTGGCGTGCACCTCGGCCACCAGTTCCCCCTGGTGGAACCCGGCGGCCAGCGGCGTGCTCAGCCGCACATCGGTGAGGTGCACCTCAGGTTTATGCAGCAGCGTGACATCCCGGAAGATGCCGCTCATGCGCCACATATCCTGATCTTCCAGATAGCTGCCCGCACACCAGCGCAGCACCATCACTGCCAGCCGGTTCTCGCCCTCGTGCAGGAACGGTGACAAATCAAACTCTGCCGGCAGGCGGCTGTCCTGCGAGAAGCCGACAAACGCACCATTGCACCAGAGGTAAAAGGCCGCGTTAACGCCGTCGAAAATGATGCGCGTCTGCCCGGTAGCCAGCCAGCCGTCCGGCACCCGCAGCTGGTGCGAATAGCAACCGGTGGGGTTCTCCGCCGGGACAAACGGCGGGTTGACCGGGATCGGGTACTGCACGTTGGTGTAGATCGGCGCATCAAAGCCCGCCAGTTGCCAGTTGGACGGCACCGCCAGCGTGGCGGCGTCCGGCAGGTCGGCCTCCAGCCAGGTTTCCGGCACTGCCTCCGGGCGTGGGAAATAGCTGAATGCCCAGTCGCCGTTCAGGCTGTGGCGGCTGGGGGACGGCGCATCATCGCGCGCGGTTTGCGGGTCACGCCAGCTGGCAAACGGCGGGTGTGCCGGCAGCCGGTTCAGGTGGGTGATAACAGGGGACTCCCAGGCGCGGGCGGCCAGCAGCGCGGCCAGGGAACAGCGGGAAACAGCAGAATCAGCACTCATTTCAGGCTCCGGCAGTAAAATGTTATGCGCTCACAATTTACGGTTACACTGCCTGCGGGGCGGGTGGCTGTAAAGCCGGAGGCAAGCAGGGGGTGAGCAGGTTCACACTTTATCGCGGGTGGGTGGGGGCATCCCTTGCCCCAGGGGAGGTGCTTACGGCAGGGTGACGACCATTTTCCAGCCGGTGGGGGTGCCGTCGGCGTTGACGTACAGGATGCCGTTGCCGGACGCCGGCTTGCCGATGCGCTCGTTTATCGTCCCGGCCGGGTAGACCGGGAAAGTGTGGTTGGGGTTTTTCCAGCCTGAAACGCTTTTTGCCTGACAACCCCGGCTGATAAAGCTGATGTTGCCGGTACAGCTGAAGCTGTCGAACGTCACGTTGTAGAATTGTACCGACGCCCCGGAAACCAGCGCGGCATTGGCGATATGGCCGCCGTTGACGATCGCCGTGGACTGGTAGGCCCCGGCATACGTCCCGGTAAAAATGCAGTTGTTGAATGTTATCGGCATATAGCCGCTGCTCGCCACTTTGGTGCCGTTCACCTTGCCGGTGATTTTGGTGTCGTAGAAGGTGATGTTGCCGAGGATGTTGCTCGACAGGGAGATGTCTTTCAGTTCGCCTTTGATAATCTTCACATTCTGCGCGTTGTAGCGGAAATCGAGCTTTTCCACGGTGGGGTTAATCAGCGTGACATCGCGCTCCACCATCAGCAGGTCATCCACTTCCGCTTCCGCCAGCGTGAGGTGGGACGCCGGGGAGGCGATATACCAGCTGCCGAAGCGGCAACTGCTGAACACCGATTTGGTGCCGTAGCTGGTGCTGCAAACGGCACCGGAGGCGTTGAAGTTCCTGACCTCTGCCCGGTCGGTGCCGATGTTGACCGACAGCTTGGTGGTCACGCCCGGTTTCTGGCCGGTGACGGAGTCCTCCAGCGCCGCATCCATAAACACCTGGTTAATGGTGCTGTTGCCGATGATGATGTTGTGGTTCTGGTACTTCAGGCCGGAGGCCAGCCCGGTGGTGCCGTCATCTTCGGTGAGCACAATCAGCCGCTCGGCGTGGATGTTGTCAAACATATTGCGGACGTTGTTGTTGATGAAAATACCGCGGTGGTAGGCCTGTTCACACTGGATTGATGCAATATGGGTGGCGTTGAAGGTGTCCCCGGAGGAGCCGATCTCCAGCGCCCATTTTTTCAGGTTGCCGCAGCGTTCCACGCTGAGCCGCTCGAAGGTGGAATCCCAGACTGAATCCATATTGATGCCGGTGCCGTTGAAACTGCTGACGCGGATATGGCCGCCGACAAACCACTGGCCTTTGATGTAAATGCCGTTCAGCTCGGTATCGCGGTTGTCGCAGTCCACCACCAGGTCGCCGTCAATCACCAGCCGGCTGCTGCGGCCGCTGTTGGGTTGGTCGGTCGGGTCGCCCATGATGATGGCGTAGTCGCCGTCAAAGCCTTTTGGGTTGATCTTAAAGCGGCCGGAGTCATCGGCCATCACGCGTTTGATCAGGGTGAAATCCAGCGTGCCGCTGACCCGCCACGGCCCGTTCTGGAAAATCACCGTTTTATTGGCCGACGCCTTCAGATAGGCGCGCATATGCTGGGTGCAGTCTTTGGTGCCGCCGGGGGTGCAGCCAAAATCCACCGGCAAAAGCTGCTCGGCGACCCGGTGCCAGCGGTGGCCGCCTTTGGTGACGATATATTCGCCGTTATCATCGGGCGAGGTTTTATCACTCATCAGCGCCACAAACGGGCCGCCGCCGCTGGGTTTTCCGCCATTTGTCAGCCAGTCGGAAAAATAGCTGATCACCATAATAAACTGGCCGTCTTTGGTGGGTTCAATGGTGCGCAGGGTAGCAATATCTTTGCAACTGTCCATCAGGCATTCCTCATGATAAATAGGGTAAGGAAAATAAATGAATCAGGTGATCACCCTCTGTAGTTGTAATGGAGTGGCGGGGCGGCGTCCAATGAATAACAGCGGAATAATTCTTATTAATCTATATAACTGTTTTACTTGTTTTTTGAGGGTTTTTTAGGCCGGAAACGGCAAATTTCCCCTCCCTGAAGCCAGTATGAAAAAGTATTTAACGATAAAGAAACGTGGCCGGCAGGGGAAATTTGTGTGCTGTCACAGATTATCATGAAATAAAGGCGGAAGTTTTATTCAGCTAATGTGAATTATTAAAGTGTCATAACCAATAAACAGCGTTTTTGGCGATAAACAGGAAAAGAAAAATAAAGGGACGCGGGAAAAGCAAAAAGCCCGCACAGTCTCCTGCGCGGGCTTCTTTAAATCTGGCTCCTCTGACTGGACTCGAACCAGTGACATA